>CAZWLN010000003.1:29924-193797 GCA_964634885.1 uncultured Hyphomicrobiales bacterium | reverse complement strand
TGAACTTGACGAACTTGACCACCCCATCCCGGCCTTCCCCAAGGGGAAGGGGAAAAAAGCAGGGGTAATCTGCAAGATGGACTCCACCTCGCAGGTGGAGTCCATCTTCGGCAAAGATGATATTGAGACAGGTCTGAGACCTGTCTCTACCGGAACATAATGCGCAGGAAAAGGGAAAGTCGCTCCAGTACTGCTTTTTCTTTCTTTACTAACTTTATGAACTTGACGAACTTGATAAACTTTATAAACTTGACAAAATAAATATCGAACCGCCCCCTGCCCCCGCCTTATCCAAGGCGGGGAATGCCGCTATGGCTCTGCTTTTTCTTACATTCAGAATTCAGAATTCAGCATTCAGAATTCAGAATTGGCTACGCCGGTCTCGCTACGCTCGGCTCAGCATTCTTGACGAACTTTACGAACTTGACCACCCCATCCCGGCCTTCCCCATGGGGAAGGAGCAGAAGCAGGGGTAATCTGCAAGATGGACTCCACCTCGCAGGTGGAGTCCATCTTCGGCAAAGATGATATTGAGACAGGTCTGAGACCTGTCTCTACCGGAACATAATGCGCAGGAAAAGGGAAAGTCGCTCCAGTACTGCTTTTTCTTTCTTTACTAACTTTATGAACTTGACGAACTTGATAAACTTTATAAACTTGACAAAATAAATATCGAACCGCCCCCTGCCCCCGCCTTATCCAAGGTGGGGAAAACTTCTTTAATTCAGAATTCAGCATTCTCAATTGGCTACGCCGGTCTCGCTGCGCTCGGCTCAGAATTCTTTACGAACTTTATAAACTAAAAAAGCCACCCGAAGGCAGCTTCTTTAGTATAAATATTTTTGTTGTTCTTAGCTGATGTCTTGTGCTACGAACGGTAACAGGGCCAGGTGGCGTGCATATTTGATTGCAATGGCAATGCGGCGCTGCTGGAAAGCGTTAACACCTGTGATACGCCTGGGAAGAATTTTGCCCTGGTCGTTAGTAAACCTTGAGAGGAACTTAGGATCGAGATAGTCGATGTTCTTCGATTCCTTCAGAGGATTGGGTTTCTTACGGGTGGTTTTCTTGTTGGGCCTGATTGTATTGTTGCCCGTCTGCATTGGATGTATTGCGCTCATTATTTACTCCTGTCTTCTCTGATTTGCTGTGTTTTTTCGAAACGTTTCTTAAATCTGTCAACGCGGCCCGCCGTATCTACGAGTACCTGCTTGCCGGTAAAGAAGGGATGCGATTTCGAGTCGATTTCAAGTATCATCTTGTCGCCCCTGTAGCAGGAACGAGTCATGAACGAGGAACCGTCTGTCATCTTTACTTCTATGTTGTGGTAATGTGGATGTATGCCCTTTTTCATGCTTAGTTCCTATTTATTTATGTCAATACCGTTTACTTCGTTGAGGTCCTTGATCCTTACAAATTTCTCAAGGAATCCGTAGGAGCCTTTGTCAGTCTTGATGCCTTTGATCACTTTTACGTTGATACCGGCTTCTTCCTGTTTCTTTTTCTTCAGTTTGTCAGCAAATGTTTGTTGCTTTGCCATTTTTTTATCTCTTCAGTATTTATAATACATTTCTTTTAAAGAACTACAAATTTAACAGGTTATTATTTATTTTCAAAATTTATTTTCGAAAAATTTTAAAAAAATAAATTGTATATTAAATTGTGTGCAAAATTACTTAAAGTATTTTGAATATATAATTAGTAATATTTAATTGAAAATTATGGAAGAAAACCTGAGCCTGTTCCCTGACCCCAGATCGGATGCCCGTATTCGTATAGAAGAATTGAGGGCGCTGATAGATAAATACGACCGCGCCTACTATGTCGAAGCCCAATCCCTCGTCTCCGACAAAGAATATGACCTACTGTTCCGTGAATTGTCAGACCTGGAAAAGAGCTTTCCCGAATTCGCCTCAGCCTCTTCACCGACACAGCGTGTCTCAGGCGAGCCTCTGAAGGAGTTCGAGTCCGTTGTCCACGAGAAACCGATGCTGTCACTCGGCAATACGTACAGCAGGGAGGAAGTGGCGGATTTCGACAGAAGGGTCGGCGAAGGCCTCGAAAACAAGGAACACAGCTATGTTGCTGAGCTGAAATTCGACGGCGTAGCCGTCAGCCTCAGGTACAGGGACGGAGAACTGGAACTGGGAGCTACGCGCGGCGACGGCACAAGGGGCGACAATATTACCCGGAATATCAGGACCATAAAAAGCATACCGCTGAAAGTCAACGAGGTTCAATACAAAGGAGTACCGGTAAGGAATTTCGAGGTGCGGGGCGAAGTCTATATGCTCGAAGCTGATTTCCTGGAGTTGAACAGGAAGCGCATAGAAGCTGAGGAAAAGCCATACGCCAACCCGCGCAACCTTACTGCCGGCTCGCTTAAACTGCTCGATTCATCCCAGCTTGCCGAAAGGCCCCTCCGCATGGTTTGCTATTACCTCGACTGCACAGACGTACAGCTCGAAAGCCACTCGGAAAACCTGCAATTGCTGGCTGAGCTCGGCCTGCCTGCACAGCAGCATTACAAGCTGTGTGCGAACCAGGATGAGATATTTGCTTTCATCGATGAGTGGAAGGAAAAGCGGCCGCAACTGCCTTTCCAGATCGACGGTATTGTACTTAAAGTCGATTCACTACTCCAGCAGGATATGCTCGGAGCCGTTGCCCGTTCTCCGCGATGGGCCATCGCATACAAGTACGAAGCAGAATCGGCCCAAACGCTTCTTAAGGGAATCATCCTGCAGGTAGGCAGGACAGGAGCCGTTACACCCGTTGCCGACCTGGAACCGGTATTCCTTGCAGGCTCGACCGTCAGCCGTGCCACCCTGCACAATGCAGACTACATAGCCGGCTTAGACATCAGGGTCGGTGACACGGTCTATGTCGAAAAAGGCGGCGACGTAATACCAAAAGTAACAGGATTCGACCCCGGACTGAGGCAGCCGGATTCGGTGCCTTTTGTTTTTCCCGCATTGTGTCCCTGTGAGCTTAAAAGCCCTCTTGTAAGGCCTGAAGGCGAAGCCAATCATTACTGCAACAGCCAGGACTGCCCCTGGCAGATCAGGCGCAGGATTGAACACTTCATCTCACGCAATGCAATGGACATCAACGCCGGAGAGAAAATTGTAGATCAACTGGTTACTAACGGATTTGTTCACAATATTGCCGACCTGTACAGCCTGAAGAACAGGCGGAGTGAACTGCTCGGACTGGAACGCTGGGGAGAGAAGAGCCTCGACAACCTTCTCGAATCGATAGAAAAAAGCAAGACAAGGCAGCTTGACAGGGTAATATTCGCACTTGGCATCAGGTTCATCGGCGAGGGTGCTTCAAGGATACTGGCGAGGCATTTTCGTTCTCTCGACCTGCTGGCAAAGGCAACAAAGGATGAGTTGGCGTCGGTTTTTGAAATTGGCGACAAGACTGCCGAATCGGTTTGCCGTTTCTTCGAGGATGAAAAGCAGCTTGCAATTATCGAAAGGCTGCGGGCTGCCGGGCTCAATTTCAGCTATACCGGTACCGAAAGCACAGAAACCGGGCAATTGACAGGAAAAACCTTTGTCCTGACAGGGGAACTGGATTCTATGACGAGGAACGAAGCAAAGAAAAAAATTGAAGGCCTGGGAGGCAAGGTTACAGGCTCGGTCAGTAAGAACACATCGTTCGTAGTAAGCGGGGCCAATCCCGGCAGTAAGTATTCACAGGCACAGAAGCTGGGAGTGCCGGTCCTCGACGAGCAGGATTTCATCTCCCTGATTGAGAACTCTGCCGGATAGTCAGAACTTGTGGGTGGCTTTCGCCGGGGAATGTTCGGTTCCGGCGGGAGGCTGCTGTATAAAAAAAGTAACTCCCAATCCGGGATACACAGGTAGGGTCAATCCATCATTTTTCCATCTACCATTGCATTTTTCTTCAGGCAGTCATGAACCATGATCACACGGGTAATCAATGCGTCTCCGGGTTGGGAGTTTTTGCGGGGCGGGTAGTGCATTATCATTTATAACTAAATTCTCTGATTGCTTCCTTAGACAGGTTTTGTCCTGTTTTTTTTGCCCAGCCGATGCCGGTTGTCAAATAACGTTTTCAATATTTTTTTTATTTCCATCAAATATTCTAATGTAATAACAATCGAAACTGATTTTGGTTACAAAAATTAATAATTATTAATTTAACTTGCTTATTACATTTGCAAAACAGGCTCCAATTACCTAAATTATACATTTTTATATCGTGAGGAACGGGTAATCTGAAAATTGATATTGTAGTACCGGTCTATAATGAGGGGGAGAACATCGAAAGGAACCTCGACGCCCTTTTCACAGCGCTGCCTGCTGCAGAAGCGGAATTCAGGTGCATCATCGTCTATGATTTCGATGAAGACAACACCCTCCCGGTAATACAAAGGATTGCCGGAAAGTATTCGCGGCCTGTTGAATTGCTCAGGAACAGAGGCCGCGGTGTACTCGAAGCCCTGAAAACCGGACTGTTCTCATCTCCTGCCGACTACGTCATTGTGTCGATGGCCGACCTCTCCGACGACTATTCCGTCCTGCCGGCAATGATTGAATACGGGCGACGCGGCTATGACGTAATCATCCCTTCCCGATACATGAAAGGGGGGAAGCTCAACGGAGGGCCTTTCTTCAAGCAGGCGCTGTCGAGGATTGCCGGTGTCAGTCTTCATGCCCTGAGCCGCATTCCCACCCACGACATCAGCAACAGTTACAGGATGTACAGGACAGAAGCCCTGAAAAGTATCGCAATTGAAAGTACCGGTGGTTTCGAGATCGGCATGGAAATTACTGCGAAGATCTACCTGAACGGCGGAAGCATCGTCGAACTTCCCGCTCAATGGTGGGACAGGACTGAGGGTCGGTCAAAATTCAGGCTCTTCAAATGGCTGCCAAAATATATGAAATGGTACCTGTTCCTGATTAAAGGTAAATGGTTCGGAAAGAAAGTAAAACAAAATAAATAAGCTATGAAAAACAACACAACATTGAAAGCTAACCTGCTGATTGCCCTGCTGAGCATCGTACTGTTCCTGCCCTACCTGGGCGCTGTCCACCTGCTGGACTGGGACGAAATCAACTTCGCGGAAGCCTCGCGGGAAATGATTGTTACGGGCGACTACACGAAGGTAATGATTGACTTTGAGCCTTTTCACGAGAAGCCGCCCCTTTTCTTCTGGATCCAGTCCGCATCGATGAACGTCTTCGGCGTGGACGAATTCGGCGCCCGCTTTCCCAACGCCCTCATCGGCATGATTACCTTATTAGTACTGTTCAACTTCGGGCGTAGGCTGTACGACGAGAAATTCGGCCTCCTGTGGGCTTTGGCTTACCTCGGTTCAATACTTCCCCACTTCTATTTCAAGACGGGGCTGATCGACCCGCTGTTCAACCTGATGATGTTCCTCGGTACATGGTACTCCGCCATGTTCTTCACGGGCATAAACAGCCGCGGGAGGAGAAAACTCAATAAGGACCTGTGGCTTGCAGGCATTTTCACGGCGCTGGCGGTAATGACAAAAGGCCCTGTAGGCTATCTCCTGCCTGCCCTGACATGGATTGTCATCGGGATCATCAGTTGTAAAAAGGTGAAATTTCCATATATCCCGTTCATCGTTTTCAGCCTTGTTGCTGCCCTGCCTGCCGCTGCCTGGTACATCTATACATTTGCGTCCATCGGCAGCCAGAACATACTCGCCGACTTCCTGGAATACCAGGTGCGGCTCCTGACTACGGGCGACGCCGGGCACGGACAGCCTTTCTACTATCATTTCGTAGTGTTGTTCTTCGGGTGCTTCCCCTCATCAGTCCTGATGTTCATCCATTACAACAAGAACACAGGGGACGACGAGAAGCAGCAACACATCAAGCTGTGGGGCAAGATACTGCTCTATGTCGTGTTGATTGTATTTTCAATTGTCAAGACCAAGATTGTCCACTATTCTTCGCTGGCGTACTTCCCAATCACTTTCCTTGCGGCCTACGGGGTTTACAAGGCAGTTTACGGGGGAGTAACTATTAAGAGAGCCGTCAAATGGATATACGGCGTCATGGGTATTGCCTGGGGGCTGGCTTTTGTCGGCCTGCCGCTCCTGTTGATGAACATCGGTACTTTTGCGCCGATGATTAAAGATGAATTTACAAGGGCTATGCTGCTGAAGCCGATTGCCTGGACGGGCATCGAACCGGCGGTGGGGATAATACTCCTGGCCGCGGTGATTGCCTCCCTGATATACATCAACAGGGAAAAAATCCTCAACGGGTTTGTAATACTCTATGCGGGCACGGCCATTTCCGTATTCCTGTTCATGCCGATGATTGCCCCGCCGGTAGAAAGCATGGTGCAGGGCGACGCCGTGGAGTTCTACAAAACGATGAGAGGCAAAGACTGTTGTGTCTATCCCTTAGACATAGGCAATTACAAGTACGGGTTCTATTTCTATACGGACAAGCAGCCCCATCTCTCTTTCTACAGGAACGGCATACCTGAAAAAGGGCGGAAGGACAGCCTTCTCAAAGGCACAATCAAATATCCGGTGTACTTTGTAACGAAGCTGAACAAAGCGGAGAAGTACATCAGGGACTACGGCCTGACGCCGGTCGGCAAAAGCAACGGCCTTGTGTTTTTGAAGAGGGAAGTAGGAAAATAATTTGAAAACGGAATTATGCTAAGTACCGATTCAGCTTGAAAGCATAGGCATGTATAGAAGGACCATTATTGAGAGAAAGTGAATATATAAGGATTAACATAATCCACAGTTTAACAATTATTATGATATGTCTGGTATTATCTATTTTAATCTGCAAATTGTTTTATTTTTTCCCCCTAATTTTTTCTATGAAGTTTATCAAGAAAATTACTTATTGTTGAAAACTTTTTTCAAAATATTACTAATAGTTAAAAATATAATTTTTTCTCTTACGTTTAAGGCACTAATAGTTCTTTGAAATTCGAAAAAATCGAGAGATTTAGCATTTAACTGCTGAAGACTGAAGCCATTTAATTGGCAGTGGCGTTGCCACCTTCTATGGGGGTTAGCATACCGCAAAACTATAACACCTTATATCTAACTCCATTTGTTGTTCTGCACTATTCTTCGTTATTAGGCAGGTTTTTTAAAGATAGAGGGAATTCAATACAATTCACGATGGACGGCAGTTATTGCTGAAATAGGCAGGCAGCATGTTGCTGTCGTTAATTTGTTTAACTTTGATAAAGGTTTAATCTATGAATAGATTAATCGATCAAAAGCCCAATCATTCTCTCGATGAATTGGCTCAAGGATTTAAAACAATCCTTGAAAAGAACCGTGAATTGTTAACGGTTGAAGAAATGGATCTTTGTGGTAGAATTCTTAGTGAATTGGAATCTAAGAAGATAAGATACTCGAAAGAAAAATTAAAAGAGTATTTACCTGATCTGATTTGGAATGTTATTAGAGTCTTTCTAAATGAAGACACCATTAAAAACATATCAGATTTCTTCTAACCGGTTCCCTCTAATCCTTTTTTTATGTATGTATGATAGTATGAAAAAAATGAATGTATGGATATTGGCAAAGCAATAAAAAACCTAAGAATAAGAAAGAATATCTCTCAAAAGGATTTTGCAGCAAAAATAAATATCTCTCAAACATATTTATCACTTATAGAGAATAATAAAAAAATGCCCAATTTCTCATTAATTAACAAAATTAGCGAGCAAATAGGTATTCCCATACCTGTATTACTATTCCTTTCAATTAATGATGATGATGTAAAATCAAGTAAAAAAGAGATATTTGAAATACTAAAACCTTCAATAAACCAGTTTATCGAAGAAATATTTATTAATGAAAATGATAAAAAAACCAACTAGATTAGCTTACATACTTGGTTATGAGTTATCTGAATTAAAATTGATAGTCAAAAATATTGATAAATTCTATTATAAATACTCCGTTGAACAAGTAAAAAATGGTAAAGTAAAAAAAAGGACTATTTATCCTAGTATCGAGCCTCTAAAAACAATTCAACAAAGAATAAAATGTAAAATACTCGATAAAATGTATTATCCAGAATATATAACAGGGGGAATAAAGGGAAAAGATAATATAAAAAATGCAAAATTCCATTTAGGGAATAAATATAAATTTATTACCGACATAAAAAGCTTTTTCCCATCAATTAGACCTTCTATGGTTTATCATATGTTTTTAAATTATGGTTTCTCGCCAGATGTAAGTAAATTACTAACAGAATTAACAACTTATAAAGATCAGTTACCTCAGGGCACACCAACTAGTCCACATATAGCTAATCTTGTATTTATGGAAATTGATGAAAAAATCAATAATATTTGTTTAATGCATGGTATAACCTATACGAGATATGTTGATGATATTACTTTGTCATCTAAAGAAGATTTAAAAGATATTACATATAAAGTATTGAGTATCATTAAATGTAACTGTTTTCAAATAAGTCATCGTAAGACTTATTATAAAGTAGGCCCAACAGAAATCACAGGAATAATCACTGGAAATAATAAGCTTGATATAAAGAACGATCAAAAGAAAAGATTAGAAAACCCTGATATAGATATATCTATAAAGAAAGGATTGAAAAATTATCATGATAGAGTCAAGAATAGTAATTTAATACCTCGAAAAAAGTATATTGGTACTATTTCTTAATTTACCCTCACTCTTTCCCAAGCTTCTTTCTGGCTTCGCTGAGGCCGTGCTGTACGATGGACTCATTGATGACGATGTCGAAGCCGGAGCGGGGAACGCCCTTAATGTTCCTCAGCCTCGACAGAACTTCGATGAATTGTTCCTCGGCCTCGGCACAGCGGCCGAGATAGAGCAGGGAGTAAGCTTTCAGGTTCAGTGCATAGGCCTGGGACGGCGCCTTCTCGAGCGATTTCTCCGCCCAGTAGAGCGATTCCTCGAAACTCTTCCTGTTGCCGACGAGTTGCGAGAGGGTGGCGGCAGCGCTGGCATAGACCGAGGCCGACAGGGTGCCGGACTCGATGGCAAAACGAATGGAAGACTCTGCTTCCTTTGCCAGGTGCATATGCGCAAGGGTCTGCCCTAACTGGTACCAGGCATAGCCGTTGAGGGGCTCCTCCTGGACATGTTTGATCAGCATGTTGTAATTGCGTTTGATCTTCTGCTCCATCACCTCCCGCGAGTGATTGTAACCGAGGTGGGTAATGGTAACATCGGAAAAATCTATGTTCTTGCCCAGGGCGAAGATGGAAGGGGTGATCTGCTCGTGGACCTTGCCCTTGAAATATATCTGCGGGAAGCCGTAATTGCGGAATATCCTCGGATAGCCCCCCCTGTGGAACTCGGAGTCGCCTGTAAGCTGGATGTGTTCGCTTTCGATGGTAACTATGTAACCGCCGATTGCTTCCGGGGCATTTAGAAGCATATTCCTGATCAGGTGGCTGTTTTCGGCATTGAGCCTTTCGTCTGCGTCGAGGTACAACACCCACTCGCCCTGGCAGCGCTTAAGCGATTCATTGCGGGCAGCGGCAAAATCGTCCACCCACTTGAAATCGAATATACGGGCGCCGAACCGTTTGGCAATCTCCTTAGTCCTGTCCGTAGAACCGGTGTCCACCAGGACAATCTCATCGACGATGCCTTTGACGCTTTCTAAGCAGCCCGGCAGGTATTCTTCCTCATTCTTTACAATCATGCTCAGCGACAGCAGCGGTTTCCCGGAAGACGCGCCGGCAGGACTGCCGTTTGATTGAACCGGGACCGGTGAAGGAGGAATGGGAGCCTTAGTCATTCTGATTGAATTCTCGACGGCAGCTATGAACCTTTTGATCTCGCCGTTGTCGGCAGTCAGCTGGAGCGCTTCCCTCAGCAGCGCCAGGGAATTTTCAAATCTCCCTTTCTTGTACTCAACATTGGCAATGCCGACAAGTGAGTTGGCGTCGTTGGGGTTGGCACGGTAGCCTTCCTTAAATTCCCGGTCGGCATCGTCGAGCCTGTTCAGCCCGACAAGGCATTTCCCTTTCCTGAAGCTGATCTGTTCCGGCGGCAGGTAGTAATCGCCCGCGACCTTTGCGGCGGGGTCGGGATTCCTGATTGCTTCTGCCAGGTTACTGTATGCGTCGAGCGCCAAAGCGTAATTCTGTTCAGAGTGGTAAATATCCCCAAGGATGAAATTGGCAAAAGCCTGCACCTGAAGTATTGCAAGAGACTCCGCAGCTCTCGATTTTGCTTTGCCGTTGTCCTTTGCCTGCATGGCGATCAGCGCCCCAAAATTCAGCAATTGAGAGCGTTCGAGGTTCATCTGCCGGGCAATGTCGAGGCAGGCGGCAATGTCGTCCTCCGCTTCGGCGAGCCTGTTGAGCGCCAGGTTGGTCTTGGCTCTCTGGAAGAGGTAATAGCCGCTGCCGGGTTCGTCGAGTAAAGCCTCGTCGAGCATTGCCAGGTTACGCTTGTGCTTCTCTTCCATTGCTGATTTGGAATAGGAATAGCCGGTGTGGAGCACCTGTACGGCAGTGTTCTCAATCTTCAGCCCCAGGCCCAGAATCGGCTTAACGATCTGTTCGTGGATCCGCCCGTAAAACCTGATCTGAGGATGGTTGCGGAACAGGCGCAGCAGGTTGCTGACAAAGACTTCGGTGCCGCATCTCTGGTTCCAGGCGAAGGATTTCACTTCAAGCAGCCAGCCCCCTACTTCGGGCAGGGCATTGACCATCACAGATTTCAGGGCATCGGGATGGACAAGCCTTTCGTCTGCGTCGATGCTGAGGATGAATTCATGTTGTGCTTTGTCGAGAGCCGAGTTGCGCGCCAGTGAAAAGTCATTCTGCCAGGGTTCCTGGTAAACGCGGCAGCCTTTCCCGGTCGCAAGCGCTGCAGTCCTGTCGTCTGATCCGGTGTCTATTACAATGATCTCATCGGCCACAGGTAATACCCTGTCGATGCACTCCCCAATGTTCCGCTCTTCATTCTTTGCAATTATGCAAACAGACAACCCCGGCTTCAGTTCCATTTTCATTTAATCAATATTTTAACAAACACATTTACTATAATTTAATGATTTTTTATCATATAGAATTATCGGCAATCGGCCTCCCAAAAATTACGCCAAAGCCGAATATTATAATTTGGCACAGACATTGCCATGTTTGAGATGAATTTTGTTTAAGATTGAAAAAAACAGGATGAAATTGCTATACAGGATTATACTAACGGCAGTGATGGCTGTAACTGCCTGCACGCTGAACGGCCAGAACCTGAAAATCGTCAGGACAGACGTCGATTCGTCGCGGTCCGACTTCGTTACCGCCAAATACCTGTTCGGAATCGACATTATCGGGGACAGCATATTCAAGTGCAGCGCAGTGTCTTTCTCACTCAAGTGGACCAATGCCTCCTACATCAAGTATTCGGGCTGGCGCCCGGGCAACTTCGGCGACAGTACCGCCACCTATGTCAGCACTGAAACGAACTCGAGCCAGGGAGTCATCTACTGTGGCATTACCGCCGCAGAGCCATACAAATCAGAAGGTTACGACAATCCATATTTCATCCATTTCGACTTCGCCGTCCTCAGTTCTGCAGTCAATAACCAGAATACCGTCTTCAGCTTCATTACTCTCCGTGCCAACGTAAACACCGACAGCGGCAGGGTGGACATAGAACTCGAAGCCGAACCCGTTACCTATAACATCCACAGTTTCATCAAGGTCTGGCCCGGGGACACCGACGACAACAGCACCGTCAACAACGACGACGTACTCCCGATAGACCTCTACTTCGACTTCGGCTCCGAAGTCAAGAAATCGCGTACATTCAAGCGGGAGAACTCCAGCGCCATCTGGAAAGCCCAGAAAGTGCTGGCTTGGGATGAGTACGACGCTACCTTCGCTGACTGCGACGGCAACGGCGTCGTTAACGAAGCCGACGTGCTGGTGCTGGGCGTCAATGCCGGAAAGAAAAGGACCTCATTCTCCGTTAAACCAAAGGCTTTCGCCCAGGGAGAAAAAACCTGGTACGATAATAGTCAGTTGGACAATAATATGCTGATTCCTGTCTATTATTCGCTAACGGATGATGTCGGCGGCATATCGGGAATCATCAATTTCGAATCTTACGGCGACGATGTTCAAATTGAAGGCATAGAAAAAAATGAAGCATTCAGCGGAGACGAATATATTTTCCTCGGCAAGTTGAAATCAGCCGGGAAGCAAGCTCATTTCGCATTAGCCACCGTCAACGGGACTACACTTCCGGAAAAGAAGGACATTTTGTGCTATCTTCGTGCCGCGAAGACTGTAAACAAGGAAGGCCTTCCCCCGGCTTACCTCTCAAATGTCAACGTGATCGACTCCTGGGGCTATATTATTCCCTATGCCCCGACAACAGGCGTCAGTGAGCAATCAAGCCCTGAATTGAAGCTGTCGGCCTCAGGCGGTTACCTCGAAGTAACCGGCATTGGCCTTACTGATGAATCCTGCTCCTATGCCGTATATGACCTCCTTGGCAGGCAGGTAATTTCCGGCAGCAGTGAGATTGCTCCGGGCGGGAGTGTTTATATCGGCCTTGACAGGCTTCCTGCCGGAGCCTATACACTGGTAATCGGCGGTAAGGGCAGCAACCGTTCCTGTCCGTTCGTTTACAACGCCGGATACTGACGATAGATTTTCCGACGCTGTCTCTATAATAATTTTTCGATTTTGCCTATCAGCCTCAGGCATATTTCGTCGCATACTGCGTAGCCACGTGGGAGAAGGCGGAGCGTACCCGCTTCATTCTGCATCATTCCCAGCCCGATCAGTTCTTCAATCTCCACAGAGCAGGTTACTTGAGGGTTAACACCGAATTCCCGGTGGAACTGATCCACGTTCAGGCCTTCGGAACGGAGTGAGAGGAAAACCCGCTCCGTCATCATCTCGTGCTTACCGAGGGTTTCTTCGAAGTTAACAGGAAGCTCTTCCCTGTCGATTATTGTAAAATATTCGTGAATATTTTTCACATTGGCAAAGCGGCGGCCGTCGAGGTAGCTGTGTGCCGAAGGGCCGAAGGAGATATAGGGGGCGGCCCTCCAGTAATTGATGTTATGAATGCATTTCCTGCCCTGCCTGGCGAAATTGGACACTTCGTACTGTTCGTAGCCCCTGCGGCGCAGTTCCTCAATCAGGAACAGGTACAGAGCGGCTTCCGGCTCGTCTTCATTCTTCTCAACCTGCCCTTTCGACCAGCTTTCGTAAAGCGGTGTCCCTTCCTCGTATATGAGGCTGTAAGCGGAGATGTGGTCAACCCCGGTTTCTAAAGCTCTGTCTAAACTCTGTTTCAGCTTTTCTTCGGTCTGCCCGGGCAACGAGAAGATCAGGTCTATGCTGACGTTGTCGAAGCCTGCTTCCCGTGCTGCTTCGATTGTCTGCACTGCCCCGGCGGAATTGTGAATCCTGTGCAGGAAGGTGAGTTCGTCGTCGTTAAAGGACTGCACACCGACACTTAAACGGTTGACACCGAGCTGCCTGTACTCCTGAAGATAGTGGGCAATGTTCGTACCGGGGTTACATTCGACAGTAATTTCAGCTCCGGGTAACAATAGTACATATTGCCTGAGATGGGCCAGCACCCCGGCAAGTTGGCCCGGCGCCATCAGGGACGGAGTCCCTCCGCCGATGAACAGGGTCGGTACGTCAGGAAGCACCTTGTATTTGTTAAAAAATATGTCCATCTCCTTTGCGAGGTATTCCAGGTACTTCACTTCCAGGCTGGTGTCGGTGACGGAGTAGAAATCACAATAGAAACACTTCCTGACGCAAAACGGGTAATGTATGTATATGCCGGTTTCTTTAATTTCTGTCATATCTATAATATTTTTCATTTTTTACTTTTTATTAACTAAATTAATATTTCTTTTTGAATTTGTTTATCTGAAGACTGAATAAAATATTAAAATCTGTTAAAAAATTGTAATTTTACTCGTATATTTATATAAGTGAAATGTAATTTGAAATAGAGCAGGATATAACATGAAAAGAGCAATGAAAGTAACAATAGCAGCAATGATGATGGCGCTTGTCCCATTGTTTTCACTCGAAGAGCTGCAGTCCGCCGACGGCAATGCATTAGCACAGTTCATAAAACTGCCGGTCGAGACAAAGAAACTCAGAAAGTCCCCTAATAATGCTTTTGATTTTGGTGAGAGATTGGATTACGATGTGGTCTATTCTTTCATCAAAGCCGGTACCGGCTTTTTCCAGATCATCCCTTCGAAGTACAGTTACAACGGCAGGGACTGCTACGATGTCCGCTTCCAGGTCAACTCCCTGAAAAGCCTCGAGTTCTTGTACAAAGTACAGGATACGTACAGGACTGCGCTCGACGTTGAAGGCATTTTCCCCTGGAAATTCGAGCAGCGCATACGCGAAGGCAATTACAAAAGAGACTCCAAAGCTGAGTTTAACCAGTATAAAAATATAGCTACTTTTAAAGACAAGACTTACAATGTCCCCGAATATGTACATGACATTGTCTCTGCCTTCTACTACGTCCGTACCCTTAACCTTACGTCGATGCCCAAGGGTAAGGTCTTCTACCTGAAAAACTTCTTTGACAAAAAGGTCTATGACCTGGGAGTCAAGATACACGGCAAGGAAACCGTCGAAGTTAAAGCAGGTAAATTCAAATGTATCAAGATTGAACCGCTCGTTACCGAGGGTGGACTGTTCAAGAGCGAAGGAAGCATCATGATCTGGGTTACAGACGATGAGAACAAGATACCGGTAAAGGTCTCCACAAAAATTCTCATCGGCGATGTCGCTGCCGAACTGACAAGCTATTCCGGCCTCAGGAACCCCATGAAAGCAAAATTGTAAAATAAGGAATGGATAAGATGAAAGCCCGTCAATTATTGAAATTATTCTTTGTCCTGGCCTTGCTGCTCCCGGCAACACAGCCGGCAGCGCTATCCCAGGACGGGATCACCGAAGTATTCAATAAAGTATTGAAGAAATATTCCGGGGTCAAGTCTGTTACCTTCAGTTTCCAATCAGTTGAAAAACCTGATTACAAAGGGATGATCAAGGCAAAGCTCGGCAACAAGTACATCATCGAAACCGGCAGCAGGACAATTACCTGCAACGGCAAGACCATCTGGAACTATACTCCCGGCAATAAGAAAGTTGTGGTCAGCAGCTATGAAGAGGCCTCGAGCGATGAATTGTCCATCGAAAAAGTCTTCTTCAATTTCCTCGACGGCTACAAAGCCGTTTCAGTTACCAAGGCTACCAGTTCCGTGGGGCCTGCGGCCTACACAATCGTCCTGCAGCCAAAGGCAAAACCAACGATAATTTCGACGATTAACCTGACAAAAGTAACGATTAAGGTCAGTAGGAATGACTATACGCTCCTGTCGCTGTCTGTGGACGACAACGGCACGGTTCAGACATGGACTGTCAGGAACATTAAGCTCAATAATAAACTTGACAACGGCATTTTCAATTTCACAGCTCCTACGGGGACTTCGGTCGTGGACCTGAGATAGTTCCGGTTCCACGAGAGAGAAGTACGGACTTTATTCTTCTTTCTTTACAAACTTTATAAACTTGATGAACTTGACAAACTGAACCCACCCCATCCCAGCCTTCCCCAAGGGAATTATTCCCAAAGGGGAAGGAGAAAGAAGCAGCGGGATTCTTTCTTAATAAACTTGACGAACTTTATAAACTTTATAAACTTTATAAACTTGACAAACTGAACCCACCCCATCCCAGCCTTCCCCAAGGGAATTATTCCCAAAGGGGAAGGAGAAAGAAGCAGCGGGATTCTTTCTTCTTTCTTTACAAACTTTATAAACTTGATAAACTTGACAAACTTTATAAACTTGACGAATAAATTTACCCCATAGGGAAGTTTTAGTTGGGGTAGAAGAACAACGAGCGTCAAATTCCAACATACGAAACTGTAGAAAGCCGCACCAGTAGGGACGCAAGGCCTTGTGTCTCTACGAAATACCAGAATAATACCGCTTCTTTACAATATTGAGTAATATAATAACTTTCCCCATACTGAATAGCGAAGAACCAAAAAATTGTTTAAACCAATTTCATGATTGTTTACTCTAACTGTTGACAGAAGTCTTAATTTAAGAAGTATTAAATGGCTATGGAGTAAACATGAGCAGAGTGAAAGCAATTCCACTGATCGGGCTGGGATTGGCAATTATTGTGGTGGCTATGGTCAATGGCAATCCGGCAGTAAAAAAAACAGAACTTGTCATGATGGGCAATTCGAAGTGGTTTTCATTTATTAATAAAAATAGTAAAACTAAATACGGTTTTTACTATTTCTTTAATGATTCAGGGGTGTTGGACACTCTAAGAGCAAAAAACATTAATGCAGATTCGGCAAAAAGAATTTTTTAAAACGAAACTAAAATCAAAATCCAATTAGTTTGGCAATTTACTCATTTGTATTTTGAATGGAACGATGAAATGAATTATTTTGGCCATGATACAGTTGACGGCCTTTGGAAACCAAAGATTGAATTAGGCATTAATTTACCCTGGGAAATCCGAACAAAGCAAGGCGGGTTTTTCGATTATCCAAGCTGCGAATATATAAGATTGAACGATGACAGTGTCAGTTTTAAACCTGTCAATTCAAGGCTGATAATTAACGATTCGCTGATCTATCCCATATCAGTTTATTATGCCAGGCAAAAAAGTGAATCCATTAAAGAAGCAAGGCCAAAGAATCCCGGAACAGCGAATACCGGGAAAGGTACAAATGAATGCGACAGACTCAATGATTACAGTATATACCAGACTATGTTATTCGGTTTGAAAGGCTATCGTTCAGATCCATGGGACCCGAACATTATCAGTACAATTACTGTTGTTCTCGACAGCGTCATGTACAACGGCAGGAATATATATATCGAACCCCTGCGTATTAAAGTTGTAAACAGCCGCGATTGAAAGAGTTCCGGCTATTATCTGCACTGTAATGACAGAGAGTGAGCCGGATTGTATGAATTTGCGACATTTTGGTAAAGTTCTGTACCTGTAATGTAAAAATTGAAAAAGTTATTTTAGAAAGAAAGGAATAAATGTAAATGAAAAAGTCCAAGGCAATACCGGTTTTAATTGCAGTGTCGTTCCTAATCGTGTCATCCTGCAGTATTAACAGAATAGTATTCACTCAGGCTGGCCAGTCTGACTGGTACACGTATTTTGACGACATAAGTAATTCTCATTATTACTTCTACAAAGATACAACTTCCGACGGTAAAAAGATCGATTATCCAAAATATATTCCTTATATTGGGACTATTGGCATTAATTCCTCTAAATTTGATGGTCTTCCTGTAGTTACTTTCGACTGGTTTGAGTCTGGTCAAGGCCCTTTTTGTATTCGGGGAAACCATAATCCCTATGTCCTTATTAAAATTAGCCAACACCAAATTGTCGTCAATGAGAATGGCCCATTGTTCCGCGATGGTAAACCATTGCCTCATCTCGATACTATTAGTTTTGATCCCGTCAATTCCAGGCTGATTATTAACGACACCCTGGTTATTCCTTTAGTCATCATCGAAATAACAAATTACTTCGAACCTCTGGGCCGGATTATACGCTATTCTGCTCTTGACAATTCGTGTAACAAAGTGGAGGCACGCATGGTTTCCGACTTTACGGCTATTGACAGGGACGAACTTGACAACAGCTGTAATATTGGCTATACATTGTCTGCAACAAACGACGATTGTATGATAGCGACCGACAAAGTAAGGACATTGACTCTCATCTTAGACAGTTTGAAGGTAAATGGGAAGAACATATATATTGAACCCTTAAAATTGAAACCTGAGACCATTTCCATTTCTCCCTTTAACTGAGGATTTTTTCAATTTATTATTCCATTTCATTCATAGCCTAAAGGCAATCGCCGGTGAAAAGCATTCAACCTGTTAAAAGACCGCCTTTCCATGGAATTGTCAAATTTTTTTTGAATATTTGAAAGAAGTATTCCCAAAATAGCCGGAATTTGATTATTTTACGTAAAAGTAAAAACAAAACGTAACAGGTGGTATATGGAAAACACAAAACATCTGGACTTTGAAAACGAGATAGTCCGGTACTACGTTGAACACAACACCGGCATACTGAAGCTCAAGAACAACATCTTCGAATCATTTTCACAACTCGAACTGAGCAACCAGCTCCTGAACTTTCTCGACTGGGTGGAGCAGGACAATTCCGTCCGTTCACTGCTGCTGCTTAACGAAGAGGAAGCATACTGCGAGAAGGGGTACTACGAATTCCTGAACCAGATACTGGTGAGGGACGAAAACAACGACCTCACGTCTAAGGTCATGCCTGAGAAAAGGGTACTCCGTGCGCGGCAGATGAATGCTTTCAGGAATTTCATTGTAAAGATCATCAATTTCAGCAAAATCGTATTAACAGGCATCAGGGGTGAAGTGGTAACACCGTTCATCGGAACGAACCTTGCCGCCGATTTCAGGTATGCAACACCGGGGACGAAGTTCTTCATGGCTCACCTGAAATACGGCATGCATCCTGCCGGAGCCCTTCCCTTCTTCCTGTCGAGGATTGCCGGGCCGACAAAGGCCCTGGAACTGCTGTTCAGGACAGATATTATCACTGCTGAAGAAGCCCTTGAAGTAGGCATGATTAACGGGATAATACCCGAAAGCGACTATGAAAGCTACTGCATAGGCCGCGCAAAACTTTACGCCAAATACGACAGCAGGATGTCAACGATGACAAAATCACTGACATACAACATGAAGAAAGACCTTGACAATTACTTTGCCGAAGAATCCAGGCTGGTAGGCTATTAATCCTTATTAATCGCCGGGACATTCAACATCCCGCTCATCGATTACTGGTAGCGGGTAGATAATTAGTTAGTTAAGTTTATCAAGTTCGTAAAGCATTCAGAATTAAAATGCTGATGGTTCCTGAGAAAATTTCCTGTAATAGAGCAGTAAGCCTGTAACAGTTGCTATGCCGACAGCGATGAAGGGAATCCACACCTGCCAGGGGTGATAGCTCTCCCAGAGCAGAGTGTTGGCCTGCTGCGGCGACAAACCTGTCATTTCTGTCATTTTCAAAAACGCTGATGAAGGATCGATGGCGCCAGAGAAACCGTGATTTTGAAGGTAGTCTGCCGCCATTACAGCTTTCTCGCCGAGATGCCGGTAGAAATAGCCTCCGGACAAAGCGCCCCCTGCGAACCCAAAGGCAAAGGATATGTTCAGGTAGCTCATGTATCGTGCTTTACTTCCTGTCGGAGCCATCATCGAGAGGTATTCGGTGAACCTCGGGTTTACAATCATCTCGCCGAAGGTATAGATGACAATGCCACCCGCAGCCGCATACCATAGTGTCGATGAGCCGAGGGCTGCCATGCCGCAGGTACACAGGATCATACCGGCAATGATAGCTTTGACTGTGGGGATGCGGGCCATCAGCCATGACAGGCCTGCAACAAAGAGGATTATCAGGACAGAGTTGAGGTTGATCATCCACTCGTAAGCAACCATCGTACCTGTAGGCAGCTTCATTGTGAACATCTCCGGCAGGGACAGGGCGTTGACAAGAGGCGAGGTGTCGGACCAGTCAACGAGGAAGTTGCTGTAAGTCTCGTAAAATTGCATGAAAATGAACGCAAAACCGGACATGATCAGTACAAACCATAATACCTTCCTTTCGAAAAGGCCCCGGAATATCTCCTTTACAACTTCCTTGTTTTCTATTTGTTGATTTTTACTTCTTTTTACAGCCGGGAAAAAGAAAAGCAGCAAAAAGTTCATTGAAAAGACAGCAGCACTGCCCCAGAAAACATGCTGCCAGGAAAAAGATTTCATCCACACTGAGAAGAAACCACTCAGGAAGACAGCAAAGTTATAGAGCATGAAGTATATGCCCCAGCCGAGGGATTCATTGCTTCCGGCTATTTGCGAGGAGATTGAAGCCTGGAGCGTCGGCTTGAAGACACCGAGGCCCAAACCGAGGATGACGGCTCCGGCTGCAAAAAGCCATACGTCGCTTGCAGCCCCGAAAAGGAAGTATCCGGCTGTAACAAACAGGAAAGACAGGAAAAGAGCCTTCTTGTATCCTATCCTGTCGGCATAGCCGCCGGCAAACAACGGCGTGAGGTTCTGTACAAGCGCCCAGGAAAGGAATATCCACCCCTTGACGGACTGGTCCCAGTGCAGGCCTCCAACGGCGTCTTTCTGGGACAGATAGACGGGAAGCTGAAGCAGGACGGCTCCGTATGCAAATTTCTCAAGCATCTGGATTATGTTCAGATACCAGAAGGAACCCGGAAGGCTGCGTACATCGCTGAAGAAATTCCTATTTGCCATAGCTCAATAAACAGTTTACAATTATTAATAATACCCGGATACAAATATATGTTTCTTTTTGATAATCAATCGGCAGCATTAAACAAACAGCAGATTTCTTTCAAGCTATGCCATCGGCAAATTGCCCACTAAGCGCCGGCTTACAGGCGGCTTTCAATGTGCAACTGGTACTGTGGAAAAAGAAATTTTCACTTTTTAAAAAAAATCCTGAGACCAAATTGACATTCATGTGTCATTTATAGTAAAGAAAAAATGCAATTTGAAAATTGTTTTTGAAAACGAAAAAGCGGGGTAAGCTTAAAGTAAAAAAATATACTGTTTAGTTTTATATAGTAATAGCTGAGGTGAAGATGAAAAAGCTATTTTTGCAAAGAGTAAAAAAGAACAGTATATGCATGATACCCGCGATCATCCATGTGGCCTTTGTTTTAATGCCCGTCGCTTCCATTGTCGGTTTCTATGCGGTGTACTATTCTCTTTGTGTGGAACAGATGCAGAACGACCAAAACGCAAAAGAGAAAACAGAAAACAAGTATATACCTTCTTTCAATCCCGCAACGAAGCCCCCGGAAGCGAACTCAACCGGAAGGGAGAATGATGGCGGCAATCGAAGTGCTGCTGAAGACAAATCAGAGGGAACGGACCTGCGCCAAAGTATTCGGGGGCTTCAAACAGGGGACAGCGTAAAGACTTTTGCCGGTAATGGCTGTCAAACGCCGGAAGTAATACTCGCGGCAAAAGGCATGATGCTGATTAGGTAAACCCGGCAATAAGCCCGGTACTTTAAAAATGGGAAAGGCTGCTCAGTTCAGGGGCAGCCTATATTATACGAATGGAAAAACCTGCTTATAAATATATAAATGCGGTAAGGCCTGTACTGGTATTTATGTTAACACCCCCGGGGTTGCCGAACCTTGAAGAATGATCATCTGATTTTGTAACTACGAGCATAGCATGTATCCCAATTGAAATGTTGTTGTCTAAAAAGTAATCCATACCTACCCCCCCTCCAGCTATTATGTCTGTCAGGTTGTCTCCAACTTCCGGTGAACTTATCATTATTCCAAGTTGAGCGCAAATGAAGGGAGAGACCTTTTTGTTATTGATATAGAATTTGCTGAAAGCTCCAATGCCATAGTCAAAGCCCCGGTCTTCAGCATAGAAAAACCGGAAATAGGGCCCAAAGGTAATGCTTTCAGAAAAAGGGAATTGTAACAGAACGTCCGATTGCTCTCCCTGGAAAGATGCTCCCATACCCATCCCGCGGTCGGCATTGGGTTCCTTTGACTGGGCGGCGGCGCCCAACATGATTATACCTATTATTACCAATACAACTTTTTTCATATTTTTTCTCCTGTATATAATTAATAATGTAATCCATCTGTCCAGAGCAATTCATCCCCGGCTTGTACATACAACCTGAACAATCCAATACCGGAAGCGTTGCTGATTTTGTTCCAATCTACATACAACTTGTGTTCGCCGACTTCCAACAATCCGCTGTGTACAAGTATTGATTGTACGTTACCGGACTTACAAACATTTGCAAATCCCATGTTTTCCATCTCAAAATCTCCTGAACTGCTGCCGGGAACAATCCAGATGCTCACATTGGAAGCCTTTTTGAGTTTAACTAAACAAGCAAATATCGAATGGGAAGGTGTAGGAACCATGTAATATATTTCAGCAATATTCCCTTTGAGCTTATCCTGGAGTTTACCTAAGGGCCTTCCAATCTCCCCTGTCTCGTAAACCCTCACCCATCCGGTAATTACCGGTGGAAGTAAAACAGGAGGCCCCGAAGAGTAATCTGTGCTGCTGTCGCAGGAACAAAGTACTATCAATACTAAGATTAACGATGATAAATATTTCATTGCTTCTCCTGATAAAAATATATAATATATCATAGTCATTTCTAATATAAGGAAAAACTCATTATTTACAGCATTATATTTACAGGGGTTTCTTTTGAAGATTACAAGTCCTGACATATTTTATTCGGATTTTGGGCATAACAATTACTTTTATTTATTCCATTGAATTTGTTATATTTCAATTAAAATAATGTAAGATAATCCTGATTGTATTGAAAAGAAAACATGATTAAACTGGTTGAAGCAAAGAATTACAGGTGCCTGAAATATATTCATCAGGAATTAGGCAGGTTTCAGGTATTAATTGGCGCGAATGCGAGCGGCAAGACTACTTTCTTAGATGTCATTAGTTTCATCTCGGATATAGTAAACGATGGAATAGACAAGGCTGTTTACAAGAGGTCGTCCAATTTCAACGACCTGACTTTTGGCGGCGGGGGTGGAGATATTGAACTTGCTGTAGAAGCTGAAATACCCGAGAAAATAAGAAACAAATTATGGGATAAGGAATTTGATACTATTAGATATGAAATTAATTTGAATTTGAATAAAGAGAATAATGAACATGAAATCAATGAGGAAAGAGTATTATTGCTAAAATTCTCAAAAAAGATTAATGAGAAGAATATTAGAATAGATTTTCCAGAATATCGCACATTTAAAACAGATATTCTTAATCAACAATATTACAGAAGGTCATACAGACTTATTATCAGAAAGAAACCCGGAGGAAATGATAATTTTTATAATGAAACGACTGAAGTATACAATAGAAAGGGAGGTTGGCTGCCGTCTTTTAAACTTGGCCCCAAACGATCTGCTTTAGGGAATTTACCTGCCGACGAAACAAAATTCCCTGCATCGACATGGTTAAAAACCTTTCTTACAGAAGGCATCCAATTATTTATTCTCGACAGCCAGAAAATTAAGCTGGCAAGCCCTCCCGGACAAACGAGAATGTTCAAAACAGACGGTTCCAATCTGCCTTGGGTGCTCGAAGACTTGAAAAAACAAGAAAAGTATTACCGGAAATGGATAAGCCACATTAAAACTGCGTTACCTGAAATACGATCAATAAATACTTACGAAAGAGAAGACGACAGGCACCGCTATTTGAAAATCAGATATGAGAACGGGATCGAGGTTCCAAGTTGGCTGGTTTCCGACGGAACACTGAGATTGCTGGCTTTGACACTTCCGGCTTACCTGCCGGATTTTTCAGGAGTTTTCTTAATTGAAGAACCGGAAAACGGCATTCACCCAAAAGCAGTTGAAACGGTTTACCAGTCCCTTTCATCAGTGTATAATGCCCAGATACTAATGGCTTCTCATTCACCTATTATCATAAGCTTATTGGATCAAAAAGACATTCTTTGTTTTGCAAAAACTGAAAAAGGCGAAACCGACATTGTACCCGGGAACGAACATCCGAAATTAAAAGATTGGAAAGGTGATGTCAATCTTAGCGTACTCTTTGCAGGAGGTATATTAACCTGATATGAAGGACCTGATTGTACTCACCGCTGATAAAAACACAGAATTTCTAATCAAAGGCTTACTTCCCAGAATGCCGAAGATTGAGGAAATAAAAGATTTTAAGTTTGACATTTTCTCCCATCCTTACAAGGACCCGGGTACGTTTAAAGGCGCTCATGATTTCCTGAGGCCTTTTATCAATGACTATAGTTATTCTTTGGTTGTGTTTGATCATGATGGGTGTGGTAGTGAAAGTAAGAGCCGGGAAGAACTGGAAAAGGAAGTTGAGAGCAGATTGGACGCTAATGGTTGGAAAGACAGGAACGGAGTTGCTGTGATAGATCCTGAATTGGAAAATTGGGTATAGGTTAATGAAATTCATATTCAATCTGCCATTGACTGGGAGGAGAAAAGCAGCATTCGTAGTATGCTTGAATCCGGTGGTTTCGGTTTTCATTTAAACGATAAGCCAATGAAACCAAAAGAAGCATTTGAAAAAGCATTAACTCTTTGCAAAACCCCACGTTCATCCGACATTTACAGGAATATTGCGCAAAATGCAAGTTACAGCAAGTGTACAGACGCCGCATTCCAAAAACTGCGCACTCTGATCTGCAAATGGTTTAAAACTGAATAATGGCCCGCATAAGAGCAACAGGTGGTATTCCATACCAATTATCTGCAAATGATTTCTATACCAGTAAAAAATAATATATAAATATTCTCAAAAAGCATTAATTTATATTTATATTATGAATAAGTGTTTGGATAAGAGGTGGAGAAAACTATGATTAAGAAACTATTGAATACATTGCTGATTGCCTGCTTCTGCTCACTGGCTGCCACCGGCGCACTTGCCGCTGAAAAGCAGGCAGCAGGGACTGCCAAATCAATCAGCTATTTCACGATGGAATCCCTGTTTAAGAATGTACTCCAACACAGTACCAACAGGGCCGGAGAGGACAACAACTGGATACACAGGTGGCTCTGGAACCACAGGATGGACTACAACCCTGACGGCAGTTTCAAATACTACTCGCTCGACATGAAAGACTGCATAAATAAAATAAATAAATCGAGGGAAGACAGGCTGCTCTCCGAAACAGGCTGGGTACCTGTGGGACCCATCGAGATGCCGCCTACTTACGAACCACGCTCCTGCTATTCTATGGGCAGGATTAACTGTGTGGCGTTTCACCCGACCGTTGCCGGCACTTTCTGGATAGGTACTCCCGGAGGCGGGATTTGGAAGACGATTGACGACGGTAAGACCTGGTTGCCGCAGGGCGATTTCCTTTCGACTCTCGCCGTCAGCGACATCGCTGTCGATCCGAAGAATCCCGACATACTTTACGCCGCTACAGGCGACATGGACGGTGAAAGCGCCGTCAGGAGCAGTAAAGCTCACGGCGTCATCAAATCCACAGACGGAGGCACAACCTGGAACCTTACGAATCTTGTAAACGACGGTACTTACCTCAATTCACTGCTTAAGAAGGTCATCATTAACCCCCTTAATACTAACAAAATCATTGTTGCCGGCAGCCTCGGCATCTGGAGGACACAGGACGCCGGAGACAGTTGGGAATACATTTGCGACTCTACAATTACCGACCTGGAAATTGACCCGAAAAATCCAAGGAATATCTACGCTTCCATGGTCCAACTCTCTGGCACCTACGCGGCAGGCATCCTGAAATCGACAAATTTCGGCGACACCTGGACCCTGCTCAATACAGGTATGCCGTCCGGCGCCGTCTCCAGGCTGGATGTGGCTGTTTCCCCCGCCGACAACAACTACATATATGCGATTGCTGTCAAATCCAACACTTCAGGGCTCCACAGCTTTTACAGGTCCACAAACGGAGGCGATACATGGACGGCGAAAGAACTTACCGATTCGACAGACAATATGCTAGGTTCCTGGGGCGGCGACAAAACCGACAAGGGAGGCCAGGGTTGGTATGACCTGGTACTGCTTGCCGATCCTAAGAATAAAGATAAGGTATATACCGGCGGGATTAACATCTGGATGACCGAAAACGGCGGTACAGACTGGGATATGGTGAGTTTCTGGGTTTACTGCTTCGGTGCCAGCACCCATGCAGACCAGCACTACGCTGCATATAATCCCGTGGACGGCCATTTCTACTGGTGCAACGACGGTGGTGTTTACAGGACGAAGACGCTGCTGACCGGCTCAAAACAATGGATCAGGGAATGGATGGACAAAAGCGCAGAAGACGCCAAGCCGGGCCACCCCGACTTCAAATTCCCTACCGAATGGGAGAATCTCAGCAGCGGACTTGCAATTACCGAGTTTTACAAAATGAGCATGTGCAGGAACCAGAACAATGTACTGGCTGCCGGTTCGCAGGACAACTCCTGTTTCTATTATAATTCGGGTGACTGGCTTAATTATATTCCCAATTACGACGGGATGGAAACAATGATCGACAACGACAATCCGGACATATTCTACGGAGTATGGCAAAACGGCGGCCTGTGCAAGACGACAGACGGTGGTAAAACTCTTTATACCGGTTTAGCCGATACAATCAGGAAAACAGAAAGCGGCAAATGGGTTACACCCGTAGGGATGGACCCAATCCACTCCGAAACCATATATATTGGCTTCAAGAACCTGTGGCGTTCACAAAACGGCGGCTTCCTCTGGGAAAAAGTTCTCGATTTCCAAACCCTTACCGATACGGTACTTAACAAAAACTCACTGTCTGTCATTAAGATATCGGCAGTAAACGGCGACTATATGGCAGTATATAAAGATTACGGGTGGTACAGGGACAGTACCGGACAGTGGAAGATTACTCCCGGTGAGTTGTGGCTTACCGAAGACGGATGCAAGTCCTGGAAAAAATCTGCCGACGGCCTGCCTTTGGACGCCGCCAACATCATCAGCATCGAATACGACGACAAGGACCCGAAGAATATCTGGGCTGCGATATACTCATACAATTCCACAATCAATACTTTTCTCACCACCGACGGCGGCGAAAGCTGGGCCAATGTGTCAAGGACCATGCCTGCGTCTGTCCAGATCAATGCTATTGTCCACCAGCCGGGCAGCCTTGAGAACACCCTGTATGCCGGCACAAACTACGGCGTATATTTTACTAATGACAGCATGCAGTCCTGGCAGCCATACGGCAGCAACCTGCCCAACGCAATAGTTAAAGACCTCGAGATTCAGTTCAGTACGAGGGAACTGTACGCCGCCACCTACGGCAGGGGGGTATGGAAAACGAACATCATGCCGGACGCTGTAAGCGACGCGGCGGATAATAAAACCAGTATATCAATATATCCCAATCCTTCGCAGGGCAGGTTCACACTCACTGTCGATTCACCGTCGGCAACCGGCAAGAACGGCATTCTTGTAACCATCGTCGATGTTACAGGCAGGAAAGTCTATGAAGAGAAACTATCTGCGGAGTCTTTCCCGGCTAACGTTTCGATTGATACGAACCTTGGCAGCGGTGTCTATTTCGTTCGCCTGTTCATGGAAGGTAAGAGCTATTCGGCAAGACTTCTGATCAACAGGTAAAAATAATTTATCATCATCCGGCGGCGTTGTGCCGCCGGACACAGTAACTATGCGCCCCCCCATCTAATTATCCGGGGCGGGGAAAACCTCTATAATTCAGCATTCGTAATTCTTTGTTTATAATTTTTAATTCAGCATTTAGAATTGGCTCCGCCTGTCTCGCTCCGCTCGGCTCAGCATTCAGAATTCTTGACAAACTAATGACCCCATCCCGGCCTTCCCCAAGGGGAATTATTCCCCAAGGGGAAGGAGAAAGACGCTCCGAGTCAGCTTTTCTTACCTTTATAATTTTTAATTCAGCATTTAGAATTTATCATTCTTGACGAACCCCATCCAGGCCTTCCCCAAGGGGAAGGAGAAAGAAAGGATGAGCTGTTGGCAAGCTTAGCGCCTATTAATATGTCGCCCCGCTGAGGCTAGGAATACAATTCTCCTATGGATGAGAAAATTCTAAATTCTACTTCTTCCTTTGCGGGCTTTGCGCCTATTAATATGTCGCCCCACCGGGGCTATTTCATAAGGTCGAGAATATTTTTTTTACTCTCTTCCTTTGCGGGCTTTGCGCCTTTGCGTGAGACTTTTCTTGTCTTCCCTCTTTCTTTGCGAGCTTTGCGCCTTTGCGTGAGAAATTTCTTTTCTGTCTAAACTGTGATTTATATGATTTCTATGATTAAGATGATTACTCGAAACCTCGTAAATTCTCTTTCTTTGCGAGCTTAGCGCCTTTGCGTGAGAAATTTCTTTTCTTCCGTGTGAGATATTCCTGCTATATGAAATACTCAGCTATCGTTTCTTTGCTATCCTGGCAAGGAACGCAAAGACATCCGCATTCTTCTCATAGAAATGCCTGAGATGGTCCGGTGCTGACTCGATGTTACCCCACAAATTATTGAGGCTGTTTTCGATTCCCTCGTTGCCTCGTGTGAACTCACCAATCAGTGAGTAATACTCTTCGAGGGCGGAAGTCACTTCTTCGTTTTCAGGACTGCAATCCATCACACTCCTGAGTCTTGCGAACAGTTCATCCCAGCGCTGTGCATCCCGGGCTGCCTGTTCCGGGCTGTAGTTCCTCTTGCCGAGTTCTTCGAGCTGTTCCTCGCTGTAATAATTTTTTGCCCAGTCTTTTGAATTTTCCATGTTGATACTCCTTATTATATTGATGAAATAATTCCAGTTGAATTCATTGTCGGAGGCGCTGTTCTCAATGCTTTCGATGGCTTTGATTACAGAATTCAATTGTTCGATTTTCATGCGCAGCAACTTCTTCTGCAATGCCATCGACTCCGGCAAACGGTCGCCGCTTCGCAGCAGCCGCTTGATCTCTTCCAGCGGAAACCCCAGGTATTTGAGGCAGACAATCTGTTCCAGCCTGAAGAAATCCTCGTAGGCGTACAACCTGTAACCGCTTTCTTTATTCATCGACGGTTTCAGGAGGCCGATGCGGTCGTAGTACCGCAATGCCCTGACAGTTACCCCGCCTTTGGCGGCAAATTCGCCGATTTGCATAGTCTTCATATTTTTCATTGCTTTTTCGTAATTGTTACTTAACACTTTTACTAACATAAGCAGTGACCTAAGGGGAGAGTCAAGAAAAAAATGAGGCTGAAAAAAATATTTTCCTGTTACTTCGTCAGAACATTGGTTCTGACAGTTCCGCACTTCGACGACTGAAAGAATTACAGAGTAATTGTAAAACGAAGGGAAAAATACTATACGGCTCAATCAGATACCATTTGTTAATGTATTGTTTAACAACGTTGGGAAAAGGTGTTAATATGAAGTCGTTAATCTTAGTTTTCATCTTCGTTTTCGTTACTTTGCCTGCAACTACATCAGCGGGCCAGTTGATCAGGGGTAAGCTTCTCGGCAGCGACGGTAAACCGATGAAGTCGGCCATTATTTCCTACCGTCAGGAGTCAAAATATCAGGAAGTAAAAGTCAACCCTGACGGCAGTTTTGAGATTAATTCATCCGAAGGCTATTTTACCTATTTTTGTTTCTCGGGATCGGGCCATTACCCTTTATCATATAATATCCTTAACGATGAAAAGAAAAGGCCGATTGACATAACCATAAGGCTGTCCCCTATTACTGTACCCGATGAATACAAAAGCATAGTTGTCATCGGCAATTTCAACAGAAGTAAATTGGACAGTACTGCCGTGAAGATGGTAAAAATCAACGACAGCCTCTACAGCGCCGTCATTCCCTGCCTGACAGACACTCTCTATTACATGGTTGCTTTTGACCGCGTTGACGGCGGCCTAATTGCTTTTGCCGCCCCACAGTCGGAATTCTATAAATATGACGATTCGAGAGGTTACTATTCAGGCACAATAGCGAACAAGAAGCCTGTGGCAATCACTTTGAACCTGGCACAGTACCCAAAAGAAAAAAGGGATTTACAAATTGATTTCAATGATAAAAAAATGGCGCCAATGAACTTGATTTTCGATAAATTCAATAAAACACGGAATTTTTACATCAGTGAAAGAATGAATCTGGTAACTGCAATACATCCCTTAGAATACTATGACAGCGCACTTATTGCAATTAAAAAGAAGTACCTCGACTCGATAGGCTCACAATACGACAAAGAGAAGAACAGAGAGGCGAAGAAGATAATGCTTGGCTTTTACTTTTATATTGCCGGCGACGGTTCAAGAATAATAAAGGAAAAATCAATTATTAACAAGAGGTATGCCAAAGACCTTTTCAGGCTTATTCCCTGGAATTCACCTTTCTGGGGCTGCTGGCTTTCCGGTGCAATTGTCCCTGCAACCTACTGCATTACCGGTAAGTACGAATCCGACTATATTACAAAGGTAATCAACTCCCATCCTCTGGAATACGCAAGGGGCTGGACAGCAGTAGATATTTTAAAATTCGCAGAAAAAGCCGGGGACAGCGCCCTCATCCAAAAATACTGCGATATTATCCTGGAGCAGATGCCAGGAACCGACTATGAAGCTATAGTCCTCGGCAGTTACAATAAAAACATGAAAGTCGCTGCCGGCAAAGCTCTGCCCGATTTCAACATTGTAAACCTGGACAACGCGAAAGACACAATCAACAATGCGGCATTAGCTGGAAAATATACGCTTATCGATCTGTGGAACACTTCATGCGGCAACTGCATTCTGGAGATGCCTTACCTGCACGAAGCCTACCGGAAATACCACAGCAAAGGTTTTGAAATCCTCAGCATAGCATTTCAGAATCAATCGGAAAGTGTAGTAAACTTCAGGGAAGGCAAGTGGAAAATGCCCTGGCTGAACGCTTGTACCGGAGAAGACAGGCACCTGGAATTTCAAAGGATTTTCGAGTGCGTCTCCTATCCCAAATATCTCCTTGTCGGGCCTGACGGGAAGATCATTCAAACGGACAGACTCAGGAGAAAAGAGTTGGACGAGACTCTGGCGAAAATTTTCGAAGGCAAATAAAAAATAAGTGAAACCTGGACAAAAAATTGTCGTCTAATATTTCAAAAGTAATTGGTAATACAATTATAGATGTTAGACAATAAGTGGAAATAAGTGATGAAGTGGTTGAAAAAACACTTAGTTTGGATTATTGTGAATATTTTCGTTTTACTGCCTTTGATTGGCGCCTTCTCAGTTTTCAGGGTGGATTTTTCGGGTGAAGGCAAGTTCATTACAGTCGTCGAGCAGCAGATGCCCGGAGCTCCGGAACAAAACGCACTCACGCCGGAGTCAAACGCACCTGCTTCACAGGACAAAAGTCCGGCTGCCGGGCAGCCGCCTGCGGGCCGGCAGCATTCTGCCCTCAGCATGCCCATTCATACTACAGGCGAGTGGAGCATACGCCTGCTGACTGCCTGCCTGACGATTACTCCTTTGTGCATCCTGTTCGGATGGAGAAAACCAATCAGGTACCGTAAAATGTTAGGATTGTATGCTTTTGGCTATGCTGCCCTTCATACGCTGTTTTACATCGCCGACAAGAATTTCCTGTCAATCTTCGACGAATTCAATTTCATCATCGGATTAATCGCTGCCGTGGTAATGCTGGCGCTTGCCGTAACATCCAATAAATGGTCGATGCGCAAGCTCAAAAGGAACTGGAAGAAACTCCAGCGCTATGCATACGCAGCAGGAGTCCTTACGGTGCTGCACGTGCTGCTGCTGGGTAAAGGCTGGATGGTTTACGGAATCATCATGGCTGTCGGTTTCATCGTGAGAATACCCGCTGTAAAATGCTTCTTCGTCAAACTGCGTGCAACTTCAAAGACAGAGCCGGTAATGGTTAATTAATTTGAATGTTGGAATATTAAGATATCAAACGTGGAGACAGGTCTGAGACCTGTCTTTACTGCTAATTCTGTTAAGGCTGGTTTATTTTTTTGAGACGCAAGCCTTGCGTCTCTACACACTCGTCATTGGCTGCGCCGGTCTCGCTGCGCCCGGCTCGTAATTAACTATCCCTCACTCTTTCACAAATCTTAAAGTCCTGGCGCCGTGGCGAATGAAATAGACACCGGGGACTAATCCTGAAACATCAATATCACTGTTCGATTCACTGTCGATCATTTTAACACCAAGGATATTATAAATCGATACCGCAGAGCCGTCGCCTTCTATCCTGAGAAATTCCGTAGCGGGGTTTGGAAAAACGAATAAATCACTTTCCTCGTTTAGGTCAATTACCGAATTCGGTGTATTCGTCCATTTCCAGACACCAATACCATCATCACAAACGAGGAACTCATCTTTACTTATTGCCGAACACCAAAACCAGGTATGCATGTTTTCGCCAGTATAATCATTGAAATCTCTCAGATTGATCCAGGTCTTTCCTGTGTCCGTTGACATATAGGCTCTTGAACCGGTTCCTGTCGCAAATATTACTCCATCATGAAATTCCAATGACCAAAAACCCCGATACCCTATGGAATCGAAAACGGGAAACCAGCTCTTACCGGCGTCAGTTGTCTTGTTGATTAAAGCCTCAAACACGTCCTTGTGTGTAAGCGTATCATATCTATGATAATCAAGACAATTAAACCCAATGGAATCATCTATGAATTTTATATCAAAATATAAAAGTCTTATATAAGGTATCAGCTCCCAACTAATACCAAAGTCATAAGATATTATTGTATAGTATTGACCTTTATTACAAATTGATAGAGCCGGTGTTGATTCATTTAAAAAAGTGAAATTATAAATAATGTAATACAAACTATCCAGATAGTCCGGGAGTTCTGCTTTCTGCCATGTTTCCCATCCGTCTTTTGTAGTAAAAAAAGACTTATGTGTTGTTACTCCGCCAATGTTAGCGTCATACATAGTAATACACTTGAACTGTTCGTCCGTAATATTAATTTTTGACCAATTCAATCCGCCGTCTGTGGTTCTTAAAATATTGCCGCTGTCGATAGTAATATAGCAATTATTCTCATCCGTGTAAGCAACGTGCCTTGGAGAAATATAAGACCCATTAAAGAAATTGCCGTATTGTCTTTTTTCTGTATAACAATTTGCCCAGCTATTTCCTCCATCTGTTGTTTTCTTGACAAAAAGTAATAAATCACACATACCGAGTATCATTCCGTTCATTGAATCTGCCATACAAATACCGCAATAACGATTGGATGTACTTTCTCTTTCGAGAACCTGTGTCCAGGTTCCTATCCTTTCGGAAAAGGCAGTAACGGCAGAAAAAAGAAAAATTAATACTATTAATCGTTTCATAACTTATAATTCCCATTATTATAAAAATTGTGGGGCCGGGAATCCGGCCCCCTTCTCTAATGTTTAGTGTTTAATCACAAATTTACCGTTTCCTATGATTATGCCGTCCTGAATAATATTGTACAGATATACTCCATTATTAAGATCTGATACATCTAAGGTAATTTTCGGCTCACTCATTTTACAATTCAATTCTGAGGAATTAATTCTTTTGCCGGTAGAATTGAATACTTCAATGCTGAATTTCCCTTCGACTTTTTCGTTCATTCCGATAATAACTGAATTGTCCCCAGGATTAGGGGTAACATAAGTGTTATTATGAGATTGTTCGTTATTTGTTTCTTTCGGGCTGTCAGTCTCAACCGATCTTGCCAATACACCGATTGAAGGTAGCCAGTCGCATACAAACAAACACTGGTTACCATCCTCAATGCCACAGGCAACTGTAGGACCCGATTCGGTAACATATTTAATTACATACTGTCCATTCTCCAAACAAATTTCATATTCAACAAAACAACAATTATCAGTATTGCACCAATGCATTACCCAAGGGGCGGAAAGGCCTCCCGTCCAATACCAGCACGAAACATTAACTACTTCGATTCCAGGTACACAACCAAGTTCACCTTCCACCTGTGGGAGAATCTCTGTCTTATCCAAAAGCATAATACTTATTGCTTTATGGAAAAGAACTCCATCGGAGAAACACATCCTGCACCCGTCAGAAACAGTAAACTCTTCCATTTGTAATTGATGTTTATTGGTACAAGGTAAGAACCTGTAACTATAGGTTACCGTAATTGTACAATTAGGACAGCCATCGATAACTATTGGATTTGTTGTTTTTTGTTCCCATCCATTATTAGGTAAGGCCGGAGGTTCACAGGGCCAGAAGTCTTCGCATGGCACAGCCTTCAAGTTGATTGTAACAAACGTTAACAAGAAAAGGACTGATATGAATTTTCCTAATTTTTTCATTATAAAACTCCCAAAATAATTAAAAAATATTACTTATTTTGGCACTGGGACTCACGGAGAAACTAATTTTCACGTAGGTATCTCCGCAAGTCTGCACAGCGCCCGTAGCGGTATAGCCGTTACGGGTTTTTGTTTACCCTCTCACGGCTTTTTGCTACCCCTCCCGCTACAGAGACAACGCTCAGGGGAAGAGACAAGCTCCTGCGCTTCGGGTGCAGGCCCCCTGCCGGTGAATCGAACCGCCCCCTACCCCCTCCTTATCCAAGGCGGGGAAAACTTCATTGTTTCAGCGTTCTTATTCTTTATTCAGAATTCAGCACTCAGCATTCAGAATTCATCCGACAATCATAAAGATAATCCTCCTTTCTTCTGTTTTTTAAAATGCAAGTTCCAAGTTCCTCCAAATTTTTCAACACGGCTTCACTAATGAAAAACTGTGAAAAAACGGCTTATATTTAAAATAGTAAAACCTTAAACCTTTTTTTTGCTTTCAAGAGAATCCTCTCCTCTTTTATTAAAATGAAATATGTATTAAAAATTCGCTTTTAAATTAGCGTATTTTAATATTAAAGTCAAGCTCTTTTTTTTAGGGTTTCAATCCGGAACAGTTCGGGGGGAGGGGGGATAACTACTTGGTATATAATGGGTTACGACAATTGTAAAAACTTGAAAAAATTTGAAACACACATTTATTACAGCTACTACCTATTATCTTACAATAATTGAATGAAACCCAAAAAGCCGGAGCTGTTCTGATTTAGTGTCCGGTGTACAGTAAGAAAAGAAACGTATTGCCGCAGTCTTTCCACACACAAGACGGGGGAAACCGCTACGGTTCACGACGGGTAAGATGGACTCCACCTAAGAAGTCAGGACGGTAGGAAAGATTGACTCCACGTTTAGATTGCAAGCCAAGGTGGAGTCCATCTTAAGAAAGCATTCAGCATTGGCTACGCTCGGAACTGTTTGAGACAGGTCTGAGACCTGTCTCTACTGTTGCAATAGCCACCCGGTCAGGCTACATAAAGAATCAGGGTATCAATCAGCTCTTTTCTTTTGTGCCACCATTACCCCGGCAATGATCAGCAAACCTCCGCCAATGAACAGGCCGGAGATGGAATAGCCAAAAACGATGACAGCCAGAATCGTTGTAAACACGGGCTGAAGGTTATTGAAGAGCGCTACCTTGCCCGCATCCGTTTTCTTCAGTGCATAGTACCAGATGATATAAGCAACGCCGGAAGTAATCAACCCGAGGTACAGTATCTGCAGCCAGTCCTCGATTGTCAGGACGCTGACGTCAAGGCTGCCGCCGTACCCGGACAACAGAAAAACCGGGAGATATGCAAGAAAACCGAATATCATTGTAAGTGAGGTAGAATAGACGGCTCCGTATTTCAGGGTGAAGCTCTTGCCGATGACCGTGTAGAACGCCCAGGCTATGCTTGCAGCCAGTGCAAGAAGGTTCCCCGTGAAGCTCGTCGAATCGATGTTAAGCCCCTTTTCATAGAGCACCATTACAACACCGGCAAAAGCTACTGCAACACCGGCAATTTTGTACAAGCCGGCTTTTTCTTTCAGGAACAGCATTGCAATTACAAGTACGAACGCCGGTGACAAAGCGTAGGCCAGGGCAACGTTCTGAGGCGTGGTCATGCCGACGGAAACGAAGAACAAAAGCTGGTTTACAGGGATGTTAAGAACAGCCAGGATGGCAAGTGTCATGTAGTCCTTCCTTTCGATTCTCTTCAGTTTCTTCCTGCTGAGGATAAGCCACAGGCCGAATGCCGTTGAAATCACTGCCGAACGCAGCAGGAGGGATACCCAGGGGCTTACGTTGTAAATCAGGTCTTTTGCAATCACATGGGTAAGCGAGGCAAGTAACTGCTGGATGATTAACAGGATATATATCATATTTCTTTGTCGATGATGATGGTGACAGGGCCGTCGTTAACGAGCGACACCTCCATCATGGCGCCGAAGTCACCTGTTTCGACAACAATCGGGTAATTGTCCCTGAGGTAATTGACAGTCCTGTCGTACATGGGTTCTGCAATGGCAGGCCCGGCTGCTTTCATGAAATTGGGCCTGAATCCCTTCTTCAGTTCGCCGTAAAGAGTAAAGTTGGAAATCAGCAGGATGCTCCCGCCAATGTCGAGCAGGGAGAGATTCATCTTGTCTTCACCGTCGGGAAAGACCCTGAGGTTGACTAATTTGTTACACATCCACTTCATTGTCTCTTCGTTGTCGCTGTCGCACACGGCAAGCAGTACTACCAATCCCTTCCCGATGGCTCCCCTGACAACTCCGCCGATTTTTACGCTTGCTTCCGATACTTTCTGAACTACTGCCCTCATATTGTATTTTTTTTTATTTATATTCTGATATTATGTTTAAATTACTGTTTAAAATTAAGATAAAACGTTCATAACGTGGGAGACAAAAAAATCATTTATCGGGACGGCAGTTGATGAAGAAAAAATTTATTAATATGTATTTCGCTACCCACAGTACCTGCAACATGAACTGTCGGTACTGCTATGTCCCGAAAACTGCCGGAAGGAGGCAGGACGAAAGCGACGACGCTGTTCTTTCTTCCCTCGACAGGTTCATTGCAAAAGTTGAAGCAGAAGGTTTTGCCTTGGGCTCTTTCTGCTTTCACGGCACCGAACCGACACTGATGGCCCCCGAGACGCTGGCAGCAGCCTCGGAGAAGGTTTACAGGCACTGGGCCGGGAACGGCATTTCAAACCTGAGAGTCTCCGTCCAGACCAATGGATACAATCTCACAACCGAATATCTTGCGATACTGAAATCGAAGCTCGGCAGCCCCGACAGGCTCAGGCTGAGTTTTTCCATCGACCCCCCGAAAATCGTCCACGACAAATACAGGAACAAAAGCTACGACAGGGTTTACTCCAATTTCCAGGGAGCAATCGACCAGGGCTTCCAGGTGGCAGTCCTGTCGGTGGTAACACCGGACACACTTGACCATTTCAAAGAATTTGCAGACTGGATGGAGCATTGGCTCAACATCAAAGAAAAAACGGGCAATCCTTATAAATTGAAAATCAAGTCGGCGACCGGAGATGTCGGCCTGTACGGGGATAATATGGTACGGCTGGCCGGACTTCTCGAAGAGCACAGGATGTTGAGTCTGGCACAGATATTGTCTCCCGGATACTGTATTCAGAACGGCAATGAGTGTATGTGGTTCGAGTTCGACATACACGGCAATTGTTACTCGTGCAACAAAGCATATAATGAAAATGGAATTTTTGCCGATTGGAATAAAGAGTGTTTAAATGATATATTTGCTAAAAGGAAAGAATTGTATAGTAAGAATTGCCAAAGCCCGGAATGCGGCGAATGTATGTATGAAGCTCTTTGCAACAGCGGCTGCCCGCTCGACAGGCATTATGAAGGGCCGATGGCAGGCTTGGCTCATGAATGCCTGCTGATTAAACATTCAATGCAACATATTGAAGAAAAAGGAATACATATTGTTGAATTTTATAATAATAATATATAATTGCGGAGTATGACATGTATTTTAGCGCAAAATTAGAAATTGACCCATCACAGCTGACATTGATAAAAAAAGCCCAGCCTACGAAGCTGTTCGGCAAATTCATGCACTTCCTAAGCCTCGGACAACTGTCCGACAGGCAGGAACACGAGACATTCACCGCTGTCGCCATACTCCAGCAGCTTAATATGTGCCTGAGGTCCCTGAAAGTAAAGAACATCATCAGGCTCGCCATCGACGATTACGATTTCTATGTCGATGAAAAGGGAGTCGAGGACGACCTGGAACAGGCAATGTTCGAGTTCAAGGCAAAAGTTGACCCGATGGAGTCGGAACTGTTCAATACCATTTACTTAGTACTGGAGCATATTGACGATTCGCTCAAGTACCTGATTGAGATCAGTGTCAAAAGAAAACACCACGTAGGTGAATACCCCATAAATATTTATGTCAACGGCGTCCTGCACCGGTTCAAGCTTGGTGAGAACGAAAGCCACAATGAACTCAGGTCAAAGATTGCCCCGGTACTTGAATCGCAAACAAAATACGACAGCTTTGTTAACAAACAGAAAGCCGTCTTCTACAGCTTTGTCAGCGATCTGGAAACGGCGCTGAAGAAGTTCATCAAGGTCGATGACGTCAGGAAAAAAACGAATTTACAGATACTCAGGCCAAAGGCTAAGGTGATGGATGTCAATGAGGTAAAACACGAAAGGTATTCGGCTCCGGTTTATTACGGCTATTACGGCTTCGATTCGTATTTCTTCTATACCTGGCTGTGGGGCGACGCCCTCTATTCCATGAACACCTACGTGAGCGATTTTATGCTTGTCGATGAATTCGGCAAAGAAATCATGTACACCGGCAAAAACGGTTTCTATGCAGGAGAAACAGATACTTTGAATTCGAATGCAGCATTTGAACCGCCACTCACCGGTGAAATCCAGTATTTTGACAGGAATGAATACTCGGACGTACTTAGGAAGGACGGTTTACTTGAAGTCAGCAGGCCAGATACCTTCGATGATTACAAAGACGACTGGCTGGACACCGCCAACCCCATCGACAAAGAATCGGACGGCTTCGGCTCTTCCTGCAGTTCTTGTTCTGCCTGCGGCAGTTGCAGCAACGATAAATAGAAGGATTCCCGGATAAATTCCGGTTTAATTTCCGGAAATCTGCAAGATGGACTCCACCTCGACGCTTCCGGAAAGGAGTAGATTGTTTCTTTCTTTATCCGGTCCACGCCATAAATGACGTGGCTATTGGGAGAAAAAGGCGCTACGCTTCGGCATATTCTTACATTCAGCATTCTAAATTCAGAATTCTTTAAAAACTTGATGAACTTGACAAACTGATACACCCCATCCCGGCCTTCCCCAGGGGGAAGGGGAAAGAAGCACGAGTAATTTTCATGATGGAGTCCACCTCGACGCTTCCGGAAAGGAGTAGATTGTTTCTTTCTATATCCGGTCCACGCCATAAATGACGTGGCTATTGGGAGAAAAAGGCGCTACGCTTCGGCATATTCTTACATTCAGCATTCAGCATTCTAAATTCAGAATTCTTTAAAAACTTGATGAACTTTATTAACTAAATAATCGAACCGCCCCCTGCCCCCGCCTTATCCAAGGTGGGGAAACTTCTTTCATTCAGCATTCTCAATTCAGAATTCTTTACGAACTTGATTACTCCGCCGGCAGACTATTCAATATTCTGAACCTGCTCGCGGACTTTTTCCAACTCTTCTTTGACAATTACTACCTTAGAAGAAATTTCAGCGTCGTTGCACTTCGAACCGATGGTATTAATCTCGCGGTTCATCTCCTGGAGCATGAACGACAGCTTCTTGCCAACCGGATCTTTCTCTTTCAGCGATTCGAACCAGAATTTGATGTGGGACCTGAGCCTTACACATTCTTCGGAGAAATCAAGCTTGTCGGCAATCAGTACAAGTTCCATCTGAATCCTGTGCTCATCAATTTCGTCGCTCTCGAAAAGCATGGCGATTTTCTGCCTCAGCCTCTCCCTTTCAGCGGGAATCCTCTTGACGCCAAGAGATTCGATTGTATCGACGAGCTTTGAAACAGCCTTAATCCTGGCATTCATGTCTTTCTGTATCTGCTCGCCTTCTTTCGTCCTCATTTTGTTCAATGCCTTCAGCGCTTCGACCGTTGTCTTCTTTACAGCAGCCCACATCTCTTCGCTTTCGCCTTCAACCTGTTCGGTACTCATCGAGGAGGCCAGGCTGAGAATGTGGTCGAGTTTGATCTCGTCTTTAATCTTAAGTTTTGTCTTCATTTCCTTAAGATTGGCAAGTATCTGTGCTGCGCTGTCGAGGTTGATGGAAGCGGGTTTACCTTCGCCGTTTCCGTCAATTGTAACATTAATGTTTATCGTACCTCTTGTGATTGCGTCTTTTACAAGGTCCCTGATTTCCAATTCGCGGTAGGAATGCTCTTTAGGCAGCCTGCATTTGAGTTCCAGGAACCTGCCGTTCAGGCTTTTTACTTCGACGCAAATTGTTTTACCGCTTTCGCTAAATTCTTTCTTAGCAAAGCCTGTCATGCTTCTGATCATACTTTATAATGTCCTTAATATTACACTTTAATATTTTAAATTAACCTTCTATATGGCTTCTATAATCGTCAGTATATTTGCAATAATTAACGGCGCTCTTCGAAATCTTTTCTATCTCCTCCGGCTTCAGGTCCCTGACTATCTTGCCGGGTACGCCGGCAATCAGTACGCCTTCGGGTACGACGAAACCTTCGCGCACAAGCGAGCCTGCAGCAATAAGTGAATGGGAGCCGACAACAGCCCCGTCGAGTATCATGGAACCGATGCCCAGAAGGCAGCGGTCGTGGATCGTAGCGCCGTGAATGGCCACAGAGTGGCCGATAGTTACATCGCTGCCGATGTTCAGCGGAAATCTCCCGTTGGTAACATGCAGCATACACAGGTCCTGCACATTGGTACGCTCCCCTATTTTAATATAGTGGACATCGCCCCTGATGACGCTGTTGTACCAGACGGAGCAGTCTTTGCCCATCTCCACGTCGCCGATGATTTTCACACCTTCGCAGATGAATACCGACTCATGGATTTTCGGAGTAATACCTTTATATGTAATGATGCTACCGTTTTTTCCGTTTTCGAATTTTATAATATTTTCCATAAGGTTTACCAGGGGAATAGTTTCTCAAGTTGTGATTTGTCGATCCTGAATATCAAATATTTATCGGAGCCTGCGAAAGCGAGCACAGGGCCGGGAAGAACCACAGGAGTCAGGTTGACTGCCGGGTCGTCTGGCAACTGGTAATCGCGGAACAGCACTACGTTTTCCTCCCGTTTGTAATAGAATACTGCGGCAGTGTTTTCACGTGCAGCGACAACGGCGTAGCTGTCTTCGCCGATCATCACAGGTGTAAGGATGGTCAGGTCCATGGCGTTTTCCCAGAGCTTCTTTCCTTTACCGTCAAAGCAGATCATCAGCGAATAGGGTTTGCCGTAAGCCATGTCATAGCATACAACGATGACCTCATCCTCTTCGCCGGCAGAAATGAACCTTGGGCTGTAGGGCAAATCGGCTGACCAGGCCTGTTTACCGTTCCTGCCGATGGCAATTAGCTTCGGTTTCTTGTTGTCGCCTTCTCCTTGAACGACAGGCAGGTATATATTCTTTGAATCGAGTACCGGTGGCCTGATGATACGAGTATTAACCAGTGCGGCGCTCCATTTGACTTTACCGTCTCCGGCAATGCAGTACAGGCTGTCGGTTGCCCCGAAAGTGTCGAATGTAAGGGGAATAAACACATTGCCGTCTTCGTCTGCCGGGAAGAGCCTCATTACTGAACCCGTGAAACGTTTCCTCCATACCTCTTTGCCCCCGGCGCTGACCTTTGCAGCCCATCCGTCCGTTGACGCCACAATCACGCCGTCAGCGACAGCAAGCAGGTCAGAAAAGAGGACGATGTCCGAGTCATGGACACGATTGAAAACGTAACTCCACCTGAGAGCTCCTTTATCCGAATATGAAAGCAGTGTGCCGTTGCTTGCCATTGCATACAGGTTCTGGTCCTTGTCCGCGCACATTCCTGCTACGACATTGCAGCCGAGGGGGAGACGGCAGGTCCAGAGTGTGTCGTCGGACAGGGAGACGTTAATGGAGCCGTCACGGGTGGCAAACGCAATTTTTCCGATGTCCATCACAAGCGGAAGGACAATGGCGCCGCTCGAGTCGGGAGCAGGAGGAATATCGATGAACTGCGAGCCTGACGAGGTAAGAGTGCCGAACCAACTGTAGTCACTGGAACGGTTTTGACCGCCGTTCATGTTCACAGGCTTGCCCCGAAGCGACTTGTCGCCTGAACAGGATGAGACTGCAAGCCCGCACAGCGCAATAGTACACGCAATAGCTATCGATGATCTAATATTTAAAAACATATTTTTCAAAATTCAAATATTACAAACTACAAAAATGGTAAAAGGACGGAACTTATTCAAATTTGTTTCGCGCAATCCGCAAACCGCATAATTTATAATCAGTGTGAGAGTTAGTCCTGTTGGAAGACCTGATATAAATATTCCCGTCGGCATAGGACCCGCCCCTGCTAACCCGGCGGATACCCGTGCCGGGGCCGTCAGGATCGGATTCGGGACTGACTGAATAATATTTATCATCGTAATAATCCCAGCACCACTCCCAGAGATTGCCGTGCATGTCATACAATCCCCAGCCGTTGGCTTGTTTCTGTCCCGGGACAAAACAGGTCAGGCCTGAGTTGGCGTTGAACCAGCCCATGTCTTCCGGCTGGCCGCTGCCCGAAAAGTCTCCTGTAGTGCCTGCACGGCAGGCATATTCCCACTCTGCCTCGGTTGGCAGACGGTAGCCGTCGGCAGTACTGTCCCACTTAACAATGCTGCCGTCGAATATATAGCAAGTGTCATGGCCGGAGAGCTGAGAAAGCCTGTTGCAAAACCGCAAAGCCGCCTCCCAGCTTATGTTGTTGGCTGGTAAGGCATCGTCGGTAAAAGTGGATGAATCGTGAAATACCACTGCACGCCATACCCTGCGGGTTATTTCATACTTTGACAATTCGAAACTGTCACTAATTATCACATTATGTACCGGCTGCTCATCTTCGAAGCCTGATGACGACCCCATCAGAAATTCTCCCGCAGGAACGGTAACCATTTCAATCGGAGGGAAAGCACCGACCGCCAGTTGGTATTCAGGCGAGACTCCTGCCGTCGTAACCACTTTCACGCAGCAGGACTGCAGGCCCCAGGGAATTTCAAACTGGATTGCTCTGTTGTCCCACCTGATACATCCTTTCGACGGGAAAGAAAGGCCGCCGAGCATTACCCTGCTGCTGTCCGAAGCTGTCCCGAACCCGTCACCCAGGATTGTAACCACATCCCTGACATAAGCAGGCTGTGGGCCGATCTGAGTGATCACCGGCAGTTTGGAATTGTCGCCGGGGTCATCGGCGCCTGTACACGAATACAGCAGAAGGAGGCAGGAACTCCCTATCACTGCAGCGATGAACAGAGATTTATAATATTTTACAATTATGTCTATCATCATGGGGGTAAATTAATCATAAATAATCTAATTATCAACAGTTTCAGGGGCAGGCGCATGCATTTGTTGTTTGAAACAGGAAGGAATAAGAATGAATACTAATGACTGTTATGATTTGCACTCAATCCAATAATCAATTTGTTCTTATGTTATCCAATAAACCCGTATTGTGCAATAGATAGCCCAACACACGGAAAATCTAACCACCCCTGGCCCCTCCTTATCAAAAGAGGGGAAAACCGTTAAATTGTTATATATCAATTAATATTGTGATATTTACAACTCCTAACGCATTGTCGGGGTTAAAAATTAGGAATTGCATATTAGTATTAATGAATATAATAATTAGGCCATCCTATCATTTTACAATAAAATTTTACTTCAGTTGTTAATAGACAATAATTTTGTTAATTTTTTGAAAACAAGTGAAGGAGAGAATATGAACCGCAATTTGATGATGAGGGCTATGACAATGTTCCTGGCATTGGTATTGGTTGTCGGCGTTGCCGACGCAAAGGGCAAGGTAGAATATAAGGAATGTAAGTTCAAGACATCGGCTTGCTGCCCCGAAACCAAAGCGAAGCTCGAGAAAGGCCTGAAGAAAGCTGAAGGTGTAAAGACCGCCAAAGTCAACTCAGATGAAAAAACAGCAACAATTAAATATGACCCTGCAAAAACAACACCCGATAAACTTAAAGCTGCAATCGTAGCTCTCGGTTTTACTGCCGAAACAGTTGCCCCGGTCGAAACCGTAACCCCTGCGACACAGAGCAAAGCAACCAAATGCGGAGGCTGTACAAAAAGCTGTCCCGGCAATTCAACGCTGAGGACAGGCACAAAATAAGCATTGCCTTTTAAAATATAAATATCGGCGGCGTTCTTCGGGGACGCCGTTTTTTTTACGCCTGTTTCTTCCTGAAGTCCCGGACACTGACACCCATAGCAAGATAGCGGCGCCAGTATGAAGTAAGCGACGTTACCCTGAAGACTTTCTCGACAGGCAGCTTCCTGAGCAGCGGTTGCACTAATGCATAGACAAGGAAGGCAACAAGTAAAACGGAATATGAATCGAGAAGAAATTCGACTGCCTCATTCCTGAATACTGGCCAGCCTGTAAGGCTTAAGAGTATCTTTGTAAGCGAAGTAAGCTCATTGAGGGGATAGTATAGCCCAAAGTAGAAGAAGAACAGCAGGTGCGATGCCTGTATCGATTTCACCGGGCAGATGTCGATGCAGCGCATGCAACTTTCGCACTTGTGAGTCCAGTAGGGTTTCCCGTTGCGTATTTTAATTGCTCCGACGGGACAGTTACTCACACAAAGCTTGCAGTCGTTACATGATTGAGTGTAAATGAAGGTCTTGGCGAGAAAGAAACGTCCGATGCAATAGTACAATACCGCTATCGGCGCCAGGAATACATCTATGGGTATATCCACGACAGCTCTCAGGAATGTCTTCCTCCCGTCAAGGAGCCTGTTGATGAACCTGCAAATGAATACATTGCTTCTTTCGTGCAGATCAGATACCCATTGCGGGGGAAATCCCGGATGGATGGAAATCCAGTTTGAAGGCAGGTCCACAGGCCTTGCCCCTACGACGTGGAACCCCTTCAGGAAAAGTATAAGCATATTGATCCAGAGGGCTATGCCCGAAGCGCCGGGTGTAAACAGCCTGAAAAACTTGCCGCCGGCCCTTGTGTTCATCAGGAATACATCTGTATTCTTTCGCCTTGGGAACCTTGCAATGAAGCTGAGCATCGCGGGTGAAGAGTTGAAGCCGTGGGTGGGATAGACGAAACCGACCAGCAGTCTGCCTTCGTGGCCGGACAGATCGGGCCTGTAACCGTAGTCGATGGAGTGTACTTCTGTCCTGACGCCTCTCTTTTCTGCTTCCTCGGCAACCCACCCTGCCGTTTTCATTGCATTGCCCGTTCCGGTGTGGTAATACACAATCATTTCATCATAGTGCTTCATGGCTTTACCCTTCCAATCCAAGATTGTAATTCCAGTAATTATTTATCATTTTTATTAACGAATCGTTGTCCGGCAGGTCGAATGTCAGGGATCGGTACAGCAGCAGGCCGTCGATCATTGCCGAGAAGCCGTAAATTGCCAGGCGTATGTCCGACTGCAGCCTGAATTCCCCGGTCATAGCGCCATAATCGATTATTTGCCTGATGCCGTTGTAATAGCCCGTGTATATTTCTTTTTGGATGGCTGCCGCTTCAGGGCTTTTCATGCACAGGTAATAGAAATTGGCCATCAGCCGGGAATGGTCTGCGGCAGAAATACCCAGGGCGATGGCAGCTTCGCCGTTATCGTCGAATTGTTCGGGAAAGAGGAGTATCCTGTTCATCAGGTCGAGCATCTCACCTGCTGTCATCGTCTCTTTCAGGAATTTTATTATCAGAGTATTGTAGTACTCCAGGAATTCCCTGAACGCTTCGAGGACAAGCCTGTTTCTGTCGGTGTAATGATAGAAGACGATGCCCTTCGAACAACCGGCGGCCTCCGTCAGTTCATCGACCGAGAACCCGTCGAATCCTTTCGCCGATATTAACTTCAGGGTGTTTTTTATTATTTGTTTTTTAATATTCTCTTTCATATCAAGAACTTTCCTTCAAATTTCCAAATACTGACTAACCAGTCAGTCAAATATAATAATGTTAGAATGAATATTCCAAATAATATTTTGCATTCGTAATAAGAAATTTTGAAATGATTCTCCTTAAGTCTATAAATACAAATATTTACGTATCGTATTGAAACAATTCACAATTTTGAAAAATAATAGAAAATAATGATATTCTTCTTTATATTACATATAAAACGATGTATAATTTGGAATTAGTTTTTCATGCTTCAAACAAATACAATAAAGGAGGAACTTAGTATCAGGTATATTGAAACTATAGCTAATATCTGTGGTTATACTACTGATATACCAAAAAAGGATTTCGGGGTAGATTTATATATTAATGAAGTATTCAAAAGTGGAGAAAATAAATATACTTCGTCAGGCAGAAGGGCTAGAATTACAAGTAAAATCTACAACAAAAGATGGTATTAACGAATCGAAAGAGATAATTAAATATCCATTAAAAGTAAAGAATTATAACGATTTAATAGACAGGAAAAGAAACTTTTCAACAACACTTTTGTTGGTACTATTTATTCTACCAACTGACATAAAAAAATGGGTGGAAATGAATCAAGAAGAACTAATGATTCGAAAATGTGCATATTGGTTTTTTCCGGAAAATGAAACTGAGTCAACAGGTAATGAAAGCACAAAAACAATAACTATCAATAAAAGGAATTTATTAAGCATTGATAATTTTAATCAATTATTCGAGAAGTATTCCTAAATGAATAGAAGTGAAATATATAAAAACTTTAAAGAATATCTTCAGAGTAGAAATTGGTATTTAAATACTTCCAATAGTAAATATGACATATTTATACCTGACTCCGGGTTAGACATTGAAAAAGATTTTCGATTATACATACCAAATCAAATTGACAAATCAGATTTTGTTCGAAACATTGAAAGATTGTTAGATATAGTATCTAATCTACATGATGAAAAATCTGATGATTTATCAGAAATTATTATTGATAGCAAGCAAATCCTTAAATTACATATATTTAATGACAATATCAAAGACGGCAAACCTCCTCTGAAAGATTTTGAGAAATACATAAGTAAAATCAGAAATATGCTATATGAAACAGCTTCTTTCACGGTAAAACAAAAACAGCATATTTTTGAAAAAGATGTTGAAGAAGCTGAACGATACATTAATTATTGCAGGTTTATTAAAAATGACGAAGGAAGCTTAATAACTAAAGTTGAACTTCCAAATGAAGAGGAAATCCAGATCGAAAACCTTTTTAGTGAACCAATAAAGGGGTATGATATTAATAATAAATTCTTTGATGTAATTGAATTCATTAATTCCAGGATTCTCAAAGAAGAATATATGGAACCTTCCGATGAAGAATTGATCATGAATAAAGGTTTTATTAGTGTAAATGTTACTGAGAAATTACATGATTTTTATGATAGCATTGAACTGAATGATGTTGATTTTGAGTTAAAAAGACTAAACCACTATGCACTGAAAGTGCATAGGTTTTAAGGTGAATGAAATTCACTACTCCAATATAAAATTATCATTATCATAATTTGATTGATCTTTATGATGCTCAAGATATTCTTTTATTATTTCTTCTGTTATATTTCCAGTACTCCAGACTCCATATCCTATAGCCCAAAAGTGTTTTCCCCAATACTCCTTCTGCAATTTCGGATATTCTTTTTGAAGTAACCTTGAACTTCTTCCCTTCAATCGTTTCACTAATTCGCTGATACCCAATGAGGGACTATATTCTATGAGAATATGGACATGGTCTTTACTTACTGCTCCCTTTAGTATCGACACATCTTCACTATCGCATATCTGTTTTATCAGATCCCTGCACCTTATCTGTATATCTCCTGTCAATACTTTCTTTCTATACTTCGTTACCCATACTATATGAGCACTTAGTCTTGAGATTGTATGACTACCATGTCTATATTCATTTCCCATCTTTCAAATATACAAAAAAATGTGTAGCAACTAAAGTATTGCACTGAAAGTGCATAGTTTTTACTAATCTTCTATGATAATAAAGAAACCAAAAAAATTGAATGTCTCCGAATTAACAGAAAAGAAGATTGGTAATTTGTCAAGATTTGCCAAAGATGTAAAACAAAGAATAAATGATATAAAAGAAATGAAAGTTGAAGGTAAGATTATTCAACTTAGCTCAAGAGATGTTGAAGGGGACAAAAACACTATTAAAATCAAGACCTTAATTGACAATGTGAATTGGGATGTATTAGTTACTCTCAGTTCAGAAGAATATCACAGAGCAGTTCAAGCACATGATGGTAATAAAACTGTCCGTATAACCGGTGTTCTTGAGAAAAGAAAGACCGAGTACAAAGTTACAGAATTACAGTCATTTTTCGTACAAGAACAAATCGCCTCCAAAAACATTGATAAAAACAATAACAAATAGACAATTCAAATGAATCGATGTTCTAAATTGTAATAGCCAATACTTCATTTGACTATTTGAGTTAAGTTGTAATATTTATCCGGAATATTTTCACTTCCCCGAAATTTCTATATGTTTTTTAAAATTAAAATATTAATTTAAAGTAAATAGAGTATAACACCCTGTTTAATTGAAAAATGAAAATGTAAATTATGATTGATCAAGATAGATTAATTTTTTTAATTTGCACAAATACATAAAACAGAGATAACAATCAACAACCGGAAGAGTTGCTGATCTCTCCGGAATTTGAGGATAATTAATTGATTTTATAAATAATCATCAGAGGTAATATGTCAGTTTTCGGCTACCTGAAATCAACCATTCTAAGCAAATGGGTGATGGCGATTACCGGACTCATACTCGGTCTTTTCATCACCGGGCATGCATTAGGTAATGCGCAAATGTTTTTAGGTAGGGATGTTTACAATGCTTACGCTCACTTCCTTCAGGGACTTGGAGATATACTCTGGATCATCAGGAGTGTACTGTTCCTCTCCCTGGTGCTGCACGTCATTACGTCCGTAAGGCTCAAGTTCCTCAATCTCTCGGCTAAACCCGACAGGTACCAGGTGAAGAACTACATCAAGGCAAAGCTAACATCCCGCACAATGATCTGGACCGGCATCATGATTTTCGCCTTCCTGGTCTATCATCTGCTACATTTCACAATGGGACAGATCGACACCGCCAATTACGGACACCCGGACTATTACGGCCCCGGTAACATCTTCGTAAGGCACGACATCTGGGGTATGATGATCAAAAGCTTTTCACAGCCCGTCATCGCTGTTTCCTATGTCGTCTGGGTGACTATCCTCGGCTTCCACCTGAATCATGCAATACAAAGTATGTTCCAGACACTCGGCTGGAACCACCCGAAGTATTTCAGGTTCCTGCAGGGCTTCAGCGTTGCCTATTCCTGGATACTTACCTTAGTTTTCCTTTCATTGCCAATTTCTGTTTTCATTTTCAAATTCGGGAGGGATATGCTATGATATTAGATTCTAAAATACCTTCCGGGCCTTTAAAGGATAAATGGGACAAACACCGCTTCGAAATGAAGCTGATAAACCCGTCGAACAGGCGGAAATATAAGATAATCGTTGTGGGTACGGGCCTTGCAGGCGGTTCTGCTGCTGCCTCTCTGGCAGAGATGGGTTACAACGTCGAAGCCTTCACTTACAACGACAGCGCCCGCAGGGCTCACAGCATTGCTGCCCAGGGCGGCATCAACGCTGCAAAGAATTACCCCAACGACGGCGACAGCATCCACCGCCTGTTCTACGACACCATCAAAGGCGGCGATTACCGCTCACGCGAAGGCAACGTTTACAGGCTGGCACAGGTCGCCAACAACATCATCGACCAGTGCGTCGCACAGGGTGTGCCCTTCGCCCGGGAATACGGCGGGCTGCTTTCGAACAGGTCGTTCGGCGGAGCACAGTTGTCGCGTACATTCTACGCTCGAGGGCAAACGGGGCAGCAGCTTCTGTTGGGAGCCTACCAGGCCCTGATGCGCCAGGTCGGCCTGAAACAGGTAAAGCTCCACATCCGCAAAGAGATGATGGACATTGTAATAATTAACGGTAAAGCACGCGGCATCGTTACCCGCGACCTGGTTACCGGAAAGATAGAGTCGCACTGGGCCGACGCCGTCATCCTTGCTACAGGCGGCTACGGCAACGTATTCTTCCTTTCGACAAACGCCCAGGCGTGTAACGTTACTGCCGCTTACAGGGCGTACAAAAAAGGAGCCCTCTTTGCCAATCCTTGCTATACACAGATACATCCTACCTGCATACCCGTCAGCGGCGACCACCAGTCAAAACTGACGCTCATGTCCGAATCGCTCCGTAACGACGGCAGGATCTGGGTACCGAAGAACAAAGGCGACAAACGCCGTCCCAACGACATACCCGAACAAGAGAGGGATTACTACCTCGAGCGTAAGTATCCCAGCTTCGGCAACCTCTCGCCGAGGGACATCTCATCGCGTGCCGCGAAGGAAGTATGCGAGGACGGCAGGGGTGTGGCTGCTACCGGCTACGGTGTCTATCTCGACTTCAAAGACGCCATCGCCCGCCTCGGCAAGAATGTCATCGAAGAACGGTACGGCAACCTCTTCGAGATGTACGAAAGAATCATGGGTGTCGATCCGTACACCGAACCGATGATGATCTACCCGGCATCGCACTATACCATGGGCGGCCTGTGGGTGGATTACAACCTGATGAGCAACATTCCCGGCCTCCATGTCCTCGGAGAAGCGAACTTCTCGGACCACGGAGCCAACAGGCTCGGAGCCAGCGCACTAATGCAGGGCCTCGCCGACGGCTATTTCGTCATCCCTTACACCATCGCCGATTACATGGCGAGGTACACTCCGCTTAAAGAACCCGTCAGCACAGACCATCCCGAGTTCAAAAAGGCGGAAGAGGACGCCAGGGCAAAGATAGACAGGTTAATGAACATTAACGGCAGCAAGACACCTGCCCAGTTCCACCGCGAACTCGGCGATGTCGTTTGGCAGTATATCGGCATGGGCCGGAACGAAGCCGGATTGAAGACGGTACTCGAGAAGATACCTCTCATCAGGGAGGAGTTCTGGAAGAACGTCAAAGTCACCGGCAGCAAAGAAGACCTGAATGTCGTACTCGAAAGAGCCTGCCGCGTCGCGGACTTCCTCGAGTTTGCCGAAGTCCTGGCGTGGGACGCCCTCGAAAGGCGCGAGTCCTGCGGCGCACACTTCCGCGAGGAATTCCAGACGGAAGACGGCGAGGCAAAACGCAACGATGAGGAATTCGCTCATGTGGCTGCCTGGGAGTACACCGGGGTTGGCAACAAGCCCAACAGGCACAAGGAAGAATTAGAATTTGAAAATGTAGAATTAGCTGTCAGGAGTTACAAATAATGAAACTAAAACTACATATATGGAGACAGAAGAACGCCCAGACACCGGGTGCAATGGTAACATACGACCATGACGACGTAAGCCCCGACATGTCTTTCTTAGAGATGCTCGACACACTGAACGAGCGCCTGATACTGAAAGGCGAGGACCCGATTGCATTCGACCACGACTGTCGCGAGGGCATCTGCGGCGCCTGCTCGCTGGTAATCAACGGCAACCCGCACGGCCCCGAGAAGGCAACTACCACCTGCCAGCTACACATGAGGAAATTCAAGGACGGCGCCGACGTCTATATCGAGCCGTTCAGGGTGAAAGCGTTCCCGTTGATTAAGGACTTAGTCGTGGACAGGTCCGCCTTCGACAGGATCATCCAGGCAGGAGGATTCATCGGAATCAACACCGGCAATGCCCCGGAAGCCAACGGCCTGCCGGTATCGAAAGAAAAAGCAGAGCTGAGCATGGACGCCGCCGCCTGCATCGGCTGCGGAGCCTGTGCAGCTTCCTGTCCCAACGCCGCCGCAATGCTGTTCACATCTGCAAAGATGTCCCAGCTGGCGCTGCTGCCGCACGGACAGCCCGAGCGCAAGAAACGCGCCCTGGCGATGGTAAGGCAGATGGAGAAAGAAGGCTTCGGCTCCTGCACCAACTTCTACGAGTGCGAGGCAGTCTGCCCGAAACAGGTCTCAGTGAGGTTCATCGCCATGATGAACAGGGATTACCTGAAGTCGGCGCTGTTAGAAGAAAAGAAGAAGTAATATCTATTTTGACAGGCTCCGCCTCCCGGGCGGGGCTTGTTAAATATTTCTGAATGTCCCATTTAACATAACACTGTATTAATGACCCTGCCCGATACGGCCATATAATTACGTGCCTGTCGGTAAATTCTGCTCGTAGCTAAAGGTTAATATTATTTAGCCTTTTCTTTCGATTATTTGATACCTGTGTATAATATTTCATCCCATAGTGTAACTTTTTCTTCTGTTGATTGTTTTACATATAATTGAAGAACAAAATTTTGTTTCAATTTTTTCTTGAGAAAAGGAATGAAAAAAGTATTGTTTTTACTGATTCTTTTATTTACTTGTAAGGCTGTATCATCTGACATAAGCTGGAAGAAAGACTACTTCATCCAACTCCTGCTTTCATCTTCAATCTCGGACGACAACTCGAGGTTCGCATCGCTGAACAGTTGCAGGCCGATTGTGTGGGATTTGCAGCAGCAGAAGTTGATTTTCGGGATGCCGGATTCGGTATTTCTATTGAGCATATCTCACAATGGGAAACTGTTGGCAATGTGGAATGATACTAACGATGAGATATATATCTGGGATATTGACAAGAAAGAACGGGTTTCAGTGGAAAAAACCGGAAAAACTATCTATGAATTCTCATTCGTTAAAGGCGACAAAAGACTGCTCGTCAGGTATAAGGAAGGCGATACCCTGAAGGATATGCTTTATGATATCGAACAACACAGGCCTGTCCTGACATATAGTCATACATTACATTGGAATACCCCAAAAAGCATATCAAGGGACTGCAAGTATTTCGCGGTTGTAAACGAAACCGGCAATTATTCTAAGGTTGATTCTCTTCCCAATAAAGACCTTTATGTCGTCGAAACAGAAACCGGCAATGTAATACTCCATCAAAAGTACCGGCAACTCGGAGGGACATCGTCGGTAGCGATTTCAGGCGACAATGAACTCGTTGCCGTCTCCGCCTCTGTCAGTTCCAACGAGCCCTGCCTGCTGGTCTGGAACATTGCAACAGAGCAACTGATCGATTCTTCCAGGCCCGGGAAGTTTTCCTGTGAGTCTTTGTGTTTCTCAGATGATAACAAATATATCTTTTACTCGCATTATCTAAGCAACATAATCGAGAAATACGATTACGTCAACGATTCCGTAGTTCAATCCCTTGAAACGTACAGAAGCCCAAAATCTGTTAATTTTTTGAAAGTCCTGAACGATAGCGAAATACTGTTAACATACGGCAAGAAACTTGAGAAATGGAATACCGTCAAGAAGGAAAGAATTTACGTTCTGGTTGACACTCTGACTGATATGCATAACGACTGGATATATTGTTCGGCGTTGTCGCCTGACGGGAAAATTCTCGCTACCGGGGGCCAGGATTACTCAATTAAGCTTTGGAACACAACAAGCGGCGAATTGATTGCCACGCTGGACCATCATCAAAGTTGGGTCAGCGCCCTGGCTTTTTCTCCCGACGGCAAATTGCTGGCGTCAAGCGAACAATCAGGTCATTTTAATAATATAGTAGTCATTTGGGACGTCGAAAAAAAAACTATCCTGAAGAAGATCGACAGCGTAATGCTGGGTATAGACCACGGCTTCAATGAGCTGTCATTCTCTCCCGACGGTTCGCAGATTGCCGGAGTCTTCGAATTCGACTCGCTGACATATGTTATCGATGTGGCTGAAGGTAAAACAATAAAGAAACTGATTCAGCATATTTCGGAAATTCCGCCAGGAACTTATTACGGCGGCGTAGCTGTGAGCTATTCTCCCGACGGCAAATACCTGGTTTCCTGCGATCGCGACAGTACGTTCATTGTCTGGAGTACGGAAGACTGGGAAGTCGTTTACAAGGAATATTTTGCGTTTAATTCTATTTGGGGAAACCGCACCGGTTCAGAAGTGATCGACCTGGTTTTCTCTCCCGACGGCCGGTACTTGTCTCTTGCTACAAATTTTGAACGGGACGTTGACTCAGTCAGGATAAAATCTACTGACAACTGGAAGACAATTAGAAGCTATGGCGGCTATTTTGAGGATAAGCAGGGGATATTGTATCGAGGGTCATTCAATTCCTGCGCCTTTACTAATGACAACAAACTGTTTGCCGCCAACGGCTACGTAATTAAGTATATAGACTTCATTGCCGACACCGTTTTGTATATTTACAATGATTTGGCCGATTCTGCCGAAATAAACAGTATTTTCGTAAGCATCAATATAAATAATATACATTATTCTGAGAGCGGCAAGTTTCTTATTACCACTTCAAACAAATCTATAGTAAAGTGGAGGCTGCCTGAATACCTGTCGGTTTCCGAACCTGAACGCTTGCCCGGAATGGCAGTTTTTCCCAATCCTGTAAAAGACTACGTAGAAATCGACAATGCCGGCGGCGAAAACAAAGAGGTCGCAATCTTCAATATAAGCGGATTGCAGGTGCCCTTTACTACCGACTTTCAGTCGGAAAACGGCAGGCTGAAAATCAACCTTACCGGCTTAGCTCCGGGAGTATATTTCATTAAAGCCGGCAGCGCAACAAAGATGTTCGTGAAGGAGTAAAATCCCAATCAAAGGCCTTTTGGGGCCTCTGGTATAAGACACTATTCTTTAACCGGATTTTAATGATTAAATATATCAAATTATTGTTTTGAATAATAGCATTAATTGTTTATTTTTCAAATAATTATGTATTCGTTCTTTGATTCGCTTCTGTTTGATGGAAATGGGATATTAATGCTTCACTATTTAATAGGAGACTATATGTTCAAAGCATTATTATTGTTTTTATTGCCGGTACTGACATCTTCCCTTGCCGCCGGAACAAGGTTTGATTATACCATGCAGATCGGCAGCGACAGCAGGCAATTCATCGTTTCAAGGCCAGAAGGCGACGCTCCTGAAAACGGCTATCCCGTCGTGTTCGTATTCCACGGAACGGGACAGGGTGGACAGTATTTCTACGATACGTCCGAATGGAAAGAGAAAGGCGACCTTGAAAAATTTCTTACGGTCTATCCTACTGCCCTGAGATACAACGTTACTGAGGACGGAGTCACAGAAAAAACTACCAAATGGCACAACGGCGCCCTGGAAGAAATGGCTGTCCCGGGGCAATACCTAAGAGATGATGTGTATTTCGTCCGTAAAATGGTTGATACGGTCAAGCTGCTTTTCCCGGTTAATGCCCAGCGCATATATGCCACCGGGTTCTCAAACGGTGGCGGGTTCGTCAGTAAGCTGGCTGTAGAAGCAAGCGATATTTTTGCAGCGCTGGCATCTCACGCCGGTAGCCTCCATCCCTTCGATTCGGCTAAAGCAAAGAACAACGTGCCGTTCTGGCTTACCCTGGGTACACTGGACGAGAAGTGGCTCGTCAATTATGTATCAATCAGCGAATTCCCTTTCAATGACTCCATACTCCTGTATTTGAACGGTGTTATGACAAGATACCTGGGCTGCCTGGGCCTTACCTGGGACCATTCAAAAAACTCAAGCTCCATTGCTTTGACATATATCTTCGAGGAACCCGCTACCGTTGAAGTAACCACCGAGTTCAGGTTTTCCATCATTAAAAACCTCTTCCATCAGTATCCCAACGGTACAAATGTTCCCTACAAGGCAGCAGACATCCTATGGCCCTATTTCGAGCCGAAAACCCTGATTACATACGTTAATGAAAGAAATGAGGATAATGGAATATGCCTGTTCCCGAATCCCGCCGGGGACTATATTGAAATAGCGCCCCTGCCCGAAAATATTAATATTTACAATATCCTCGGTCAACCGGTGATTATACCTATGCCGGACAATTGCCGGATTAACATCTCAGGCTTAACTCCGGGAGTGTATTTCATTAAAACCGGCAGCGAGAAAAAGATGTTCGTGAAGAAGTAAAGATAAATGGGCTGGTGTTTACATTCATAAAAGAACACACTACCGGAAAAGTTCTTTCAGCAATTCAGACTTATCTTTATTAAGATGATTTGCAACATCATGTAAAATTGATGATAAAGTCCCGATTTTCAGCGGATCATGCCCTGGTATTGTGATGTTATGAACACCGTTGGCGCTTGTTGTAAGCCTGATGTGGCTGCCTGTCTGACGGGTAATGTGGTACCCGAAAATTTTTAATTTCGTGGCAAGTTCAAGGCCGGATATGTCTCTTGGGACTTTTGTCATAGAGCCATGACTTCATCTTTAACAAAATGAAGATGAAGCAGTTTCGGCATCTCATCCGTCTCAAAATGGCACTGTACGGCGTCTTTAATCATTTCTTTCAATTCTTCAATGGTTTCACCCTGCGTAAGAATACTGTGATTGAGGGCTTTTGCGGTATAGCCTCCTTCGGGAGATTCTTCGATGATGAACGTAATTTCTGACATATAATCCATAATCATATAATTTCATACTTAATTCAATTATTATCAGTAACGTAATGTAATAATTATAATTTTATTATTCGGCATTTCCAGGTTCATGGGCTGTTTCGTGATGATTCGCATTAGCAAAAGCAGCACTTTAGTTAACAATTCACACTTTGTCCGGTACCGGTAATCTTACCTGTGACGGACAATTGCCAGATTGACATCTCCGGATTGGCTCCGGGAGTGTATTGCATTAGAGCCGGCAGCGCAACAAAGATGTTCGTGAAAGAGTAATAAGCAGAAGCCTGCATAATTCCTACAGCTCTATTCTGATGCCTTCTTTTAAAATTTCATTGGCAAAGAAATTATCATTTGTGAAATCCTCAGGGCGGAACGGCATTGGTGAAATATCGGAATTGACGGAAATAATATATTCCCTGATTTTTTCCTTGTCAAGAAAGCGGTTACCGCTGAATGATGTGGAAACCAACGCAAGGTCAATGTCGCTGTATTGGTGATTAGTACCTTTGGCATAGGAACCAAAAAGCACCGCCTCGACAATTGGAATACAATTACTATTGAGTTCGGCTATCAGTTGCTTGATACTTACGATTATATGAGCAGGGATTTTATCCATTTAAATTCTCTTGATATTTGATTAAAATTTTCATTAGTAAATTCTTTCGTAGCTGTTTGATGAAAACTGAAGTTTTCATCAGGATAGCGAGTTTCAATATTAAAATCATTTACGCGGTTATAAAACAGGGTTTGTTCACGCGTCAGTTCCAGTTTGGCAATGGCGGCAAGTTTAACCAGGTCATGTATCCTGGGCGGCACATCCTGAATGCTATAGCAATAATATGCTTTGAGGGCTTTCTCAAGAACAAGATGGGAAACGAACAAACACCAGGGGTAATCACCGGACAACAAAAGGCGCTCTGCAGTCGAAAGATCGCTTTCGGCGCTTATGAGCCAATAATCAATCTGTTTCTTTACATCCATGAATTGATAAACGTTGTAATATAAATTGTATTGGTAATGTAACTCTTTCTCAATCAAATATATCAATATCCGGCAGCGCGACAAAGATGTTCGTGAAGAAGTAATTATTGGAAAGATACTTGTTTTATTGATAAAAATCTGTAACCTTTTTGTTGATTGATGTGTCTAATGTTTAAGATGTTAGAATAGCATTATCATTGTCAACAAAAAGGGAGAGATTGTTATGAAAAATCCGGGCATACTATTCCTTATTTTTTATTAATTGTTATATTAACTCTTTAATAACCACTTAAGGTATATATTATAAAGCGCTTGTACATGATTATTCTGTTGCTTCTGGCATTGGCACAGAGCTCGTTCTCAAAGGAGGATGAATGTAGTAAATTCAATTACTATTGTGGTGTCCTGGCCGCCGCCAATGGTAATAACTTGGTTGTTTTGAAAGAAACAGGTTTATTTCTCTCAACCGATAGGGGAAGGTACTGGGCCAGGATAGAAACGAAATCTATCCCTGTAGAAACAAAATCTGTCCCTGTCGATAAGATTAAATTCATAGCCTATTGCGGTAATAGTCTTTTTGCAGCAACCGACAATGAAATATTCGTTTCGGCCGACGACGGAGAAAGCTGGACAAGCAGGAATTTCAGTAATTGTAATGATGGAACACCCATCCTTCAATTTACAGTAAGCGGCGGCAACCTGATTGTTAACACCGGTAAAAATGTTTTTCTTTCGCCGGACCTGGGTGTCAACTGGATAAAATTCAATATCGGCCTGTCGGATGAAAACATCATGCAAATATCCGCCATCGGCAGCGACATATACGCAGGAAGTAAAAACGGCATTTATTTATCTACCGATCATGGAATGAATTGGAAAAAGATAAAAAACAAAGCCCCCCTGGATAAATTTCCTACCGGATATATGTCTTTGGCTAAAAGCGGCAATAGTTTCTTTCTCAGCAATTCAGAAAGCATATATGTATCAAAAGACAACTGCGACTGGGAAAAAGCCAGTAACAATTTTCCTGTCAGGTATATAGGTCCCGTCGCTGTCCGGGGCAACCATTTCTATATTGGTACGCCCGAAGGATTGTATATTTCAACCGACAACGGACAAACATGGAACCTCGATGGGAATCTCATGCCATGTTCCATTAGGATGCTCATCACAGACGGCGACCGGATTTATACCTATGTCGGCAATTACGGGTTATATGTATCAGAGTACAATGGATCCGGCTGGGAAAAAGTCGGCAGAGACCCTGTCTGCGCTTCAATTATTAATAAAGACGGCATCCTGTATGCTACAACGAACAATGGTGTGATGATGTCCCGGGACGGAGGCTCCGGCTGGACACAAAATAACAATAGCCTGGCCGACATGGATGTCAGTGCTATTGCCTTTAGAGAGAATATTCTGTTTGCAGGTACTGCTACCGGTGTCTTCGCTTCATCGGACGAGGGCGCTGCCTGGTCTCCGGCAGGCCTTGCAAACAATGGTATAATTTCCCTGGCAGTAAAAGGTTGTTACCTATTTGCAGTTACCGACTCGGGCGAAATATACAGGATGGCTGAACAGGGTAAAGAATGGAACCGGATCATTATTGGATTGCCTGAGGTGAAAGTGGACCATCTCGAAGTGCAAGGGAATGAGATTCTTGCCTGGACCCAAAGCAGCGGTGTCTATTCGTCAACAAACGACGGCGCTGTGTGGATGGAACATAAAACAGGCATCATTACCGCTCCCATCGTTTCGGACCGTTTGACTGAACATGATCGTTCCCTCAAAACGCCATTGGGTAGATTTATCTCCTATCATGACTACAGTTACTGGGAATATATCGGTAACGGCCTGCCGGATTATGCAAGGTCAATCGCTGCAAAAGGGGACAGCATTTACGGAGTGAGCAACGAAACCGTCTTTCTATCAACCAACAATTGCCGGAACTGGAAAAGAGTTGATTTGACAGACGATAAAACTGAGATAATTGATATTATTATCAGCGGCAATAACCTCATTGTTAGCTCCGGGAAAGGAATGATTATCTCAAGCGACAACGGTAAAAACTGGAAAGAAACATACCACACCCCGCAAGGGCTCTCATACTTCTCTCTCTCTGTCAGCGGTGACAGCGTTTTTGGAGCAGATGGTTTTGGCGGATTTATTATTTCTGATGATAATGGGGCTACCTGGACAGAATATGATTCTTATGTTGAAGTCAATTCGCTTATTACCAGGGACAACATGATGATTGCCGGTACTGGCAGGGGGTTGTTTGTTTCAGAGGACAAAAGCAGGAACTGGGAAAAATATGATTTGGGAAAGCGGGCACGTGAAGTTTACAGGATTATTGCCGCCGGAACCAATCTCATTGCCGGTACCGACGTCGGCATTTTCCTCTCTACGGACAAAGGCGCCAATTGGATTGAGATTAGAGAAGGGCTCCCCGGAACCTACATTAGTTCTCTCGTTACCCAGGGGAGAAGGATTTTAACTGCTACTGATAACAGAATATATATATCGGATGATAGCGGATTGAACTGGAAAAAGCTTGAAAGCCTCGGATCCGATGATTTCCAGGTGCACAATCTTGCCGTATATGGCGACAGCATCTATGCCGGTAATTATCATGACAAGATATTTCTGTCTTCAGACAGGGGAGAAAACTGGAAAAAAGTCTATGATGGCAATTTATGCAGATTATTAAGTATTAATTGTGATTATTTCAAATATCTGTTTCCTGATACGGATGAAAGCGTCTGTGGAGCGCTTGTAACCAGTGATGACGGAGACAGTTGGAATCTGATCGATAACTACAGGAGTAATACATTCGACGCTGATGATGGGGACCCCGCAAAATTTTCTTTCAATAATTGCGGAAATATTCATTGGGAGCAGGTTAACAAGGGGCTTTCGAGTTGGAAAGCCTGGTCTTTATCTGCCAACCCGGGCTTGTTGTACGCAACTACTGAAGAAAAGGGCTTTTATATATCCTGCGACAACGGCGACAACTGGACTTATATCAATTCCATGTTGAAATATTCGAATCATCTTAGTAATGTATTCCATGGAATATATGACAGGCTGCTTTATTACCGGGATGTTAACACTCTCGCCGTTAAAGGTGATTCTATCTTTGTCGGGACTTCGCACGGCATACTGCTGTCGGATAATAATGGAAAAACCTGGAGTAAGGTTTCAAGAGATCTGACGGATGATAATATCGTTTCTTTAGTCGTCAGCGGCGATTATCTTTTTGCCGCAACGAATGGAGGCGGCATCTTCCGCGCAAGGCTCTCGGACTTCGGGATGAATAATTAGAACTGTTCATCGGGGCGCAGCTATGCCATTGCAGCAGGCTTAGTGCGGCTTTCCCCCGCCTTGGATAAGGAGGGGGCAGGGGGTGGTTGGACTACTTTAGTTCGTAAAGAATTCTGAGCCGTGCGGAGCGAGACCGGCGAAGCCAATGCCGAATGATGAATTCTGAGCCGAGCGGAGCGAGACCGGTGTAGCCAATTAAAAATTATAAAGTAAGAAGTAAAAGCAGGCGTAGTGCGGCTTTCCCCCGCCTTGGATAAGGAGGGGGCAGGGGGTGGTTGGATTTTCCGTGTTTTGGATTATCTATTGCACAATCCAGGATAATATTGAATTGCAGATAGGGTTGTCTCGCAGCAATGGCATTGAGTTGATTAGTATCTTCCTCCCCGGGCAATGAACCCGAACCAATATTATTTGCCGTTGTTCCCGTGCTGAAATCACTCCCATTCCCCGAACAAGAATAAAAAATAGAAAATTAGTAATAATTAATTATATTTGTTTGGGACAGTTTTTGATTATTTGTTTAGTAGAAAAACAATTTGATATACAGGTTTTTACATTTTCAGGGAGAAAAAATGGTAAAACAGAAATTTGAAGGCACAATTACAGCAATCATTACTCCTTTTACACCCACCGGTGAAGTTGATTTTGAAGCGCTTAACAGGATAATCGAGTTCCAGATCGACAAGGGCATCGACGGCCTTGTCGTATGCGGCTCGACAGGTGAAAGCGCCACACTGACGCTGAAAGACAAACAGGCGGTAATAATCAAATCAGTAGAATACGCTGCCGGCAGGGTTCCAATCATTGCCGGTACCGGCTCCAACGAAACGGAAATGTCGCTTGCCCTCTCCGTATTCGCCAAAGAACACGGAGCCGACGGACTGCTCCTCGTAACACCCTATTACAACAAACCTCCCCAGCAGGGCCTGATTGAGCATTTCAGCCTGATTGCCAACAATGTGGACATACCAGTCATTCTGTACAATGTTCCCGGCAGGACCGGAACAAACCTGCTGCCTGAAACCCAACTCAAGCTTGCGGAGATGTGCCCTAACATCATTGCGACAAAAGAAGCAAGCGCCAACCTCGAACAGATGATGGAAATAATCAATAACGCACCACCCCATTTCACACTTCTGTCGGGCGACGACGCACTCACACTGCCAATCATCTCCATCGGCGGCAAAGGCGTCATCTCTGTCCTTTCCAACTATGCCCCCGAAGAATTCGGTAAATGTGTCAGGGCTGCCCTGGCCGGCAATTATGAAGAAGCCCGCGAGATGCACTACAAGCTGATGGAACTGATGAAACTCAACTTCGTCGAACCAAACCCACTGCCTGTCAAATTCGCCATGTCCCTGCTCGGATTCACAAGCGAAGTTTACAGGCTGCCCCTGACTGCCATGACTGACACTAATAAGAAAAAAATGAAAAGCGCCCTGAAAAAGGCTAAGATAATTGACTAAGAGAAATGAAGGAAAATGAACTATAATAATATTTACAACCAGCGCGATGTCTTCAAGCTGGTCGAAGCGTTGACAACAGGCAAATATCCATCCGAGATCCCCCTCCTGGAATCGCTCATCAAGCACATCGTCGAGGACGGCAGTTTTGAAATAGTCGGAGGCAGGCTCTGGGAACTCAACACGCTCGACAAGAGCTATGTCCTGCGTTACCAGTACGGCAATGTCGAGAAGATTCCCGATGACTATTCAATACAAATTGCCGACCATCCGGTATTCTCCAAACTTGTTAAGGAACGTACCGTCCTTCACGAAGAAACCGATGTACTCCTTCGCGAGAAAGGCATTGTCATCTACTCTGCTACCGGCGTGGGGGAAATTGTTAAACTCAAGTCCGGCAAATATTTTAAATATGCCCTGGGATTCAACGCACCGCAGATACTGCAGTCCTTTTACGAAACCCTGTCAATCATCAGCAGCGTAGCTTCTGTCGCGCTCCAGAACCTCGAATCGAGAGCCGTGCAGAAGAAATTCCAGAAAGACATACAAAAAGCTTCCGAGATTCAGCGCAACCTACTTCCCGACCATTATATCGAATACAAAGATTATAAGATTTTCGGCGTCTGTATTCCCGACAGCGCAGTCGGAGGCGACTATTTCGATTACCTGAAAAGCAACAGCCCGGAAGAAGACAACCTGGGCATCGTCATCAGCGACGCGGCCAGCAAAGGTTTGCCCGCTGCCATCCAGGCCCTGTTTGTTTCCGGCGCCATGCGTATGGGACGTGCTTTCACCCCGAAGATATCTCAGTTGATGTCACACATCAATACTCTGATATTCGACACTTTCCCGTACGAAAGGTTTGTTACACTGTTTTACTGCGAGTTGTCACCGAGTAAGAACAGGCTGATACTCTATGCTAATGCCGGACACTGCGCACCGATTCATTACAACCAGGTTAACGACAAGATTACATTGTTGCCGGCTACCGGTGGCCTGCTGGGCATTATGCAGCACCAGAAGTTCGACGTCGAGAACCTCGCAATGGAACCAGGTAATATACTTGTACTCTACACCGACGGTATTACCGAAGCAAGGAACGGTTCCAATGAGATGTTCGGCGAAGAGCGCCTCATCGAGTTGGTCAGGGCCAATCACAGCGACACATCCGAAGTACTTGCATACAAAATACTGACAGAAGTACAGGCTTTCTCCTCGGAAGATGTTTACACCGACGACAGGACTCTTGTAGTAATCAAGCGCGATCCGGCTGAATAGGCGGCAGGAAACCGCCAATTAACCGATAGACCTATGAACATGAATGTAAAATGTGAAGAGTGGCTGTCAAAACCGCGCCTTGTTGCAGGGATAATGACAGGTACTTCTGTGGACGGTGTCGATGTTGCCCTCGCAGAATTCTCTGCTGCCGGCGGAAAACACGGTTTCAGCCTTAAAGCCTGCGACAGCTATCCTATCAGTAAAGAAATACGCAGACTGATTAACGGCTTAATTACCAATTCCGTGAAACCCGAAGAAACGTCCCGCCTCCATTTTTTACTTGCAGAAATCTATGCTGATTCTGTCAAAAGGCTTTGCTCCGACTCTGCAATCAACCTCAGGCAGATCGATGCTGTCGGTGTTCACGGGCAGACTCTGTGGCATTTCCCCCGGCCCGAAACGTTTGCCGGCATCAGGACTGCAAGCACATTCCAGGCATTTTCCCCGTCGGCTCTCTCAGCCGTCCTCGGTAAGATTGTCGTGGCTGACTTCCGTGCGGCCGACATTGCCCTCGGTGGGCAGGGGGCGCCCCTGGTACCGGTCTTCGACTACAATTTTCTTGGCGACGCGGAAAAGAACCGTGTCGTTCTCAACATCGGCGGCATCGCCAATATCACCGTTTTGAAGAAGTCCTGCAGTCCTGCTGAAGTCAGGGCTTTCGACACCGGTCCCGGCAATTACCTCATCGACAGCGCTGCCGGTAAGCATTTCGGACTTGCCTTCGACTCAGGCGGGGAGCTGGCACGCCGCGGGAACACCGATGACATTTTAATGGAGCGACTTAAAGCAATTCCCTATATTGAATCTGAACCTCCAAAGTCCACAGGCCGGGATTTCCTTCCGGAAGACATCGGCGCCTTCATCGACAGCCGCTACCATGTAGAAACAGCCGACAGCCCCGTGGCTTACAATCTTCTCAGGACCCTGACCGAATACACTGCCTGGTCGATTGCCCGGAACATCGACAAATATGCACCCGGAACCGAGCAGCTGATTGCGTCGGGTGGTGGCACCGATAACGCTTTCCTGATGGAACTTCTGCAACAGCATATCCCGGGTAATGAAATTATTAAAAGCGACAGCCTGGGAATACCATCGGATGGTAAGGAAGCGCTGTGTTTCGCTTATTTAGCCTTCAGGACCTTGGGAGGCCTTCCCGGCAACCTGCCTTCGGTTACGGGAGCGTCTCGTGAAGCAGTGTTGGGAGTAATTGCCGCGAACGGAGAGTGAAACTTGTATTTATTCAACATAAACGGATGATTATGTTTATAATGTATGTTGATGAAAGTGGTGATACCGGAATGACCAAAAGTCCGACAAGATATTTCTTATTAACCGGAATGATTATTCATGAACTGCGATGGCGGAAATTATTAGATGATATGATCGGGTTCAGGAAAGAATTGAAAGTAAGTAAAAATCTCAGGTTAAGCGATGAAATCCACTCTGTAAATTTCCTCAATTCTCCGGGAGAATTAGTAAGAATCAAGAGGAATGACAGAATTGATATTTTAAAACAATGTATCAAGTGGACAAACTCACACCTTGATATTAGTATAATAACAATTGCAGTTGATAAGAACGGAAAGAGTATTGATACAAATATATTTGAAATTGCATGGGAAGCATTGATTCAAAGATTTGAAAACACAATTCGAAATGGAAATTTCAATGACCTAAGAACATGGATGAAAGAGGAATAATTATTACCGACAGGACTGATGTCCGGAAACTAACCAAGGTCCTAAGAAAAATGAGAAGATTCAATCCTGTGCCCAACGACAGAAGGTACTTTTCAGGAGGTTCCAGGAATCTTACATTGAATTTCATCATAGAAGATCCTGTTTTCAGGGACTCCCAAAATTCATTTTTTCACCAGAATGTTGATGTTATATGCTATTGTGCCAGACAGCTTTACGAACCAAATGCCGCATTCAGTAAAAAAGGAGGCCGAACAATATATAATAAGCTTAAAGATGTAATAGTATATAAAGCAACAAATAAAAACCATCCCTTGGGAATTGTGGAACTATAAAAAAAAGAGACGGCAAACAGCCGCCCCCGGGGGAATCCTAATTCCAGGACATTCCTGGTTTCAGATTCGTTACAAATATAATAAATAAAACGTATTTAATGAAATATTATTAATAATATTTATTCAATTAACAGAAAAATTGATATATATATATGCCTTGATATAAACATTTGAATTTATTTAGATTTACCATTTCGATTACATTTTTTCCTTTAATATTCCTTAAAAATCCCTTAGTTTTATTTTCTGTCATTATGTAAATAGAAAAAAAGTATTATTAAAATTTTAGTGGGTATTATGAGCACTCATTCGATTGTTTTTATTGCAATTTTCGTGATTGCAATGGCCATGTTGACAATTAGCCTCCGCAGGCTGTATAAATTAATACGGATCGGCAAGCCGGAAGTACGCTGGGACAACCCCGGCAAAAGGCTGGCCGCCACGCTTAAGATTGCTTTCGGCCAGTCCAAGATATTCAGGGATAAAGCAGCCGGCCCGGTTCACGCCGGCATCTTCTGGGGCTTCCTGGTGTTCCTGTTCGCTGCCTCCGAATCCGTTTTGCACGGCATTACAGGCAGTTTTTCGTGGAACTTCCTCGGACCTGTCTATACTGTAATTTCATTTTCTATCGACATTTTTGCCGTCATCATCTTTTTTGCCGTCCTGTTCGCATTCATCAGGCGCTATATCATCAGGGTCAAAAGGCTGCAGGGGGACAGATCGGAAGTAATCGATGCCGTTACGGTACTGTCGATGATCCTGATCATCACCTGCTCTCTCATACTCGAGAGTTCAGCCCGCACGGTACTTGCTTTTGGCGACACCTGGGCGTTCAGGCCCGTTGCTAAAGCCATAGGCGGTCTGATGACATTCGAATCTGCCACAAAGATTTACAGCGTTTTCTGGTGGCTGCACATAGGTACAATACTCATCTTCGCAAACTATCTGCCGTACTCCAAGCACCTCCATGTCTATACCTCAATTCTGAACGTATTCTTCTCCAAGCCCGGCCCTGTCAACTCACTTGAGAAGATCGACTTCGAGCAGGAAGGCGTCGAGAAATTCGGCGTGTCGGACATCGACGACCTCCCCTGGAAGTCCATTTTCGACGGATTCTCCTGTACACATTGCGGCAGATGTGCTGCCGTTTGCCCGGCCAATATTACAGGCAAACCCCTGAGTCCCCGCGAAGTAATCGTTGAGATCAGGAAGAGAACAGAAGAATTCGGCCCTGTCTTCCTTAAAACAAAGAATGTCCCCGAAGGCACAGAAGTTCAGTTAACTGAAAAAGAACAGGCAATACTCGAAAAGAAATTCGTCGGCGACTATGAAAAAGTCGAAGACCTGTGGCAGTGTACAACTTGTGGCGCATGCATGAGGGAATGTCCTGTCAACAACGAGCATGTTCCCGCCATCGTCAACATGAGGCGTTCATTAGTAATGATGGAAGCCAATTTTCCGCAGGAACTGCAGCCTACATTTGCCAACCTCGAAAACAACGCTACACCATGGGCTTTCTCCCAGGCAGAACGTGCTGACTGGGCTGAAGGTACCGGCGTAAAGACGGCAGCTGACCATCCCGAATTCGAATACCTGTTCTGGGTCGGATGTGCAGGCAGCTACGACGACAGGGCAAAGAAAGTGGCAGTTGCTTTCTCGAAACTTTTACAGATTGCCGGGGTTGACTTTGCCATTCTCGGCACCGAAGAACAGTGCAACGGCGACGCTGCACGCCGCACAGGCAACGAATACCTCGCAGATATGCTCGTAAAGGCAAATATCGAGACTATGAACAACTACAGTGTTAAAAAGATCCTGACCATCTGCCCTCACTGCTTCAACACATTCAGGAATGAGTACCCTGATTTCGGCGGCAATTACGAAGTGATACACCACACTGAATTCCTGCAGAAACTCATCGAAGAAGGCAGGCTGAAAATCAGGAAACAGTCCGACGGCGCTAAGAAGGTTGCCTATCATGACTCCTGCTACCTCGGCCGCTACAACGAGATATTCGAAGCTCCCCGCAGGACTCTGAAGGCCATAACCGGCATGAACGTCGTCGAACCGAAACGCTCCCACGACCGCGGACTATGCTGCGGAGCCGGCGGCGGCCAGATGTTCATGGAAGAAACCGTAGGCAAGCGTATCAACATCGAAAGGACAGAAGAACTTCTTGCTGCCGGTACCGATACCATCGCAGTGAACTGTCCGTTCTGCATGACGATGATTACCGACGGTGTGAAGGCCAAAGACCGTGAAGATGTGAAGACTCTCGACATCGCCGAGATAATCCTCGAAAACGTAGAGCAGTAAAGACTATACGATAAAAATGAAAACAGCTCCGCCGGACAAACGACGGGGCTGTTTTTGTTTGTAACCCGCACTTTTTATTATTGTCTGCCGTTATGAGGCAGCGCCCCCGACATCAGCTCCAGTTGGGGAATTTGAAACCTTCCTTTGCATCCCCGGCTTTTACAACCTTAAGATACTGGCCGGTAAGAACGGGGGTTACTTCCCAACCGTCGTTAGTAGCCGGCTGATTCGTGTACCAGCCTTTACAGTAATTATATCCCTGCCCGAAATCACTCTTCAGGAAATCAATGTCCTGCCAGGATTTGTAATCACCCATCAAAAATATTACTGCCTTTTCCTCGACCATGCCGATCTGCATCGCTTGCAGGTCTTCGGCTTTGATATACTTACCGTTGGTAATGGTATTGTCCCAAATCAGAGCAATATATGCGAGATTGAAATAGCCGTTTATCTTGGTTGAAGGCGCCATGAACATGCTCATGGGGACGCTGTTGTCAACATTGATGGCGAAAGTGCGCTCGGCAGCATTGACGGTTCCGATTCCCCAAACAATTACTTCAAATTCATCGAGAGGATTCATCCAGATTAAACAAACTTTAGCCTTACTCAGGTCAGTGTTGGTAACGTCAGGCATAAAAGTGACCGTGCCGGTAATTTGAAGAGGAGCGGAATTGTTCACTTCCGGGATATAAGTCACAGTCGTAAGGCTGCTGTTAATATCGGCTTTTATTACAAGCTTACTATCATTGACTGTTGACAATGTCACCGTATCGGTTTCGGTATCTTTCATCAGGGCTATCTTTGTATAGCCGGAATCGATGGTCCATGATCCCTTCGTCCATGTGCTGTCCTGGTAAAACCCACAGGTGCCGTCTTTATAGAATTTCATTTTTATTTTCTCCGGCAATTTCCCGTTGTCGGACTTATTATATACCCATATATTCTTCGTTAACAGGTCTATTACGTTAGTTTTAACATAGGGGTCTGTTGTGCTCTCCTGGCAGGAATAGGCAATCATTACAGCAATCAACACAGCAATTGTTTTAAATATTTTCATTTTATTCTCCAACTATTGATTTTCTTGTTATTTATAATAAATAGCGCGCATATTATTCTAGAATTTTATATTTATACCATAGTAAAAGCCCAGTTTGCCGGTATATTTCACTTTACCCAGGTATTGTGTAATGATACCGCTGCTTTCCACGCCGACGGAGAAACCGACCATAGTCTCGGGAAAGAATGTCAGGCCTGCGGATTCCTTAATGACAGGACCGATTTTTGTCCAGCCTGCCAACAGGCGTACATCAGGTACGATTTTACCGTAGAAATTTATAGGCTCTAAGCTGTATTGATAGAACACACCGCAATACTCCATAGAATTGACGGGAGTATATGAATCATCGGCTTCTCTGAGAAACATGGGGTATGATTCGACGCCGTATTCTACGCCGGCTGAATGATTCCCGTCAAATAACCAGGCAATATTGACTGCTAAATTGTTTATATCCGGCTCGCTCGCACTGATGAGTTTCCTATCCGGAAAATAGGCCAGGCTTCCGATGCCGTTAACTTCCATTGCAATTTTTTCCGGAAGCCGTGCCGGGTTTTCCGGAAGCCGTGCCGGGTTTTCCGGAACCGTCAGGATTGCCGGTAACCGGGTTGCATCGAGATCGGTAGTAATAATGGTTTTTTCATCCTGTTTTATTTCTGTTTTGTCAATCGGCATATTGGTACTTAATTCGTCATTCCGGTATGTTCCATTGCCACTATTTACCGATTGCGATGCAACCGATTGTGATGCCCTGACTGAGTTGAAGTCATGTACAAGCTGTACAGGTACATTTCGATAAATATACCGGACGGAAGGACCTGATGAATTCCTGTTTTGATTGTTCCTGCTGCCGGCGTTTTCTGCCCTGACCTTATCAGTTGCTTCCGGCAGAAGCCTGCCGCCGCCGTTTTCAGCAATAGGCCTGCTGAAAATGGTGGACAGCTGTTTGTTTCCGAAATCCGTATTCTTTCCGTACTTGTCGATGAAAATAACTGTTAAGCCCACACCAACAATGAAGAAAAACAAGTTGTTCAATAGCCTGTTCGAAAGCAGCTTTCTGAAAAGCGGCTTTGAGGCCTGACTTTTGGGTGTTAAGGTTTCAATGTTTTCAGTTGCCGTTTCAGTTTGTCCCGCCATCTCAAAAGGGATACCCGCCCTGCTGAACAATGAGGAGGTAAGAGCCAGCGGAGGTGTGGCCGTATTCTTCTCGACAGACACGATCCTGGAGAGCCTCACTGCTTCGATAAATTCTTCCCGGAGAGAAGAGTCATTTACCATGCTGCCCAGGAGCAGGCTCTTTTCCGAGTCGCTTGCTTCACCGTCAATAAAGAGGTAAATCAGGTCATTTAATTCATCATTTGCCATTTTCACTTTTCCCTGAATATTCCAAATAGGGCCTGAGAATTTCTTTGAGCTTTCGTTTCGCCCTGACAACCCTGTTCCTTACAGTTGAAACCGGTACACCGGTCAGTTCGCCGATTTCCTTAAAAGTAAGCCCTCCAAAGGCCTGGAGGACAAAAGCTTCTTTGTGCTCTTCGATGAGCAGGTTCAACGCCTGGTCAATCATTTTTGCCATTTCAACCGACTCGTAAGGATCGGTAAATGTCGGAACATGGAAGTCTTCGATTTCCACAAAAACTGCGGGGTTGTCCCTTCGGTAGTTTTGAATAAGATTGCGGCATATTTTGAGGAGATAACCCAGGACATTGTCGATGGCGGCTCCTTTTTCGACGCTCCTGATCAGCCTGAGGAAAGTTTCCTGGAATATGTCGTCGGCATAGCGCCCTTCGCCGATGATTTTCCGGCAGTACAGATAGACTCTCGATGAGTAACGGTTATAGAGTTCGGTGAAGGCTTTGTTCTTCCTGTCCCCGCCGGCTCTGACCGCTTCTATTAACTGTATGTCGGAATCCTGGTTCATGCTAAAAAAACTGTGTTAATAAATTTCCAATTCAGTGCAAAGACACATTTTTTTTATGTTTGTTTCACTTAAATGAAAAATTTTTTATTTCACACATCAGCTTCCCGGAAATCAGCCGGGGATGCTGCCGAACACCCTGCCGACACTGCGGCTCACACACTTTCCGCCATACATTATTTTCCTAAGGCTCTGATTCGCGTACCTATTGAACGGCCAGCTTCAGGAGCTGTTCCCTGACGTAGTAAATGCATTGAATGGCTTCGTTGTCGGCTGAGTTTGCCATTACGGCGATTGCAATTTTCTTTTCAGGATAGATTGCGGCGTGGCAATAGTAGGTACCTGCGCTTCCGTCGTGGGTGCTTACCCTGCCGTATATGTCGTCGGTATTATTGAGCCAGCCGAGAGCATAGCCTTCTGCGGCGTAATGCAGCTTATGCCAGGTCGCGGCTTTCAGGTAATTGTCCCTGCCGAGCAATCCTTCCAGGTTGTACTGTAGCCATCGGGAGTAATTGGATATGGACATTGCAATGTCTCCCGCCGGTGCAAGAATATCCTTCAGTGCATAGAAGTGCCCGGGAGGAAGAGCCTTCAGAGCACCATTCTCAATCCAGTGGCCCCATGGATTCTTGATGTTCTCCCTGTTCGGGAACCCTTTATAATAGCTGATGCCCAGGCTGTCCATGGTTTCTTTCAACAGATCTTCCCAACTTTTACCGGTCGCTTTCTCAAGCGCCGCCGCAGCTACCACATAGCCGGCATTGGAGTAATTATAGGGTTTGTCTGACGTAACAGGTTCCAAGTCCAGTACATATTGGGAGAAGCCAAGCCTTCTCTGGGTGAGTGTACCCGACATTTCCGGTATTGAGGCCACTTCGGCCCCGGTAGTGAAAGGCCTGACACCAGCCTGGTGTAACAGGAGCTCCATTAGTGTTTTGTCTGCATACTCCGCCCTGACGGCTGGCCCCATCTCCGGAAACAGCTCCCCAATCCGGCTGTCGGGGTTAATTCTTCCCCTCTCGGCTTCTTTCATGATCATGAACGCTGTAATTGCCTTTGTGTTCGAGCCGAGGTGAAATTTCGAATCGACAGAAACAGTGCCGCTGCTGTCCATCCTGATCTTCCCCGCTGCGCTGTACACCATCTCGTCGGGGGTGATTACCGAGGCTGCTATGGCCGGCACTTTGTATTTTGAAAGTGCTGCGGCCAGGACACTGTCAACGGATTTACTGCTGACCATCGCCCGGCAAGAGCATGTCAATGCTACGGCCACAACCAGGACGGCAACCGAGAATTTCAAATATTTCATTGCTATACACTTTCAAAAGAAAAACATACTATTGTATCATCAAGCTACATCATCAATACTGGTTTCAAATATAACAGATATTTATTAATTCTGTCACCTATTTTTCAAGTAAATAACCGAAGAAATAAAATTGGCTTCCAGTCTGTTTACTTTTGGCTTACTATTTGCTTAATACAATAATTGTAAAAGAAATTTATTATATGTCGATATATAATAAGTGAAATGTTTGAAAGTAATTTGTTTAGGTAGGAACTGATTAGGTTATAAAGTCAATCAATATGAAAAAGATATTAGTAATCGATGATGCGGAATTTATCCTGGAGAGTACCTCAACCCTCCTGAAGTTTGAAGGCTATGACGTTTACACTGCTTCCGACGGAGAAGCCGGGGTGAAGCTTGCAACAGAGATCAAACCCGACCTGATATTGTGCGACATATCCATGCCGAAGCTCGACGGTTACGGAGTGCTCGACAAGATCAGGGTGCTCCCGGAAACACTCGTTACTCCTTTCATATTCCTGACTGCCTTCACAGAAAAATCCAACATGCGTACGGGAATGGAAAAAGGGGCTGACGATTTCTTAGTTAAGCCCTACACGAGAGATGAACTCATTGCTGCAATCGACGCGCAATGGAACAAACACTCCCTGTTCGAAAAACAGGTTCAGGAAAAAGTAGAAGAAGTAGGCAGGAACGTCACTTACGCACTGCCACACGAATTCCGCACAGTACTGAACGAAGTAATCGGCTCCTCGAAATACCTGAACAATACGAGCGACTCTGTTACTCCCGAGGAAATCAAGGAGATATCCAGCGACATTATTGCTTCGGCCAACAGGCTGATGAAAATTACCGAGAATTTCCTTACCTACGTGCGCGTCGAGTCCTTCGTAGCCAATCCTGAAAAACGCAAGATGCTCAGGAACTACCGCACCGAAGAACCTGCTGCCATCGTCCACGACATTGCTTCCATCAAAGCTGAGAAGTACGGCAGGTTTGACGACATCCGCATCGAAGGCTATCCGGAAAACATCTCCGTAGAAATTTCCACCGAGAGTTTCCACAAGATAATCGATGAACTTCTCGACAACGCTTTCCGCTTCTCCGACAAAGGATCGGAAGTACAGGTTAATTCCAACATTGAAAACGATTTCCTGTTCATCAGGATCAGGGATTACGGCCGGGGTATGAACCAGTCTCAGATACAGGGGATTGCAGCTCTCGCCCAGTTCGAACGTACCATTTACGAGCAGCAGGGAGTAGGCCTTGGCCTGGTAATAGCCAAAAGGTTAACAGAGCTGCATGACGGCAAATTCACCATTGAGAGCGAAGAAGGTAAGGGTACGACGGTAATTTTCAGTGTACCGCTTCACAAGAAATAGGGGCTTCAGGCCTTATTGTGCATAGCATTTAAGACAGCTTCGATCTTGGATTTCAGTATTTCAGGCGTAAAAGGTTTTACCACATAGTTATTAATCTTTGCTTTCATCGCTTCAATCACGTCTTCTTTGTTGCCCTTTGTTGTTACCATTATAACCGGCAGTTGATGATAAGCTTTGTTGGCCCTGATCTTCTTAAGCAGTTCCAGGCCGTTCATTACCGGCATATTCCAGTCGGTAATTACAAAATCAACAGCGCTTGTCGTTATCCTTTGTAAAGCGTCTTTTCCGTCTTCGGCTTCCACAACGTCATCATAGCCAATGTGAAGAAGTGAATCGATGATGATTCTTCTCATGGTAGGCGAGTCGTCAACAACTAATATTTTCATGTTGTTTCAAATACAAATATTCATATTAACAGTTGAATATTATCGGCAGATTATAATAACACTGAACAGGGATCTGAGCTTAATTTATTTCTTATGGAGTTTCCGGATTTTCAATATCTCAAAGATCATCTTCAAAGAATCTTTAATTGGGCTGACCGTACTCCTCAGGTCATTATACCACTCGACGGGCGTTTCGACGATGGACAATCCCATCTTACGTGCAATATACAATATTTCGACATCGAAACCGAAGCCGTCGATTGACGCTTTTGAGAACAGAGCGTCAGCAGCTTTGTCTGTAAACCCCTTGAACCCGCATTGGGTGTCTTTAATGCCACTGAAGAGAATTACCCGGATGATCCTGTTGAAGGTTTTACCCATAAATTCCCTGTAGAAGGGCTGGTGTTTCTTAATCAGTGAAGGGTTGAGCGCACGGCTTCCGATGCAGACATCGGCGCCTTTTTCAATTTCCGGCAATATCTTTTCCAGTTCATAGACCGGTGTGGAGAAATCGGCATCAGAGAAGACCCTGACGGCGCCAACGGCTTCCAGCATTCCTCTTCTGACGGCAGCCCCTTTACCAAGATTGCGGGGCTGCCTCAGAACTCTGATTTCTTTGTCGATACTTTCGGCTATCTCTGCGGTCTTGTCTTTCGAACCGTCGTCCACGACGATTATCTCGAAGGAACGGGACCCGGAGCGAAGATAGTCCAGGGCTGTCTGCAAAGAGCGTCCAATCCTTGATTCCTCGTTGTAAGCAGGAATTATTATCGATACATCAATACCCATAGGCCCGTCGTCAGTTTTGCTTCGATGAGTTCGAATCCTTTGCGGCAGCTTCCAGAGCTGCTGCAGAGTCCTTCAGGGCTGTAAGTGAATCTGTAAGCGGTTTTGGCTTCAGTTCGTCAATCTTTGAATTGATTAGGTTCTCGGTGTTGCCGAACATTATTCTCAAATAGTCGTCTCTCGACAGGTCTTTCCTGAATTTCGTCAGCATGGACTGCAATATAGCTATCCTCTCCTCTGTTCCAACGGACTGGCCGAGGGTTGCCATTTTCAGTTCTATCATTGCATACTGGATAAAAATGATGTTCTGTCCAAAAGCCTGCTCTTCCTGTGTGAGGTTTACCTGAGCATTTTTGTCCGACAGCAAGGCCATCAGTTTTGCCCTCAGGTTTTCACTGTTGTTGTAGCGTGTGAACCAGTCATTGTAAAGGTTGTTCAGCACACGTTCCATGTCCTGTATCCTGCCTTCGTCCTTGTACAGATTAACAAGTACACAATAGGGAGTCAGTACCCTGTTCGAAAGATTGGCCTGCAGTTTGTAGTCGAACTGGAGCATGTCGAGTTCCGTCCACCGTGAAACGCGTTCATTGAGTTTTGTGGGATTATTGATTGCATAGTTGCAGCTTTTCTCACACAATGCCATGAATTTTTCTGCTTTGTCTTTTGCACCGGCTTCTTTGTATATCCTGTACAGTATGAACTCTTCGCCGAACTCGAGCGGGAAGTTTGCAAGGCCGATATTCTCGTTCATTGCGTCGAGGATCTTAATTGTTTTGGCTTTGTCGTTCTGGGCATACAGTGCATGGTATGCATAGGTCAGGTACATACGGCGGTAGTTAATCATGTATTTGCACTGTACTTTGTCGTAATACACTTTCGGATTGTTAAGGTTACGGAATTTGAATCCGTACTTGAAATCCGTCGAGTAATTGCCCGAATTATCTACATTGAGTAGCGTAGCGTCCATTACTTTGACGTCGCAGGCTATGAATTTTTCATTTTTCTCCTGTTTTATAGGGCAAACCCTGTAAACCATGCCTTCGAGCCTCAGGTAATCGTCGAGGCCGATGAGGTTGTCGGAACCCATTGCGGTTGACGAGAAGTAAACCGGCCTTTCGAATTTTGTCTGCTCCACGATGTCTTTTACTAAGAGGTCCTGTACACGGTAGTAGTTATCTCCCTGATAATCCATGCCTCTGAATGTAAACGACATGAGGCCGTTTTTGATCAGCACCGGATCGTCTGTGTATTTTTTCATAATTTCAGGTTTAACGTTGATTACTACGTTGTCGGGCCCGCCTTGACGACTGGAAAGAGCGCCCGGATCCGACTCGTGCACTTTGATGGATTCATCCGGGAAACTGAGCGGTATCTTCTGTGCGCCCCAGGGAGAACGGTTCTTGAGTTGGTCGATGTACCAGGTAGTGTTGCCGAGGCTGAGGTTAACCACTCTTACGTCCCGGCGTACCCCCATGACGTCCTGAAGGAACCACACGGGAAATGTATCGTTGTCCCCGGCGGTAAAGAGGATGGCGTTGGGTTCGCAACTCTGGAGTATATTGTAAGCATAGTCGAAAGCGAGGTAATTGTCTGCCCTGCTGTGTATCTTCCAGCCGCCGTAAGCCATATTCACCGGTACGGCCAGCAGGGAGACGGCAATGACACAAGCCGACAGGTATGCCGGGAACTGCTTCTTTTTAAGCGATTCGGCAAGCCAGTCGATTATCATGTATGCACCGAGGCCGATCCATATACACCAGACGAGGAATGAACCGGCATAGAAATAGTCCCTCTCACGAGGTTGCGGATTCTGCTGGTTCTGGATTATGGCTGCAAGGACACCCGTTACTAAGAACAGCATCAGGAAGTTGAAAGCCAGCTTGGGATCTTTCCAGAACTGGAAGAAGAGGCCAAGGAGGCCGAAAAGCAGAGGTATAGCATAGAACCTCACAGGGAACTGGTCTGCGTAGCCTGAGAGGTGGTTCATGTTCTCGCCTGCATTGCTGTTGAACCAGGCTGCCGGGGCATCCTGCTCGTCGCTTGCCCTGCCTACGAAATTCCACAGAAAGTACCTGATGTACATGTGATTGATCTGGTAATCCATCATATAGCGAATTTCGGCCCAAAAAGGATTGTTCCATTCAAATTTCATTTCGCCGTCGCTCGTTCTCTCGAGGGGAGTGGGAGCTTCCCAAGGGCCATAAATATATTCTCCTTTTTCGTCAACCGACCTGTAAATCCTTACCTTTTCAGGATCAGTCGCATCTGTACGCCTGGGCCAGAGTTTCTGGTCACCATACTGTTCCCTGCCTAAGTACCTTGAAAGTGAAGTGAAATTCTTAGGTTCGTTTTCGTTCATCGGAGAATTGGCGTTTGACCTCAGCAGGATTGCCGTATAGGTAGTATAGCCGAAGATCATCAGGAACATCGACATTGCCATAATTCCGATAAATGACTGTTTTTTCTGGTAGCCGTAATAATATGTAGCCCAGGCAAGTCCACCGGTTACAAGCAGTACGACGATGGTACCGAAGGCGCCTGTCGCTATGAAATCGACGATCCATTGTACGACACCTTTGTACACGAACAGGAACAGGAACACTGCGAGGGCGCCCATTACGATGAATGAACCCCATTCGAATTTATATTTCCTGAAATAAACCAATATCGAGACGGAAAAGAGCGCCAGTATCGCCAGAAGGTGGACGCCCGTCGAAAGCCCGATTAGGTATGCAATCAGTATAAGATATTTCTCATTGCCGGGTTTGTCTGCCACTTCGTTCCATTTCATCATCAGGTAAAGGACGAGAGCAACGAAAAGTGTCGAGGAAGCGTAAACTTCGGACTCTACCGAGTTGAACCAGAATGTATCGCTGAAAGCGTAGGCCAGGGCCCCGACAAGGGCTGAGCCGTAAACAGCAAGTTCATCGCCCAGTTTCTCCAGGGGGTTCTCCCTCAGGTTCATAATCACTTTAACTATGATAAAATACAGTAAATAGATTGTTAATGCGCCGCCTACTACAGAAACCATATTTACTCGCCATCCCAGGTCGCCGAAGGGCAGTATCAGGTAAAACAGCCTGCCGAACAAAATGAAAAGAGGTGTTCCCGGAGGATGGGGAACTTCCTGCCATATCGAGGCGGCGGAAAACTCGCCGCAGTCCCAGAACGGAACTGTTGGCTGAGCGGTCATCATGAGAGTAATCAATGAAACGAGGAAGGATACGATGCCGAATCCCCAGTACAAGGTCTTATTTTTCATATAAACCATCAATTAACATTTATTAAACAAATTATTCTTTTTCGTTAATTATAAAAATCAATCTTCAGTAAAAGGTAAAATTAAAAAAATCCTGTTACATTATATAATGATTTATTCTAAATGACCGATAAAGAGACGTTTTATTTTTTTTGACCGGACATTACACAATATGTTTTTTGTCACGATTTCGTATATTGTGCTGAAATTCATTGTTAATAACATTGAAGGTGTTGATATTATTGCTTTAATTATTGGTATTGTAATAGCGTTTGTGATGGCCATGCCGCCGGGTCCGGTTGCCGTAGCGCTCATCAAATTGTCCATCGACAAGGGCATGAGCCAGGCAGTGCCGATGGCTGCCGGCACGGGTTTTACCGACATGGTGATGTGTTTGACGGCAGTTTTCTTTACCGAAGCCGTAGGCGCAGCGCTCAGGGGATTTGTAGAACTCCACCCGATCATCACATTGCTGTTCCAGGCAGCCGTCATCATTGCCCTGGTGGTTTTCGGCTTCATATCGATCTTTAATAAGAATTTCATCAGGAAACCGGAGAACAATCACGAACCCGTAATCAGGAAACCCAGGTTTGCAAGCCGCATCAAGTCCAGCGGCCCTGTCTTTCTTGGCATAGGGATGGCGTCTGCCAATATCGCCAATCCGGCTTTTCTTGCATCCCTGACGGTGGTGGCTTCACAGGTACGGAAATTCGGCGTCATCGACAATCCGTTCTGGGACAGCATATTTTACTCAATTGGATTCGGAGCCGGTAATTTCCTCTGGCTCTTGCTTGTTGCAGGTTTGGTAACAAAGTATAAGCATGTAATGGGCGACAGGATGTTTACTGTCGTCAGGCAGGTAGCAGGCCTGGTTTTCATTGCTGCCGGCGTGCTGATTGCCCTGAATGTAGTGAAAGAAACGAACTGGTCCGGGATATACTAAAGAGAGTATTTGCTCTTTTCTCCATTCATCAGCGTACTAATGAAAGTAACCTTCTTTCTCAGGGTCTTGAGAGGCATATTAACATATGTCTGGAACCAGTACTGCTCTTTGCAGTTGACAGCACCCGACTTCTCGATTTTCTCGAAATACATGAAATCGTTGTACTTCAGCCACTCCAGCAGGCGCTGTTTCTCTGCAATTTCTGCCGGCTCGGTATTGAGCCTGCTCATCTTATAGTGCGATATCTGATAGTCAGCGCCCATAAGATTGCCCGTAGTAGGGAACATATCCTTCTCCGTCATTAACACCTCATATTTTCATTGATCATCGCCCGGCAACGGTGGACGATTGTCTTCCTGTCGTTCACCGTGTAACGGGATGATCCTGATTGCCGATTTTTCCTATCTTACAGCCTTTACGCGTTCGAGTAGTTTTTCAAGCTCTTTTTGCAATGATTCCAGTCTTTTAAGTTCTTCTAATAACTGCATTGTCTTTACCCCCGAAGAATCTCTAAATTTAACAAATTTTCAATCTTTCAGAAGTATTTTAGCAAATGGCGTGCCAGTATCATGGTTTGCACAAAGACAGGCTGGGAGCGTATGGTAAGCGGCTGTCGATGAATACGATGAGTTCTCCGGAGTGGAAGGTAATGGTTACAGAGGAGGTAACGGCACGGTTTCGCGCTCCTTCCCTCATTCCCAGTTTCAGTGTTTCGCCTTTCAGGGCCCACCTGAGTCCGTCTGTCGTCAGCCGGGCTTCGGGTTGCGGGATGAGTGAGACAATCTCGCCGGGACGGGTTGCCATCCTGAACGAACGGCAGGCGGAAAAGCCGTAGCGCCCCTTGTCGTATATGCAGAGGTTAAGCTGCCCGGAGTGCCTGATGAATACGCTCCAGTTATTGAGGGAGTGCTCCAGTTCTCCGCCGTGGAAGCCGAAGATAAGGATACGGTGGTAGCCTTTGTCTTCAGCAAACATCAGTATCTTCTCGAAGTCATTGGTTTCCTGGTCCGGGTTCCTGATGATTGTGGCCTGTTCAGCAAGGCCAGGATGGGCGCCGGGGTCGAACGAATCCATGTCGCCGATGATGTAGCCGGGTATAATGCCCATGGACGCGAGGCGGTTTGCAGCTCCGTCGGCAGCAATGACAGGTATATTCCCGATGGAGCTGAACACTTCGGCTCCGGGAATGTCCGCATTCAGGCAGACGACGCAGTCGAATCGTTCATTGAAATCTATGGCCTTTGTTCCACTTTGTGTCAAATTAAAGCCCGCATTAATGTCAAATAAATGAAGCAAATTAATGATTTAACTCAGATAAAACAATTACAGGCATAAAAATATTGTGTGAGAACGGCCCCCGATAGGTTAGGATCGGGGCGGGCCAGTTGCAGGGCTGGCAGAAACGAGTCAACCCCATGTTTAATATGAAAAGCATGGGGTTGATTGTTTAAAAAAACGGACTTAGAAAGAAATAAGACTGTTTAATATTTCTTATAATAATTTTTCTGCTTTATTTTCAGATAGTTAGCCGGGATTTACGGTATTATTGTGCAAGGGGCAACTGCCCCTTGTTCAATTCCAAGGCAGTATGATTATATGATATGTGAACAATGGGCTGAAGCCCATTGCTGCGTGCTTTGCGCCCATTAATATGTCGCCCCGCCGGGGCTAATAAATGTTTCTCATCCAGAAAAGTATATTCAAAATATAATCTCTTCCTTTGCGTGAGACCAATGATGTCTGAACCATGATTTATATGATTTACTTGATTAATATGCAATCAATAGAAATCTCTTTCTTTGCGCCTTTGCGTGAGAAATTTCTTCCACCTCTTCCTTTGCGGGCTTTGCGTGAGATATTTCTTCTTTCACATAATTCTTCCTTTGCGGGCTTTGCGTGAGATATTTCTTCCTTTACCCCATCTTCCTTTGCGGGCTTTGCGAGAGATATTTCTTCCTTCACATCATTATTCCTTTGCGGGCTTTGCGTGAGATATTTCTTCTTTCACATAATTCTTCCTTTGCGGGCTTTGCGTGAGATATTTCTTCCTTTACCCCATCTTCCTTTGCGGGCTTTGCGAGAGATATTTCTTCCTTCACATCATTATTCCTTTGCGGGCTTTGCGTGAGATATTTCTTCCATTACCCCATCTTCCTTTGCGGGCTTTGCTGCGACAGTGTGGGCAAGGGGACTACCTTACCTGACAACCCTATGAACTTGACAAATCTTCCGGATTCATTATTAATAATTTTTAATAATAGAAAAATTTATTATATTGGATACGATTTATTAAGTAATTGAAAAGCAATTATGGCAAGGTTGATTATATTATTCGCATTACTGGCATTACCGGCCTGGTCGCAGGATGTTGACCCCGACACGACAATCGACCTGAAAGGCTCCGTTTACGACAAGATTGGCAAAGAGGTAACAGCAGCAGTACTGACATTCAGGAGCCCGGGCGGAAGGGTGTTCCGCACGGAGGCAGACTCCAAAACGGGCATGTACCAGATATTCATCCCCTACAGCGAGTCCTACAATGTAACCGTCAGTTCACCTGTCCTGCTCCAGCATGAAGAAAAGATTACACTGTTGCCGATGAAGGACGCTCCGCGCCAGCGAATAGACTTTTACGCACTGAAACTGGAACCGGGCCTGGCCATCGACAGCTTCTCCGTTTTCACAGAAGGAACCAGCCGGTTCAACAAGACTGCCGAGTATGTCCTCGACTACTATATTGACATCTTCAGGCACAACACGGGGGCTGTCTTCCAGTTCATCGTGGCTGAAGCAGACAGCGGGGCAACCGGCAGCAAACTGACAGACGGGAGAATCGATGCGCTGGTCAGGTACATGGAGAAATGGAAGAATGATGAGATACACGGAAGGATCGTCGTCAGCAGTTCACCACTCTCCTTCAGGCCTGCCGAAGGTAAGAAAGACAGGACACCGGACATGATAATAAAAGTAGTGAATATTGCTGTAAAAAATGATAAATAGCTGCCAATTTTACAATATTGTTAAAAATATCAGTAAAATTCTACAATTTTTTTTTATATTGTTTTGATAAATATGAAAAAAAATGAATCATTGTTTGGTGAAATATGAAGAAGGTAAATCCATTAATTAGCGACGGTTCCGTAACAACCATACTTGAAATTGCCAGGGCTTTCCAAAAGAGCAAAACACTGCTTACTGCCTGCGAACTCGATCTGTTCAGCATCCTGGGAGACGAACCCAAAACTTCCAAGGAAGTTGCATACGACCTCAGCGCTGACGAGAAAGCCGTGGACAGGCTGATGAACGCCCTTAGCTGCATGCAGTTACTGGAAAAAGTCGGTAATAAGTTTTCCAACACCAAAGGAACCCGGCGGTTCCTGGTCAAAGGAAGCCCCGAATACCTCGGTACCATGATGCACCTTACCCACCTTTGGGACTCCTGGGGCACACTCACTGAAGTAGTAAAGAAAGGCGTAAGCCTTCACAGCCAAAGTGTCAACGATAAAGACGAAGAGTGGGTTTCTTCCTTTGTCAAGTCTTCACACAGGCGCAGCCTCATGCAGGCTCCCGACATAGTCAGGATGATTGACCTTAACGGAGTAAACAAGATTCTCGACCTGGGCTGCGGTTCAGGGCTATACACAATGGAATTCCTTAAGGCAAAACCTGCCATCAAAGCCGTAGGATTTGACTATCCGAAAGTAATTCAACTCACAAAGGAACACCTGCACGAAGCCAAAATGGAAAACACAATCGAGACGATTGCCGGAGACGCACTTACTGACGACATCGGTTCAGGCTACGACCTTGTCTTCATTTCCTTCCTCATGCACAACTATTCGCTGTGGGATAATGTCAAACTGCTCCAGAAAGTCTATGACTCCATGAACAGGGGCGGGCAGATCGTCATCCAGGAGCACATCGTCGAAGACAACCGTACCAATCCCGAGGATGCAGTAATGCTGTCCTTAAACATGCTCATAAACACTTCCGGTGGCGACTGTTTCACTGAGACTGACCTCTGGATCATGATGAAAGAAGCGTGGTTCAAAGATTACAAACTGGTACATACAGAATTCGGTACATGCCTGTTGTCGGCTAGAAAATAGCATTCTTACTGCAAACACCGGGACAATTAGACAAGATATATTGAAAGCACAACCGTAAAACGGTTCGTGCTTTCTTCTTTTTGTGCTGCTCAGAGAGAGCTTCTCTTTGCCAGGTACGCCCTGAGAGCCTTGTCAAAAGGCTGCGATGTGTCGATCAGGTGGTAATCTATGTTCTGCTGGCGGCAGCGTTTCCTGATGTTTGTAAGGAATTCCTTCATTGTCTCCATATAGGAGCGTTGTATCTGGTACGGCTGGGTAATCATCTTTTCGCCGGTTTCCATGTCCACAAAGGTTGCTCCCCGGCCGAAATCGAAATCAATCTCCCGCGGGTCCAGCACCTGGAACACAATCACGTCATGTTTCCGGTGCCTGAAGTGGCTGAGGGCATTGACCACAGACTCAGGCGTATCGAAGAGGTCGCTGATGATAATGACTAATCCTCTGCGCCTGATCTTCTCCGCAAGAACGTCGAGAGCCTTCGAGGTCCCGGTTTCATTGGCAGGCTCGGCGGCGTCCAGTACTCTAAGCATCTGGTGCAGGTATGACTGCCTCGAGTTCGGAGGCAGGAAATACCTGATCTGTGTATCGTACAGTGTAATGCCGACGGCATCTCTTTGTTTGATCAACAGGTACGACAGAGCAGCTGCGAGGTATGACGCATACTCGAACTTGGTGATATTGCCTTTGGAAGCAAATTTCATCGAGGCGCTGGCGTCGATGGCAATCATGCTCCTGAGGTTGGTCTCCTCTTCGAATTGCTTGACATAGAACCTGTCTGTACGCGCCAGTACTTTCCAGTCCACGTGTTTCAGTGCATCTCCTTCGCGGTACTGCCTGTGCTCGGCGAATTCGACGCTGAACCCGTGATAGGGCGAGCGGTGCAATCCAGTGATGAATCCTTCGACAACGAGGCGCGCTTTCAGTTCGATGTTCTGTAACTGCGCTACTACGCCGGGTTGTAAAAACCTTCTGTAATCCTTCATTTTCCCCTGCAAAATTTCTACTATTCCATGCGGGTATTAACTGATCAGACGGATGAATATTTTTAATTGGCAGGCAATAATATCGTAAATTTTGTTCCCTGTTTCTCAATGCTGTTAACAACAATCTTCCCGTTGTGCGAATCGACGATCCATTTGACGATGGACAGTCCCAGGCCGGAACCCTGAACGGAGTGTCCCGGTGATGAGTCGTTGATGCGGTAGAACCTGTCGAATATATTGGGAATGGCATCCTGTGGTATGCCATAGCCCGAATCGGCAAAAGACACTTCCACGAATTTGTCTATGCTTTTCAGCTCTATGTCAATCCTGCCTTTGTCGGGCGAGTACTTGATGGCGTTATCCACGATATTGAGGAAAGCCTGGTGCAGTCTGGCAATGTCGCAGCGGGCAAAGACATCTTTCTCAATTTTGGAAGTAACGGTAATTTCCTTTGACTCGGCGAGAATGACCGCATCTTCGGCAATATCCTCAAGGAGTTTGGAGATGTTCTCCCTGTTGACATTCATCGTGAACTTGCCTGTGTCGGCACGGGAAAGGTCGAGCAGGGCCATCACCACGTTATTGAGCCTGAGTACCTCGTCGAGCGAACTGGCAATAATCGCCTGGTATTCTTCTTCTGTCTTGCGGCTGTGCAGGGCAATCTCCAATTCGCCCCGGATGATGGTCAGCGGCGTTTTCAATTCATGGGAGACGGTGGACGTGAACTGGCGCAGGTGACTGAAAGACCTGTCGATCCTGTCGATCATGTCGTTAAGCCTGAAAGCAATGTTCCTCAGTTCAGTCTTGTGGAAATTCTCAGTGATCTTTACACCCAGGTTGTCGGAATTGATCGTATCGATGAATTCATTGATTTTCCGGAGTTTCGTCTTGTAGTTCCTGATTGTAAAGGCGCTGACAGCCAGGTATATTGCGAACATCAGTGTCATCGGCAGGATGAAGTACAGGGCAACATCGCCGAAACGGATGCTGGTCGGAGCGGAAGAACCGTCAGCCGGCACTTTTAGCAGAGTGGAGCCTTCGGAAAAGAATAAGTTGTAAGCAATAATCGATTGGGTAATAATATAGATTACAAAAAATGATGTGAAAATCAGTATATAATCTCGTGTTATACTCGACTTGACCTCATTTTTCATTATTAGCCGACCCAATATTCATTAAATATTTCTTAACAATATTTCATTTTTTCATTTATACGAATTTAAAAAAAATTTAAATTTTTTTTAATATATTTTATTTTTTAATATTTTTGCTGCCTGATGGAAATAGACAACAAAGATATTGAAAGAATGATGCAGGTGGTCGAAAGCCTGAGGGCTCCCCTTCAGGCCGACGGCGGCGACCTCGAATTCGTCAGGTTCGAAGAAGACACCAGCGTGCTCGAAGTACGCTTCCTGGGTAACTGCAGCGCCTGTCCCCTGGCAATCATGACTCTCAGGGCCGGCATCGAACGCGTCATCCTGCGCGAACTTCCTTTCATTCGCAGGGTGGAAGCGGTAAGGTGAGGCTTTCTTAATCGTTTGAATTGTAAATACCAGTATCCTTTTGGATTGAATAGAATAAGTATATCCCGTGTCAGTCTTACTTCACTTTAGACTTCATCTTTTCAAAGAGAGCTTTGCAGTCTGCCTTTATCTTCAGGCTGCTGTCCTTTTCAACGGTAAGAAGCCTCGCAACGATTTTGTTGCCGGAAGCGTCGTAGCTGAACTCCATCTGTACCGATTTGCCGAGCGGGATGTCATTGATACGGTCCGTCTTGAGCATAGACCCCTTTTTATACTCTTCGACAGCGATGCCCCTGCCTTTCAGGAAATTTTCAATTGCTGAAAGTGCCTTAACCGGGTCGGGGCAGGGAGCAATCTCTCCAAGAACGACCGGTTCATCACCGTGTTTCATGATCAGCACAGTGTTTTCCGGCGATTCTAAGGTCGTAGGGATGACCTCTTTCCTGACATTCCCGTTTTTCCCTTTCCCGGACGGTTCTTCTTTCGTGCTGAAAGGGTTCCAGTACAGGAATATGATCAGTGCCAGCGCAATGATAATGAATATACCGGCGAAGTCGTTGTTCATGTTGCTGAAGCGGGGCAGGAAGCTGATTGGGTTCTCCCTTTCACGTTTTTCTTTTTGCTCTGCCATTGTCGTCTCTCCTGTGTTATTCCTTTTTTTACTTAAGACACCCGAAAGGTAAAATTAGTTACATGTTTCCGACTCTTGAAGCAATTAACTCAGCCAGGTGAGGAATTGCTTCAGGAACCACGTCCATATACAGGTCCGGCTCGATCATCTCCACCTCCATCACCCTGAATTGCCCCCTGGTAAACACTCCGTCGATCCTTGCATACAGGAAATCCGGATCGAGCAGTTCCATCACTTTATCGCACTCGTAAAGTACTTCAGTCGGGGGTTCGACTCTTTCATAGACACCGCCGTAATCCCTCTGTACCCTGAAGTCGCCGGCAGCAGGCCTTTTCCTGACCGTATAGCTGAATTCGCCTGCAAAGAAGATGGTGGACAGCTCCCCGTCGGCAATCTCGGGAAGATATTTCTGGATCAGCAGGTCATTGTCCCGGACCATAGCCTGGAAGGTATCTTCGCCTTTCGGATCGGCAGCGTCGAAGAGATGGGTGTTGAACGAGCCGGCAGAAACGGCGGGCTTCAGGATGTACCTGTCCCATTTTCCGATGCTTACCAGCTTCATCACACTCATCACAGTCTTCTTCTTGATGAAATGAGTAGGAATGATGTTCACTCCGTTAGCTTTCAGCTCTTTCAGGTAGAATTTATGAGAATTATTGATAATTATATCTGCTGTGTTAAAAATCCTGATGTCCTCTTCTTTCAGGAAATGCATGAACTGCAGGAACCTTTCATATTGCCTGTAGTAACCCCAGGCAGTCCTCATCAGCAGGAAATCATACTTTTTCCAGTCGGCAGAGGGATTGTCCCAGACGACAGGTTCGCATCGGACACCGAGCTTTTCCAGATGCCCGGCCAGCACCCTGTCATATTCCAGGAGTTCCCTCAATTCATCGCACGTAATTATTCCGGCATTTAACATCATTCATCATCATCAAAATTTCACAAAATTTAATTTAGCTATATTTTTTCATTAGTATTTTAATTTTTTTTTTCTTAATTAGCATAATTATTCACTTTATATTCGGTAGTTTGATATGAATTTTGAGTTGAGCGGCAAGCTAATTGAAAAATATGACATTGTAAATGTAAGCGAAAGCTTTAAGAAAAGGGAATTTGTAGTCGAGACATCAGAAACGAACGGTTCGATGACTTTCAACGAACAGATAAAATTCCAGTTAACGCGCGACAAATGCGACATCATCGACAGTTTTAACATTAACGACCCTGTAAGAGTCTTCTTTAACATCAAAGGCAGGCGCTGGGAAAAAGACGGCAAGGTTTCATACTTCAACAATCTCGATGTATGGAAGATTGACGCAGTTAACAACAGCAGCAACAGCAGGATTGACGATATACCCCTGCCCGATGAACCGGCCAGCCAGATTGCCGACGAAGAGGATGAGGTACCCTTCTGATATGATGAAACAAAAACAATATTACTTTGTACTGGCGCTCCTGCTGATGTCAGGCACCGTCTGCCGCGCGCAGTCGGAGTTCCCGGACACGGACAAAGACAAGGAAATCATAATCGACAACAAGAAACCCGACAAGTTCAGGATGGGCCTGACCATGTTCTACAACCACACTCTGCATGATTACGAAAACCTCCCGATTGCAAATGAATACTGCGAGGAGTGTTTTGCTAACGGATGGGGTGACGGCTATTCTATCGGCCTTGTATTTGAATACCTCCTCGGTGAAAAGTACGGGGTCAACCCTTCGGTCATGGTGAAACTCAATTATGAAAGCCTGCCTGCCAATTTGAGTGACGATAATTTCCTTCAGAAAGGATATGCATTTATTAATGACCAACCTGTCAAGAGGATAGCCACATTTGACTATTCAGCCGATTATGACCTTAAATTCCTCAGCCTCGATGTATTATACAAAATAAACCTTCCGGGTACAAACATCTACGCTTTCCTTGGGCCGTCTATTAATTATACCCTAAGGCATAAGCTGCACGACAGGATCACAATCACAACACCCGGACTTGTGTTTAGTCCGCCCGGTTTCTGGACCGATAACTATACATTCCTGGATAGTATGAGGACCGTTGTTTACGACGACGACATACTCAAAGGAGGTAACTACACAAGGATTGCCCTGAAGATCGGCCTTACTTTCCCAATCACAATAAAACGCTTCACTATCAATCCCTTCATGCAGCTCTATTACAGCTTCCGGGACTATAACAGCAAGATCGAAAGCCTGATCTATTCCTGGTCCGGAGGTATTGACCTGATGTACTCTATCTGAAACAGCTATTAATATGACGCCCCTTAGGGGCTATCCTTCCTGCTTTATAAACTTTACAAACTTGATGAACTTTATAAACTTTATAAACTTTATAAACTTGCCCACCCCATCCCAGCCTTCACCAGGGGGAATTATTCCCCAAGGGGAAGGAGAAAGAAGCGCGGGTAACCTGAAAGATGGACTCCACCTAAGCAGTTGAGACGGCAGCCAGGATTGACTCAAGATTGCACGCCAAGGTGGAGTCCATCTTTAGAAATGTCGGAGGGTAGTAGATTCTATTCGACCCACGCCATAAATGACGTGGCTATTGAGATAGGAAAGTCCTTCCAGGGTTGATTTTTCTTACATTCAGAATTCAGAATTCTACATTGGCTACGCCGGTCTCGCTACGCTCGGCTCAGAATTCTTTACATACTTGACAAACTGAGAATCGAACCGCCCCCTACCCCCGCCTTATCCAAGGTGGGGGAAAATGCCGCTACGGTTCAGCTTTTTCTTCTTACTTTATAATTTTAAATTCAGAATTCAGCATTCTAAATTCAGAATTCTTGACAAACTTGTTTGCCTCACTCCATCAGCTCCATCTGCCTGATGCGGGACTCTCTCCAGTCGTTGAAGAACATCATCAGGGTTGCTGTACACGGTACTGCAATGAAAATGCCGAGGAACCCGAACAATCCGGCGAATATAAATAAAGAGGCAATCATCAGCAGGGGATGAAGGCCAACCTGCCTGCCGGCAATGTTCGGCTCGAGGAAATAGGCATTGATGAAGTGCATTACGCTGATGACCGCAGACGAGACAATGATGTTGCCGATGACATTGTCGGGGCTGGTAAACAACAGTACCAGCGCACAGACAAAGTAGCTGAACAGGACGCCGAGATAGGGTATCGGATTGAGAAATCCGCAGATGATGCCCAGCACAACAGCGTACGGCAGCCCGAAAATCGAGAAGAATGTGGAGCAGACTGTGGCAACAATCATGGCAGCAGTAATCTGCCATGTAACATAAACCCTGACGATCTTGTTTATCCTCCTCAGGTCATAGAGCAGCCTTTGGTTCTTCAGCTTCAGGAGTGACTTGAGGAAGTTCTTGAGCTTGTCGAAATCTTTCAGGAAATAGAATGAGAGGATTGGTACAAGGATGACATTGATAAGTTGTGAAGCAATGACTGTAATGTTTTGGAATATCGTTGTCAGGTCGAGTATGGCTGACTTAAAGTAAACTTCAAACTTAGGCACTATCTCTTTCTCGATGGTATTGCGCGCCATTTCCTGGTCGATGCCGAAAGTTGCCAGCAAATCGTAAAACTCCTTGCTGCGTATATAAGAATTGACTGAACTGACGGTAGATGTAATGTCAGCCAATGAAGTGTCTAACTGTGAGAAGACGCTCGGCAGCACGAATATGCCTATCAATGCAAGTATGCCGATTGCCAGCAGCAGTATGCTGATTGACGAGAGCCAGCGGGGCAGCCCTTTACGCGCAAGGTATGCCACTAACGGCTCGAGTAGATAGGCCAGCAGGAAAGCAATAAAAAAGGGTATCAGCGCCGACCCAAGGTCGGACAGCAGCCATCCGATAAATATTGCCACAATCAGGAAGGTTAACCTTTTTGTCAGCAGGGATTCTTTCCTGTACGGGAACAGCAGGAAAATTGCAATGAGGAAGAGAATGACCGGGCTCCAGAGCAGCTTCGTCTGGTACAGAAAGGCAATCAGGGCCATCAGGCTGATGACAATTGCTACGGCAACAGGCCCCTGTTTCTTTTGAGTTTCCGATTCCATAACCCCCACTGTATTGTGAACAATACGCATACCTGCAACGGCACGCATTTGAAAATTAATAAATATTCAGCATTAAATAAAAATCTATTTAATAATTGTACTTTTTGCTGATGAAGTAAGATAATAATGCTTCTTCGCTTTTCGGTATGGGTACAATTGTTATTTTAGTCATAATAGTTAAGAGGCCGTGTTATTAAATAATTTTACAGAGTGCTTATTACTGAATTAATTCATTGAGACGCCAGGCCTTGCGTCGCTACTGATGCGGCTTTCAACTGTTCAGCATGAGAAAATATGATACTCGTTGTTCTTCTACCCCACCTAAATCCTCCCCATTGGGGAGGACTTGAAGAACCACGCTGCTTCTTGCCCCTTCCCCTTGGGGAATAATTTTCCAAGGGGAAGGCCGGGATGGGGTGGCTTTATTGTATTGGTATTATTCTTCCGATAACTACTTACCCATGACAAAGAGCGAATAGCCATAATATACAGCCTGCCGTCAGCCAATTCACCGGGTTACAAATATCGGGACTAAATAATCCCAATCAGGAATTAGTTTTACTTTTCATTCGTTTACAGTAATTTGCAGTTATGTAAAAATAATATTTTTGGAAATATTCTGATATGAAACATGCGGCAGTAATAATGGCGGGCGGTTCGGGCGAGCGGTTCTGGCCCCTGAGCAGGAAAAACCATCCAAAGCAGTTGTTGAAACTGCTCGATCCTGAGAAGACCCTGCTCGATGAAGCCATCGACAGGATTGCGCGGGTGATTGCCCCGGAAGATATATTCATAATTACAGGCGAACACCTGCTTGCTCCCATTAGGAACGCAATTAAAAACGTCCCCCCGGAGAATATCATCGCCGAACCGGCCAAAAGGAACACGGCTCCCTGCCTGGCTCTTGGCGCCGCAGTGCTCCTTGCCAAATACGGACTCCCTGCCGATGAAATTGCCATGGCGGTACTGACGGCTGACCAGTTGATCTCTCCCGACGACAAATTCGAGGAGACCGTCAGGGGCATACTCTCTTTTGTCGGAAGCAATCCGGCGCTTGCCACCATCGGCATTGTCCCTTCCAGGCCTGAGACAGGCTACGGCTACATCGAAGCGGCACGCGGGTTCTCGAAAAGTTCGACGCTGGAGATTGAACCGGCAAAGGCTTTCCATGAAAAGCCCAGCCTTGAAAAAGCGAAATCATACATTGATTCGGGCAATTACCTCTGGAACAGCGGCATGTTCTTCTGGCGCTTGGACGCCTTCATCGACAGGATGGCAGAACACGCCCCTGCAATCGGTTCAAAAATCCGGGAGATGGCAGCCGGCTATGACCGGGTGGTAAACCAGCCGCTTGACACTGCCAATCCGGCAATCAGTAGTATTTTCGAAGCTTTCCCCGATATTTCCATAGACTATTCCCTGATGGAAAAAGCTGAAAACGTAGTTGTAGCAAGAGCTTTGTTTGACTGGGACGACGTCGGTTCCTGGGATGCGCTCGACAGGGTGAAGGCCCGCGACGGGAACGGCAACGTATGCGAAGGCAACGCCGTTACAATTGATTCATCGGGCAATATCATTATCAACAACGACGGCGGCAAAGTCGTCGGATTAATAGGCGTGGACGGCCTGGCTGTCATCACTACCGACGACGCAGTCCTGGTTTGTCCCAAGGACCGTGTCCAGGAAATAAAAAAGATCACCGGAGAAATAAAGAACAAGTTTGACAACAAATGGCTATGATGAATAAATGATTGCTGTAAACAACCTGTCCGTCCACTTCGGCGGCAAGTACCTTTTCGACAATATCTCCTTTTCCATCAATCCGAAAGACTGCATCGGCCTCATCGGAAGGAACGGCACGGGTAAAACGACGCTGATTAAGATACTGACGGGGATGGACTACGCCGAGGATGGGACAATCACCAAACCCAACGCGATGACCTTCGGCTATCTTCCCCAGGAAGGCGCCATCGAAACCGACAAGAATGTCTTCCAGGAAACAAAATCCGCTCTCGTTGAAATAGAGCAGTTGGAAAGAGACATACACAATATCACCGAAGAGCTGCCGCGGCGGACTGATACCGATTCCGACGATTACCACAAGCTGCTGAAGAAGCTTGCGGACTGCAACGAACGCTTCCACTACCTTGGCGGCGACACTGTCGAAGCGAACGTCGAGAAAATCCTTAAAGGCCTGGGCTTTGAAGCCTCGGACCTGACACGCAGCGTCGATGAATTCAGCGGCGGATGGCAGATGAGGATAGAACTGGCGAAGATACTCCTGCGAAAACCGGACTGCATCTTCCTCGACGAGCCGACGAACCACCTCGACATCGAATCGATTCAATGGCTGGAAGGCTTCCTTAAGAACTATCCCGGCGCCATACTCATCGTGTCTCACGACCGCAGCTTCTTAGACAACATCACGAACAGGACCATGCAGCTCTACTGCGGCAAGCTTTACGACTTCAACCTGCCTTACACAAAGTTCATGGAACTGAGGGAGGATTTGAAAAAACAGCAGGAGAACGCTTACAAGAACCAGCAGAGGCAGATTGCCCAGACCGAGAGGTTCATCGAGCGGTTCAGGTACAAAGCTACGCTGGCCTCGCGCGTACAGTCCCGAATGAAGCAATTGGACAAGATTGACAGGATCGAACTCGAAGAAGAGGACAATTCATCAATTAAACTGCGTTTTCCCGAGCCTCCCCGCTCTGCGAGGATAATGGCAGAGACAAAGGGCCTGTCGAAGAGTTACGGGCCGAAGCTCGTACTCGACGGAATCGACTTCGCCATCGAACGCGGTGAAAAGGTTGCTTTTGTCGGCAGGAACGGTGAAGGCAAATCCACACTCTCAAAGATTTTCGCGGGCATCGAAAGCTACGACGGCACGATGTCGATAGGCGCCAACGTCAACATAGGCTATTACGCCCAGCATCAGGCCGAACTGCTGAACCAGGACCTTACCGTCTTCGAAGTCATCGATTTTGCCGCCGTCGGCGAGCTGAGGATGCAGATCAGGAGCATACTCGGAGCATTCCTCTTCAGCGGCGACACGGTGGACAAGAAAGTCAAGGTGCTTTCCGGCGGGGAGAAATCCAGGCTGGCCCTGGCGCTGCTACTTCTCAATCCTTACAACCTGCTGATTCTTGACGAGCCTACGAACCACCTCGACATAAAGGCCAGGGACGTCCTGAAAGAGGCGCTGCTGGAATACAAAGGCTCGTTGATAGTAGTGTCCCACGACAGGCATTTCCTTCACGGCCTGACAACCAGGACCTGCTATTTCAAGACCCGCAAGGTTAAAGAATACCTCGGCGACATCTATGATTTCCTTGAGAAGCAGAAGATGGAGACCCTGAAAGAGTTGGAATACTCTGCGCCGGCAGCAAAACAGGCGACGGACACAGTAAGCAAATCCAAGCTGGACCGGGAGCAGAAGAAGACCTTCGAGCGTGAAGAGAGGAAGATCAAACGGGCAATCGAAGAAACCGAGAAAGAGATTGAACGGCTTGAGAATGCCATAGCTGCACTCGAACAGGAGTTCGCCGACGGCAAGCTGCACGAAAACATCGAACTGCTGAAATCGAAGCAGACAGAGTACAATTCGTTGAAGGCAGCGCTGGAAGAGAAAATGGAACTGTGGACCCTGAAGCAGGAAGAACTGGAACAACTGAACGAGAGTTTTTCGGGGATATAGCATGAATCAAACCTGCTGAAGGTTTCCCCACCTTCGGAAGGTTGAAGATACAACCCCACCTAAATCCTCCCCATTGGGGAGGACTTGAAGAACCAGCATTTCTTTCTCCTTCCCCCCGGGGAATAATTCCCCTTGGGGAAGGCCGGGATGGGGTGGCTTAGTTTGACAGGTTCATAAAGTTTATAAAGTCAGAGGAAGCTGGCGTGATGTGCCTTTCCTCTCTTTCATTGGAAATTTTGCCTGTAGAGACAGGTCTCAGACCTGTCTCAATATCATTAATGCTTAAGATGGACTCCACCTCTGAGGTGGAGTCCATCTTAATACAGGCATAGTAGATTTCTTTTTTCAAATAACCTGTGAAAGTAATTCCAATGGTGTTCCATATAGACTTGGTATTTTAATAATCGGGCTTTATTACCGTTTTTGTAGCAATACAAATATAAATATCTGCTTACAATCTGATTCTTATCATTGAAGTGATTTCTGTACCTAAGGTTTCCATACTTATCAAATATTTCCCCAAATCTTAAAGTATCATATTCATAGTATTTAGTAATGGCAAGAGTACCCTCGCTATTATAGAAGAATGAAATATGATATGAGTCGTTTTGGTATATATCGCTAATTTTGCCGTTTTCATTGTATATATACCTTTTTGTAAAACCACATGTATGAGAAATATCTCTGATCATATTACCGTTTTCGTCATATTGGTAATAATGAGTATTCTCATCCCAGTAATCAGTGCAAAAGTCTTTACTATGTCTTTCAATCAACTTATCTTTTTCATCGTATTTAAATTTTACAGTATCGATTGGCATAAAATATCCCGAGATATCAATAATATTTCCTCTTTCATCATACTTTATTTTTGTTTCGCATCCTTCAATATTATCGGCAATATTATGGCTGCATATACTGTCAAGCAACCCACTGCCATTATATTTATAGTCTTTCTCAAATATCCGCAAATAATCGCCGAAACGGATATGGAATTCTTTTAATAATTTTCCTGATTGATCATATTTGTATTTACGATAGAAGCGAAGAGTATCGTTGTCATACTTAGATTCTTCGACCAGTCGAACGTCAGGTAATGGCGCGCGATAAAAGAAAGAAGAATAATCAATATAGTTTTTTACGTATAGAGCTTCAATTTTTTGGTTAGCAGTTTTCCTGTTTAGAGAGTCATAGATGAATACATACCTTGTTTTGTCGCCTTTGTAGTCGAAAGTAGTATGTTCCAGTTGGTTACCGTCTTTATTGAATATATCCGCTGAAACCAATTCTATCCGGCTGTATGGCCGGTAATTACACGGGTAGAGAAAATACAAGCAATAACAATAGATTGCTCCATCTGAGGGCATTTTGGGAACTGTCTCTCCACAGCCCTGCAAAAACAATTGAAGTAAGGTCAGTAAAATTACTATTTTTTTCATAGCCACATTTACCTCGAGTGTGCAATATGATTAATTGGTAAGATGACATTACGTATAAATAGTTGCATGGATATTTTACAGATTTATTTATTTAAACATTGATAATAAATGAGAATAGGATTTTTCCAGTCAGAATGCCAATTATATCATTTTTCGTGTAAATATTTAATATTTCGTATATTTGAAAAAGAGCATTTACATTCTCGGAGCAACTATGAAAGCATATATTACGCTGTTAATATTCCTGGCCTCTGTCCTTGCTGCCGGAGCGCAGTCCCCCGGCAACATCACACCCGAACCGAGGATGGCCTATGTCCGCCTGGAATACTCGGTGGTGTTCTCGCTGAAGAGTAAGAAGGAAATACACCTGGACCCTGCCCACCCTGACTACATCCATGCCTGGGAGTTCAACGCTGAAATGAGGAAAAGAAATCTCGATACCCTCAAAATACTCCTCGGGAACGTCAGCCCTCAGACTTTCGGCATTATTCTTGGCCGTGCCGGTAATTTCATCAACGGCTTCCTGGACGGAGTCCCCGACCAAAAAATTGCAATCACTACGGACTATCCCGGCAGGGAAGGCTATATAATAGACGTGATGGCGATGAGGGCAATACTCGGAGGCTGCGACAGCGCCGGGCTTCACTATGCCATCAATACTTTTTTCCAACTCATAGACCAGAACCAGTCAATATTCTGCAGCCGCATCGTGGACGCCCCGGAGTTCCCGGTACGCTGGATCTACTATCCCATGAATTTCTTAGTGGGAGCGAACACAACCAAACTGAAGCAGGTATGGTCTGAAGCGGCTTCGTACAAACTGAACGGCGCCGATGTCGGCGACGTGAAATACGACAGGATACACACCATCGAGCAAAGATACATCGACTCCCTCGTTTCTGTAAACAAATTCGCCAAAGCGCGCTATTTCGAATTTGTTCCGTCAATCATGTCCTGGGGCTACTCCAACAGCCTGATGTTTTTCAATCCTAACTACGCCTCCGGTTTACCCGTCAAGGGACAGCGCTTCGTCATCGAAGGCGACAGCGGCAGGCTGGCTCCGGAAGTTCCCGTGTCCATGCCCAATGGCGGATTCGAAAGCTACTCCGGCAACAATTTTACCGGCTTCCTGTATATCGACAAGCCGGGTGAAATGAGTTTCGCAGATACTGACGTAAAACACTCCGGCAACGCCTCAGTCAGGTTCGAGAATTTCAGCAACAGCAACGCAAGAGTCGTTTACAGGACAAAAGTCAAGCCATTCACGATGTATCATATTTCTGCCTGGGTGAAAACAGACAATCTCGACGCCAACGATGTGCCACACATCACCCCCATCGGCAACAAGAATCCCTGTCTTAACTATGCAAACATTAATATCCCCTGGAACACGGACTGGAAACGCTGCGACGTGTGCATCAACACACTGCAGTCGGACACTGTCGGCTTCTACTTCGGCGTATGGGGCGCCAACAGCGGAAAAATCTGGTGGGACGACCTGCAGATCGAGGAGATACCTTTTGTCAACATGATACGCAGGGAAGGCGCGCCGATCGACGTGGTACGCTATACTTCGGGTTCCGGCATGACGGTGTTTTACGGGGAAGGCGTCGATTTTGACAGCCTTTGGGACCCCAAAGCAGGCCATCTCTATTCCTGGTCGGGAGAATTCGACACTTACCACCAGCCTCCGGCCTTCAGGATTAAACCCGGGGGCGGCATTAAAAACGGCGATACCGTAAGTATTTCCTATTATCACACTACTACCATCTACGACGGCCAGGTAATGGTTACAATGTCCGACCAGGCTCTCTACGACCAGATTGAAACAGAGTTGAGAGTACTCGACAGCATCCTGAAACCCAAAACTTATTTCATCAACCACGACGAGATCAGGGTGATGAACTGGGACAAGGGCGACCTTGACCGTGGGATGACACCGGGACAGTTGCTGGCAGACAATGTAATCAAATGCTGCAATATGATACACAAGTACAATCCCGGAGCAGACATCTGGGACTGGTCGGATATGTTCGACGAATACCACAATGCAGTAAAGAGCAATTATTATCTCGTTAACGGCGACCTGACCGGCAGCGCTGACCTGATACCTAATACCTTAGGCATCGCTAACTGGAACAGCCAGTCGAACAAAGTTCAGAACAGCCTCGGATTCTTTTCCGGCAAAGGCTTCAGGCAGATTTCCGCGCCGTACTACGACGCGGGCGTGGCACAGATCCGGCAGTGGAAGGAGTGGACAAGGGAGGTGCCGAATTTCATGGGGATGATGTACACCACGTGGGCAAACGACTACAGTAAACTGCGGGAGTTTGCGGAATACTGCTGGAACCACGCTCCCTATGTCTATCACCAACCCCTCTACGGTGTGAAACCAACGGGAAAACAATACTTCAATATGTTAATTACCGGGGACGAGGAAGACGACCAGTGGCAGGCAGTGAATGCAACACTGCATTACAGGACATCATCCGGCTCCGAATTCATAGAAATCTCCACAGTGCCGCTTACATCGACCTGGGTCATCGCACTCGACCTGCCAAAGGACAACAAGTGGCTGCAGTACTATATTACAGCTACTGACAACCGGGGCTGGACTACGAGGATGCCCTTCGGTGAAGGGAAATACTATGAACTGGGCGATAAACAATCAGGAGTGGATGATGATGCCCGGGAACCGGTTTCAGTTTACCCCAACCCGGCAATCAGCGGAAGTGTGATTACTGTAAAGACGGACCGGCCTTTACAAAAAATCAGCCTGAGCGACCTTAACGGCAGGCTCGTTTACATGCAGGGACCGGCAGAAGGTGTCGCCGAAAACAGTTTTTCCCTGCCTGAAGTAAGCGCAGGCACCTATTTACTCAAGGTCTATACCGGCAATGAAGTACTGACAAGGAAAATAGTAGTGGTGGAATAGGCAGAATCAACCTTTCCACATACATGTAATTTTTATCAATAGTGGGTCTTTTCTTGAAGGTGGGTATGACAAGCAATAGAAAAACCATTTATTGTTGTCGTCCCAGACCAGTGTTGAAAAGTACACATGGAGGGGTAAAAAAGTAAAAGTAACATTGCCGAGGGTGTCTGTTCTCAGGGTGACATATTTGTATGGAATTACTTCCTGAATATCTGCTCCGCAGGTGTGGAATTGTGCTATTAATGACACATTTACATTTTGTGCCGGCGTGCCGTTGGGATTGACACATTGCACAGAAATGCTTCCTACATTGTCAAACGGCCTCAGAGTAAGAGAGAGGTCTTGTCCGCCTAATGCCATGCAATTAGCGCTGTCCCTGAAAAAGACTAATCCATCAGGGACCCAGGCGCTGACAGCGTAAACCCCTTCCAGGATTTTTGTCCGGTATTCTCCGCTGCTGTTTGTCTCGCCACTAAGTACAGGCTTGTGATGATTAGAATTATAATATAAATTTATCTTCGCCCCGGGAATTAGTTTCCCATCCTTGTCAACTACCAGGACTTTAATATTTGTTTTATTATTACATCCTGAGAGGCTGTCATCACTGCAGGATGCCAATACTGCCGACAGGCATATCAGTGAGAATACAATTATTTTTTTCATTATTAACCTCAAGATTTGTTAATATTCAAATTTTCAGTAATCGAATGATAATTCTTTAACGAGACAGTTGTAAGCTTGAATGTAATCAGAATAGAAAACCCATTTCTGGTTGTTATTATAAACCAGGATATAAAACTCATAACCGATAGGAACATTCCCGAAAGTAACCACACCCTGGCTGTTACTGATTTCAGTAGAATAGCAGTTTTGCATGATGCGGTCGAAACCTGAGCTTTCATTAATAACTTCACCCTTCTTTTTCCTTATCAGAGAGACATTAATATTGACGACAGGAATATACCTACTATAGCTTCTATGGATTTTAAAAGTACAAACACCAAATTTCTGCTCATACTGTAATATTACCGTACTCCTCTCCCCACCAATCGCCATGTATCCTAAATATTTTAACTCACATTTTTGACTGTTATTGTCAATGAACGAACAATATACATCATACAAATCCTCGAGCAAAGTAACCTGGAACTCACCTCTCGCGTCGGTCATCCCCCTGGCAACTTCAACAGACGGATCACATGATTTTACCCACACCTCGGCATCAGGCTGTGCGCTGCCGTCGCTATTAATGACTTTTACGTTAAGGACAGATTTGCTGTCAGTGTTTGTCATGCCGTCGCGGCAGGAGAACATAATGACAATCGGGCATATAATAATAAGTATATACTTTAACATGATACCTCCACATTATTGTCAGATTTAAAACTCATAGCCCAAACCCAGGTTCATTCCCCAGGAAATTCTCATATCATCGAAGTTTTTAGACCTGAAATGATCAAAAGCAAGGAAAGAGTCTGCAATCCTGAGAAAATACACATACCCTGAAAAGACTATATAGTAATGATAGTTTAGTTTATACTCAAGAGTGCCACCCAGGTTTATGTTATAGAGGAGATTGTCTTCAATGCCCTCGTAATTTTGAGGGTAACCGCCGGTGTAAGAATTTTCGTATTCACTCTGCAACTCAGTAAATTTAACCAGGTCAAATTCACAGAATGCCTTTCCTTTCAATTGAGGATACATAAAGTCATAAGGCTCGGATTTGAATAATTCCAGGGCTGCCTTAATTCCCAATTGATCATATTTATAATAGTCCCTTATTGCTTCGTTGGCGAAGGCCAGATGAACCTGAGAATAATTCAGCGAAACGGAGATATTGTTCATGAACCTGTAGCCGGCTTCGATATTAAATGAAAAATTGTACCTGATTGTAATAGTATCTATGATAAGATTTGCTTTATAATAGCCGGGAGAGTAAAAGGGAACTTTTTCATTGTTATAATTGAGGTTACTAAGGGAGAAAACAACGAAATACTTTTTTCTGTAAATATCACATAAGGATTGATTTTCGGCAGTTTCACCGGAACCGGCGCTGTTCTTGTCTTCTTTGAGCAATGCCGATACTTCCGGAGGAGTCCTGATCTCTTCCTTATCAATATCTGTAAAGAGGCTCAAGGCGGCAACATCATCAAAATTATTCCTGAAAAGTATGGGATTGCCGTTAATTACAGGATATTTCATACCTGCCATCGAATAAATGTCTTTACAGTTGACGATTAGTATTTTCCCTTTGGCACCGTCAGGGCTGTATGCGCTGTCGGAAGTAAACAAACCCAGCCTGAAGTTGTCCATGTACACAGGTGTACCGGTCAACTCGTCCCCGTTCACCATTTTCACAACTAACTTTCCTGCTTCTGGGTTATATATGGTCTCTAATATTACCCAACCCATAGCCTGTTTATAATCAATCGCAAGAATGCCGGCAAGGTTTGGATCGATGACACTTTCAAACCGGTCTGCCACTTTCCTCAACTCGTTGACGCTGCTTTCGCTGACAGGCAATTGCTTCTCTCCCTTGGTAGTGTTTACAAGAAAGAAATAATCTCCGCTGTTACCAGCAATGAGTGTTGCAGAGATGAATCCTTCAATTTCCGGGAAAAGTCCGAAATAGTCCCTTTCCGGGATGCTGATCTCCCTGCCCAGCCGGGAACTAAGCTCGATTGTATCCTGATCCCTGGAATACAAACCGGAATACATTATTGTCATTAACAGAATCAGTAATTTTAAATAATTCATAATGAACCTCCTTTACGTTCTAAGAAATTCCTGAATTATATTTTCAAGTAATATGAAATTGCCCGGGGGAATCCCACAGACGGATTAAAGACTATCATGGTAAAGTGTAATAAATATCCATCTGACCTCAATTCGTTGACAAAAACAATCTGACACCCCTTTTTTCCCGTTGACAAAACAACTCTGATGTTATTGGGAGCAGAAAGGCCGAATTAAGGTAAAAACTTTCTATTTTTTATATATTAATAATATTTAGCTGATTTTGTTTTCAGAAATTGTGGATATTTCATTACAATATGCAATTTTTGAAACAATGAATGATACCATGTTCCAATCAGATGAAACTTATAGTAGAAAATACACTATTTGCTGCTTTTTTCTTAATAAAGCAGGAATCGCGTAACCATCGTGTTACTGCTGTTACTGAATGTTACGAAATACATTCCCGGCGCAAACGAATTAGTATCTATTGTATGCGAGCCGGTGGATTCGTCGTTTTCAATTTTGCTCTCGTAAACGATGTTTCCTAAAACATCAGTTATTTGAATTTTACCCTGATGAAGCGAATTGTTTTTGAACGCAACGACAATGTAGTTCACTGCCGGATTAGGAAATACCGTCAATTCCGGATTTTCGGCTTCATCTTCCACGCCGGAAATGAAATCGACCATGTTGGAAACAGGTGATTTGCATCCAAACCCGGAAGTAACAAATACGGAATATACACCCGGTTCTTTTGGAAACAGGAAATTATTGGTTTCCCCGGGTATCACTTTCCCGTCGAGCAGCCAGGTGTTGTTCCACTCTGATGAAGAAAACAAAGTGTCATCCCTGCGGGTAATTTTTGGTTTCTCAGGCGACGAATAGACATATACTTCATATTTGTAGGTTTTTGTAACACCCGATGAAACGATTGTCTGTTTTAAAGTGAGAACTGCTTCTTCGGAATTGTTCCATACGACTTTAACCACAGAGTCGGTTTTCGAACCGATTATTTCCCCGCCATAGCTTGTTGTCCAGGAAAACTTACGGTCATGGCTACATGTCTTATAAATGACAGTGTCGTGGGCACAAACATCGTAATCTCCTGTAACATAAGCCGAATCGGCGTATGCCGAATCTGACAGTACTGTAATGTATTGAATCTGGGCATTAAAAGGGGATATTTCTGATTTCAGGCCTGAAAAACGGATCCTATATAAGCCCGGTGTAGTGTTTTCAGGAATATTTACAACATAGCGCCCGTTGCCGTCAGTTCCGGTTCTAAGAGTGTCGTACTTATTATTCAGTTGATTATACACTTTCAATGTCATACTTTGAGGATTATTCAATAGAGTAACATTCACTGTCTTTACCTTATATATTACCGAATCCCCTGGATATACAACCGACGTGTCGGGGGAAACAGATAAAGCATAATACATTCCATTTCTGTTAATATAATCAATCAGCCCTCTCAGTAAAACTTCATTGTCTCCTATGTGCCTCCAGTCCACAGCAAGATATACAATACTCCTAAAAATTGAAGAAATTGCCGAACCAGCAGTAGTTTCTACAGGTTCGGGACAGATGACGCTTGAACTGTTATACCTTAAAGCCTCACGCATCAGCCCCTCACCTTCCTTGTTAAGAGACAGGAGGCCCGGTACCGGACCAGGGTCTCCCTTTGGAAAAGACGTCCTTCTGACAGGTATTGTAACATCATGCGCAATCATCATACCAATCAGGTACCTTTCGGGATTGTCCTCAGTGGAATACACTGCACCACCGTTCGGGTCAGTTGGGTTAGCAGGGTATTTCCTGGCGTAAATCGTATTCTTAACCCAGTTCGAATCCGTATCCCAGTTCATTCGGAACATCTCCTGGCTGCAGATCATAAGGTTCTTTGTACCACTTAATTTTTCTGTTTCGAGATAGTTCGTAAGATTTTCTTTTTCTGATTGAGCCAGAGGGTTCTCGTCGGCGTCGCTCCAGTATAAAGTCCTGTATTGTGAATAGTCAACAGCTCCGGGTTCCCAGCCTTTCCGGTCAAAGAAATCATATCTTACCGGGTCATCTCCCTGCATATAACCCAAGCTGAGAAAAGCAGAGCACAAGGAATCGCTGTTCAGCTTACCTGCAATCACGTCGGGATCGGTTTCATTTTCAATATCGGCATATGAATACTCTGCGGAGACTAAGATCGTTGAATATTGAATAAAAAACCTGAATGTTTCCGAAATTGTATTGTTGGTAGTATCCTGGTCGTCTTGAGCCTTCACTACGACTAAATATCGTGGAGTCACATTGTTTAACATTGTCCTGAAATGGCCCGGAATTGATTCCTCCGGGTACTTGCCGCCTAATTCTCCATAGGGTTGAGGAGTAAATGAGTTATCATCTCCAAAAGCCGGCAGAACCAACTCGGTACTGTCGCCCGAAGTAATATCCACTTTCTGCGTACAGTTAAAAACCAATTTGCTGAAAGTACCGTCCGTGTCCTCGATATAGATTCTATAATCGATTTTCACGGCTGTAACGTCGAGTGTTCCCTTGTTCCTTAGTAATATGCCGATTCCATAATCAGCCATTGCATACCTGGCGTCGCTGAAACGGCCCGTGTCGGCTTTGACTACAGAGGGACTGGTAAAGCCGGCAACTTCGATGTCGAAAACATACGACAGAAGGCTGCTGCTGCTTAACATGACAATCATCGTTATTAGTAACAATTTACTTTTCATAAGGTTTACCAATTTTAAATCTCAATTATTTTAAATATATCAATTTCCCCGATAGAATACTATTCCCGCACTGCAGCCTGTATATGTAAACACCGGCATCGATTAAATCCCTTAATTGTACCCTGTATGTTCCCGCTTCCTGCCTTCCAAAGCCCTGCAAGGTAATTTCCCTTCCGAGGCAGTCATAGACAGTAAGTGTTACAGTACAGGGGTTTTTCAGTGTATATTGAATTGTCGTGCCGTCTGTGAACGGATTGGGGAAGACACTCACCACCGTTACTTCTTTTTCATCTTCCACGCCCGTAATAAAGTCAAACGGCTCGGACAACTCCGACCGGCAGTCGTTCGCGTTGGTAACGTACAAAGTGTATGTGCCCGACTTGGAGGGGACAATGTAATTGCCGGTTTCCCCGGAGATTGCTTTCCCGTCGAGAAGCCAGGTATTACCTTCGGCTGACGATGAGAACAAAGTGTCTCCTTTACTGCTGATAGCCGGTTTAGAAGGATAGTCCAGGACGCCAATGTCATATTTATAAGACTTCGTAATACCGGTAGGAATGATTGTCTGGTGTAAAGTCAGCGAACTTGTGCCTTCACTTGTCCATTTGACCTTAACCGCCGAACCTGAGTCGCTGCCGATGATTACGCCGCCGCTGCCGGCCTCCCAGGAATACTTACGGTCAGGACCGGATGCTGTATATGTCGTCGTGTCATTGAGGCACACTTTGTAATCGCCCGAAACTGAGGCCGAGTCGGAAAGTACAATAATTGTCACAGACCTGTAATAATAAAAATTGCCTTTAAAGTAATTTTCAAATTTGACGATGTATGTTCCAGGCTTTGCATCGGCAGGGATTTTTACTGTATAATCTTCTTCCCCGTCATAGCCTGTAGAGAGGGTATCAACCCGGTTATTCAAGTCATCATTGATGATGAAGACTAATTTCACAGGTTTATCACCGTAATAGGATTTTATTTTGCAAATGACAGAATCGCCGGGATATTCTTTTACTGCTTCAGGGTTCAGGGATACCTGATAATAATCATTATATCCATTGTTTCTGGAAAAAAAATCAAGCGAACCTTTCAGAAATAATTCAATATTTCCTATATGTCTCCAGTCAACGGCAAGGAATACTTCATTAAATATCAGAAGGTTTGCTGCAATACCTGCAGATGTCTCAACCGGTTCCGGACAGAGAACGCTTCCCGGATTGTAATCTAAAGACGTTCTTGCTAATCCAGGGGCATTATTGTAAGGAGTCAGAAGCCCCGGCAGGGGATCCGGGTCAGCCGGAAAACCTGAAACCCGGTGAATGGCAATAGTTATTGTTTTGAAGATTGCATCCCCTATCATATACTTCTCCGGATCGTCATCTGTGTTGTAAGTTTTACCGCCGTTCGGATCAGTCGGATAGCCGCTTTTGATTATTGAGATTAATGCGCTCTTTACCCAGCCGGAATCTGTTTCCCAATTGAGCCTTATGGCTTCCTGGCTGCAGATGAGCAGATTATTTGGTTTCTCAACGGTCCCCGATTCAGCATATGCCGAGATGCTGTTCTTTTCTGCCTGACTCAGTGGGTTCTCGTCGGCGTCGCTCCAAAACATGAGTCTATATTGTGTATAATCAACTGAGCGGGGTTCCCAGCCCGTTCTTTCGAACACGTCATAAAATGAGACTAATTCCGGGTATTCACCCACAGTAATCCAACTATTGTTGAAACCAATCGTCGCCAGGCCGGCACATAGCGAATCATAGTTAAGCCTGCCTGCAATCAGGTCCGGATTGGTTTCGTCCTCAATCTCTGCATAGGAATTCTCTACTGAAACCAGGTATGGAGAATTTTTAATAAAGAATCTCATACTGTCGGCTGTGCTGTTATTAGTCGTGTCCTGGTCAGTCTGCGTTTTTACCACTACAAGGTAGCGGGGCGAAACATTGTTCAGCATTGTCTTGAAATAGACAGGGATTTTGTCAACAGGAATGATCTTGCTATCTGTGAATGAATAGGGTTCCCTTTCGATTATTTCATTATATGTAAAAGGTCGAAAGGACCCTATTACATCATCCATCACCGGCAGTTTCAGCACTGTACTGTCTCCGGCATTAACAGAAGCTTTCAGGATTTTATAGAAGGACAATACTGAGAATTTACCAGTCGAATCCTCCTGAAAAATATCGACGGTAATATTTATATTGAAAGCGTCAAGAGTACCATTATTCCGCAGCAAAACCGCGATTTCCGGCTGCCCCATCACATAGCGCGCATCGCTGAACCTGCCTGTGTCGGCTTTAGCGACTGAGGGCATTGTAAAACCGGCAACTTCGATGTCGAATTGATACGACATCAGGCTGCTGCTGCTTAACATGACAATCAATGTTGTTAGTAACAATTTACTTTTCATAAGGTTGACCAATTTTTTAATTTCAATTATTTTAAATATATCAATTTACCCGAGAAGATACTATTCCCGCACTGTAGCCTGTATGTGTAAACACCGGCATCGATTACTTCCCTTAATTGTACCCTGTATGTCCCCGCTTCCTGCCTTCCAAAGCCTTGCAGGGCAATTTCCCTTCCGAGGCGGTCAAAGACCGTTAGTGTTACAGTACAGGGGTTTTTCAGGGTATATTGTATTGTAGTGCCCTCTGTAAACGGGTTAGGGAAGACACTCACAACCGTAACTTCATTTTCATCTTCAACACCCATTATGAAATCAAACGGCTCGGACAACTCCGACCGACAGTCGTTCGCGTTGGTAACGTACAAAGTGTAGGTGCCCGACTTGGAGGGGACAATGTAATTGCCTGCCTGCCCGGGTATTTCTTTCCCGTCGAGAAGCCATGTATTACCTTCGGCTGACGATGAGAACAAAGTGTCTCCTTTACTGCTGATAGCCGGTTTAGAAGGATAGTCCAGGACGCCAATGTCATATTTATAAGACTTCGTAATACCGGTAGGAATGATTGTCTGGTGTAAAGTCAGCGAACTTGTGCCTTCACTTGTCCATTTGACCTTAACCGCCGAACCTGAGTCGCTGCCGATGATTACGCCGCCGCTGCCGGCCTCCCAGGAATACTTACGGTCAGGACCGGATGCTGTATATGTCGTCGTGTCATTGAGGCACACTTTGTAATCGCCCGAAACGGTGGCAGAGTCGGAAAGTACATTAATTGCCACATTCTCAGAATAATTAATATAGCCATTAATGTAATTTTTAAATTTGATGGAATATGTACCAGGCTTTGCATCGGCAGGGATTTTTACTATATAATCTTCTTCCCCGTCATAGCCTGTAGAGAGGGTATCAACCCGATTATTCAATTCATCGTTGATGATGAAGACTAATTTCACAGGTTTATCACCGTAATAGGTATTTATTTTGCAAATTACAGAATCGCCGGGATAACCTTTTACTGAGTTAGGGTTCAGGAATACCTGATAAATCTCATAATATCCATTGTATCTGGCAATATGATCAAGCGAACCTTGCAGAAATAATACGACACTTCCTAAATGTCTCCAGTCAACGGCAAGGAATACTTCATTAAATCTCAGACTGTTTAATGTAACACCTGCAGATCTCTCAACCGGTTCCGGACAGAGAACGCTTCCCGGATTGTAATTTAAAGACGTTATTGCTAATCCATAGGCATCTTTGTCAGGAGTCAGAAGCCCAGGCAAGGGATCCGGGTCAGCCGGAAAACCTTGAACCCGGTGAATGGTAATAGTTAAAGTTCTTAATAATACATTCCCTATCAAATACTTCTCCGGATCGTCATCTGTGTTGTAAGTTTTACCACCGTTCGGATCAGTCGGATAGCCGCTTTTGATTACTGAGAAGAATGCACTCTTTACCCAGTTGGAATCTGTTTCCCAATTGAGCCTTATGGCTTCCTGGCTGCAGATGAACAGATTATTTGGTTTCTCAACGGTCCCGGATTCAATATATGCCGTGATGCTGTTCTTTTCTGCCTGGCTCAGTGGGTTCTCGTCGGCGTCGCTCCAAAACATGAGTTTATAATGTGTATAATCGACTGAGCGGGGTTCCCAGCCTGTCCTTTCGAACACATCATAAAATGAGACTAATTCCGGGTATTCACCCACAGTAATCCAACTATTGTTGAAACCTAACGTCGCCATGCCCGCACATAGCGAATCATAGTTCAGCCTGCCGGCAATCATGTCCGGGTCGGCTAATTTATTTATTTCAACATATGAATTCTCAGCAGAAACCATGAATGAGGACTGTTTAATATAGAATCTCATACTGTCGGCGATGGTGTTATTAGTCGTGTCCTGGTCAGTCTGCGTTTTTACCACCACAAGGTAGCGGGGTGAAACATTGTTTAGCATTGTCCTGAAATAGACAGGGATTTTGTCAACAGGAATGATCTTGCTGTCTGTGAATGAATAGGGTTCCCTTTCGATTATTTCATTATATGTAAAAGGTCGAAAGGACTGTCCTTCATCATCCATCACCGGCAGTTTCAGCACTGTACTGTCTCCGGCAAGAACAGAAGCTTTCAAGGTAGTGTAATATGCGCCTACCGAAAACTTTCCCGTCGAATCTTCCTGGTATAATGAAACATTGACCTTGAAGTCAAAGGCGTCAAGAGTGCCTTTGTTCCTGAGAAGCACGGATATTTCCTGTAGGCCCATTACATAGCGGGCGTCGCTGAAACGGCCAGTGTCGGCTTTGACGACAGAGGAACTGGTAAAACCGGCAACTTCGATGTCGAATTGATACGACATCAGGCCGCTGCTGCTTAACATGACAATCAATGTTATTAGTAACAATTTACTTTTCATAAGGTTTACCAATTTTTAATTTCAATTATTTTAAATATATCAATTTCCCCGATAATATACTATTCCCGCATTGCAGCCTGTATGTGTAAACACCGGCATCGATTAATCCCCTTAATAGTACCGAGTATGTTCCCGCTTCCTGTCTTCCAAAGCCCTTCAGGGCAATTTCCCTACCGAGGCAGTCATAGACAGTAAGTGTTACAGTACAGGGGTTTTTCAGGGTATATTGTATTGTGGTGCCGTCTGTGAACGGATTAGGGAAGACAGTTACCCCCGTTACTTCTTTTTCATCTTCCACGCCCGTAATAAAGTCAAACGGCTCGGACAACTCCGACCGGCAGTCGTTCGCGTTGGTAACGTACAAAGTGTATGTGCCCGACTTGGAGGGGACAATGTAATTGCCGGTTTCCCCGGAGATTACTTTCCCGTCGAGAAGCCAGGTGTTACCGGTTTCCGAAGACGAGAACAGGCTGTCGCCCCTCCGGCCAATCGACGGTTTGGGAGGTAGTGGGACGACCGTCACATCATATTTATACTTTTTATTCATTCCGGTGGCAATCACTGTTTTGTTCAATACCACTTCAGCGCTGCCTGCTTTCGTCCACCTGATTTTCACGGTCGAATTCGTATCCACGCCGATAATATCGCCGCCGCCTGCAGTCCATGAATATTTCAGGCCAGGCTCCGAAACCCCGTACTCTGAAGTATCATACACGCAGACACTATTGATGCCGGTGATGTGAGCCGTATCCGACAGTACTGTAACCTTCCGGAGCAGCATGTTATTAGGATACGGATACTTAGAATAATTACAATCGAAAAAAACATAATGCTCACCCGGTGCAGCGTTTTCCGGGATATGCAGCACATAGCTCCCCTTGCCGTAACTGTCGGTTGTTATTCCTGTTTTGCCAAATTTGAAGTAATCATCAATTAACACCAAAGGCCTGTCTTGCTTAGACCAGTCTTTGTATGCGGCATATATACTGAAAACCACCGAATCTCCGGGGTATCCGGAAGCTGACGCCGGGCCAACGGAAAAGTCAACGTCTCCGAAACAATACGAATTTTTTGACAGAATTGTCAGGAATGTATTCATAACTGTTTCAAGGCTGCCGATATGCCTCCAGTCAACGGCAAGGTATATGCTGTTATTTTCCAGTGATGTTGAATAGACTCCGGCTGTCGTTTCAACAGGCTCGGGACAGATGACCGATGAAGGATTATAGCTGAAACATGTCCGGATTATGCCGGGCCCATCCGTAAACACTGTGATCAAACCCGGAACAGGCCCCGGGTCTTTACCAACAGGCAACACCCTTTGTAACCTGATATGCCCGGAACCTGAATTGACATTATCAATCAGGTATCTTTCCGGATCGTCGTTAGTACTGTATGTTCCGCCGCCATTCGGATCGGTAGGACGATCCGGGAGCAACATGGCAGAGCTGATTTTTTGTATCGAAGATGAATCGGAAAAATAATTCAATCTCAATAACTCCTGGCTGCAGATGACAAGGTTCTTTTTCCCGTCATATTCAATTCGTCCGGAGTCAATGAATTCAACAATATCTTCCAGTTCCCTTTGGGTGAGTCGGTTCTCATCGGCGTCGCTCCAAAACAGGAGAGAGTATTGCGTATAATCGACAGCACGGGGATCCCAGCCTGCCCTTTCGAACACATCGTAGTAGGAAATATATTGAATGTACTCTCCAATTTGCTCCCACCTGTTAACACAAAAGATCTCCGCCAGGCCGGCACATAGCGAATCATAGTTCAGCCTGCCGGCAATCATGTCCGGGCCGGCTAATTTATTTATTTCAACATATGAATTCTCTGCAGAAACCATGAATGAGGACTGTTTAATATAGAATCTCATACTGTCGGCGATGGTGTTATTAGTCGTGTCTTCGTCAGCCTGCGTTTTTACCACTACAAGGTAGCGCGGCGAAACATTGTTCAGCACTGTCTTGAAATAGACAGGAATCTTCTTAAGAGGTATTTCCTGGCTTCCCATCACAGGGTTAGTGATACCATAGTGCAATTCCATGTAGGTATTCGGATGGAATGACATCGGTTCGTTACCAAACATTGACAATTTCAGTTCAGTACTGTCTCCGGCAAGGACTGAAGCTTTCAGGGTATTATTGAATGACAAGACTGAAAATTTGCCTGTCGAATCTTCCTGGTATATCGACACGTTGACCTTGAAGTCAAAGGCATCAAGTGTGCCTTTGTTCCTGAGCAGTACGGATATTTCCTGCTGCCCCATCACATAGCGGGCGTCGCTGAAACGGCCTGTGTCTGCTTTGACGACAGAGGGCTTTGTGAAACCGCCAACCTCGATGTCGAATTGATACGTGTAAAGGTTAATGGTGCTAAGCGATAATAATACTATAATTAGTATATACTTTGTTCTCATAAGCTTATTTCTCCAAAATCAATTATTAGCGGCAAAACATACCTCTTTCGAAAATGGGCAATTGTTTTAAAAAATGACACACAAGAAGGTAAAATGATTCAAATTGTATCAAAATATTCATAAATAAATACACATACCATAAACCATGATTAACTGTTGGTTTACAGTATCTCAGGGACAACAGTAAGTACAGAATATATTTGATTTATGTCAAAGTGAATCTTCCCATCGATTAAACAGATTTATTTTTTGTAATGTCATTCTCGCCGAAAACTGCCTGAAATATTTTCAATATTCCTCATTTTTTTCTATCTTTAACATTTAATATTTAATCATTAAGGCCTATGGATATTCTGACACATGCCCTTTCGGGAGCCGCCGCAGGAACTCTGTTTGCCGGATTCTCCAATAAAGGATTCAAAGCTAAAGGCGCAATCGTAACATTTGCAGCAATCGGAGGCATCCTCCCGGACTCCGATGCCATCAGCCTCTGGTCTGGGTTCGACGGAACAATAGGGAAACTCTTCGCATTGGCACACAGCGGCAGGGATATCTACTCTGCTAAATTCTGGTATTCCCACCATGGGTTCCTCCATTCGATAGTGGCTGCCGCACTGGCAGCGTTGCTGATCGGGACAATTGTTTACCTGATCAGGCGCCACAAATCCAAATACTCGCTTAGCGACTACAAGCTAAGCCTGAAATCCGACTTTTTGTTGATGGCCGCTTTCTTTACAGGTTTTATTATTCATTCTCTGATGGATATGCCGACTCCTGCTTCTACATGGGGTGGCGTAAACCTTTTCTGGCCTTTGCCTGTCTATGCCGGTGGCTCCGGTGAGATATGGTGGTGGAACAATTACGACATCTTCCTGATTGTCCTCCTGGTTCTGATAATAAATATTACTATATTGTCCCTCCGGAAGATTTCCGGCCGGCGCCAATGGCGGCTGACAATAATGGTATTCATCGCAGGAACGCTGCTGACAATAGTACAGACAAAAACCAGGAGCTATGATTTCAACTATACAGGGAACACTCCCCGCTACCAGGAGTATGAACAAAGATCAAAAGACCTTCAGAAGGAAATGCTCGGAGATGGTCTATACTCTGCCATGAGTTGGCTTGACAGGCATGTCAGGGTTAATTTCTGAACAGAATCATATTTTTCAGATGGACTCCGGCTCGGAGGTACATGGAAATATATGATATATGTGAACAAGGGGCTGCAGCCCCTTGTTCAATTTGCCGGTGCTGACTTCTCTGACAAACTAATGACCCCATCCCAGCCTTCCCCAAGGGGAAGGGGCAAGAATACCCGGTTCACGAATGACAAGATGAACTACGGCTCGGAGGTACATGGAAATATATGATATATGTGAACAAGGGGCTGCAGCCCCTTGTTCAAGAAACACCGTGTACTCCACCACGCAGGCAGAGTCCATCTTGCGAAAGTCTATTTAAACTCGAACTCGCCGACCTCGATTACTTCCTTCTGGTCTTTGAGCCTCATCGTAATCTCTTTTGTCTTCTCCTTGCCGGTGCCGAACCCGGTCGTCAGCATCACCTGGATTGTCGTGGCTCCTGCAATTACCTGCTGGGTATTGCCGTAATAGTTGACTTCGATCTTATACTTACCGGGCTGCGCCCTCTTAAGCAGGAATTCCTCCGGGCCGTACCCACGGGTAAAGTCGCGCGACATAATGGCGCCGATATATGTTTTATTGTTGCTGTAGAAGCACTTCTCGCCGTTGGGGTCTGTTACCCAGAGGTCCATGTCTGTAAGGTCGGCGTCCCAGGTAAGGATTACCCTTATATCGACAGGCATGTTGAACAGAAGCCTGCTGTCGTAGTCTTTCGTGTCTATCCGTTCGCCGCAGGTGGCAATCATCGCATTAAGCTCATTGACGGCAATCAGTTCTACATCCGGGAAACGGTCGTCCCATTTGGTTTTGACGACATGATAGAACCTATCCGCTGCACTTGCGTACTGCTTGTCTGCCTGGAGCGCCAGGGCGAGGTCGCGGTATGACTGCGGCTCTTCATTACGTATCTTCAGCACTTCCTCGAAGACACAGATTGCCAGCTTGTAGTAGCCGAGCTGCTTCAGCCTGTAACCGAGGATACGCAGCAGGGCGTGGTTCTCTAACTCCATCTCCGCAATGTTCGAAAGAACGCGAAGTGCCAGGTCTTTCTTTCCCTTGTCCATGAAGAAATCGGCAACGTCGAGGAAGAAGGCGGAACTTGAGGCGTATTCCTTCTTCTGTTCCAGGTATTTTGTAACCCATTGCGATTCCGGAGCATCTTTCAATATTTTAAGGTATGGTGTGTCAGGTTCCCATTTCTTAAGGGTAATCGACCCTTCTGTACCTTCGGGAGCGGCGTCCTCTTTTTTGTCCATCATCGCTTCGGGAGGGGCACCGGCCATAGCCCTGGAAGTACGATGTTCCATCGATAAACGGGTTCCTTCCTCATCTTCAGGAGCAGGAGATTCTGTGTAACCGTCATCGCCGTCTCCACCGAGACTGTCGTTTTCGGCTGACCTTTTCTTATGCTTTTGCTTTTCCGGTTTACCGAATTTGAAAACTGTATTCCACCATGCCTTACGTTCTTCGAATTTTGCTACAACTTCGTCTATGTGCGTTTTTTCTGTTTCCTTCTTTTCTACTTCGATTTTATTAATGGCGGCGTTGTATTCTTCGAGCAAATCTGCAGGGGGTACAATCCTGTTCTTGACATAGTCTTCGATGCGTTCCAGAACGATGAGCGAAGTGTTGCGTGTCACGATAGACATTTCCTTTGCCAGGGCAGTAATTTCAGCCTCATTCTTTTTATAATTCATATCCAGTTCGGCAATCTTCTTCTGCCCCCATATCCTCCGGATCAGGCCACAGTCTGTAAGATGCCTGTCCTTGCTGATAGTGATCTTCTTCGAGTATTCGATCCTGTTGCCGAAACCGAAGTTCAGAGTAATTTCAGCGGTTTCACCGTTCATAATCCCGGCAAACGCAAAGTCTTTGACAATGGGCGTAATAACTGTGGGATAGGACTGTTGGACAACATTGTTGTCGAACGTAGCGGAGATGAAGGAATAGACCGAGCCTGAGAGCATGGCGTAGGCCTGGTTCCGGTCGAGTTTAGCCAGGTTGATGTATGCTCCTCCTGTTGCGGAAGCAATGTAATTAAGATAGGAATGTTCCGCCGATGTGTTGGAATTAATCACCATGACAGGGACTTTACCGGTTTTAATTTCTGATTTACCAAAATTGGAAAGGCCGTCGCTGGCGAGAATGTATTCATCGCAGGAATACTTGGTCAGGTCGAGGCAGCCTAATTGTGTACCACCATCGTAGGTCATGATTTCGAGACGGTTCCTGAGAGCAGCCCAATCACCGCCGCTGACGCTGAAATTCTCGCTTGAATGTATGTCGTTGCTGAAAGTAACTAACTGAACGCTGAGGTTGCGGATGGCGGTGAAATAGGCGTCGAGCAGCTCCAGTTCCCTGGCAATATCTCTTTTTGCTGTCGAGGATGAAACATCCCACAAGAGGCAAATGGTTTTAGGAAGGGTTTTCGGAGCCGACTTCGTCCGGGGATCAATATTAACATAGAAATAGTATTGTCCGGGCTTACCGGCTGCCTGCTCCATGAATACCTTCTGCCTGTCGGGTGGTTTGGGCAGCATGAAAGCAATCTGTTTGTCGGGCAGGTATTCCTCGAAATTAGCTTTGGCGACATAGGATTCCTGCCACTTTTCGAATTTGAAATTCTCTATTTGGTTATTTTCGAGCTCTGGCTCAAGGTCCTGTTTCAATACTTCCACATTGACACTGAATTTCTTTACTTTTTTGTCGTAATTCAGGGGCAGAGTGTACAGGAAGCCTTTACCGGCGTCCGTCAGCTCCTGTTCATAGGCAACGAGTACGGTCCTTGTGCCCTTTGCGGGGATGGGATAGACCCGGGCTTTGAAATTATTGCCTTTGGTCCACTCCAGAAGGCCGGGGTCGATGTTTTGCCTTACCACAGTTTCGAATACCTGCCTGCCTTTGTCCTTTTCAACGACGACGCCTTCACGCATTTTTCCGTTGATGTCGAGAGCAAAACGGGAAACAGTCTGGCCTTCTCCCAGCGGGAAATAGAACTGGCCTTCGTAAACCCTGTCGTTCCCGTTGTAAAAGACATACTCGGATGTGGTAACTGCAATGTTGCCGATTACTTTAACATTGATCCTGATCTCTTCGACAGCCAACGGGACCTGCACCTGGGTAACCGGGTCCTGTACCAGTAATGTCGGCATCTGTTGGGCGATCAGGCAATTGAAAGGCAGTGCGAAAAGCAGCGAAAGAAAAAACACTCTATACTTCATATATCACCTTAAGTTTTTTAATTCTATATACGAAGAAGAATCGGGAAAAAACGAATAATTTTCAATTCTATTCGATGACGTTGTTGTTCTCGTCCAGTAAGTTGGCTTCCATGGCAGTACGAATCAGGCCGACAGTATTCTTGGCGCTCAGTTTGTGAAGGAGGTTCTTCCTGTGGCTCTCAACGGTCCTGAAACTGATGCATAGTTTTTCAGCTATTTCGGCGGTGGTCATTTCCCGGGCAATCAGCTGAAGGACTTCCTTCTCACGTTTGGAAAGCGCTTTGAGCTGTTTTTCTGCAGAAGTGGACTGTTCCTTGTGGACAAGATTCTTCATAATGGAATTAAGGCTTGTCTTACAAAAATAGGTTTCACCATTGCTGACGGTATGAATTGCTTCGATGACCTCTTCGCTCTCGACAAATTTTGTCAGGTAACCTTTAGCGCCCGATTTCAGCGCTTTCTGGATGACCCAGGCTTCCGTATGGCTTGAAAGCATGATGATCTTCAGTTCCGGAAAATCCTTTACCAATTTCCCGATCAACTGGATGCCGTCAATCTTGGGCATATTAATATCCAGCAGCAATACATCGATGTCGTTGGCTGCAATCTTGTTAATCGCGTCTTCACCGTCAGAGGCAATACCTACCACATTAATGTCTTCTTCGTCGTCGAGCATACTGTTCACGAGCCTTGCAAATAGGGTGTGGTCTTCGGCAATCAGTACGTTGATCTGGTTCTTTTTCGGTTTTGCGGCTTTTGCCATATTTTTTCTTTTTAATTAACTCTAACAAAATTTGTAACTAACTAAAATAATGATTATTCATTTATTTTCAAAAAGACTTTTGTAAGGAAAGTAAATGATTTTCAATAATTTGAAAAAAAGAACCGCCTCATTAGTGGATTGACAGGCAAAGAATACAAAAACATTACCTATCCGACCGACTTTGCATACTATTCGCTTTTTTTTTCAATCCGGGGATTCTTTGCAAGTTAAAGTATAATTTTTTTCTTTTATAATTGATTAATATAATTTAATTTTACACAATAATTACTTTAATAAATATGATTACCGTTTGTTTACTGAAAAACAACGGATTAATACAGACATTGATATGAAGTATATACACTCATTGAGGTTTCCATGAAAAGAATTCTTGTCACTCTGCTCTTTGTTTTATTGTCTCTTTCTATGGCCAATTCCCAGATGCCCCGCATCATCAGCTACCAGGGCTACCTTGCTGACGTTACCGGCAAACCGATTGCCGACGGAGCTCAAAACCTTACTTTCAAGCTTTTTGACAATATGTTCACAAGCACCCCAATCTGGTCTGAAACAATAGAGGTTACAACCCAGGGCGGGCTTTTCGACTGCTATCTCGGAATTACACAAACTCTGGACAGCCTCAAATTCGACAAACAATACTATATCAGTGTCAGCGTCGGCTCGGTCGAATTCTCATCGAGGCGTAAACTCTCGGCTGTACCCTATTCCATTGCCGCACAACGCATTGTAGCTCCCAACGCCAAAGAAGGCTATGTCCTTACTTTCAGCGATTCCGTGAGTAAATGGATGCCCGGCGGCGCCATGTCCTATCCCTACTCGGCAGATGTCTCAACTTCAGGCAATGCTTTCTCGTTGAAACAGACAGGCGCAGGCGCCGCAATGACACTTATTAAGTACTCCGAAATAGGTAAGGCTGTCACTTCGTCAGAGAAGAACGATGGGGATGTCGGATTGAAAGTATCATACAATAATATAGCCCAATTCTGTGGTACAAACGGCATTGTGTCTGAGATCAACAGCGCCAACAGTGTAGCGGGAGCCTTTTCAATATTCAATGCCGAGACAACCAGGCCGCCATTATATGCATATACCGAAGGAAAATGCGGTGTAGCTCTCTTTCAGGCTGGCAACGCCGAGGGCACTGTTGCGGCATTAAAAATTGACAATATAAGTAAGGGAAATTGTATTTATATAGATAATAAAAACACGTTATGTGATGAACCTGCGATACAAATATGGAACGAGTCAAAAGGGACATCATTGAATATCTTTAATAATACCGCCGGTACTGCAGGTTCATTTTATATAGCAGGTGATAAAAGCTCTGACGATGTCCTTATTGCTGGCACAATGGGTTTAGGCAGAGCCGGTTACTTTTATACGATTAATTCTAATACTACTGCTTCAACACTCGCCGCCGAGAATATAGGCAAGGGTGTTGCAGTGTCAGGATACACTGAAAGCCCGAATAACCCGGCTTCACAGTTCATCGTCCATAATACAGAAAATATTCATGCTGCTGTTGCAGCAACAACAAACGGCGCTACAGGCAGCACCGCAATTTACGGCAAATCGAACGGCAAATCCCGCGCCGGTTCATTTGAATCCAACGCTACGGCAACAGAACCGACGGTCTATATCTCAAGCCTGGCTTCCACTCCTGCTTTGAATGCAGTTACTAAAGGCAGTGGGACTGCGGCGCTTTTCTCAGATGAAACCGGCAGTTCGCATATCTCCGGGGTTATGTATGTCCAGAGTAAATTGGGAAAAATTGCAGCCAACTTCGTATCGACCGACGCTGAGACTCTCCCTGCCGTAAGAATATCCAAAGGTACTTCGAGCAGCAGCATAGCTCTCGAGGTAAACGGCAGTGTCGATGTCACAGGTACAGTCAATTCAGCTAAATTGATCTCTATGATCGACAACCCAATCGATCCCGAGAATAAATACCTTAACCATTCCTATGTCGAATCCTCGGAGATGAAGAATATCTACGACGGCATAGCAGTACTCGACGACAGGGGCGAGGCTGTGGTAACATTGCCCGACTGGTTCTCTGCCTACAACAAAGATGTACGTTACCAGCTTACGTGCATTGGCGGCTGGGCGCAGGTTTATATTGCCGAAAAAGTCAACGGCAATAAATTTAAAATCGCCGGCGGCAGCCAGGGCATGGAAATATCCTGGCAGGTTACAGGCGTCCGAAACGACAGGTTTGCCAAAGCCTATCCGATGGAAGCCGTTACCGACAAATCAGCTGATGAGATTGGTAAATACCTCAATCCTGAGCTATACGGCATCGGCAAGGAAAAGGCAATCAGAACACAGGGAGCCGAAAGCACGTTACAGACAACCGCAGAAAACCTTAACCTGAATGTTGACTATGTCCCGTCTGTTAACAATCAGAACGACAAAGCCCAAAAGATCAAAAACAAGAACCTTCAGCAGTCAGAACCTGCAGTCACGGGCGGCATCAGGGCAGATAACAAGTAATATTAAATCTTACTCCGGAGATATCTATGAAATATATAATATTCTCAACAATCCTGCTTATTATTGCTATATGCTGCGCCACCGCCCAGGATCCAAAAGACGGCGGATACCCGCAGGCTTCAAAAGATACGCTTAACGATTATTACAAGAGAAGCACAGGCTTTAAGGTTTATACTTATACTTACCAGGGTACAAAATTGCCGATAACCGGTTCCAATAATACATACAACATGCTTGGTTCCAAGTTCGTGTTTTCCGGAAAAGCAATGATTGCCGGTGTTCTGGTAGCCTTTGAGCGAAAATTTGTCAGGAACGGTTACGATCATTGCGTCAAAGCCTATCATCTTACAGGTTCGGGAAGCCTTCCTTCAGGTAACGAGCTGGGAATCGGCTATTTCAAAGTAGCTGCCATCGACACCAGTTCTTCATCACCGGTTTGGACGTATATCCCGTTCAAATCCGACAGCACCCCCGTCGTAACAGGCAATTTTGCCGTCCTGGTACAAACCCGACTGGGCTATACCACCGATGACACCCTGACAATATATTCCAACCTTGTCGGCAACGGCCAGCAGGAACATACTGCCTGCGACCTGTGGTACACGAGCAAGACGACTTACAGTTCGGAAGACCTGTACGATACGCCTGCTACAATGGACGAAGGCGGAAAACCTGACTTCGACTTGATGATTTTTCCTGTCATCGACTATACACTCGATGTCGGCGAAGAATGCAGCCTGAACGGCTTGTCGTGCCGCATTACTTCTCTAATGCCTGTCAAAGACAAATTATCTTTGGAAATATCCACCGATGGCACTTCAACGGCAGACATTCAACTACTGGACATGAACGGACGCCTGATCAATGAGATTAAAGGAGTGAATATTGCAGGCTCAACTGAAACTGTGTTGGATATTTCCGGCTGCGCATCCGGAACATACATTTTCATTGTCAGAACCGGCGCCGGAACACTCTCGGGGAAATTTCCCCATGAGTAACATTTTTTCTGAAAGGAAAAAAAGTGAAAATTCGAAATACTCTTAGCGAGATTTCATTTACTCCCATTATAAAAAAAAATCCCCTCATCCTGCGACAAGGGGATTTTTTATTATTAACTTTCAGGTTGCGCGGTTACACTATTTCTCTCTTGATGTACTTTGTGTGCAACAGTTCGTGAGACTTGTGGCCGCAGGGGCTGGTAAGGAACGAACGGTATATCTCGATGACTTCGGGATTCTCGTGCGATTTCCTCAGCTCTTTCCCTTCGTCTTCGGCGTAAATGGCTTTCATCCTCTCCATCCTTACCTCATCCGTAGTGAACCTGGGCTGTCCGCCGCCGCTGATGCAGCCGCCGGGACAGGTCATTACTTCGATGAAATGGAATGTTTCGCCGTTCTTTACGTCCTGGATAATCCTTTCGGCGTTCTTCAGGCCGTGTACAACACCGACTTTGAGCTCGACGCCGTTCAGGAAGCTCCATTCGGGCAGGCAGTTCTCGAACAGGAGGGCTGCTGTCTTGTAATTGTCGAGGCCCATGATGGGCTGTACGTGGAGGTTCTCCAGCGGGAGTTCCCTGCCGGTGGCAATCTCGTAAGCCGTACGGATGGCTGCTTCCATTACACCGCCGGTGTTGGCGAAGATGTCGGCAGCGCCGCTGGCTGCGCCAATCGGCGAGTCCATCTTGCCTTCGGGCAGGTTAACGAAATCGATGCCGGACTGCTTGATCATCTTTGCCAGTTCCCTGGTGGTAACGACATAGTCAACATCCTGGATGCCGCTGTCGTTCATCTCGTCCCTCTGGCATTCGAACTTCTTGGCCGTACAGGGCATGACGGAAACGACTGTCATGTCGGTGTATTCCTTGCATACCAGGTCGGCGTAGTATGTCTTTGCAACAGCGCCGAACATCTGCTGGGGCGACTTGCAGCTCGAAAGATTGGGAAGTATCTCCGGATGGTAATATTCTGCATATTTGATCCATGCCGGGCAGCAGCTTGTGTACTGGGGAAGGGGAACTTCCTCTTTGTCCACGAGAGCTTTCTTCAATCTCATCAGCAATTCGGTGCCTTCTTCCATGATGGTAAGGTCGGCGGTGAAGTCTGTGTCGAATACTTTGTCGAAACCAAGCTGCCTGAGGGCAGTAACCATCTTGCCGGTAACGAGTGTGCCGGGAGGAAGGCCGAAAGCTTCGCCGAGAGCAGCCCTGATTGCAGGAGCAGTTTGTACGACAACGGTCTTGTTAGGATTGTCGATTTCCTTCCAGATCTCTTCGATGGAGGACTTCTCGACAATGGCGCCTACGGGGCATACTGCAGAGCATTGGCCGCACTGTACGCAGGCAATGTCGGACAGGTTAATGTTGAAGCCCGGAGCAATTGTCGTCGAGTAGCCTCTGCCCTGCGGGAAGATGGCTCCGACATTCTCGGTTTCGGTACAAACGGTGACGCAGCGTCTGCATTTGATACATTTTGCTGTGTCCCTGATGAGTGCCGGTGTGGTTTTGTCGAAGTAGTGCTTCGGTTTGTCGCCTGTGTAAGGAATCTCATAGACACCCATTTCCCTTGCAACAGACTGCAGTTCACAGTCATCGTTTCTTTCACAGGTTTTGCAGTCACCTTCATGCTCGGAGACGAGCAGTTCGACGACGAGTTTACGTGCATTGCGGGCTTTCCTGCTGTTAGTCAGTATTCTCATACCTTCGGCTACAGGAGTTGTGCATGAAGCAACAAGCTTGCCGCTGCCTTCCATCTCAACGAGGCATACTCTGCAGGCGCCGATGGGCCTTCTCCACTCCATGTTGCAAAGAGTAGGCACTTTAAAGCCGGCTTTCCTGACTGCCTCAAGAACGGTAGTACCTTCGGGCACCACCATGTTTTGATTATTTATATACATTGAAATCATATTTTTTCACTCCTGCATTAAATTAATTCTTACCATAATCACATCTCAAACATCTTTGAGCCTGTCTGACGGCTTCAGCTTCGGTCCATGCCTGTTCAACTTCGTCGAAGTTGTTCTTACGCCTGTCAACTGAAAGAAGAACCATCTTTCTCCTGGGATAGGGAACCGGATCGGCATCAGGATCATAGGCTGTGTCGAGCTGTTTCTCTTCTCTCCAGAATGCATGTTTTTCACCTGTGAGGTATTCGTCGATACCTACGGCTGCTCTTTCACCGCCGGCTACGGCTTCGATGACGGTCCTGCCGCCTGTTCCGGCTGCGTCGCCGCCTGCAAATACCCAGGGTATTGATGTCTGGCCTGAGGTTTCATCGATGACGATGCTGTACTCGCCGTACATCTTGAGCTGTGTGGTGCCCAAGTGAACCAATTCGAGGTCGAAGCCCTGTCCGCAGGCCTGGATGACCTGGTCTGCCTCGACGATGAATGTTTCTTCGTCCTGGATGGGCCTTCTTCTGCCGGTATGGTCAAATTCACCGAGTTTCATTGTGTTGCAGCGAACACCGGTGATCTTGCCGCTCTCACAGAGTATCTCTCTTGGATTGGTTAACGGCAGCAGTATGATGCCTTCCTGCAGAGCTTCTTCGATTTCCTCTGCATAGGCGGGCATTTCTTCGTAGCTGCGCCTGTAAATTACGGTAACGGATTCGGCGCCAAGCCTGATGGCAGTTCTTGCGGCGTCGATGGCTGCGTTTCCGCCGCCGACGACGACGATCTTTCTGCCGACTTTGACCGAACCCCTGAGGTTATATGTTTTCAGGAAGTCCATTGCGTTTGTAACCCATTCGTTTTCCATGCCCGGCAGGTCAAGGCAGATGCCTTTGGGAGTGCCGACGCCGACGAATACGGCCTCGAAGCCCTGTTCCCTGAGGTCGCTCAGCCAGAAGTCCTTACCCAGCGCCCTGTTGCAGATGATTTCAACACCAAGGTTTTCAATCATACGTATCTCGCGTGCCAGGACTTCCCTGGGGAGCCTGTAGGAAGGAATTGTCTGTACGAGCATACCGCCGGGGCGGTGTTCTGCTTCGAAGACAGTGGGTTTGTAACCGAGCCTTGCAAGGAAGTATGCGCAGGACAGGCCTGAGGGGCCGGCGCCGACGATGGCAACCTTGCGTTTGGCGTTTTCTTCGTTCTCTCTTACTTCAGGTACCTGTACGACTATTTCCTGGTCAACCATGAAGCGTTTAAGCGAGCGGATGGCAAGAGATTCGTCGAGTGATGAACGGCGGCATTTCTCTTCGCAGGCGTGGAAGCATACACGGGCGCAGACGGCTGCGAATGGATTCCTGTCGCGGTGCAGCCTGAGAGCTTCGGCGTAGCGCCTTTCGCCGATGAGCGATACGAAACCGGGGACATCGACGTGTGCGGGGCAGGCACTCTGGCAGGGGGCGCGGACCAGTCCGGAACAAACGCCGGCAGGACAGCTCTTTTCCCTGATGTGTGCTTCGTATTCATGCCTGAAGTGCTTGATTGTGGACAGTACCGGGTTCGGTGCAGTCTGGCCCAATCCGCACAATGCTGTTTCTTTGATCTGGTTGCCCAGTTCGATGAGGGTGTCGATGTCAGATTCGACGCCTTTGCCTGAGCATATCCTCTCGAGGATTTCGAGCATTCTCTTTGTGCCGACGCGGCAGGGTACGCATTTACCGCAGGACTCTTCCTGAACGAATTCGAGGAAGTACCTTGCAACGTCAACCATACATGTATCTTCGTCCATTACGATCAAGCCGCCGGAGCCCATGATGGCGCCCAGGTTCTGGAGTGACTCGTAGTCGAGGGGGACATTGAGGTTTTTCTTTGGAATACATCCGCCGGAAGGGCCGCCGATCTGCGCAGCTTTGAATTTCTTGCCGCCGGGGATACCTTTGCCGATGTCATAGATCAGTTCACCGAGAGTAGTGCCGACAGGTACCTCTACGAGGCCCGACATGTTGATGGCGCCGGCGAGGGCGAATACTTTCGTACCTTTGCTCTTTGCGGTGCCGAATTCGGCGAACCATTCGCCGCCTTTTTCGATGATGATCGGTACGTTGGCGAATGTTTCAACATTGTTGAGTACGGAGGGTTTGTCCCACAAACCGCGTTCGGCCGGGAACGGCGGCCTTGGTTTCGGTTCGCCTCTTTTGCCTTCGATGGAGGCCATCAGGGCTGTTTCTTCGCCGCATACGAATGCGCCGGAACCCATCCTGATTTCGAGGTCGAAACTGAAATCGCTGCCGAAAATGTTTTTGCCTAAGAAGCCTACTTCATAGGCCCTGTCGATGGCACCCTGAAGCCTTTCGACTGCCAGCGGGTATTCGGCCCTGACGTAAACGAAGCCCTGTGAAGCGCCAATGGCGTATGCACCGAGTGCCATACCTTCGATGATGCTGTGCGGGTCGCCTTCGAGGACGCTGCGGTCCATGAATGCACCCGGGTCGCCTTCGTCGCCGTTGCAGAGCATATATTTCTGGTCTGCCTGGTTCTTAGAGGCAAACGACCATTTCATCCAGGTCGGGAAGCCTGCGCCGCCCCTGCCTCTGAGGCCGGAGAGCTTCATCTCGTTGATGACGTCTTCGGGAGTCATCTTTGTAAGAGCCTTGGCGAGAGCCTGGTAGCCGTCGCAACCGATGTAATCCTCGACGCTTTGGGGGTCGATCTTACCGCAGTTTCTCAGGACAATCTTTGTTTGCGATTTGAAATAATCGATGTCTGTCATTACAGGAATCGGAGCGTCTGTGGCGTCATCTTTCCAGGTGAGGCGTTCAACGATGTTACCGTTGATGATATGTTCGTTGATTACTTCTTCGACATCTTCGGGATTGACATTCTGGTAGAAAATCTTTTCTTTTGCCATTACAATGACCGGTCCTTTGACGCAGGGGCCAAGGCATCCGGTTTCAACGACAACTACTTGTTTGTCGAGCTTTTTCTCGGCGAGCAGTCTTTCGAATTCAGCTTTTACAGCTTTAGCCCCGGAGGCAATGCAGCCGCCGCCGGCACACAGTAAGACTTTTTCTTTAATCTCGTTGCCGAGTTTTGTATTATCATCGATGACTGCTTTTTTAACAGCATTCAATTTATCCAATCCGGTTATTTTTTGAGTTATTATCATGCTTCTACTTCCTTCTTAGCTTGTTTTTCCACTGATTTATAGTAAGAGAGGATTTCGTTGACCTTTTCGGGTTTCACCCTTTGGTGAACTACGTCATTAACCATGATTACGGGTGCTAAACCGCAGGCGCCGAAACATCTGCCGATATCGAGTGAGAAGAGCCTGTCGGGAGTTGTCTGTCCGACTTCGATCTTCAGATGGCGGTTGAGAGCTTCGAGTACACCTTTGCCTCCGCGAACGTAGCAGGCAGTGCCGAGGCATACCCTGACCATGTATTTTCCGCGGGGGAAAGTGGAAAAGAATGAATAAAAGCTGATTACACCTGCCACTTCGCTGTAGGACTTGCCCATTTTTACGGCAATTCTCTTAATGGCGTCGGCGGGTAAATAACCAAACAGGTTTTGAGTGATTTGTAGTACAGGTATCAGAGCGCCCTGCTTACCCCGGTAATCTTCGATTACTTCGTCGAGGATTGCATACAACTCTTCTTCTGTCGTTTCTTCCGTGCAGTTGCACTTGTAGTTTTTCGTCATTTCAATACTCCGACAATATAATAATTCACGCTACTATATTATAATTTATAATATTTCAATATCAAAATTATCTATCTGCCGAGTGAGTAAGTATAGTAATATATTCGATTTGCTTGTCATATTTTTTTCGACAACACCCTTATTAATAAAGACTTAAATGAATATTTATTAAATATTAATAATATTTTTAGCAAGGCTAAATAGTACGTTTGCAATTGCTAATTGTCAGTCCAGACCTGTCGGCAGAGCATTTGAGATCAGGTTTTGAGCCCGGGAGATCGGGTAAAACCCCTGTAAAGAAAGGTATATCAAAAGACGTATTTTCAGAATGGCGGAAAAAATGTTCAAAGGGAAATTCACAGAAATGACAGACAATACCCAGCTTGAGATTATCAATCCAGTGAATGAGAATGTAAGTACCTTACTAAGGAATGGCCTCTATTTTCCGGGCTTCGTACCGGTATCAGGCCCTTTTACCGGCCCTACCACCGTTCCTGTAGCATACATCTTAACGGAAGGTGTATCCGGATCGTCGGTCTCAAATGTAATCAAATCGCTGAAATTCCCCGATTTGACCGATTTCAGGACTGCAGTGATTGTGATATCCTCACCCGGTTTCAGTACCTGGTTGTCTTTCAGGTCCAGGGTTACATACTGGCTGCCCCGGACGTTCTTTACGGTAATATTTTTCTGTGTCTCGTTTGTTACTACTATTTTGCTTGTTGCTTCTTTGCCGATTTCCACCATCCCGAAATTGAATATTCTCTTGGGAAAGAATGACAGCGGCGGGACAACGGTTGCAGACATCATTATTATCTTCATCGAATCGGCGCCTTCGATGTTCGTGAAAACCTTCACGCGTTTTTTCATTGTGCCTTCTTTTTCACTGAGCTTAATCTCCACTTTCAGCGTAGCGTATTCACCCGGCTCAATTGTGTCCTTGTCGAGGGGAGTCGTCGTACAACTGCAGTCGGGTTCCAGTTTCCTGATGATCAAAGTATTGGAGCCCGTGTTCGACAGTTTGAATTCAGTCTTTATCGGGCTTTGGCTTGGCCGGACTACACCCCAGTCGTATTGTGAATCCTTGTCGATGGTAAGTTTGGGCTGTGCAGCCAAAGGCAATGCCATTGCAATCAAAAACAGGCAGATACTTATATAATTCCTTATCATATTAACCTCTTACGACCATTATCTTTCAAATTATAATATTTATTTCAAATAATTTTTAAATACTTTTTCAAAATTATCACAATTAATAACTACTATAACAATTGATTATTGGAAAAGTTTCACATTTTCACAGAGAATTTGCATTTTTTATTAAAATACTTCTGTGCCGGAAGAGCCGGGAATCATCCTCCGGGCCTACCGGAGCCTGTCTAATGTACGGAAACCCCGGCTGCTGTCTGCAAGGATGAAAAATGCTTTCAATTCCGGATGGAGTTTCAGGAATTGCACAGAGCGTTCCAAACCCATTGCCATGAAGGCAGTAGCGTAAGCATCGGCTACGGAGCATTTGCGGGCCATTACAGCAACGCTCAGCAGGTTGTGCCGGACAGGCCTCAGCGTCAACGGGTCGATGATATGAGTATATTTCTTTCCGTCCCTTATGTAAAACTGCCGGTATGAACCGGACGTAGCCAGCGCCATATCGTCGAGGGCCACAACACGGACGGCGTCGCCCTGTCTGCTGTTTACCTGCGGCGGCCTCTCAATGCCTGCATTCCAGGATGTTCCGCCGGGTTTGCAGCCGTGAGCCTTTACTTCGCCTCCAAGCTCGATGATGAAGTTTTCAATGCCACTGCCCAGCAGGTAGTCTCCAAGTACATCGACAGTGTAACCCTGGGCAATGGCGTTCAGGTCGATCTGCACTCCCGGCGTATTTTTTACTATTTTCCCGTCTTCAAACTTCACTAAACGCCAGCCTGTAATTACTTTCAGGCTGTCGGGCACGGCTGAATCGAGTGCTGTTTCCCGGTTTCTTTTCCAGGCTTCCGCAACAGGCCTGACGGTGAAGTCGAAGTAACCTCCGGTGGCGGCAGCAACAGACATAGCTTCTGTCAACACCCTGATGAAATGGCTGTCAGGCTGAACCGCCCTGTTTGTATTATATAATGAAATTACCGAGTTGGGATTGTAGATGGATAGGGAATTGTCGATTGCCCCGAAGATGGAATCGACCCCCTTTCTAAGGCCCGGGCTGTCCTCACCGTAGAATGTAATGCGGTACATAGTCCCCTGCGCCCTGCCTTCGACGAAGACAGGCTTCTGCGGCTCCCGTCTGCAGGAGAGAAGAGACAGGCATATAAATAATATAACAGTAATATATTTCATTATGTGATCAATTTGTGAAATTCTACTATTTATTTTATTTATTTCCATTCAGTACCCCATTCCAATTTTCAGAAATTCCTTTGATCAATTCCCGGATTAATAGCACAGCCCCATCTAATGGTTCCATGAATTGTTTCGCAATCGTAATACACATTACTACCCTGATTAAAAGCAGGCCAGGTACTAAAATTCAATGATTTCATTCAATATCCTTGTCGCGGCTTCTATATTACGGCTGTCAGTTGAATTGATTAGGTCGGCGTAAATTAGTTCGGGTGGTGCCGTTTGGTGTTCATGGATAGCTGCTTTCCAGAATTTTTCGTAAACGGCGACATTGCCTTGTGGGTCCGGAATAAGCCTGTAATTCAACATTATATCCCTTTTCGATTCTTCTGTATATATCGTAAGGATAGCATGATTGATGTCATTAGTGACCAAGGCCGCAGCAGCTTCTCCTCCCCAAACCGTTTCCCGGTTTTTCAATACGAGGTTTTTCCAGTTGTGAAAGTCTTCGTGGTTTGGAAACCGAAAAGTACCAATCAGCAAACCGGGTTTTAACTTTTCTGCATAGCGTTCTGCCCAGACAGGAAGGAGTTCCTTCTTCCTGAGCAGTGGCGGTTTGTTCCTGCCTGCTGCCACGACAAATCCTTTTTCCTTCAGCCCATTGATGATATAGTTAATATTGCCCAATCCGACTCCGGCTGTGAGAGCAATTTCCCGGTGAGTCCGTCCGATGGCCCCTTTATCAATAATGAAATTGAATACTACCTTCAGGCCGGTTTTTGTGAAGGCACGCCCAACCATGGCTTCCTTTTCGTGTTTTAACGGCTTTTGCGTATCAATCCATAAGCAGGCTCCCTGCTGCCTTAAGAAAATATTGCCGTTCATCTCCAGGTATGCAACGCCTTGGGCTCTCAATCCCTTTTTTATTTCCGGAAAGATATGCCTTGCGATGATAATGAGCGGCTTCAGCGCCACCGATTTCTTCCAGAGTATTTCTAACTGATGATACCTTGGTTCCTGCATTATTTCGGCATTAAAAGCCAGGGATAGATCATTGAATCGGAAGGTAATTACCCCATCGCAATTGCTTTCTGTGCAGGCGGTAAATTTTGCCGTTTCCTCCCAATAACCTGTAACATCAGCTGTCTGTCTGAGGTTCTCCAGGGCAGTATCAACAATATGCTTTTTCCTGATGTTCATATTATTATAATGTTCACGTTACGTGATCAATAAATAAAATATGTACAAATATATGAAAATGAGTATTTAAAAGCAAGAATTAAATGTCGTCTAATTGTTTAAATTCTATGTATTTATATATACACGACACCCCAACGGAAATTCCGCCGGGGTGTCGTTGATATTTATTGACGGAAGCGATAACTGCTGTTCTGAATCATTCTATTAATTGTCTTCTTCTTCTGTTTCGTGTTCATGGTCATGATCGTGGTCGTGGTCATGATTGTGGCCGTGGTCGTGGTCATGGTTATGGTCGTGGCCGTAATGCTGAGGTTTAATTGTTTTCTCATACTCTTCGAAGGAGATGTCTTCCATCTCAGCAAAATCGATTATGAAGTCGAAGACTTTTTTATTGAGATGTGTGTTCATGATGTTCGGATTTTCAAAGAATATCTTCTTCATTTCTTCTTTGTCGATGCCATATCTTGCAGATTCGGCCTCGACGTCAGCTTCGATGTCATGGTCTTCGATCTTCAGGCCTTCGGCGTCAACGATGCGCTGGCGTATGATATCCCAGCGTACAGTTTTTGAGGCAACGGGGTAGAGGCTGGGATACATGCTCTGAACAGTGATCTTGTCTTTGTTCGGAAGGTCCTTGTATCGTGCTTTGATGTCTTCTACCATTGCTTCCATCACATTGTAAATAAAAGCCTGAGGTGGATCGACATCATGATGCATTTCAAGAAGCTTCCCGATTATCTGCTCTTCGATCTCGTGGCGCGTTTTCTTGTCCCATTCTTCCTGGAGCCTGAAACCTACCTCCTCGCGGAAGTCCGTGGTAGTATTGAACCTGCCTTTGGTGTATTCCTCAACCATTGCATTGTCATACTCCCTGGGCACTACATGTTCGATGTCGAGTATCTTCACATTAAACGTCTCAGTCGCTTCACTTTCGGAAAGTTTCTTCGGAACGAAAGTAAAGTTGTCGCCCTTAGTACGGTTCATCAGGGCTTCTTTCATCTGTTCCACACCGTCGCCGCGTTTGTCTGCAAGGAAGACCCGTGAGTTGTACGGCTCTCTTCCGGCAAGCGGTTCGTAAGTATCGTTGTCGAGAGGCGTCATCTGAAGGTTAACGAGATTATATTCATCTTCGATGGATTCAACATGGGAGAAGGTGCCGAGATTGATGCAGATGTTCCCGATTTCGTATTCGATCTCCTCGTCGTTGACAACGTGAACCGGTTCGTAGAGTTTCAGGCTTTTGTAGTCGCCCAGTTCGAAGTCGGGAAGTACCTCGAACATAACTGTCAGGACAGTGTTTTCTTCGGTTTCGTTGACCTTGACCAACTGAGGAGTACCGACGACACGGAGGTCGTCTTCCTTCATCAGCTTGTTGAATATGTCAGTCATCGAATCGTTGACGGCATTGGCTTCGATGTTCTTGCCGAAGTACTTTTTAACGACATTCATCGGCACTTTGCCTTTCCTGAAGCCCTTCATGTCGATTAATGGCTGAGCTTCTTTATAAGCTTTATCATAAATCGGCTGCAGATCCTCTTTTGTCAGGGTAAGTTCCACTTCCCTCATGCTGCTGCTTATCTCTTTATATGCTTTTTCCAATGTTGTACCTAAAATTTATATACAAAATATTTTTTTCAATCGTACGGACGGAGAGACTCGAACTCTCACGGGTCGCCCCACTAGATCCTAAGTCTAGCGCGTCTGCCAATTCCGCCACGTCCGCGTAAATATAGAATTACAAATATAATTACATTTCAAATAATAATAAAATTTGATTTTGTAAATTGATTTTTTCATTTATATTTGTTTTTTTTTTCAATTTTGTAAAATATTGATAATAGTTATATGGCATCATTATTAAAAAATTTTATAGCATTAGTGGCATTTTCATTGATCGTTGCCATTCTCCCCTCCTGTCAACCGAAGAAATTCAGCGAGGAGGAAACCAATGACAGCTTTGAAGAAGAGGTTTACAGTGAAGACTCGCTGCGCGTCTTCGAATCGTTGGAAGAGGCACTCGAGGATCCGGACAGTTGTTTTTCCCTGGACCTGAGCTATGCCTACATGGAAAACACGCCTTTACCCGAGTCCATCGGCAGGCTTAAGAACCTGAGGACACTGATACTTACCGGCAACGACATTACCAGCCTGCCCGAGTCCATCGGCAACCTCACCAACCTGAGAAAGCTGAACATTCGCGACTGCGAACTGAAATACCTGCCGGAATGCATCGGCAAACTTAAGAACCTGGAAGAACTGCAGTTACAGAAAAACATCCTGTACAAGCTTCCGAACAGCATCTGCCAATTGAAGAAGCTTAAGATACTTTACCTGTTCAACAACAGGCTTGCAAGCCTGCCTGAAAACATAGGCGAGCTTGAGAACCTCGAAGAGCTTGCGGTTACGAAAAACAGGATCGAGTCCCTGCCGGCTTCCATTGGGAAACTCAGGAAGCTGAGGAAACTTGCAGTCACTGACAATAAAATATCAGCAATGCCTAAGGAGATCGGCAGCCTTGACAGATTATTGGTATTGTCGGCAGAAGACAACAAGCTGGAAACGCTGCCCAGTGAGATTGGCGGCCTGAAAAGGCTTAGCAGGCTTTCCCTTTCAGGCAATCCCCTGAATTCGCTTCCGGGGGACATCGGCAACCTGAAGAAACTGAGGCACCTCTCGATCTCAAGAACAAAGGTCAGGACACTGCCCGAGTCGATTGCGTCCTTAGACTCACTCGAAGACCTGGACTGGGACAGCTGCGGGATAAGGTCCGTACCTGAATCGCTCAAAAGCCTGAAATGCCTGTCAAGGATCAGCCTTGCCGGCAATGAACTGTCAACAATTCCCGAATTTCTCGGAGAGCTGAGAAACCTGACAATCCTGAACCTGTCGCACAATATGCTGGCAGAGTTGCCGGACGCACTCTTCAGGCTTCCGCTTCTAAGCGACCTGTCTCTTGCGTACAACAACTTTTCCGTAGTCCCCGATGGCCTGGCAAAATTGCCTGCCCTCGTTTCACTGAACCTTAGCAATAACCGGCTGTCTTCTTTACCCCAGAACCTGCTCCGTTCGATCTCCCTTAAGTGGGTGACAACCAAAGGGAACCAGATCGCCAATGATATGGTTGAACTTTTCCTGAAGGAAACCAACAGCAGCAGCCTGTACATAGATAATAATGAATAGGAGCGTTATTATCGTCGGCGCCGGCGCCGCCGGCCTGTCGGCGGCCGTTCGTTTGTGCAGGAGCGGCTGCAGGGTAAGGCTTCTGGAAAAGAGATCCTATCCCGGCGGCAGGGCCTATTCTTTCATGGACCCGCATACAGGCGAGATTGTTGACAACGGACAGCACTTACTGGCCGGAGCCTATCGTTCTTTCCTCGGGCTGTTGAAAGAACTGGGTACAGACGACAGGCTTTATTATCAGCAATCCCTGAGAGTACCATTCATCGACGGCGGGAAATCCGCACTGCTGAACACCGGCGCTTTACCCGGCAAAGCGGGAATAATATGGGGCCTGCTTCGTTTCGGCGCTTTGGGTGTGTCGTCCAAAACAGCAATCATCAGGCTTTTTCTCAAACTCAGGAGCAACAGGCTGGAAGCAGGCGCTGAAACAGTGCTCAGCCTTCTCAGGCGTGAGAGACAACCGGAAGAGGCCATACGCAACTTCTGGGGGCCTATCCTTGTTTCTGCCCTGAACCTGGGCATCGGCAAAGCCGCAGCGAAGCTGTTCGTTACAGTCATGCGTGAAGCGTTTTTCTCGGAGGGTGTAGATTCAAGGCTCATCTTTCCTGATACCGACCTGGGCGAATTGTTCGCCACTGCCGGTGAATGGCTCAGGGAACGAGGCTCCAGCCTTGAGCTGAACCATTCAGTAAAACAGATTGCAGTCGAAAACGACATTGTTACTTCCATCAGGACAAATAAAGAGGAAATCGACGATTTTGACTTTGTGATTGTAGCAGTGCCACCCACGGCTCTGCTCAGGGTGATGCCTGATGATATGGCTGACAATGCTTTTTTCGCTCCTCTGAAGGATCAGAAGTACTCTTCAATCATTTCTGCTCACTACTGGTTTGACCGGGAACTGTTCAGCGACGAGTTCGCAGCAATCCTCGGCTCGCGCCTGCACTGGGTTTTTAACCGCAGGCTCATATGCCGGTACAACAAAACCCTTCAGGGTAATTATCCTAACTGCCTGTCGTTTACCATCAGCGACGCCGGCAGCCTGGCAGAATTGTCTGCCGACAAACTCGGGGCAATCCTGAAAAGCGAGATTGAATCCGTATTTCCGGCAGCCAAAGAAGCAACGCTGCAACACAGCAGGATTATCATCGAAATGAATGCCACTCCGGAAATTACACCGGAATCAGAACCTTTAAGGTTACCGCAAACCACCCCTGTCTCCAACCTCTTCTTAGCCGGCGACTGGACAGCGACAGGCCTGCCTGCCACACTCGAAGGAGCCGCCAGAAGCGGTGAGGCAGCGGCAGAAAAGATATTAAGCATATAATATCAGGTATGTAAAACTTCGGGATCCCGTCCGGAATCTATGCCGGAATATTCTATATATTGATCAATCCCTGTGAGGTTCAATCATAAGAATTAATGAATATATCCAATACACAGGCGTTATTTCAACGATACTACATCCGGGTACAGAGGTAAAGCGAAAGCACCGTACCGCTAAGGTCACTGTTTGTCAGTTGATACTTATTGACGCCTGTCGAGGCACGATAGCCCGCAGAGATACCGACGCCAATGTTTTTATTGAAAAAGTATCTTAGGTTCAGGGACGGCTCGGCCATAAATATCCAGTCGGAGGACATACTGCTGCTGACGTCGATGTCGGTCCTTTCGTTAAGGTTCGTCTGTCCGGCAGTGAACAGGGCGAATGCGGACACTTCCAGGTCTTTGACAATGGAAAAGGAATAGTCCAGATTGAGCCCGAAATAGAACAATTTAACGTGGGGGTTGACGAGGCCGTTTTGGGACGGAGCCTTAAGATTGTGGCTCAACAGATAATACATAGAGCCGCCGACACCGAAGTTTTCGTTCAGCCTTGCAATCAGGTCAAGTCCGAGCTCATAGCCCCATTCATCGAGCATATTGGCGGCTTTGAAGCCTGCACACATCATGCCCTGGGAGGCGGCGCCATCTTCGACATCCTTCGTTTCTTCCTCGGGACTTACCCCGCCGGGAAGCGCCTGCCCTGCGAGAGTCGCTGTAAAAAAAGCTGCAAAAGCAACGGCAGCCAGTGTCTTCAAAACGATATTCTTTATTATTTTTTTCATTTTGGTATTGACGAAATTGATGAGGGAATTATTAATGAGGGAAATGTAATAAGAAGACACAAAAGAATAATTTCTGTAACCATTTCGCCTGTGTATTACTTAAACTTTACTGAATTATTACTGAACAATTACTGAATATAGCTGATAAATAGTGATAATTGATCTTCCGGTTTGTAATTTTTACTGTGATATTATTACTCAATTTTTCGCGGGGTTAACATGAAAACAGCATCAATTTTCACAGCATTCCTGATTTCTGTCAGCATATGTTTTTCACTTGAATCCTCCTATCCTTCTAATGATAGTTTACAAAATCAAATTGCAATATTACAAAGCCGGATTGCCGCCAATGAAAACAGGATAGAGACTGAAAGGCAGATAATAGAAGAAACGAAGGAATTTTTCAGCAGCACCTTAAGCACACTTGACTGGATAATGGGTATTTGTGGCGCCATTATAGCGGTTGTCATAGGCGCTTTAGAAACCGTAGGGTTCCTTGAAGGAAGGAAAATGAGAGAAAGGATAGATAAAGAAAAAGATGAATTAAAAAATGAAATATCAATACTAAAAACTGAATACTCTACTTATAAAAAGGAATATATCAATATTTCCGAAATTCAAAAGACATACAAGCCACTACTTGATGAATTAGTGCTAAGTGCAGCCAAATATAAAGCAATTGATGAAAGAATAAATAAAATAATCAATACAACTAAAGAGAAAGTGGAACAAAGTAATCAGAAATTAGGAAAGATCCTGAAAAAATTGGATGAGAAAAGGAGTATCAAATCAAGCGAAAAATGTGTTTTAGAGGATTTTTATTTGAATTCGGAGATATTAAGAGAGTTCGGTTGTGAGTTTACATCCTCTGATTATAGGTACAGGGGTATATTTTATCTGTTAAATAGCGAATTTTCCAAAGCAATATACGAGTTTTCCAAGGGTCTTGAACTTGAACCTTCATCATACCAAACAATGAATTCGATGGGGTGTGCCTATTCAAGGCTATACTCAAGCACAAAAAATGATACATACCTGAACAAAGCGTTTGAATACTATGACAAGTCTCTGGAGATCGCCCCCAGTTACTACAAAGCATTAGATAACAAAGCTTGCTTGCTGGCCAAAACAAAGAATTATAACAAAGCGATTGAATATCATAAAAAAGCAATAGAATCAAAACCCGATTTCACAAATATCTGGTATAACACAGCCTGTACATATGCTTTACTTGGAAATAAACCAGAACTGTTGAATTATCTGGCAGAGGCAATAAATCGTGATGACTATTATATATCAATTGCCCAAACAGATGAAGATTTTTCAAAATTCCGGGACGACCCTGATTTCATAAAGTTAATAAATAAAAATTGAACCGGGCGTAGCAACCCGCTCTCAGTCCCTTGGGCGGCGGTGCGAGCGGTAGGCATTCATCATGAAGCCGACGATGACCATGTTAACTACCAGCGAGGAACCGCCGGAACTGATGAAAGGCAGGGGGATACCCATTACCGGCATCAGCCCGATTGCCATGCCGACGTTGATCAGAGTGTGGTAGAAGAGGAGCGCAGCTCCTCCGACACACACTAAACTGAAATACTTGCTTTTGGTCTCCTGTGCAATGTTTAATGCCCTCAGCATCAGTAGCACCATAAGCCCCAGAACGAGGGCAGCGCCGATGAACCCGAACTCCTCTGCAGGAACGCTGAAGATGAAGTCGGTCCACTGCTTCGGGATATAACGCAACTGTGTCTGTGAACCCTCCAGGAAACCTTTTCCTGCAATCTCGCCGCTGCCGACAGCCAGGATGGACTGCAGGACGTTGTAGCCTGCTCCCTGCGGATCGAGCCCGGGATTGAGGAAGACGTCGATCCTTTTTTGCTGGTGGGGCGGCAGCTTGTCATAAATAAATATGCTGGCATAGCCTACGGCGATGATGACACCAATGGCTGCCACCGTAATTATGACTTTTCGCCTGAAGAAGATGGCAGCGCCGGCAAAGGCAGTTGCATAGACAAAATAATACTGCGCACCCATGAGCGACAGGATAAACACTACCGGAATGCTGACGATGAAGAACAGGACGAACAGGTCAAAACCTGCCCACAGCATTATTCCAAGGAGAATGGCAAACAGGACGGTCATGGACCCGAAATCCGGCTGCCTCATGATGAGAAATGCAGGAATCAGCACGTATGCCATGATTATGGAAAAATCCCTGTAATTGTTTATCTGCCGGCCTTTGTACGAAAGATGGCGCGAGATCATCAGCAATACCGACAGCTTCGCAATTTCACCGGGCTGTATTGAGACACCGGCAAAGTTGAGCCAGCCCTTGGTTCCATAGACTGTGGAACCGAACTGAAGCACAATAAGCAGCAGCAGAATTGTTACGACGTAGAATGGGAATGTATAGACCTGGAGCCAATGCTCGGGGATATACATTATAGCGAACATAAATATTGCTCCCACAATGACATAAGCAATCTGCTTGTCGAAGAAGACTCCCATTCCGGGGCTGTTTGTGGAGCTGTAGATGGACAGCAAACCGATAAACAAGAGCCCCAGCGTAATGAAGAAGGTCTTAAGGTCAAAAGCCAGAGGCTTTTTGTCCTCAAATGTAATTTCCGGTGTGCCGGATCGGGCCATTATTCAGACTTAATTATTCGTTTACTATTAATTTCAATGCTTCCAGGTACTTTTCCGTCGTCCGGGTAATTATCTCAGGGGGCAATGGCGGCGGTGGCGGCTGCTTGTTCCAGTCGAGGGACTCAAGATAATCCCTGAGTATCTGTTTGTCAAAGTTGACCTGGGGTTTACCCGGCTGGTAAGCTTTCATGTCCCAGAAACGCGAAGAGTCAGGCGTAAGAGCTTCGTCGATCAGTATCAGTTCATTGTTCTCATCGAGGCCGAACTCAAATTTTGTATCGGGCAGGATGATGCTTCTTTGCTCAAGGTACTGCGAGCCGAAATTGAACAGGGCAAGACAGGCATCCTTAACTTTGCCGTTGAGTTCTTCACCGATAATGGCGGAAGCCTGCTCGTAGGAGATGTTTTCGTCGTGCCCTTCTTCTGCCTTTGTCGAAGGAGTGTACAGAGGGGCGTCGAATTTGTCGAATTCCTGCATCCCTTCAGGGAGTGGTATGCCGCAAACAGTACGGCTCTTTTTGTATTCCTTCCAGCCTGAGCCGGCGATATAGCCCCTGACGATGGCTTCGATGGGTAGTGGGCGGCATTTCCTGACAAGCATTGAACGGCCTTCGAGCTGTTCTCTGTACTTGTGAAAATCTTCCGGGTAGTCTTCGACATTATTGCTGATGAAGTGATTCTTCAGGATGTGCTTAGTTTTTTCGAACCAGAAGACGGAGATCAGGGACAGTACCCTTCCCTTTTCCGGTATGGCGTCGTCCATTACCACGTCGAACGCGGAAATCCTGTCGGTGGCCACGATCAGCAGGCTGTCTTCCATTTCATAGATGTCCCTTACTTTTCCACGTCTTACGCTGTGGGGAATTTTCAAATCGTCGAAATTCGTTTTATATAATAATCCCATATAGTATGCCCGCTAAAAAATTTATAATAATTGATTATATCTGCAAATTAATAGAAAATAAATACTGTAAATAGGAGAAAAATTCGAAATTATACTGGTAATAGGCCAGGGCAGCAGTAATAACCAGTGCAATGAAGACCGAACCGATAATGTATGCCCTCGTGTCGGGTATGTCGAACACAACCGACGTAGCCCGCATTATTCTCAGCAATACCCAAACCAGGACGCCGATGCCCAATATGCCTATGAAATAGACAAAGCCCGGCATTACGAGCAGCAAGCGGACAAGGATGATGGAGAACGGCAGAAGGACTACTACGGGCACACCGGACCAGATGGTAATCGTTACCCCGTCGATAATATATATCCTGCCCCTGACAAAGAAGGAGAACAGCTTGACGATACATGCGAATAAATAAATCAGGCCGAAGAAAAGCAGCGAGGATATGAACATCATCAGGAGCGGCATCCATATTAATTCATAGATTACACCTCTCATCCAGTTGTAAGGCACGAACATCATCAGGATGTACTGTGCCACTTCGCTGTTTTTGAATGAGAACATCAGTGAAGAAATGAAAATGCCCAGTGAGACGGCAATGCCTGCCCCAAGCAGTGTGCTTTGGACATTGGACATAATCCTCTGGTCCCTGATGTCGGCATAGAAATTATAGGGCCTGATGACCGCACGGGTGATATATTCGCGGAAACGTTTGTACCTGTTGATGAAGAAAACGAGTATCAGCGCCAGGACGATGCCGACGACGATGAACGAAAACGGCGTGTCTTCACGGTAGCTGCCGGCTTCGAGCAAAGGCTCTTTTTCTTCGTTGAACAGGGCCTGCACTGTCTGGTATGACAGCCTTGTGTGCCTCATCCTGTCAACAAGGCCCGAAGTACAAAGATACCTGTCGCTGTTGTTGATTATCAGCAAAGGATTGTCGAGTTCATAGTCATTGAAAGACCAGACGAGGCTGCCGATGAAATCATTGTCGTGAACGAACTCGAACATGTTTTTAATATAATATGCCTGGGAGCCGATCGACAAAGGATCGGAGTAGCCGTTGTTATTATCAGGTTCGATTGGAATGCCGTAGTTGACAAACACAGGTTTGTTCTTGACTAAGTTCCTGAGACGCAGCAGTTCATCCCTTGTGTCGTCGAAGCTTCGGTAGATCAGGTGGTCGGTAATACCTATCATGTCGAAAAGTTTATCGTCGATCTGGCTTACCCCAAAATTCACAATTTTATATATAAGCTTTGTTGAAAGCGAATCGTAGAGCTTAGCAATCTTTGCCGTGAAGTCCGCAACCCTGTCCGAACCGTCGTCCAAGCCTTCGCCGACACCCCATGCCAGGAGGGAAGGATGATTGTCGTATGACTGGATTAGTTTACTGGCATTGTTCATCATTCTTACATTGATCTCTTTTGAGCCGATGATTGAACTGGGGACATTATAGATCGGCAGTTCAACCATAATAAAGATACCGTATTCGTCGCAGAGATGTGCGAAATAGGGATGGGGCGGAGAATGCTTGAACCTGACGATGTTTGCGCCGAGAGTTTTAAGCAGAAGCACATCTTCTTTCATACGCCTGGCGGTCAGGGTCTGGTTCATATTGTAATAGTCCTCGATGTAATCGACACCCTTGAAAGTAAAAGGAATGTTGTTAATATACATCTGTGTCTGGTTATTGTCGTGCCTGATGTTCATATCGACAAAGCCGATGTTGGCAGAATAGTCGTCGATGAGCCTGTTGTTCTTCGAAACCCTGACATTCAACTCATAGAGTACAGGACTTTCCGGCGACCATTTGATCATCGGTGGTGTAGGAAACTCAAACTCCAGGGGCAGTGTCCTCTCGCGCTCGACTTCGACAACTTTGGCCGGTGTGGAAGCAATGACAGCGCCTGTCTGCCTGTTCCTGAGCCTGACTTCGATGTTCACTTTTGTTTTGTTAACCTTCAGTACCCCCATCGTGTCGCTGCCGTCGGTACTCATCCTGATTCGCTCAATCTGTGAAGATGATATATCCAGATTGGCTTTTATCGTGTAGGACGAAGTGTTGTCCCTGAGTTTAGTCGAGTATTTGATCTGGTTGATCCATATCTGCGGAGTGCCGACCAGGAGTATTTCCCTGATGACGCCGGTGTAAACCTTCTTGGAAAAGATGCCCTGTTCCTTGATTATTTTTGAATTATTCAAAGCAGGCGAAACAATAAGCTTTACTGTATTGGTTTCTTTAGTAATCAATTTTGCGGGAATGGTAACATTGAGAGGTGTCATCTCGCCAAAATACTTACCTATCAACTGGTTATTGAAATACACTTCGACCTCGTCGTTGATGCCGAGAAAATAGAGGTGCCAGGTGTATTTCTCAATCTCGCTTTTGTTGATCCGGAAAGACTTCTGGTACATTACCACTTCTTTTTCGGGTTCGGACCTTGGGAGATCGACTGTTTCCCAGGATTTGCCGTTGTAGGATTTCTCCCAGTTCCGCTCGTTCAGGCTGTACACGCTGCGTGTGGTAGAAGGTACGAGCGTCCTGATCTGCTGTGCGTCGAGGGTTTCGTACAAGCGCTGGGCCCGGACGGTTCCCACAGAGGCAACCAGGACCATCAGCATTAATATTTTCGTCATAATCTTCATAATATCACCAGTTACTTATTATTTCCATCTTCAATTTCAACAATCATTTTTTTCATTTTTGCAAAAAATTGAAAACTTAAAAATAATACTTTAACTGATAATATCATACAATCATTTATTATTGCGGTAGGAAATGTTGGAAAGAAGGGGGAGTAATCTACTTAATAATTGAAGTTGATGTATGTCCGGTAAACTGAGAATAATTTCGATATTATTCTATAATTTTTTGTAAATTCATAACGAAATACTATGTAAAATGGATAATTATATTGTTAATATTTATTATGATACTAAATATTCATGAATTCAAATGTTTACAAAATTTTATTTCCAATATACTATTATTTTTGACAATGTTACAAATTTGGGATAGGAACAAATGATAACCTACATAAAAATAAATGGTTTCAAGTCTTTTCACAATTTTGAGATGGAATTCACTCCGCTCACTGTAATAGCTGGAGCAAACGCTTCGGGCAAAAGCAACCTGTTCGATGCCTTAATGCTTCTTTCGAGGTTGGCCGAGGTGGATATAAGGACTGCTTTCAGCGAACAGAGAGGGAATGCACTTGAACTGTTTACAAAGTATGACGAAGACACTTATGCAAATGAAATGGAATTCACTGTTGAAATGTTGGTTAACAGAATAATAAAAGACAATTGGGGCGGAGAAGTAGAACTTAACAATACAAGATTGAGGTACAATATACTAATAACAAGAAAACAGAATAGCATCGGCTTTGAAGGTTTATATATAAAAAATGAAAGTTTAGAAAAAATTCCTGAAAAAGATGATAAATGGTTAAAGCAGTTTAAGGAAGCAAGAGAACTATCGAAAACATTACGTGCCGGCGGTTCTAAGGATTCTTTTATTAAAACCGAAGACGAGGGCAATAGAATAGCGATTAAGATGAGACAGGACGGGAAAGCCGGGAGAAAGACCACTCCCGCTGATACAATATCCCAAACTGTCCTCGGTGGCGTCAATTCAGTAGATTTCCCTCACGTATTTGCGGCAAAAGAAGAGATGAGATCGTGGAAATACCTGCAGTTAATTCCGGAACATCTGCGCGAACCGACAAAACAGGAACCGGGCATCAAGGACGCCATTACTTCAAGCGGGAAAAATTTAGCTTCAGCGCTGTACAGGATCAAACAGACTGATGAATACAATCTCCGGGAAATTTCCCGCGACTTAAACAAATTCATCCCTGAATTTAGCGAAGTTAATGTAATTGACGACAAAGCAAATCAACAATTCATTATTAAATTAAAAGGTGAAGACAGCAGGGAATTTTCTTCGTCGGTGCTGTCCGAAGGAACATTAAGACTTTTAGCGTTGTGTATTTTGCTATACGATGATAAACATACGGGCCTTTTGTGTTTTGAAGAACCTGAGAACGGGATTCATCCGTTTAGAATCAAAGCAATGGCAAAGCTATTGAAAGAACTAAGTTCCGATTTCAATGATGATAATATACCATTACGACAAGTAATTGTTAATACTCATTCAGCATTATTAGTAAATGAAATGGTTAACTGGAAAAATAATAAGAATGTCTCAGTAAACTATTCACAAAAAAGTACTCTTATAAAAAATATCAGCAATAAAAGGTTTAAATTCGATTATACTAAAATAATCCCTGTTTCTAAAGAAAGCGGCTATCAACCAAGTATTTTTATTTCAGAACAGGATCGTAAATACACATTGTTAAAAGTGGATGAGCTATTGCATTCCGCTGAAAATAAATATACTGATGAAATGTAGTACTATGGCATATCAAATTTCTATTGGCTTAATGACAGAAGGTAATACTGATTTGCGGTTTCTTGAGAGCATTGTTAAAAGGACTTTTGAAGAAATAGCATTTGATGAGTGTACTGGAGAACTTGAAATAAGTGTTCATTTGTACACAGAAAAATCAGATTCAGGCTTTATTGATTATGTTAAAAAAGCTTCGAAATCGTGTATGGAATACTATTATATAATGGTCCTGTGCGTACACCTGGATGCAGACAGCACAACAGATGATAAGGTATTTGCTAATAAAATTAAACCAGCTCAAGATGCTCTTTCGGAACTCGATGAAAGTGAATACTGCCGGATTCTTACGGCCATTGTACCTGTGCAAATGACAGAAGCGTGGATGATGGCGGACAAAGAGTTACTTAAAAAAGAAATCGGCACTTCAAAATCAGATGAGCACCTTGGAATTGATAAGAAGCCTGAAGCATATTCCGACCCCAAAAAAACAATTGAAGATGCAATACGAACTGCCCGTGAGGATTTAACAAAAAAGAGACGCAGAGAACTGAAAATCGATGAGCTTTACTCTCTAATCGGCCAGAAAACATCGATTGAAAAACTCAATCAACTGCCGTCATATAGCAAATTCAAAGACGCTGTCCGCGATGCATACAAAAGACTGGGCTATCTTCACTAAACCCCTCAGTAATTCAGCACCCTGTAGGCCCTGGCTCCGTCCATCACAAGAAAATATATGCCCCTGGGGTAGTTGAAAGAGATCCGGCTTCCGGTATTAGCAATTGAACAGGACAGTACTGTCCTGCCCTCAAGCGACAGGACCGAATAGCTGCCTTCACAGTTAACGGTCAGGCCTGACAGGTCAAGGATGCCGTCTGAAACGACGAATGCAGCCGTTTCATCATGGCCCGCGCCGTCCTGCACATCCATTTTGAATCCGGTCTTCAGTATTGGTATCCTCAGGACAGTAGGATTGGCGCCGCCGAAGTAAACGGTATTATCCGCAACGAGGTAATCGTCCCCTTCCAGGAAGGATTTTCCGTTATTGGGATTGACGGAATGCTTGGGGTAATTGGATGAGCTGATCATCAGTCCGAGTTTGTGTCCCGGGGCAATTGTGTAGGAAGTGCAGCCCAGGTCAAACTTCGCACTCAAAATATACCCCTGGTTGAGAAAAACCTCCTTTTCGAAACCCTGGAGGAAACGCCCCCTGATAAACCCTTCGGTAATATATATCTTTCGTCCGTCGGGGTAAATGTCAACCAGCCGGGCAAAGAGGTCTATGTCTTTGTTTTTAACAGAGAACCGCAGGTCGATGAGCGGCTTGCCGAAAATGTCGTATGGTTCGGAGTATGCCGGAGACTCAAAAACCAGCAGGTCTGCCCTTTCCCAGTTCGGCGACTGGTCGCAGGGACCGCCCTGGAAAGACATATTATTGCCGCCAATGGTAGGAATGGGGTCCTTTGGGTCGGTTTTATACTTCTTCTTGTCCTCGAACGGCAGTGTATTGCTAATGCTGCCGTCAACACCGGGAAACATAGTCAGTGTGTCGGTGTCCGTAAAAGGCCAGTCTTCATAGCTCTTCCAACTGTTCCAGTAACCTGTTGTGTCAACGGGGCCCATCTGGTAAATCTGTATGTTCGGAATACCGGCGTAAGCGGCGTTATTGCCCTGCGTAAGCCAGTGGCTCAGCCATCCGAGGGCTGTCATGGTAACGTCGAGAGAGGCATTGGACGGAAATGTGATGTCCCCGATTTTATTCGTGAACAGCAGAGTGTGTGTCCAGGGCCCGATTATTACCTTCTGCTTTCCCCTGGCTCCTTCGCCGCCGTTGTATTGCAGGTCATAATAGGCATCGAGCTGGGCAGGGGAGAAAATGTCGAACCATCCGCCGACGTGCAGGAACGGCGTATTCATGGAATCGAGGTGCTTACGGCAGTTCACCCTGTCCCAGTAGCTTGAGCAGACATAATTCTCATGGGCTATTTCCACCATCGTGGGAGACACTCCGCCAATCCACTTGTCAATGTCGAACTCGCGGTAAATGCCGCCGGGATAGGCTGCGTAGCGGTAGAGGTCGAGGGCAGCTACTAAAGGTATGCCGCAGGTGAGATGGGGCGGGTTCGAAACAGAAGCAACATACTGGGTAATGCCGAGAGCGCTGGCGCCGAACATCCCGATCCTGCCGTTACACCAGGGCTGTACCGCAATCCATTCAATCGTCTCATAGCCGTCGCGCTTTTCGTTCCATCCGTCGTCCATGAACAGCCTGAAGGTATCCTGTGAACCGTACCGGCCCCGGACATCCTGTGATACGAGCACAAAACCGGCCAGGTCCGTGAGTGTCGATTCCAGCCCTTCGAAGACATTGGAAGAACCGTAGGGCGTACGTGACAGAATGACCGGCAGCGGTAACTTCGTAGTGTCGGCCGGCATCATTATTCTCGTAACCAGTTCCGTACCGTCGCTCATCTTCAGCGTAATTTTACTACTTGTGTAGCCCGAAAGGCTGACGACCGAACAAAAGACGGCAACAACGCCAAGTACGCATGATATGAACTTATTCATGGATTACCTTCTTTTCAAAAACAATATCAGTTGCTGTTATAGATTAATTTTCAAATTATTACAGTAATATTTATTATTTTTTGCAAAATTATTAATAATAAATTATAAATGTATAGAATAAAATGCTTAACATCAGGAAAATAAACCTGGCACGTACATTCTACCGCCACCTGAAACGCTTCCGTACCATCGTCGGAGTCATGATCAAGTACGGTTTCGAGGATGTCATCAACATTCTGAGAATACAGAGGTACATGAAACTGGGGCAGAAAATCTTCGGTACAAAGAGGAGCCGTGAGATCTCCGGGCTGACACGCCAGGTAAGGATCAGGATGGCACTGGAAGAGCTGGGCCCTACTTTCATCAAGCTGGGACAGATACTTTCGACAAGGCCCGACCTGCTCCCGACAGAGTACATCGACGAACTGTCGAGGCTGCAGGACAACGTTCCTACATTTCCCACGGAGACTGCCAAGTCGATAATTGAAAAAGAGACAGGCAAAGCAATCAGCGACATATTTGAAAGTTTCGACGAGACGCCTCTCGCCGCCGCTTCCATCTCGCAGGTACACAAAGCCGTCCTCAGGAACGGGCGCCAGGTTGTCGTCAAAGTCAAAAGGCCGGACATCGAAAGGCTCGTCGAAATTGATTTCGAGATAATATATCAGCTCGCTACCCTGGCAGAAAAGCGGGTGGAAGAGTTCCAACTGCACCAGCCTACAAAAATAGTGGAGGAATTCCACAGGACGCTGATGAAAGAGATGAATTTCACCAATGAAGCTTCCAACATCAGGCAGTTCCAATTGCAGTACAAAGACACGGACTATATCAAGATACCGGATGTCATCGGGGAATACTCAACAGACAAGATACTTACGCTCGAGTACATCGATGGCATTAAAGCTAACGACTTCGAAGCCCTGAAGAACAGCGGCTGCAACACGAAACTGATTGCCCGGAGAGGCGCCGAGTTCATCATTCAGCAAATATTCGTCAACGGCTATTTCCACGCCGACCCCCATCCCGGCAACATCTTCATCCTGCCCGGTAACCGCATCTGCTTCCTCGATTACGGCATGGTCGGCAGGATCAGCGAGAGGGAAAGGAACCATTTCTCTGAACTCTTAGTTGACCTGGTGCAGAAGAACGTGAAGAAAGTTGCCGAGGCAGCACTTAGTATTACCATCAGCAAGGAGTCCATCGACAGGAACGAATTCGAAAGGGACATCAGCGAGTTCATCGACAGGCATACATACGAATCCATCTCTAAAGTGGACGTTACCCTGCTCCTCAACGACCTGATGGACATAATGACAAGGCACAACCTCAGCCTGAGACACCATCTCTACCTGATGATGAAAGCCCTCGGCAGCATGGACTCTCTCGCACGCCAACTCTATCCCGATTTTGACATCATTACTTACTCCGAACCATACATCAGGGAAAACATCAGGAATAAATACACTGCCGGGAAGATCGGTGAAGAGTTCATCGACTATTCACGGGATGTCATTTCCCTGATGCAGGACCTGCCTAATGAGCTGCACACCATACTCCGGCAGCTGCGGGAGGGAAGGATCAAGCTGGAGCTGCACCACACCGGCTTCGAAGACCTCCTTGCCACACAGAACAGGGTAAGCAAGAGGATGTCGTTTTCCATACTCCTGGCTTCGACCATCGTCGGTTCGTCGCTGATTTTACTGGCGAAAGTACCGCCCTATTGGAACGGAGTGTCTGTAATAGGCATAGTCGGAGTCAGTACTGCCGCAATTATGGGCCTGTTCCTCATCATCTCCCTGCTCTGGAAAAGTAAACTGTAATGATTACTGCCACTTATAGCGCAGCTTATTTATTCATATATATGTGTATATGAAAATTTTTATTAAATTTGTACCTGTTGATTATATTAGGATAATATTTTTTATTAATAATAATGAGGTAGTATTACAATGGATTTCACATTCACAGACGAACAAAAGATGCTTAGAGATATGGTCAAGGACTTTGCCGACAACGAATTACGGCCCATCGCATCAAAGATCGATGAAGACGGCGAGATACCCGTCGAAATTAGAAAGAAAATCGGAGAACTGGGACTGCTCGGAGCGCCATTTGCAGAAGAATACGGCGGCAGCGGTTTTGGTGAAGTCGGGTATTGCCTCGTCCAGGAGAATATCGGTGCAGCCTGTATGTCCACAGCCACTTTCATCGGCGCTCATGTGTCCATCGGCTCCAATTCCATATACATTGGCGGCAGCGAAGAACTGAAACAGAAATATATGCCCGCTCTTGCTACAGGCGAGAAAATTGCCTGCTTCTGCCTCACAGAGCAGGGCGCCGGTTCCGACGCTTTCAACCTCAGGACCAAAGCAGAAGCCGACGGCAACGACTATGTGCTTAACGGCGAGAAGATGTGGATTACCAACTCACCCTTTGCCGATGTATTCTCGGTTTATGCCCGTACCCACAGAGGCATCTCAGCTTTCGCCGTCGATAGGGATATGCCCGGCGTATCCGTTGGCGCTCCCGAAAAGAAAATGGGCATCAAAGGCAGCCAGACTGCTTCTGTTACCTTCGACAACGTCAGGGTTCCCAAGGAAAACATGATTGGCCGTGAAGGCGCAGGCTTCCTCCTCGCTATGAAAGTTCTCGACGCCGGCAGGCTCGGCCTCGGCGCTGCATGCCTCGGCGGCATGAAGGAACTGCTCCGCCTCTCGACAAGTTACGCCAAAGAGAGAAAACAGTTCGACGAACCCATCTCCAACTTCCAGGGCGTACAGTTCATGCTCGCAGACATGGCAACATATATTTACATCATCGAATCGCTGGTTTACAGGACCGCTTTCGATTACGACAGAGGCACGATGGTTCCCCGCCAGGCAGCAATGGTTAAATACCAGGCTTCGGAATTGCTCGACGTCTGCGCCGACCTTGCAATGCAGGTTCACGGCGGCATGGGCTTCTCCAAAGAAATGCCCATCGAGCGCTTCTACCGCGACTCGCGCATCAACAAGATCTTCGAAGGTACAAACGAGATCCAGAAGATGATCATCGCCCGCGACGTCATCAAGAGGACAGGCAAGATCGACATAATGTAAGATTATCAATAAGCTTTTTACAGGACGGGCTTTTTCACAATGAGGAAGCCCGTTTTTTTGTTGTTTGCGAAAAGATAGAGTGCACTTCTAAAGTGGACTCTATCTTTATTTCGACTCTACCGGCAGGCCTTAGCCCTGGCCTGATATAGGCCTGTCATCATCTCTATAGCTTGCAGGCGGTTCATGAATTAACGTAGGGCCTGCCATCAGGGCATTCTCCGGTGCAATTCCAAACGATTCGGAGACAGTTTCAAACGATTGCCTGAACCTGTCTTTGACTGAGTAGAACTCCAGCCCGACAAGGTTTCCGGAGTCGTCCACATCGGCGATGATGCCGTCGTCAATCTCGACGGAATCGGCGCTGAGCTTGCCGCTGAAAATGATGAACAGCGAATCGGTTTCTTTCATATATTTTATTTTCATCACAAACCTCTCTTTTTCTCTGCTACTCTGTCAAAATGAGCAGTCAACACTGTTTCTCCGTCATTATCGACAACGACTCTCAAATACTTATTATATTTTTCGATGAAAGCCCAATAGCGTACTCTTCCGTCTTCCTGTCTTTCTTTGTAACTGTAATGGCTCAGGGCATATATGCATAATTCTTTCGTCAGGTAGGGCCTGACAACTATTGAGTACTCCTCGAAGTGTTTAGAGAATTTCATTATCTTACCTGTTCCTATTAGGCCGGCTTCAACTTAATATATTGAAAAGCTTATCTATTTCATCGGCTACATCTGAGTTTTTCCATGAATACGAAATAAAAATCGTTATGTCTTTTTTTGATTCACTCATATCAATACCGAGTTATATGTAAATAATAGAAAACAAAAGTAAAATCTATCATAATAACATCCTGAAATATAATGATTACTGCCGTTAAAAGCAAATTGTCCGGACAGGAATCAACCGGAACCTGAAGACCCTTTTCCCAACAGGGCCTCCAAACAGGAAATTCTCTTTCATCATCCGGAACAGCGGGTGACGAAATTAATTTTTCATGGATTGTCAATCTTTATGCAATCTTTATGTAATCCGGCCCTTTCTTGATTTTTTACTTATACTCTAACGGATAATTTTGTAGCGGTGAATATGTTGAACTGTAAGGAAAATGATGATGTATATAATCTTAGGTGCGCTGGCAGCATTAATCCTGCTATACCTTTTTTACTCGCTGTTTTGTCCGGAAAAATTTTAGGATTGAATGATGAATGCCAAAGATTTAATACAGGTAATTGTGTTCCTGGTGGTTCTGACCGCCGCCGCCAAACCGCTTGGAGTATATATTTATAGGGTAATCGAAGGGAAAATGAGCAAAGGTTTGCACGGCAGGTTCGAGAATCTGCTCTACAGGCTGCTGAAGGTCGATCCCGATGAAGCAATGAACTGGAAAAGCTACCTTTTCTCCCTGCTTTTGTTTAACGGCGCCGGGTTCGCCTTTGTGTTTGCCGTCCTTTTGCTGCAGGCATACCTGCCGCTCAATCCCCAGTGCCTGCCCAATGTTGAACCTACACTCGCGTTCAATACGGCCGTCAGCTTTATGACCAACACCAACTGGCAATCCTATGCCGGGGAAACGACAATCAGCTATTTTGTACAGATGGTCGGCCTTGCCGCACAGAATTTCTTCAGCGCCGCAACGGGCATTGCAGTTTTCCTCGCATTGTCGAGGGGCATCAGGAACAGGATGACGGACAATCTCGGTAATTTTTGGGCCGACATTACCCGCATTACCCTGTATATACTGCTGCCGTTAAGCATCCTGCTTGCTGTGGCCCTGGCCTCACAAGGCGTTGTCCAGAACTTCAGCCATTACACAGAGATTGTAACACTCGAAGGCGGTAAACAGATAATACCCGGCGGGCCGGCTGCTTCACAAATTGCCGTCAAGCAATTAGGTACGAACGGCGGCGGCTTCTTCAACGCCAATTCGGCCTTCCCCTTCGAAAATCCCACACCCCTGGCAAATTTCTTAGAAATGCTGTCGATCCTGCTCATCCCTGCTGCCCTTACATTTACATATGGTAAGATCATCGGGTCAGCGCGCCAGGGACGGGTACTCTTCCAGGCAATGCTCCTGCTGCTCATCATCGGCATAGGCCTGTCGCTCTATTCCGAGTTTTCGCCGAATCCTGTTACTGGCATCGCCGGGAACATGGAAGGCAAAGAAACAAGATTCGGCATCACCAACAGCGTCCTGTGGTCCACATCCACAACGGCTGCATCCAACGGTTCGGTCAATGCCATGCACGAATCATTAATGCCTTTGTCGGGACTGGTTGCCATGGTAAACATGATGATTGGAGAAGTCATTTTCGGTGGTGTAGGAGCCGGGATGTACGGAATGCTGATCTTCGTTTTGCTTACAGTTTTCATTGCAGGACTGATGATCGGCAGGACACCGGAATATCTTGGAAAAAAAATCCAGGCAAAGGAAATACAGATGGCCATTCTTGCCGTCATAGCCCCGAGCCTTGTCATTTTGGTTTTTACTGCTGCAGCCCTGATGGCGCCCCAGGGGCTCAGCAGCATAATGGAAAAAGGGGCCCACGGATTCTCAGAAGTACTATATGCTTTCAGTTCAGCCGCCGGCAACAACGGCAGCGCCTTCGCAGGGCTTAATGCCAACACTCCGTTCTACAACATCATGCTGGGAATAGGAATGTTGATAGGCCGTTTTGCCATAATAATTCCTGTGATGATAATAGCAGGTTCACTATCCCCAAAAAAGATTGCACCGGAATCACAGGGAACCTTCAAAACGGACACCACTCTGTTCGGTTTCCTGCTGCTATGTGTGATTGCGGCCGTAGGAGCGTTGACTTTTCTGCCGGCCTTGTCGTTAGGGCCGGTGGCTGAACAATTATTAAGTGTGATAGGTTGAGAGTAGTAAACATGAAAAAAGAAATGAAAACATTTGAAAGGAAGCTGCTGATCGAGGCTTTAAAAGCGTCTTTCGTCAAGCTTCATCCACTGAAACAGTTGAAGAACCCTGTGATGTTCATCGTATTCCTCGGGGCAATCATTACGACATTAATAACAGCAGTACAGTATTCGGGTTTCAATATACAAATCTCAATCTGGCTTTGGTTCACAGTCCTTTTTGCCAATTTCTCGGAAGCGGTGGCTGAAGGACGTGGTAAAGCCCAGGCCGAATCCCTGAAGAAAATGAGGACAAATACATACGCAAGGCTGCTTGTTAACGGGCTGGAAAGGAGGGTGCTGTCAACAGAACTGGAAACAGGCGATGTCGTCGTCTGCGAAGCCGGCGACACAATCCCCGGAGACGGAGAAGTAATCGAAGGAATTGCAAGCGTGGACGAATCAGCCATCACCGGCGAATCGGCGCCGGTGATCAGGGAGAGCGGAGGAGACAGGAGCGCGGTTACCGGCGGGACAAAAGTAATCAGCGACAGGATTGCCATACGTATCACTTCCAAACAGGGAGATACATTCCTGGACAAGATGATTGCACTGGTGGAAGGCGCCAAACGGCAAAAGACACCTAATGAGATTGCCCTCACTATTCTGCTCAGCGGCATGACAATCATCTTCCTGCTCGCCGTGGTTACTCTAAAACCATTCGAGGCATATGCCCTGCAGTCCACAGGTAGTAATATTTCCGGTATTACCGTTCCCGTGCTGATCTCATTATTGGTCTGCCTGATACCTACAACAATCGGCGGCCTGCTGTCGGCAATCGGTATTAGTGGCATCGACAGGCTGACAAAAAGGAATGTTATTGCAAAAAGCGGAAAGGCAGTTGAAGCAGCGGGCGACGTTGACGTACTTTTACTTGACAAAACCGGAACAATAACATTAGGGAATAGAATGGCAACCGAGTTCATACCGGTAAATAATGTCGAGCCTTCATATCTAGCCGACATTTCACAGCTTTCTTCTCTTTCCGACGAAACACCCGAAGGCCGTTCGATTGTAATACTGGCAAAAGACAAATACCATATCCGGGGCAGGGAACTCGACAGCACCGCGGTACAGTTCATACCATTTACTGCACAAACCAGGATGAGCGGCGTCGATATTAAAACCGGAAATGAATCGAGGCAAATCAGGAAAGGATCAGCCGGGGCAATCAGGAAGTTTGTAGAGGGTAACGGCGGAACCTATCCCGATGAAGTCAATTCCATTGTCGAAAAAGTAGCGAATGAAGGATCGACTCCGCTGGTCGTATGTGAGAACAACAAAATAGCAGGAGTGATCAGGTTAAAAGACATCGTTAAGGGAGGAATTAAAGAGCGTTTCGGAAAATTGAGGCAAATGGGTATTAAGACTGTAATGATTACAGGCGACAACCCTCTTACTGCTGTTGCAATCGCTGCCGAAGCCGGTGTCGATGATTTCATTGCTGAAGCGACACCCGAAGATAAGCTTAAAAGGATCAGGGAAGAACAGGCAAACGGCAAGCTGGTTGCCATGATCGGCGACGGGACAAACGATGCTCCTGCCCTTGCACAGGCTGACGTAGGCGTTGCCATGAACAGCGGCACACAGGCAGCAAGGGAAGCTGGCAACATGGTTGACCTTGACAGCAATCCGACAAAACTCATAGATGTTGTGGAAATCGGGAAACAGATGCTGATGACAAGGGGCTCACTTACAACGTTCAGCATAGCCAATGACGTAGCCAAGTATTTTGCGATACTTCCGGCCATTTTCGGATCATTGTATATGACATCATCAGGGCAGGGGGTCCTTTCGAAACTGAATATTATGAATCTTGCAAGCCCTGAGAGCGCCGTTCTGAGTTCTGTCATCTTCAACGCCCTGATAATTATTGCATTAATTCCCCTGGCAATCAAAGGAGTCAAGTATAACGCCAAAAGCGCATCCTCAGTATTAAAAAGAAATATTGTCATCTACGGTTTGGGCGGCTTGACAGCGCCATTTCTCGGTATAAAATTAATTGACATGATCATCAATTATACAGGGTTAGTTTAATTATGAAAAGAGTAATTATCACAATCAAACTATTCCTGATACTTACAATAATAACAGGCATTGTATATCCCATGCTTATTACTCTGTTTGCACAGCTTGCTTTTCCCGGAAAAGCGAACGGATCATTAATAATCAAAGATGACCGGGTTATAGGCTCTGAGCTGATCGGTCAACAATTTTACGGTCCGGAGTATTTCCACGGCAGGCCTTCGGCTGTCCTTAACAATCCGGCGCCATCAGGCGGCAGCAACCTGAATCCTGTTGGGGAAACATTAAAAGGGCAAGTTCAGGCCAGGGTCGATTCGATCAGGCAATATCACGGGAATATCAGTATTAATAATATTCCCGAAGACCTCCTTTTTGCTTCAGCCAGTGGAGTTGACCCGCATATTTCACCTGCTGCAGCATATTTCCAGGTTGACCGGATTGTAAAATACAGGCATCTAAACGATACACAAAAAAATATGTTGATAAAACTAATTGAATCTGCCGTAGAAAAGCCCGATTTATTTATATTTGGCGAGTACAGAGTCAATATTCTTTTATTGAATTTGAAATTATCGGAGTTATGCAATGGAAACACCTGATGAAATACTGGAAAAAATTAACAGGCTGGAGCAGAGTAGATTGCAGGGCAAACTTAAGATATTTCTCGGTATGTGTGCCGGTGTGGGCAAAACCTACTCTATGCTTTTGCATGGCAAAGAACTGGCCTCCAACGGAAAAAATGTTGTAGTGGGCTACATTGAAACCCATGGAAGAGTGGAAACGGAAAACCTGCTCGAAGGACTAACTGTTCTGCCAAGGAAAAAAGTGACCTATAAAAAGATACAATTCGAAGAGTTCGACCTTGAAAAAACGATAGTATTAAAACCGGATTGCATATTAATAGATGAACTGGCCCATTCGAACATACCCGGACTTAAACATTCCAAAAGATACCAGGACGTCCTGGAACTCCTGGACAACGGCATCGATGTCTTAACTACACTCAATGTTCAGCACATTGAAAGCAGGAATAAGACAGTGGAACAAATCACCGGCATTGCCATTCATGAAACCGTACCGGATTCAATAATAGAGATTACTGAGAACATTGAACTTGTCGATTTACCAATCGAAGAATTGCTTCAGAGATTGTCGGAGGGAAAGGTCTATATCCCTGAAAAAGCCGAGATCGCATTCAGGAATTTCTTTAAACCCGGCAATCTGCTCTCCCTAAGAGAAATGGCCCTGAGACTTACTGCGGAAAAAGTCGAAAGCGACCTCGTCGATTATATGAGTGAAAAGAAGATTGAAGGTCCCTGGAAAGCAGGCGACAAGCTGATGGTAGCTGTCGGCCCCAGTCCCTTTTCCGCGGAGCTGATCAGGTGGACCCGCAGAATGGCATATGCTCTTAAGTCCCAGTGGTATGCAGTATATGTGAAAACCAGCATCAGAGTAACAGAGAAAAAAACAGAACAACTGGAAAAAAACCTGAGGCTGGCTAAAGAACTGGGTGCAGAAGTAATAACTACAGCCGACACTGACCTTGTGGACGGATTGCTGCAGACAGCGAAAAGGATGAACATCGGGCAGATAATAATAGGGAAACCCGGAAAATATAATATCTGGAACTATCTACGAAAGGACAATTATGTCGATAGGTTAATCCAGAAAAGCGGCAATATTGATATCTATATTGTCAGGCCTGAAGAAATAAAGGACATTGTTTTTAAGAAGGCAGAAGACACATTTGTTACCCCGTTTAAAGAGTATATGGTTTCTGCCTTGTCGGTCTTCACTGTTGCAGTGCTTTGTTTTCCCTTCAGGGAAAGCATCGGTTACCAGTCCATCGGCCTTATACTCCTGTTGAATCTTCTCATCCTGCCGTTCTATGTTGGCAGAGGGGCAATAATCATGGCGGCTTTCCTGAATTTCCTGATATGGAATTATTTCTTTATACCACCTCTTTTTACCTTCGAAATTGCAAAACTCCATGATGTACTTACTTTGCTGATCAATTTGGTGGCAGCGATTACGACCGGTTTCCTTGTAACCAAGATAAGAAAGCAACAGTTACTCGTTAAATTAAGGGAAAAGAATGCCGTCGCACTGTTAAACTATACTGCTGAGCTGGCAGGCTGTAATAATAAATATAATGCTATTACCATAGCTTTGAAACATATCGGTATCAATATTAACGCTAATGCCACTTTTTTCGATGAGGCTTTTCAACCAATAGGCAGTTCCGGAGATTTGTATCATTTCGATCAAAAAGAGACTGCCATTGCTAAATGGTGCCTGGAGCATAACACAGTAGCAGGTAAATACACAGATAATCTCCCCGACGCCGTCGGGCAATATTTTCCGGTTGTCTCGAACAGGAGCAGGATCGGCGTTGTCTGCCTGCTGCTAAAGAAAAAACTTAATATCGAAGAAGAGAACTTAATTACTAATATCATTACCCAATTAGCAGGCATTTATGAAAAGGAAGAATCTGAAGAAAGAATACAAAAAATGTTAATTGAAACAGAATCCAACAAACTCTATGATACATTGCTCGATTCAATATCACATGAATTCAGGACACCGATTGCTGTAATATCAGGCTCAGCAACGAGCTTATTGGAACAGAATATTACCGACAGACCTGAACTGGTTCGCAATTTTGCCGATGAGATATACATCGCCGGTAAAAGATTGAATGTCCTGGTTGAAAATTTACTCGATATTACCAGGCTGGAGTCCGGCAAGCTGAAAATGAACAAAGGGGTTTTCAGTATTGACGAAGTTATTTTTGATGTGCTTTCCCAACTTAAGGATATCAGTAATAATCATATAATAAAATTCGAGTTAAAGGCTGAGAACAACTGTTCGATGATTGACTACGGATTCATAAACCAGGCATTGTTCAATATATTGAATAATGCATTTACATACACACCTGAAGGAACAACAATTACAATTGCTACTGAAAACGTTGATAAAGTTATTAAAGTTTCGATAATTGACAGTGGTGCAGGTTTAAATCAAGACGCAATCAGCAGGCTGTTTGAGAAATTCTACAGGCCTCCTGGAACAAAAACCGGCGGCACAGGCTTGGGACTGTCCATCGCAAAAGGATTCATCGAAGCACATGGAGGTAGATTGTCGGTAAGGAGTAATGAGCCGAATGGCTTGATTTTTGATATTATTCTGCCGGTATATGAGCAATAAGATTAAAATATTGGTCATCGATGATGAGCCGCAAATCAGGAAGCTTCTTAAAATGACCCTTGAAGCCAACGGTTTCGACGTCATTACTGCCGAGACAGGCAGAAGCGGCATCATGGCAGCTTCATCCGTCAAACCGGAGCTGATCCTTCTCGACCTGAACCTGCCGGACGAAGAAGGTATTTCCGTACTGAAACAGCTTAGGGAATGGAGCACAGCGCAGATTATTATCCTCTCCGTAAGAAGTTCGGAAAATGAAAAGGTGCTTCTTCTTGACTCCGGCGCCGATGACTACATTACCAAGCCATTCCACTCCGGCGAATTACTCGCAAGAATCAGGGTGGCTCTCCGGCATAAAGACACTTTACAGGATATTCCGGTTCAAACTGTTGGAGAATTCGAGATCAACTTTGCTTCAAGAACATTGAAGAAATCCGGACATCCAATCAGCCTCACATCAACCGAATATGCCATTTTGAAGCTGCTCATGTCTAATAAAGACAAAGCAATGACCCACAGGCAGATACTTGAAAGCATATGGGGAAACACGTTTTCGGAAGAGATACAATACCTGAGGGTTTTCATAGGGCAAATCAGGAAGAAGATAGAGAAAGACCCATCAAAACCAGCCTATTTGAAAACCATCTCCGGTGTGGGATATATCTTTTGTTCAGAGTAGTATTCAATTCTTCTCAGTATTATTAATTATTTACCGGATTCTGCACCTGCAAGATATTCAATGTGTATTAATCTCATTTTACAATTGTCTGAAATTGCTCTTACAAAGGCTAATTCCTTATTTTTTCAAGCTAATTGATTATTTTTTTTCATTATATTTCGATATAAGATTAGTAGTTTTTCTCAATAATTATATTCGGGATGGCTTATGAAAAAATCTTGTTTACTCCTTCTTGTTACAGCAGCAGTTTTCACCATGTTTTGTAATGTCTGCCTTCATTCGCAGGAATCTGCGTGGACAAAGCTTGCCACACTTAAAGATGCACCGCCTTTCGGGCTTCTTGCCGCCGCTAACGGCAAGCTCTATGTCGTCTCCGGCACTACATCCGCCAACTCACCGACATACGAGTACGACCCTGATACTGATACCTGGACAACAAAAGCGCCCATTCCCCAGGGTTGCTACTGGGCAACAGCCACGGTTGTCAATGACGAAATAATCGTAATGGGTGGAAGAATACCCCAGAAACCACAGAATTTCAACTATATCTATAATCCGCAATCCAATACCTGGGCAATCGGTGCCGATCTCCTTACTCCGCGCAATTACCACAGCGCTGTTGCCGCCAACGGCAAAGTCTATCTTATGGGCGGACAAAACGGCGACGGAACAACCGAATGGTATTTCGACGAATATGACCCTTCGACAGACTCATGGGCAAGGAAAGCCCAGATGGCTCACAATGGAGCCTGGTACTGTGCTGCAGGAGAGCTTAACGGCAAAGTGTACAGGATTGCCGGGGGAGGGGCAACACCTACCCTTACAAGAGACCATTTCGATGAATATGACCCTTCGACTGACACATGGACAAGCTTGCCCAATTTCAACGTCAAACTCCACGCTCCTTCTTGTGTTACCTATAATAATAAAATCTACATCATGGGTGGGACGACATCAGGCATAGACATCGACACGGTTTATGTTTACTCAGGCAGCGGCGCCTGGACTATATCTTCAATTAAACTGCCCCAGCCGAGAACCTATCACAAGACTGCCATTCTCGGCGACTGCGTGTACCTGTACGGTGGACAGAACGGATCTGAAGAATTTGACGGCCAGTTGTACAGATACTGCTTTGAAAGACAAGACGTTGATTATGAAGCCCCGGCAGAGGCTCCTGTAGTCGTTCCCAACCCGACACAGGGCGACTTTACAGTCACTCTCGCCGGTGAACCTTGTACTGATATTAATGTTTCTGTTACGGGTATGCTCGGACAACCTGTCGGTTTTCACTATTCCGCTTTCGGGAACAGCTTTTCGATCTCTCTCGAAGAACGCATTCCGGGAATGTATTTCGTAAGGGTTCAAAACGGCAGCAGGGTGCATTGTGAAAAGGTTTTAGTCAGCCAATGAGCTCGACTTACGATGAAATAATGGCAGAGAGTTCCGATGAAGAACTTGTAAATATCGTTCACATCGAGCCGTATAATTTCGGGGAGAATGCACTTTCCGCTGCCAGAGCCGCATTAGCATCAAGGAAACTGAGTGAGGCTGGAATTGAACAAATAAGGCAAGAGATAGCCAGAAAAAGGATGAAAATAATAGAGCAGAACAAAAGAAGATCTTTCAAGTACACTTTTTGGCATATATTCTTACCTCCCCCGTTGGGCTTTTTAATAAGTGCATTCATTGAAAAATGCGTGAACGAAAACGAGTCAAAATGAAGGCACAGTATATTTGTTCGCACATACATTAGGGATACTACATCAGAAGATGCGGCCTGAGAGACAAGCAGCATATAAATAATGTTCTTTTCGTTTTTTCCTGATTTCTTTCGTCGGGAATTAAAATTAAAAAAAGGCTTCACCCATATATCGGACGAAGCCTTTTTTATTATCATTAAGTCCCAAATTCTACGGAATCAGGCTAGCGCCGATCTCCAGGGCCTGCATGTTGAGGGGTATCAACTTGTGGTGCCTTTCGGGCAGAGCTTTGTACAGCGCCTTTTCCATTGTCTTGGGATTGAGTGTCTTGCGTGCCTTCAGGAAAGCGCCGAGAACGATCATGTTCATTACTTTCATGTTCTTGAGCTTCAGCGCTTCGTCGCTGGCAGGAATGCCGTAAATATTAATGTCGCTCCTGGTCGGAGGATTGATGATGCTGGCTTTGTCGTAGATCATAACGCCACCGGTTTTAACCCTCGATTCGAACTTTTCGACTGAAGGCTGGTTGAGGGCAACGACCGTATCGAACCGTGAAATGATCGGAGAGCTGATTGTATCGTCCGAGATGATGGTAATGCAGTTAGCGGTACCGCCGCGCATTTCCGGGCCGTATGAAGGCATCCAGCATACTTCCTTATTTTCCATCATGCCGCCGTAAGCGAGCATCATTCCCATGGAGAGGACACCCTGTCCTCCAAATCCTGCAAAAATGGCTTCTTCTGTCATGGCTTCACCTCCGGTACTTTCAGATCGCCGAGCGGATAGTACGGGATCATATTATTTTCAACAAATTGATTTGACTGCAGCGGGGTCATCTTCCAGTTCGAAGGGCAGTTCGAGACTATTTCGACTAAGCATGTGCCCAGTCCCAACTTCTGGTATTCGAGGGCTTTCTGCAGAGCTTTCTTACATTTCCTGACGTTTGCGGTCTTGTGAACGGACTGCCTTGTAACGTAAGCAGTACCGGGAAGGGTAGCGACTACGTCGGTAATTTTGAAGGGATAGCCCTGTACTTTGACGTCCCTGCCGTCGGGCGAGGTGGTTGAAACCATGCCGGGAAGGGTTGTCGGAGCCATCTGTCCGCTGGTCATGCCGTAAATGCCGTTGTTAATGAAGATGATAAGGATATTTTCACCTCTGTTGCAGGCGTGCATTGTTTCGCCGGTACCGATTGCTGCAAGGTCGCCGTCACCCTGGTAAGTGAAGACATACTTGTCGGGGAGTACCCTCTTGATGCCGGTAGCAAGTGCGCATGCCCTGCCGTGAGCAGCCTGCTGCACGTCGATACCCATGTAATGGTAAGCAAAAACGGAGCAGCCAACGGGAGCAACACCAACGGTATCGCTCTCGATGCCCATTTCTTCAATCACTTCCATCAATATCTTGTGGACGGTGCTGTGTCCGCAGCCGGGGCAGTAGTGAAGAGGAACATCGAGCAGAGTCGAAGGCTTTTTATATACAAGATTGTCGTCCCGGACAATATCCTTTAGTTCATTTTTGATGTCTGTTTCGGGCTGAGTTGAGTCGCTCATTTTAACCCTCCTTTAATATATATATTCTCAAAGTGTTCCAGTATATCTTCAGGTGCGGGGATCATGCCGCCCATCCTGCCGAAGAATTCGACCCTGGTTTTGCCGTTGACCGACAACCTGACGTCTTCGACCATCTGTCCGGCGTTCATCTCTACGTCGAGAATACCCTTGATCTTTGGTGCAATGTCGGCATAGGGTTTTACAGGGAAAGGCCAGAGAGTGCGGGGCCTGATGAGGCCTATCTTGTACCCTTTTGCCCTGCCCAGTTCCATTGCCTTCATGCAGATCCTGGCTCCCAGGCCGAAGCCTGTGAAGATATATTCTGCATCTTCGGTGTTCATTGTCTGGTACATGACCTCGTTGGCTTCGATCTCGCGGTATTTCTTCTGGAGGTGGAGGTTGACCTGTTCCATCTGTTCTGGCTGGATGAAGAGGGAGGTAATATACCTTCTTTCTTTTCCTTTCGGTTTGCCTGTCGTTGCCCAGTCGGGGAACACGGTTTTTCTCGGCATCTGGTCGAAGAGTTCGACTTTTTCCATCATCTGTCCGATGGCGCCGTCGGCGAGGATCATTATCGGGTTACGGTATTTCTCGCTGAGTTCGAAGCCCAGTTTCACGAAATCGACCATTTCCTGGACGCTTGACGGAGCAAGGACAATCATGTGATAGTCGCCGTGTCCGCCGCCTTTGCAGGCCTGGAAGTAGTCGGCCTGTGAAGGCTGTATCGTACCCAGTCCCGGGCCTCCTCTGTTGACGTTTGCGATTACACAGGGCAGCTCAGCGCCGGCGATATACGAGATGCCTTCCTGCATCAGGCTTATGCCGGGGCTTGAAGAGGTAGTCATTACTCTTTTGCCTGTACCGGCAGCTCCGTAAATCATGTTAATGGCGGCGACTTCGCTCTCCGCCTGCAATACGACCATTCCGGTCCTTTTTGTTGCGTCGATAGAAAGATATTCCAATACTTCTGACTGTGGAGTAATGGGATATCCGAAATAAGCATCGCAGCCAGCCCTGATCATTGCTTCGGCTAATGCCTCGTTGCCTTTCATCAATCTTATTTCACCCATTGCATCTCCTATATTAGCTTAAAACTTTTGAATCTGTGGTGGTTAACTTTTTCCTGTAAACCGTAATGACGGCGTCGGGGCAGATTGTCGAGCAATTGCCGCAACCCGTACAGCCGTCGTTGGTTTGTTCGGCGTACCTGTAACCCTTGAGGTTAATTTTGTTTGCCAGGGATATTACCTTTTCCGGGCACGATTCTATGCACAATTCACAACCCTTACATTTCTCAATGTCGATTATGATTTTTCCTATGACTTTTGCCATCGTTTATCCTCAATTTTTTTATTAATTCGTTGACAAAACTTACAAGAAAGCAACTTACAAATAATTCGCTAAATTGACAAATTTTGATGAGGCGACACAACCCGGTCAGTACAGTAATTTCCGCTTAGGGACTGAATTCTTCAAAATAATTAATTTATTATTAATATTATTTTCAAAGTATATTAATATAGATATTCGCTTTTTGAAATGGTTAAGCAATTATTGAAGATGGAATACTCATACCACCCCATCCCGGCCTTCCCCAGGAGAATTATTCCCCTCTGGGAAGGAGTAAGAAAACCGGCAATTCTGCTTTTCTATTCTCTTTACTTTATAAACTTGATGAACTTTACGAACTTGATAAACTTGACCACCCCATCCCGGCCTTCCCCAGGGGGAAGGAGAAAGAATACCGATAATTCTGCTTTTCTATTCTCTTTACTTTATAAACTTGATGAACTTTACGAACTTGATAAACTTGAGGGGAAGGGGAAATACGTAAGATGGACTCCACCTAAGAAGCCAGGACGGTAGGAAAGATTGACTTTACCTTAAGTTTGCATACCAAGGTGGAGTCCATCTCCCTGCTCCCGGAGCGTAGTAGATTGTTTCTTTCTTTATCCTGCCCACGCCATGAATGACGAGGCTATTGAGAGAGGGGAAAGTCCGTGTTAACAGTGTATTATTTTACAGCTTGTAAAGGAAATCGACTGCGAACTGCAGTTTGTTGTTCTTCCATCCAAGGTCGTTCATGTTCGTCAATTCCATATTGTAGAAGGCGCCAATGCAGACACAGTATTCTTCCATGTCGAAGCCGTACTCAAAGCCGAACTTAGCGCCAACCCTGAATTTCTCCATCTTCTCAATTTTCCCTTCAAAGTTGATTCCGTCTTTTAAGGCGCTATCATTGTACCAGGTTACATTCTCTGCGTTAACAGAAGCCCATTCCCTCATGTTGTTATAATATATATAGCTGAATGCCGGGCCTGCCGAAAAAAAGAATCCCGATTCGAAAAGTTCAGCCTTGAACATTACATCGAATGACATAGCATTAAAATCAATTCTCAGGTTCTCACTAATTTCAGCTTTAATAATCGTACCTTCTGATGGACCAATTAATTCTGAATAACTCACATATTTATTTGCTATTCTGGTGTTCTGGTAGGCGAACCTTAAAATCCACTGGTCAAAGACCGGAAGGACATCATCAATTCCAAGTGAAAATCCTGCAGTAAAGCCATGCCCGGTATTATTAACAAAATCTTTACAACCGCATGAAAAATAATTCTTACTGATGTCGCTGAAAAAATTATAATCATAGGCAAACGATGCACCCATTTTCACTTCTGCTGAAAACGAGGAAGAAACAGGCAGTATTACTACCATCAATACTAATAATAGTCTGAAGTTTTTCATAGGCATCCCTTTCATCTCCGGATTTCAGTAAATATCAATTTTTATGCCGGCGAATACTGTAATAGCAACGGAATTTGACCCCAGTACCGCTCTTAAAAATCTTTACGTACAATAGTCTGATTTTTTCAAATTATTTATTTGCTATTTAGTATAACAATCAATAATTGTATCAATTATCTTACCACATTGAATTTACACGCCATATTACTCATTCTAAGATAGTAGGCTCCTACCGGCAGCCGGGAAATATCCACTCTTTGCAGAGACGCAAGGCCTTGCGTCTCATCATTCATAACAATATCCATAACACATTCGCCGAGAGTATTGTATATCCGGACACTCAAACCTTCCGAAGGTTCACTAATCACGATATAATCAGTTGCGGGATTGGGAGATATTGTCATGGCATCCCTACGGCTGCCGTCATCCGTAACTCCGTCGGCCTCTCCATTCCAGGCAACGGCAAAAGCCTTGTAATTGATTGTGGTATTATCTTCTGTCTCACTACTACCCATATAGATAAATGAAGCGGTCGAAGTCGCATAGGTAAACAATTCCTTACCTTTATACCTCTGAAAGCCTTCATGGCCGTCGTAATCATAAATACTGAAATCCGCCCTGATGAATGTGCCGTCGGCGTTGATACCGACAGGGCTGTTACCTCCGGTAAAATCACTCAATGAAGCAGTGAAAACCTCACCACCGCCATTTTTATTTAAAGTATCCAGAAGGGCGTCCATTTTGGATGTCAGGGCAAGGGGCGCGTCCCCCGGCATATTATTACGAAGATAGACAAGCGCTTCGTAAAGGTTTGTACAGCCGTTGTTGATAAGCCTTTGAATCAGGTTGTCGTTCCCTTCATCGGTCAATACGAAAGAGATGACGTCTATCTCTTTTGCCTGGGTTGTATTAATACATATTACGAAGGCAAAAAGCATGATACTAAGCAACAATTGTATTCTACTTTTCATGGCATTAGGCTCCTGTTGAGATACATATCATTCATTGGTAGATAGAATATATTCATTGATTACCTGGCAATTATAAATTTACACATTTTATTACATATCCTCAGATAGTAGGCTCCCACAGGCAAATTCGAAACATCAATTCTTATTCCTAACTCGTAATTCGTAATTCCTGATTCGTAATTGATTACACATTCGCCGAGGGCGTTGTAGATGCGGACACTCATACTTTCCGAAGGTTCCGAACCTTCGGAAGGGTGTGTAATCTCTATATACTCACACGCGGGATTGGGAGATATTGCCAGGCCATCCCTACGGCTGCCGTCATCCGTAACTCCGTCGGCCTCTCCATTCCAGGCAATGGCAAAAGCAAAGTAATTAATTGTGGTATTATCTTCTCTCTCCCCACCGCCCATATAGATATATGAAGCGGTCGAAGTCGCATAGGTAAACAATTCCTTACCTTTGTACCTCTGAAAGCCTTCATGGCCGTCGTAATCAAAAACACTAAAATCCGCCCTGATGAAAGTTCCGTCGGCGTTGATACCGACAGGGCTGTTACCTCCGGTAAAATCACTCAATGAAG
>CAZWLN010000003.1:0-29824 GCA_964634885.1 uncultured Hyphomicrobiales bacterium | reverse complement strand
ATTACGAAGGCAAAAAGCATGATACTAAGCAACAATTGTATTCTACTTTTCATGGTATTAGGCTCCTGTTGAGATACATATCATTCATTGGTAAATTGAATATATTCATTGATTATCTGGCAATTATGAATTTACACGTCATATTACTCATTCTCAGATAATAGGCTCCCACCGGCAGCCGGGAAATATCCACTCTTTGCAGAGACGCAAGGCCTTGCGTCTCATCATTCATAACAATATCCATAACGCATTCGCCGAGGGCGTTGTAGATGCGGACATTGCAGCCTTCCGAAGGTTCCAAACATTCGGAAGGTTTGGCTATCTCAATATACTCAGTTGCCGGGTTGGGGCTGACGGTTAAATTACTTCTAATCATCCCATCTTCCTTCACATCATTTAAAGGGCCGTAATGCAGCAGGGTCTTTTTGTTGCCTGTAACCCAGACATCATGTGAATTGACGACGAAGATGCCGTAGAGCATCTCGTTGGAGAGGCCTTCAGCTTCACGTACCCAATTTGTTCCCCCGTCCGTCGTATGAAGGACAACCCCGGAAGTTCCTACGGCCCAGACTTCATTCTCATTCAAAGCTTTTACGGCCATCAGGGTGCCTGTTTTTCCCTTAACCGGATTGACCTGCTCTACCCAATTGTGCCCATCGACGGTGCGGACGATCATACAGCCGGAGCTGTCCCATGAACCGGCAGCCGTTGGAGAGCCGACGCACCACCCGCGCAGGGTGTCGAGCATATCTATGGCGTAGATGCCGTTGGTGCCGGGATAGGACTGGTCAACCTGCAACACTCCGCCGTAAACCGGCCCGATTATTTCTTCTCCCGCCACAAAAGCATGCTCATTGTCGATGCAGGAAACGGAGTAGATGTTTGAAACATAGCCGCCCATGTTCACTGACACAAGACCGGTGGGAGTAATCATTTTTACTCCACCGGTGAAGCCGGTACACATACCCGTATCAGAGCCAGGGGGGAAGTCGATGTCCATCAATGTCCTGCTCAGTGAGAACTTGCGTTCCCAGATTACGCCGCCGTCTGTCGTTTTGTATATCTGCCCCTCGACGCCGCCGCACCAGCCCCGTTTGGAGTCCAGCATACAGATGGCGTGCGTTCCGTATTTCGTTGTCTGTATCGAGAAAGTGTTTCCCTTGTCCGTAGAGAAGTAAATCTCTCCGGGGACCTGGTTCTGGTATGTACCGTAGCCGGAAGTAACCCATATGGAGTCACCGACGACGGCAACATCGGATATAGTCGCTGTCGAAGGAGTATCGGGCAGCCGGCTGCCGAGCTGTGTCCAGCCGTACTGCTGGCTGTAACAGTGTACGGATGCGATGATAAATAATAGCAGTAGTTTCTTCATTGGAAAGTAATTCACTTTGTATTCTCCCTATTAATGCGGGTTTTGAAATTAATATATACTATTTTATACGGTATCCTCATTGTTACCTCTTATCCAGCTGTTATTGATGCTTTCTTATGGCTTTTTTTTCCGCTATTTGACGTTATTGGCTCCATCACAATGTTATACCTATGTTCTTTTTATATGTTTATATCATTTGTATTTTCATTTAGTTGTAATTGTTTTCAATATTCAAAACCGGATTAAAACAAATTTACCAAAATGACACCCAAAAGAGTAAAATTTTTTGCAATATTTTCACAATCATTCGTTTTACTATGTCAATCGGTGAATTAATACACTGTTTATCATAATATATTGGGGATACGACTATGAGAAATGCTTTACTAACCCTTGCAATGATAGTTTTATTCAGTTGTTCGGACAATTCAACAAATGACGAGCTTGTTGTTCCGGATAATAAACCGGAGTGCCCCTCGTGGCTGAAAGGGACATATGACGCCGAGCAATCACATTATGACGATAATCCTGAAAGTCCTGATTTACCAGGTATTAGTTGTCGTGTGACATTTTCTTTTTATAACGACACATTGAGTATTGCAACGAATATCTCTAAATACGATAAGGTGTTTGACGGCCTTTATAAGCTTATCAATTGGGATTATAACAATAAATTTATTGATAGTAAAATTGCACTTGTCAGCCTAAAATTAAACATGGACCATGTATATGATACGCTCTCAGTTAGCCACGGTATTAACGATGAAAGTGAATCCGTCCAGATTTGCCAAATGTATAACGGCATTGAACCCAATTTTGGCACAAATTTATGGGTTAATATCCCTTAATCGTCAGTGTCATCTATCCTGAATTTTTCGTTGTAAGCATGACAATTGAATTGCAGCCATCGACCGCCTGATGGACTTGGGTATCTTGTGAACCTTTTACATACCCACCTTCCGGCGGTCGAAATCTTGTTACTGCAGGTACTGCCGCCGTATGCGTATCGCCACAATACCCGAATTATTTATACCCTTCTCCCAATCTTGGCTGCTTAAACTGCCAATGCCTGAATCCGTTTACATATGTCGGTATCAATCAAAGACTGCTACCGGATACAATCATCGGGTTAATCCAATACCAGAAAGTTGTAGCGTTTTTCTGCGGCTGAATCTCAGGAACAGCTGCCATGCTGATTATCAGCAGGATGTATATCGTCAGATATATCAATACTAATACCTGCTGCATATTTGTAAAATCATTTCAATTTATTACGAAGTTTGTTGACTTCCGGCCCACAGTCAGGAAATACGCTCCCCGCGGCAGGCCATCAATATTCATGCGGTGGCCGGCAGCCGAAGGTGAAAAGGTTTGTACCATCACACACTCACCGAGGGCGTTGTAGATGCGGACTTCCGAACCTTCAGAAGGTTCAAAACCTTCGGAAGGTTGTGTAATCTCTATATACTCAGTTGCCGGGTTGGGATAGACCCTGAAACCATCTTCGGCATTGTCTTCAGACACAGAATTCCATTTCCCTCCCCAGGCCATTCCAAATGCATAGTACCTGGTTTGGTCCCAGTTGGCATCAAAGACACTGTCAATAAACATGAAATACTCAGGATTAGTAGTAAAGAGGAACATCCCTTCGTTAGCAACATAATTTATTATCCATACGGAACCAAGGTATTTATAGATGCTGAATTTCTTTCTGAAAATGGTACCGTCGGGATTGATGACAACAGGGGTATTGCCGCTGCCGCGGAATGTACTCAGGGGCAGGGTAAAGACTTCACCCTTAGAACCGAGTTTATTCAGTTTGCCCAGTAGAACGTCCAGGTTTGTTACAAGAGCTAAAGGTGCATTGTACTCAATTTGGTTGCGTATATAGACGACACAATCATAGAGGTTCTTGCATCCGGCGCTTTCGAGCCTTTCGATGAGCCTGTCGGTGTCTTCGTTTGTTAATACAAAACCGTTAATTTTCGTAACATTACCTATTGCATAGCAACAGTTTGACAAAAGAGTACAGAATAATAAGATAAACAGTAGTTGAATTAAACGTTTCATGATTGCAAACTCCTTCCAATTGAATCATAAATTCTCATTTCTATTTCACAACAATTAATCTGCTAATAAAATTATCACATTTTAAAAAGTATTGTCCGGAAGACAACTGTTCAATATTAATCCGCTGAACCGAAGCTTCAGGGTCGAGCCTTTCAGCCATCACACACTCGCCGAGTGCGTTGTAAATGCGGAAATCCGTACCTTCCGAAGGTTCCAATTCTTCGGAAGGTTGTGTAATCTCGATATACTCAGTTGCAGGGTTGGGGTAAACTTTCAGCGTCCGCTGCTTACTCATGTCCGTTACACTGTTTACAACACCTCCCCAGGCAATCCCGAAAGCTACGTACAAGATACTGTTTTGGTTCTTGTCAATGGAATCTTTCATCAGGATGTAATGGTTTGGATTTGTAGTGAAAGTGTAATTCTCAAGACAGAAGTATTCAATGAACCACAATTCGCCGATATAGTCATAGACACTGAATTTTTTTATGCATACAGTCCCGTCGGCACATATTCCTACCGGAGTCTTGCCGTAGCCCCCAAAAGTACTGAGCGGTTTTGTAAACACATCGCCTTTCGAATTGAGTTTCTTCAGGGAATCCAGCAGTATGTCCATGTTGCTTGTAAGAGCATAGGGTGAATTGACAGCCAGGTTTTTGCGGAGATAGACAAGAGCGTCGTACAGGTTCGTACAGCCTGCACTTACAAGCCTTTCGATGAGCCTGTCCTCCTTTTCGTTGGTTAGCGCAAAAGTAAGCACATGGATCGTCTTTGGTTCATCCAGCCCCTTACATGGTAAGGCCAGTAATATTAATAATAGAAACGAGTAATAAACTTTAAGCTTCATGATTTCAAACTCCTTCCCGTTGAAAAATCATTTGACATTTACCTGATAACTATAAAACTACAAATATTATTGCTAATTTTCGCATAGTATTGTCCCGGAGGCAGTTTTTCAATACAAATTCTTCTGCTACCCGACACTTCGCCGGTCGATGATTCCATCACACATTGCCCGAGGGTGTTGTAGATGCGGACATTGCAACCTTCCGAAGGTTCGGAACCTTCGGAAGGTTTTCTTATCTCGATATACTCACCCGCAGGATTGGGAAAAATCTGTATATAACTGTTTTTCCGGTTATCATCATTTACCGCATTTGTTACCCGGGCCTTGTATATATGGACCTGGTAATCGGTGAAATCATCGGTAAATTCACCGCCTGACACATCGATTGGCCTGTCTTCTCCCCAGGCTTCGACTTCCGTACCGACGGGAACGGTAAAAGTCCCAGTCGTTTTGCCTTTCCTCATCGAAACGGCAAAGATATAGTAACAGCCATCATAGTATTTTACCATCATATCAATCGGAATCTGTTGAACGGAAGACGTTTCCGAGCAGAAATCCACAATTGCCGGGCTGTTCAGGACAGGCGCAAGAGCGGCAATTGTTTCGTTCAGGTTCTTAACAGCCTCAATCATTACCGAGTCATGTAGTAAAGCGGCTTCGTCGAACTTCGGAGTCCACGAATGGCAGAAATAGCCGATGCCCGTGGCGCCGTGAACAATCGCCATCCACACTTCGGACCTGACCTCGTCGGGAGTAGGCTGCCTGTTGTTGCCGTCTGCAATCTTTGTGGTTTCAATCCAGCACCAGGTAGGCTTCGGCTTGGAAGACCAGTTCCTAAGGCTGTCGATTCCTTTAGGGACATACCACAGCTTTTCACTGACGTTTGTGTCCTTGTCGTTAACGGGATAGATGTCGAACGACACAATGTCGCAGCCGGCAATATATCCATTATTGCTTTCCTTGTACAGATCCGTTTTCCCGGTGCAGGCGCCGCGCCCCTTCCAGTATATGTCAGACACTCCCCTTCCCAGGTTAAGGTAAACGGGACGGCTGCCGTCTTTGGATTTCACGCTGTTGTAGTATTCGATGATTTCCGCAGGGTCGATGCAGGGATCATACTTTTGGGTTTCCTCGTTCCATTGTGCGTTGTCCGGTTCGTCGTCATGCATCCAGCCAACTACGGTAGTGTCACCCTTAAGCGACAGGCCGAATTCATTCTGCCGGCAGATCACATACATCCCTGCTTTTCTCAGGTTGTCCAACTGTGCCTGGTCCAATTCATTCCACAATCCTATGAACAGGTTTACGCCGGCGTCTTTGTATGATTGTGCCCGGCTCGGCGACTGCAGCCAGACAGAGATTGGGAAAAACCCGGAGTGGCCGGGCTGGCCGAGGAGTGGTTCCCAGAAGATAACAAATAGTAATATGAATATAAAATTTTTCAAAATGTCGCCTTATACTTTCACGAATCTTACCATGTTCAGACCGACTCTTACGTAATATACTCCCGGCGACAGCCGGGAAATATCCACTCTTTGTAGAGACGCAAGGCCTTGCGTCTCTACATTCAAAACAATATCCATCACACATTCGCCGAGAGCGTTGTAGATGCGGACACTCAAGCCTTCCGAAGGTTCGGAACCTTCGGAAGGTTCACTAATCTCGATATATTCCCTCGCCGGGTTGGGAGCGATTGACAAGGACTCCTCGCCGCTTCCGTCCTCAACAGCCTTTGTTCCTGCCGAGTCTGCCCATGCAACTGCAAAAGCTTTGTATATGTAAATGAGGCCGTCACCGTAGGAGTGGCCGGCTCCCACATAGTATTCGGGACTGTTTGCAATTGTAAACCGGGCAGTACAATTGCCGTATTGCTTCCCTGTATATGTACTCCAGCCGTCCTTCCCGAATAAATCCCCGGCAAATATGGGCTGGATCGATAATAAGCATTCTGTATAGATGCACACCGGTCCGTTCAGTCCTGCAAAATTACCCAATGTAGTAGTAAATATTTCACTGCCTGCCGGGCACGATGCAATCGTTTCCATGAAAGCGTCGGTAATTGCTCCGCCGGAGTTGGGCTTCAGATAGCAAAGTACGCTGTAGAGGCTGGAGTCGCAGTAACCCGCAGCTATCAGGTTGTCAATCAAATATCCGGGCGCTTCGTTGCTAATCACGAAAGTTGAAGCAGAATCATTTTTGTAGATTTTACCCCAGGCAACGGCAAAGGCATAGTAACGGCCATTATTGCTCTCGCCTGCGTCGATGTATTTCTCCGGTTTTTTTGCACAAAGTATCCGGGGGGTACAAGCGCCGAAATGCCCGTTGCTGAGCCTATCATATCCATTGTCTTCACAATAATCGCTGGCAAAAATGGGCTGGATGGAGTAGGTTCCGTCAGTGTTGATGCATACAGGATTGTTAAGGCCGGCAAAATTACTTAAAGTCGTAGTGAATATTTCGCTGTTTGACGGGCAGGACGCCAGTATTGCCATATATTCATCGCTGATATATTCTTTTGGATAGAATTCTTTCAATTTCACCATTACATTGTACAGGCTCATGTCGCCACAGTCGTGAGCAATCATCGAGTCAATCAAATACCCGGGAGCCTCGTTGCTGATTACAAACGTTGTCGCGGTTTTCTGCTGCGACTGGACTGCGTCCGGCATAACAATGCCAAACAAAAGCATAGAAAAAACTATTATGTTTCTCATATCAATACTCTCTCCCGACAGATTCCGAATGCTATTGAAAGAACACCAGATTGTATTTTATTAATACTTAAACGCCACATCAGTGATGTTTCAGCCAACTGAGATATTAAACAAATATTAATATAATCAGTTTGTTACAGAATTTCAAATATTTTCATTGTAAAATAGAATAGAAAAAAGTGGACACCCCCTCAAGGAGATGCCCACTCTGATAGTACAATCACTTTGGCCTGATTATTATCTCTTCTTCGTGCTGTCCTTTGCAGTGGGTAGCTGTTTCAGCCCGACTTTTGTTGTGTCTTTCTTCACTTTACTCGAATCGGCCGGCACCGGTTTGACGGGCATTACAAATTCATCGGGCTTGCGAAGTGGTTTGTCCGATTTGAGCTGGCCTGCAAGGTCGCTGATGCGGGAAAGCTCTTCCCTGAACTTGACTATTTCGGCGATGAAGTTACCGGTTTCTGTCTCCATGGCTCTGATGCCGCTGATGTTCATCAACTTAAGGGCTTCGTCGGCAACGGCGTTCAACCTGTCGCAGTCTCCTTTCAGCCTCTGTATCAATTCCCTGAAATCATAGATCTGGTCGGCAGAGTACTCACGGTCGTTCTCCGACTTCTTTACATCGTCGAGTTCCTGTGCCAGTCTTTTCATGCTGGTTTCGAACTCGTCGGTGTTCCAGAGAAAGGTCTGCTTGTAAGTCTCAATCTCTTTTCCTTCCATCCTGTTGGCAACGGTTTCCATCCTGCCGATGCGGCGGCTGATGTCGTCCATTCCGCGGTCAATCTCTTTAAAATCGGGATTGGTAGAGCATGCAGCGAAAAATGCGAGGCATAATACTGCCAGGGGTACAGTTTTAATTAGCAATGACTTCATCGATAAGCTCCTGTAATATATTGCACAATTATACTCAAAATATAAGCTCCGGAGGAGTAATGTCTTCACCGTTGGGAGCGTTGATCAACTTCCTGAGGAATTTCCTGCCCAAGGCTTCTTTGTTGACATTCTTTATCCTGTTGCCTGAAATGTCAAGCCTCTTAAGCCTCCCAAGGCTAAAAATGCCCTGTGGCAGCGCTGTCAGATAGTTATTCCTGAAAATGAGCACTTCCAGGTTTTCCATTTCCAGTACCCCGTTCGGTACAGCCTGCAGCCAGTTGCTGGACAGGTTGATATGCCTGATGTCCATCCGGGAAAGCCTGGAACAAACATAACCATAGTCCAACTGGTTGTTGCCGTCGAGCATAATAGCCTGAAGGCGGGGAAGAGAATAGAGCGAGTCGGAAACGGATGTCAGTTCGTTGACCCCAAGGTCGAGGGTGTACAACTGTTTCAGGTTGGCAATGGCGTCAGGCACCGCCTTCACCGAATTGCCCCTCAGGTATAGTTCCCTGAGCCAGGGCATACGGAACACTTCCGGGGGAATGGAATGGAGCCAGTTGTAACTCAGTTCCAGCCTCCGCAGCCCCCTGAGGTACCCCAGAGAAGGAGGGATCTCTACGAAAACATTATTACTGAGATCAAGGTCGGCCAGTGTCCTGATCCGCGACAGTTTCCTGAAAGCGTCGTCCAGGTTGAGGTCGAGATTTTGGGACAGGTCGATTTTCACGATCCTCACCAGCCGGGTAATCTCTTCGGGAAGAGTAACAATGGAGTTGTCGCACAGGTTAATAATTTTCAGGTATTTCAGGCCGGAAAGTTTTTTGAAGGCGTCGGCCAGGTCCATCTGTGGATTGCCGGACAAGTCGATGGAGACCAGGTTCTTAAGTTCAGGTACCGCGTCGGGCAATTTCTTAAGTTTACAGTCTGAGAAATCAATGGACTTGATGGATTCCGGGTCGGCAATCTTTTTTGTCAGGATTGAGAAATCGGCAGCAGTACCTGTGGTAAGGACTCCGCCGGGCAAAACCGGGATGTTGCCGATCAGGTCCCTGGACAATGTATCTATTTCCGGCTTTTCGACAGTATCGCCCGAGAAAAGCACAGAGCCGTTGCTGTCTTTACCGTCAGCCCCGGCAGTTTTCTTTTTCTTATCCTGGCTGCAAGACACTGCTGCCAGAATAATCAGAATACAGGCAATATATTTCCGGACATTGTTCATTTATTCATCAAAAATAATATTAATTACCATTTCTAATTATTGGCCTGAAAAACCTATCGAATTTCTCGAGCATTTCCTTCAGCCATTTGTATTGTTCCTGCCAATCTGATCTATTCGAAACGTCAGCTTCCCTGGAAATAAATACATAACTCGATTTCTTTCCTTCGAGTTCATCCCATTGCAGTGAATTACTGAATATCGAAACCGATTTTTCAAAATACTGGCTTTTAATTTCATTAAACTTCGATTTGTCAATATCATTAGAAATCATGAATTCAACTCTGATTACTTTCTTTTGGGTGTTAATAGTGGCAGCCATACCGTAACCGCTTTTACCCAATGCAAAACTATACCAGTGATTGTGAGACGGTTTTTGTGTTTTCAACATACTTCCTGAATTTTCCAAAAAATTCTTCAATCCGGTCCAATATTCAATTTTTAGATTGTCAGTATCAGTCAACTCTTTGCTTTCCAAACCGGTTCTGATTGATTTTGACCAATCGTTTGGCTTGGCAACAATATCGAACATTGGAGCTGGTTTACTGTCGCCGATTTTAAATGCCTGTATCACTACTCCAAAAAAATCAATACCATCGTCGCTTATCTTGTTCAACCAATCAATAGCTGCCCTATGTTCTTCGGTAAATTCCTTAGATATCCAGACGATGCAGACGGCATCAAGTCCGGCAGCATATGTAATAATTTGCCCAAGATGGCTATGATCTGTTTTTTCTAGTTGATTCTCAATTAAAACATAGTGACTTGTTAATGTATCCTTACACAATATATCAGCACGGAACGGGCCAACATTCTTCTCCTGGCATATTACCTCCAATTCAATCCCGATGCAATCACTAAGTAGTTCGATATTTTCAGCTTCAGAAAGCCAAGGTGTAAAGTCTGTTGCTTCACCTTTCCATAGTTCTCTAAGTTCAACTTTTTCTAATTTCCCCAATTTCATATTTTTTTGCCTTTTATTAGCAGGTTATGTGGTTATTATTCTTTTCTTATTATAACATTATCCTTTTGTCTGGAATTAATCTTGTTAACTCGTTAGTAATCAAATCACCATGCCGAACAGGGCGTCGATGATAAGAATGGCAGCAGCAGCCAGGGTAAAAGCCCTGACGGTACTCCTGCCGACACCTTCGGCTCCGCCTGAAGTGGAGAAACCGACATGGCAGCCGATGACGGCAGTAACACCACCGAACAAAAACGACTTTGTAATACCGATTGCAATCTCCCTGAAGTTAAAAAAATTCTGTACCGAACTGAAGAAAGTAACCGCTGAGAAATCATATTTTATGGAAGTAAGGACGTAAGCGCCTGCAAGCGCAACGACATTGGAAAAGACAGCCAACACGGGCATCATGCACAAAGTGGCGAAAACCCGCGGCATTGCCAGGAAGCGGTTCTTGTCGATTGCCATCATGTCCAGGGCATCGATCTGCTCGGAGACCTTCATCGTTCCAATCTCGGCAGCCATGGCCCCGCCCACTCTGCCGGCAATTACCAGCGCCGTCAGTACGGGCGTCAGTTCGGTGAAAACAGCAGTAGCAATCGATGCACCCATGAACGGTGTCGTAATTGCCATCAGGTTGAATTTGTCGAACAGCAGCGTGGCTTCCAGTGCGGCAATGGCGCCGGTAAAGGACCCGATGAGGATTACCAGCGGCAGCGAGTTCGCTCCGATGATCTCCATCTGTTCCAACACCAGTTTGCGGTCTTTGAACAAACGCGGCAGAAAGCGGATCACGTTGATAACCATTATGGAAATCCTGCCCAGTTCCGCTACAAAGTTTATTACTTTTCTACCAACTATCCCAAATATTGAAAGCATTTTTTCACTTTAATTATCAATTACGACTACAAATCTAACATTATAGTTGTTTCGGAAAAAGGTAATTTAATAAAATGTATTTTCTATCTTAAATCAAATCAGTATATTTGCCACTATTAATAATTATTAATTTAGTAATATGAATAATCTGCATCTTTATGCTGAATGATTGCAATAAAATAAAGTACATATTCATTTTCTCGTTGATAATGCTCTCATCTGCCTGCCTGAAGGCAGTCCCCCAGGACACCCTGCTCACACCAGAGGAGATGAAAAAACAGAAGGTCTATGAAAGTGTCGAGGAAGGCCTCACTGAACCCGACAAAGTCTTCATCCTGAACCTTTCAAACAGGGGGCTGACGCTTGTGCCTGAGGAAATCCTCAGGTTCAGGAACCTTCAGAAGCTTGTACTGGACCAGAACAACATTGACTCCATCCCCGATTTCCTCTTCGAGCTCACTAATTTGCAGGAATTATATATTAACAAGAACGTTGTACGTGTTTTTTCCGACAGCCTCGGCAAGCTGAGAAACCTTAAAGTGCTCTACCTTGGCAGGAACAGCCTCACAAAAATACCCGAAAGCATCGGCAGGCTCGACAAGCTGGTGGACCTGGTCCTGTCCCAGAACAAAATCAAGAAGCTGCCGGACAGCATTGCCGGACTGAAAAGCCTGGCCTCGCTCTACCTGTCCGACAACAGGCTGAAGACCCTGCCGGATACGATCGCGACGCTGCCCAACCTGAAGAGCATGTACCTCTTCGGGAACAGGTTCGACGAAGCCGAGATGGAAAGAATTAAAGCGCTGTTACCAAAAGTTCAGATTGTTTGGTAATAAATTTGTAAGTTTATAATGATTGTTGAAAAATATTTGAAAAGAAGTATATATACTGGAGAGAAGCTATGAAGATTCATAAAACGCTGCTATTGATACCTGTGGGAATTTTCACACTGTTCACGTTCGTTTTCTCCCAGTCGCGCGAAGCATCCTGGGACGACTATGTGCTGTACAATACCAAATCCAAGCACCTGATACATAACTTCAAGATTACGGAGAAAAACAATATCCTCGAAAAAGGGAAGATATACAGGTACTTCAATGATTACGGGATGTTCGAATCCATGTACATCCACGGCAGCGAAGCACGCATCGTCTATTCCACCGAGCCTTCCGGAATGGTCAACGCCGACATCAGCAACAAAGAGATACATGTCTATCCCAAAAAGAGCGAGAAAGTACTCTACCTCTTCATCATGCGTACAATGGCCAAAGCCCTCGAGTCCGGAAACCAGCAGGTAACTGTCAAGGATATTACCCTGAAGCTCGAAAAACAGAAAGACAAAAAAGAAGGCGACAGGATATATTCATTCTACAAAGTAACGACCAATCCCAAGATCATTTCCGGCGACATCGTATGCGTGGACGACATCATCATCATCCAGTTAAACCTGCAGATTTTCATCAGGAATGCGCGCAGCTACGAATTCGAAGATATGTTCCTGCTGCCCGAACATTTCCAGTATGACAGGATCAATATGTCATATACGACAGATGAATATGACTATCCCGGTTCCGAGATATTCTACTACAAGAAGGATATCGACAAGATACTCAAAGACAAGAATTACGAAAAAACGACTTATTAATAAACTGGCCGATACTGTGGAAAAACTCACTTATGCCGGTAACCGCAAAGGATTGACTTATGTTCACCTGCCCTAAGTGTAAACATGAGATCGACATTGTTAGTTCACAGATATGTCCGCATTGCCGGCTTGTCTTTTTCGACGACAGCCAGACAACATGGATCGGCAGCTCTCTCGACTGCGACATAATTTTCGAAGCGGAAGGCATTCCTTCTTACGTTGCTGCAATTACCCTGAACGAAGAAAGCAGCGAATTCGAACTGGTCAATCTTGCCGGGCACGAATTCCCCCTGTTCAGGAACCGGAAAAGAGTTTACGACAAAGAAACAATCGGCATCGACGACAAAGTCAAAATAGACAACATTATCTTCGACTGCAACCACCCGAAAATCGGGAAGATATTCCTCGGCGAGTTCAAGTCCAAGCTTATAATCAATTACGAGGCTTTCGACCTGATGTCCATCGGAAACCATCCCGACGCCGACATCCAGGTTGACGACCTGCCGGAAGGACGGATATATGCAGGCATCATCAAAAGTAAAGACAATTATTTCATTTACTTACCGGAGATAGGGGAAAAAGCGCCTGTCTTCATCGACAACTACCGGCTGGAACAGGACGAACTGAGCCTCATCGACGAGAACGACAATATATACATAATGGACGTCAAGCTCCCGCTCTACAAGGTGCCGGGAATGCTTGACAAGAGCAGTTCATACTATTCCCCGGTAAAATACCCCCTGATGGTTTCTTTCGGCAGTTCGATACCACAGCCGGTTACCATCGGCCAGTCCAACTGCGACATAGTTCTCCGGAGCGAAAAGATTTCTCACAAGCATATTACACTTCACCAGATCGACGACAACAACTTCTTCGTCGAGGACCACAACTCCTTCACCGGGACTTACCTGGCAGAGAAGAAGATAAAGGACGCCGTCATCCAGTTCGGGGACATCGTTACTTTCGGTAACCACGAACTCAAGCTGATCAAAGAAGACGGGAACATCATCATCAGGATCGATGAATTGAAAGGCAAGTTCAGGGTGGACGCCTCTGGCATTACCCGTGTCGTAAAGAGTACCAAACGCCTCTTCAGGCGCAAGGAGACATCCATCATCGACAATATTTCACTGTCGATAGGCGCCGGTGAATTCGTCGGCATCATGGGCCCCAGCGGCGGAGGCAAGACGACACTGCTCAAGATACTGGCAGGCGTTGACAGGATCGACGGCAGGAACTACAAAGGCCAGCTTTTCTACAATTTCTCGAAGATTGACAAGAACAACCATACATTCGACAACGAGGTGGGTTACCTGCCCCAGGACGACATCCTCTTTCCGGACCTCAGTGTTTACGAGTGCCTGTACTACTCTGCAAAACTGAGGATGCCCAACCTGAGTAAGGAAGAGATAAACAAACTCATCGACAGTGTCCTCTACAACCTCAACTTAGACAGGAGCGACGACAGGCCCGGCAAGGACTCCATCAAGGACCTGCGTATCGGCTCCATCAACAAACCCGGAGCCATCTCCGGCGGGCAGAGGAAGAGAATAAACCTGGCGGTGGAACTCCTGAGCAACCCATCGATTCTGTTCCTCGACGAGCCGACATCAGGCCTGTCGTCGATCGACTCCGAGAAGCTGATGGACCTGCTGGTACACATCAACAACATGGGTACGACCATTGTTACCACCATACACCAGCCCAGCAAACAGGTCTTCGAGAAATTCGACAAGGTATTGATCCTGACAAGCGCTGGGACCATTGCCTATTACGGTTCCGTTTCGAAGGCGCTGGAGTATTTCGAGACACACAGCAGGATAAAATTCGAAAGGTCCAAGAACCCGGCGAATTTCGTCCTGGAAGCGCTCGAGACCAAATCTCCCACCGAGTGGAAAGAAATTTACGAAAACTCGGAGGACTACCTGTTTTACATCAGGAGGCACCTCAGCAGGGAGGTAAGCCGCGGCTCACAGGAAGACGACATCGTTCACACCAGTCCGGTCAAAAGGGCATACCTGGCGCAGTTCAGGACGCTGTTCATGCGTAACCTGAAACTGAAGATCAATAATATCAGCACCCTGATGCTTCTGCTGTTACAGGCGCCGCTGATCGCCACACTCGTCGGCATCATATTCAGCAGCCCGTTGTTTGACGGCCCGCTCCTCGAAACAAAAGACGAACCCATCGACGATTACAAGCGAATACACTATTATTCGCAGTTGTCCAATTACAAGAAGAAATTCGATTACCTTCCGCCGTACAAGACCTTCTTCATCTCGTTTTACAACAGGTCCGGCGATTCGCTCTACCTTTATTCGCAGATAATCGACACTTCAAGGATCGGTGGCGGCTGGGGCTTCCTGCGGTCAGGCCCGCACAGGTTTTCAAAAGCAGCTATTAAAAACAATAATAAAATTGCCGAGGAATTCCCATACGAGAAAGGCAATTACAAATTCGTTGTGTCCCACGATTCGGCAATGTCACCCGACGTACTGGCAAAGCTTTTCCAACTCAATAAAGAAAAGAACTTCTTCCTCTTCAACGACAGCACCGCCATCATCAACTGGTACGACCTGAGCGCCGAAGAAAAGAAGATTGTCTGGCGGGACAAGATATTGAAGGAGCGAAGTAAATACATTGAAAACGAGGAGTTTGACAGCTATCGCATGATCGACACAAACTCGCTGTTCAGTTTCATCAATCCCGTTTTCGACAACAGCGGCTTCTTCGGGAACATCAGGAAGTATTATTACGCCGTTGACAATGGAAAATACGGCTGGTACGACATCAACGCCGACAAGCAATTCCTTTTCACCTCTAAACGGGAATACAAGGAAAAAGCACAAACATACCTGTACCTGTTTTTCGTGGTCATCATCGCCTTCATCTGGATCGGCATGACAAACTCGGTCAAGGACATCGTTCTCGAGAGGCCTGTCTTTATGCGCGAGAGGCTGCGGCGTCTCAACCTCTTTGCTTATGTGGCGTCGAAGTACCTGGTGCTGTTCATCATTTCAATCATCCAGGTAGCGGCGTTTCTTGCTGTCCTGTTCCTGTTCATCGGCAGCGCCCCTGTCAATTACCTGCACATGGCAGCAATAATGGTTCTGACGATTACTGTCTCCGTCGGCATGGGACTCATCATCTCGGCACTGGCTAACCAGATTGAGTTTGCAATCTCGCTGCTGCCCCTGACGCTCATACCACAGTTGCTGCTTGCCGGCGTCTTCAAGCACATAGGGACAATGGGCATTCACCTGCGCTGCCTGTCAGACCTGATGATTTCCAGGTGGTCGCTCGAAGCCATCGTCAATGCCGTGTCGGAATACGTCGATTATGAATCGCCGTACATCAATACCATACTGCCGTTCAAGAATATCATCTATCCGTGCTATACGCCGTCGCACTTAGAAAATGGCGTTGTACTGCCCGGCTATTTTCCATACCCCTTAGAAATGAACTACATATTTTTGTTGGTATTTTTAAGTTTTATGTTTGGGGGAGCAATATTAATTCTTAAATTGAAACGACGTTAGTGTTGAAAATGAGAATATTTTTAAATATATTAGATTTCTGTTTTTTGTATTGTTAATGAAATTTAATTAATATAATCGGGAGAGCCGAAATGATGAAGTCCAAAAGCTTAGCGCTATACATATTAATATCTTGTATCAGCTATACTACTTTGCTGTCTCAGACTAAGCTGCTCAGCGATGAGGAACTCTCTGCAGAGAGATTCTACAATTCATTGGAAGAAGCTCTCGCCAACCCCACGAAGGTTTACAAACTCAAACTCAATAATAAGAAATTGAAGGAAATTCCCGAATCGATCGGAGAATTGAAAAATCTTCAGTTTCTGGAACTGAAAAAGAATAAAATCAAGGATCTGCCGAAATCAATAGAGCAGTTGAAAAACCTCCAGTTCATCGACCTCAGCAACAATGAGATCGACGCCGACAAACTGTTTCCAAGGCTGAAATCGCTCAGGAACCTCCAGTCGGTCGTTCTCAGCAACAATTCATACCTGGACTTCAACAAGGTAATCGGCTATGTGGCTGCCATCGAAAACCTGAAATTCCTCGACCTTTCCTGGAATAAGATTGCATCACTGCCCGCCTCCTTTGCCGGAATGAAGAAAATCGAGGAACTGCACCTTAACGGCAATGAACTGACCACAATCGGCAATGAACTTACTTCATTGAAAACACTGAAAGTACTGTTACTCGACAGGAACAGGTTCACGGAGATACCCGACAGGATCGGCAACCTGAAAAACCTGGAGATACTCAGCATTGAGATGAATAAGCTCTCATCCATCAGCGGCGAGATAGCCAAACTGTCGAACCTTACCCTTTTCAACGCCGGAGACAATGAACTTACTGCACTGCCGGAGAAATTGGGTGAATTGAAAAAACTCAACACTCTTAACCTGAACAACAACCAGCTTGCCGAACTGCCTGCCGGCATAGGCGGACTCGAAGCCCTGGGAACCCTCAACCTGATGGAGAATAAACTGAAGTCGGTGCCTGCCGGGTTTGCCAAACTCACCATGCTCGTCGAGCTCGACCTGAGTTACAACGACCTGTCTTCTTTACCCGACAACTTCGGCGGTTTAAAGAACCTGGGCCTCCTCAACCTGAAGAATAACCAGTTGAAAGCTCTTCCGCCTTCTGTCGGAGACCTGAAAAACCTGAGGGAACTCAACGCCAGTTGGAACGAGTTACATTCCGTTGACGAGACCATCTGCAAATTAGCGGACTTAGACAAGCTGTACCTGAACAAAAACGACATTTCCAGCCTGCCGGAGAATTTCGGCAACCTGAAGAGCCTGCACCTGCTCGACCTGGAAAGCAACTCCCTTACCGAGCTTCCCAATTCCTTCTGCGAGCTGTCGGCTCTCGAATGGCTGAAACTGAACAATAACGAGATTGCCGCCCTTCCTGCGAACTTCGGCAAGCTTAAGAACCTGGGTATTTTATACCTCAACGGCAACGAACTTGTTACTTTGCCGGAGTCTTTCACCGACCTTCAGAACCTGAAATCGCTCTACCTGTCAGATAACTATATCGAGACTGATGAGAAAACCAGGCTTCGCTCCCTTATGCCGGATATTGAAATAAGCTGGTAAAGGATGTGAATATCAATAAACAAAGCCAATCATTATCGCGTGCAATAATCCCGGTACACCGCCTGTGGTTGTTCTTTATTGCATCGATGCTGCTCTCAGGTAACTTACTTCTGTCACAGGAGCCTTATGAATTAAAGTGGGAACGCGAAGCTGCAATATTCGGCATCGGCGTCGGCGCCGCCACAACAGGTTTTTTCCTCGAGGACGCCGTCGAGCCTTCGAAACCGGAAGACATTGCCGGATTGAAGCAATCCGACGTTAACTGGTTCGACAGGAGCGCCTGCAGCTTTTACAGTCACTCAATCAGCGATATAAGCGATGTTTCCGTCATTGTCGTTGCTGCAGCGCCTGCATTGTTGTTCATGGGGAAGGAGGCACGAAACGACTTCTTTACTATTTCCGGGATGTATGCCGAGACAATGGCCTTCGTCTATGGGCTGCCTTCAATTGTCAAAGGAAGTGTCAGCCGTTACAGGCCCTATGTGTACAACGACGAGGCGCCAATCGGCGAAAAGCTCGATCCCGAAGCCAGGAAATCCTTTTTTTCGGGCCATACGATGACTGCTTTCGCATCTGCGGTCTTCCTTTCTACAGTCTATTCGGATTATTACCCGGACAGCAAAAGTAAAGGCTGGGTCTGGGGCGGCTCCCTGGTTGCGGCTGCCGCCGTTGGCTTCTCCCGTTACATCTCCGGCAACCACTATCCCACCGACATCATCACCGGCGCCCTTGTCGGGAGCGCTGTCGGATACCTCATACCTTACCTTCACAGAACCACAAAGACAGAGGGTGTGTCAGCGATACCGATGATGAATACCGGAGGTTTCTCAATCGGATTGACTTTCAAACTGTAGATTATTCTACCTTAATTTATTCAATTATCATTTATTGATCCTTCCCTATTCGGTATAGGCACAATTATTATATTGTCACGATGGTGGTAGAGAGGCCTGTTATTGAATTTTTTGGAGAGACGAAAGGCTTGCGTCTTGTCTGATGGTGCTTTCCACTGCCCCGGATGAGAAAATCAGGACGCTCATTGTTCTTCCACTCCGCCCATATCCTCCCCAGGGAGGTTGAACTTTTAGGCCGCTCATTTCTTATAATGGAAATATGTCCGTAACACAACGGCGGCAAGGGTGCAGTTCAACCCGGTCATGGATTGAACCTGCAGAGAGACAACACAGGCAGGATCACAGTTATTTTTCTTTCAACAAATCTCTCAGCGCCTCTTCTAAGTGTTCATACCTGAAATTGTAACCCAGTTGCAGCGCCGCGGCAGGAATTACCCTGCTGCCGTCGAGGACGATTGTGGCGGCTTCACCCATCAGAGCCTTTACTGCAAAGGCAGGAACCCTGAAGAACGAAGGTTTGTTCATCACCCTGCCGAGTGTCCGGGCAAATTCTTCCATCCTTACGGGATTGGGCGCTGTGCAGTTGATCGGGCCGCTAACAACGGGGTTTTCCAGCACCCAGAGGATCATCGACGTAAGGTCGTCCGAATGGATCCACGACATCCATTGTTTACCGGAGCCGACTGAGCCTCCGACGTATGACCGGAAAGTCGTCAGCAGCTTCTTTAGCGCACCGCCGCCGCTGTCAAGGACAATGCCTGTCCTGCCGATTACCAGGCGTGTTTCACGGCGTACATTCACTGCCTCCGCTTCCCAGGCCGAACATACCGAAGACAGGAAATCATTACCCGGGCCGTGTGCCTCGTCCACATCCCCGTCCCCGGCAATGCCGTAATAGCCGACGGCAGAGATGTTGAACATGACTTCGGGAGGATTGGCTGCGGAATTGATTGCACTCACTAATTTTGAGGTGCTCTCAGTGCGGCTCTTCAGTATCTTTTCCTTATAGCCCGCAGTCCACCTCCCGTCGATCGGCACACCGGCAAGGTTTACGACTGCAAAAGCCCCGGACAGCTCCTTTTCGAGCGACTCACGCTCCCAGCCGATGATTCTGTAAGGAAAAGAACCGGCCCTGCCGATGTCCCTCGAGATGACTGCCGGCTCGTAATTTCTCTGTGCTGCCACAGCAGCAAGCTTAGTTCCGATGAACCCGCTACCTCCGGCTATAATTATTTTTTTACCCATTTTATTCCAAATCAAATAATTCGTATCTTTATTCTCGATAAATAGTAACGAATGATTGGAACTTTTTGATATATGGTAAAATACAGGTTGCCGGAATACTTGGAAAAAAAGTACAGTGAATTGAAAGATGACATTGCCCGGCGGCTGCAGGATTTCCGTGAAGTCCCCGCCGGCTCATATTTCTATGAAATGTGCTACTGTATGTGCACACCCCAGTCGAAAGCGAAGAATGCATTCATCGTACAAAAGAAACTGGAAGCAATGAACTTCCTGGAGAAGGGGGGAAACCCGGCCCCAATACTGAGGGACCCTGCCCACTACATTCGTTTCCACAACCAGAAAGCAGCAAGGCTCCTTGAACTTCGCGCACTATTCCCCGATGTGATGAAAATTCTCGATTGCGACGTGGAGCAGACGGAGAAAAGAATCTTAATCCACAAGGCAGTGAAAGGTTTTGGTTTCAAGGAATCGTCCCATTTCATGCGGAACATCGGATACAGGGGGTTTGCCATACTCGACAGGCATATTCTCCGGCATATGGCCGAATGCGGTGTTTACAAGGAAATACCCTCTGTGTCGTCTCTTAAAAGCTATATTGAAGTGGAAAAGTCATTTATCCGCCTCGCAGAAAATGCAGGCATTGGCCCCGACGAGCTCGACATTCTTTTCTGGAGCTACGAAACAGGGGAGATATTGAAATAAGTTTTTGTAAAAATAAATAGCTGGAAGTAAGTATATGGATATTGTTGCATTTTGGAATGACCTTAACCTGTTTGTACAGGCCATGATCCAGTTTGCCATTCTCGGTACCCTTGGTGAAATTGCCGGAAAACTCCTGAATAAGAAAAAAATCATCGTGGCACAGATATTCTATTCGATGATTGTCTGGGCTGCCCTTGGCGTGCTGATCAAGTTCATGTTCAAAGGATTCAATGGTTTTACGGAAACCCTGATCGGCATGGGCTACCTGCCGGCAGGAACGATTTCAAAAGCATTCTTCACTTCATTCTTTGTCAATACGATGTTCGGCCCCTGGATCATCGTCTCCCACCGGTTCCTTGACGGGCTCTATTTCAAGACACTTAAACTGAAGACAGACGGCCTTAAAGGCTCACTGATGTCACTGCTCTGGTTCTGGATTCCTGCTCACACTGTTACCTTTGCACTGGCAGATCATGACCTTCAGGTTGCCCTCGCTGCCGCATGGAGTTTTGTTCTGGGACTCATCCTGGGTATTTTCAACAGCAGGAAAAAGAAGGACTGAAGCCGGGACCGGATGAAAGAATAACTTTGCAATTTTTTTAATTAGTATTATCTATAAAAATATATTAATTTGGAATTGTGGGTTGCCTAAATATTAAATTAGGCATATATAAATATATTTTTTGAGTATTTTTATAAAAGCAAGATAATGAATACCTATACTCAGGGCACGGAAGCGACGGTCTGGGAGGAGTCCGGAACCGGCTTCGGGAACATGACACCGGAAGAGATGGCTGCAATGATTCGTCGTCTCCAGGCTCAGCGCTGTGAACTGGAAGAAGAGAACGAAACCCTGCGCCACACTGTCAACGAGCTTTTCGCATCGAAAAACGATCTTGAAACAGTCATATATAAAAGCACAAACGCTTATATACTGTTAAACGGATTCCGCCGCTTAACGGATCTTAACAATGCCTTCTGCAAAATGACCGGGTACAGCGCCGGGGAATTGCACGGGAAGCATATTACTGACTTTATTGCCGAGGACGACAGGAACACCTTTCTGCACTGGATGCGGGGGCTGCAGTCAGACATCGCAGGCCAGCCCGTCGATTTGAAACTTCAAACCAAGGCTGAGACATTCATTCCCGTGAAGTTCAATATCGTCGCAGAAGCTGCCGTGGACATCAACCACCTCATCATTGCCGTAAAGCCGCTCGTAACTCCTAAAGACGTAACCGGAAGCGTTGCCCCCGTAGAATTCTGCCACTCCGGTAAGGCTCTCGAAGTCTCGAACATCGGCAGTTGGGAGTTGGGAATCGACACTTGGACAGTCACTGTTTCAGAAGTTACAAAGAAGATATTCGGCTTAAAAAAGTCCGACACGATTATCGATTACAAATACGCCGAACAACTGGTTCACCCGGACGACAGAAGTAATAACGGATTCCAGTTGGAGCCGTTTCTCCGGGACGATTCTGTTTTTCAGAGCGAATTCCGGATCATCAGGGAAAATGACGGGGAAATTCGCCGTGTCAAATTTATCGCCGGGCTGGTCAGGGACGCAGGCGGCAATCCGGTGATAGTAATAGGCACGGTACAGGACGTTACCGACAGTTGGATGATGCGCCAGGCGCTGAAGGAGAGCGAAGAACGGCACAGCATCATATCTGACCTGATTACCGATTACATATACAGGATTAAGCCGGACGACAACGGTTCGCAGGTCTATGAATGGCTGAACAAAGGGCTGGCCGCCATCTACGGCTATAATAAATCAGAACTGACGAAGCTCGAAGAAATAGAGCAGATTATTCATCCTGACGACAGGCACTTGTTCCGTAACAGGATGGAGACATTGAAGAACGGCAGCGAGACGATTTTCGAATACAGGATTGTGGACAAATCCGGCAATCAGCGCCTGATCAGGGACTATGCAAGGCCGGTACGTAACGGCAGCAGCAGTAATTACAGTGTTTACGGTGCGCTTCAGGACATCACTTGGCAAAAAGCAGCAGAACATGCACTGCACCATTCCCACCTGCGCCTGCGCTCGATATTCGATACTATCCCCGGCTCGATATGTGTCGTGGACAAGGACCTCAATATTACTGACGTAAACCATAATTTCCTGGAGCTGCACGGATACAGCGACAGAAACGAAGTAACCGGCAAAAAATTCTGTGAATCTATAAGTGGAGAAATGGTCTGCACCGAGATGGCGGCAATGAAGGAAGTAATCGATTCCGGCACCCCCTCGACAAGGATTAGCATTGAAGGTGAGTACGCCGGTAACGACAAAATATTCAAGATATATTCCAATCCTGTCATCGACGACAATGATGTAACCATCGGAGCCATCAATATCTATACGGACATCACGGACCTGAAGAATGCCGAAACAAAGCTCATCAACCTCATTACCGAGTTAAAAACTTCAAAAGCTACAATTGAAAAGCAGCTCGAGGAGATTAACCAGATCAACACCCAGCTCTCTCGCTCGGAAGAGAACCTCAGGCAGATCAACCTGACCAAGGACAAATTCTTCTCGATTATTGCCCATGACCTGAGAAATCCGCTGAACGGCTTCATTAACTATTCCGAGATGCTGTTCAACGACATCTCAAACCTTAGCGACGAAGAAATACGCGATCTGTCGCAGTCGATGAACAATTCCGCCAAACACCTGTTCAGGCTGCTCGAAAACCTTCTCGAATGGTCCCGAGCCCAGTCCGGCAAGATTGAATTCCAGCCCGTAAAGCTCAATTTAAACGAACTCGTCTTCGACAACTGTTACTTCATCAAAAAAATGACTGCGAAGAAGAACCAGGAACTGGAACCTGTTTACTGCGACAAGCCGATAGTATTTGCAGATTACAACATGATCGATACGATTATCAGGAACCTGTTGTCCAATGCCGTAAAATTTACACCCCAGAACGGACGGATCGAGGTTAAAGTATGCGAAGAAGCTGACAAAGTACGTTTTTCAGTCTCTGACAGCGGCATCGGCATCGGCAAAGCAGACGTTGAGAAGCTCTTTTCTCTGGACAAATCGACACGGCGCCAGGGTACCGACAACGAGAAAGGCACCGGCCTGGGCCTGCTCATAATCAAGGAATTCATCGAGAAGCATAACAGCAGGATCGAAGTACAAAGCACAGAGGGCAAAGGCTCCGTCTTCAGTTTCTGCCTTGACAGGTATTGCGGAGAAGAAACAGAGAACGAAGAGCCGGCGGTTTAATACCGTTTTGTTTAAATAGTCCTTTGTTAATGCATTTCATGGCTTTAAATTAGCATTGAAATTGTTGTCTCATTCTAACTGAGTTGAATATGAGGCCGTTATTAATTCTGTTAAGTACAGCGTCTCTTTTGTGTTTCTCCTTTACCTGCGAACGGGCTGAAACCAATGATAGCTCCGTGTGCAGCAGGCCGCTGAAATTCGACTACATTGGAATCAATGAAGATGTCAGGGCAATTCTTGACGGGAAAGTATTCCTGTTACAGGACGGCAGACATATCCCTGCCGGTGATGTCTTTTTCAAAGTAGCACCGAATCCATATAATGAGATATTCGATTTATGGTCTGAACAACATCCCGGAGAGGCGAGTAGCCATCAAAGGGACAGCGCCGTTTTCACATCAGACAGTACCGGGTTCTTCCGGCTGTATTTCTACAAGGGGAAGTACACAATATATATTACAAAAACCGGCTTCCAGTCGGTAGTCCTCAAATACTTCACGGCAGGTTCCGGCGACATTTACTCTGCAGAAATACTCTTAGTCAGAGACACCGGCATGACTGCATGGAATGTCTCTAAAGGATGGTAGCAGAGATTGTATCAGTACGAACGGAGAATTCGTGAGGAATTGGGTCTTCACAATTTGTAGGTGTAAGAAGAAATTATAAGATAATTTCCCACCCCATCCCGGCCTTCCCCAGGGGGAAGGAGAAAAGAATCCGCAATTCTGCTTTTCTATTCTCTTTGCTTTATAAACTTGATGAACTTGACGAACTTTATATACTTGACCACCCCATCCCGGCCTTCCCCAGGGGGAATTATTCCCCAAGGGGAGGAGAAAGAAGTGGTGTTTCTATAAATCCTCACCTTTGGAGAGAATTTGGTGGGGTAAAGCACACCGGGCGCTCAATTTCCTCATCCCAAACACTGGAAAGCCGCACTGGTAGAGACGCAAGGCCTTGCGTCTCTACAAATTTTATTGATATTACAGTTTCTTTACCGTCATAATGATATGTATGATAATGTTACCCATACAGAATGTCGAAAAACCAAGTAATTCAATACTTTAGAAGAGTCCGGTTATTCTTGTTCTTCCGTCTGATCCTTCATCATCTGAAAAGCATTTTCAACTGTTTCAATTCTCCGAAGCTTCCCAGTCCTGGAGTATATACCTTTCTGCAATGTCCTCCCCGATGCCGTCCAGGAAGCGTGTTGGCTTGGAGAGTATCACTCCAGACTCGCGGTCGAAGATATTGACGGGGAAGCAGATGTAAAGGCTGTCTTTTGCCCTGGTGGAGGCTACGTAGAACAGGCGTCGCTCTTCTTCGAGCGAATCGGCGCTCTCGGCTGCCTTCGAAGACGGGAACCTGCCGTCCAGCGCCCAGATGATGAATACTGCTTTCCACTCGAGGCCTTTAGCAGAGTGTACGGTTGAAAGAGTAAGGAATTCTTCCTCTTTGGATTCTGCTTCGATGTCCACTACCGATTCCACCGGCGGCTCAATTGCCATGTCGCTCAGGAAATCCTGTATTGACCTGTAGCGCTCAGAGATGGAAAGGAACATCTCTATGTCTTTCCAGCGCTTCTTCCAGTCGTCATATTTCTGCTCCATGACCGGCTTGTAATACTCGGCAATGCGCGAAGCCTTCTCCGCTACGTTCATCGACTTCCTGCCGTGGACAGAGCTTAACAGGGCCGTCAGCTTGTCTATCTCGTCCCTGCCTTTCACCTGGGTGTTAAGCACGACGCCGGTCCTGAGGTCAACCTTGTTTTCCGTGATCATGTCAACAATGCGCGTTGCTGTCCTTGGCCCGACACCGTCGATGAGCAGCAGTACACGGTTCCAGCTAATGGCGTCCTGCGGGTTGTGCAGTATCTTCAGGTAGGCCAGCATATCCTTGATATGGGCTGTTTCTACAAACTTCATACCGCCGAATTTATGGTAGGGTATATTTGCCTTGTTGAGTTCAATCTCGAGGTCGAACATCAGGAAACCCGAGCGGGCCAACACTGCAATCTCTTCGAGAGGGATGCCTTCCTCCCTGAGTTGCAGCACTTCCTGTACAATGAATTCCGACTGCTGCCTTTCGTTCCCGGCAGTTATTACCTTCGGCAGGCTGCCGCCCGTCTTGCTGCTGAACAGCTCTTTCCCGTATTTCTCGACAGCGCCGTCAAATATCTTATTGGTCAGGCTGAGGACAGGCTGCACGCTCCTGTAATTCTCCTCGATCTTATATATCCGGCAGGAACTGAAGGCTTCGGGAAAAGTCATGATATTGCGGAAGTCGGCCCCCCGGAACGAATATATGCTCTGGGCGTCGTCCCCCACAGCCATCACATTCTCATGAGTGCCGGCAAGATTAATTACGATCTCATGCTGCAGCTTGTTCGTGTCCTGGTATTCGTCAACCATTACATATTTGTACTTCCTGTTCATCTCAGTCCTGACCTCGGGCTGTTCCCGGCAGAGCTTCAACAGGTTGAGCAGCAGGTCGTCGTAATCCATGAGGTTATATTTCCTTTTATAGATGTTAAACTGGTAGAACAACCCTTCAATTTCAGACAGCTCTTCCAGGTAATACGGATAGTCCTTCGTGATTATCTCCTCGATTGTCATCAGCTTGTTGACGGAGAGGTTGAAGATGGTGTTAAGTGTTTCCTTCCTTGGGAAGCGCCTTTTCGAACGGTCCAGCTTCAACTGGCTGCGCAGCAGGTTGATTGTGTCTTCGCAGTCGCCCTGGTCCAGGACATTGAAAGCTGGTTCATAGCCGATGAGTTTAGCGTATCTTCTTAATTCCTGCAGGGCAAAGGAATGGAAGGTTCCGCCCGAGATGAGTTCGCACCTGCCGTCGAGCATGGTCGAAGCCCGCCTGAGCATCTCTGCCGACGCTTTACGGGTGAAAGTCAGCAGGAGTATCGATTCGGGCGGCACACCGTCCTCGATGAGCCTCGATACCCTGTAAATGAGTGTACGGGTTTTGCCTGTCCCGGCTCCTGCAATTACGAGCGCTGCGCCGTTGTTGTGCATCACGGCTTCATACTGGGCAGGGTTGAGGTCGTTGAAATAGTCGATCTTATAGCCTGTCCGCTTCTGTACTTTTATTTCACTGCTCTTTTTTAGTATGATCTTTTTCAAAAAATCTTTCCTCTACTGTCGTTGCATATTAGAAAAAACAAAGATAATGATTGTAAATAAATATTTAATTATTTAAATTAACAAATATTAATAATAGCTTTTTAAATTATTGCAGGATGAGAAAATGAAAAGAACAATACTGATGCTGATAATGTTCGTATTTGCGACAAGCGCCTCCTTTTCACAGATAGATCAGGTATTGCAGTACTTCAAGGTAAAGGACGGACTGGCCAAAGCCACCACACAGGCCCAGACCGACGGTCTTACAAGCCCGAAACTGATCTACGCAGGCACCTTCAAGAGATCGGTACAAACAACAGTACCGAACTATGGCGACGTTACCATCAACATAAACTTCAAACTCAGCGACGGTACTTCCAATGTCTGGCTCTATCTCCTCTCGGGCGAAACAGGATCGGAAACAACATACAAAACCTACATTGTAGTCAAAGCCATGATTGTAGGTTTCTACGTAATAGAATTTCCCCTCGACTCAGTTCTCAACAACAACCTGCCAATCGACCTTTCCTCCAGCATCAGTACAAGCAACCTGATGGATTCCGACGCCATGGCCACCATCTTCAGGAACAGTACGGAAGTAACGGCTTTCACAGGCAAACACGAAGCCGAATATATGAATGTAGGCATTTTCAGTAATTCATACATGGATTTCATTACTAAGAATGCGTCTGTCTGGGCATTGTCGATGGAAACAGGCAACGACTTCCTGATCTGCGCCATCGAGACCGGCACCCAGCTCCATCAATGCTCTACAAGCCCGCTGGATGTCGAAGAAGAATCTCCGGTTTCAAAAGATGGACCGTCTGTTTACCCCAATCCTGCCGGAGAATACATAATGATTAATAATTCCTTAAGTACCCATGTCCGAATATACAACACTCTCGGCCAGGCGATGGACTCACAGGCAGTCGAACCGGGGCAACGTGTCCCCGTCGCACAACTGCCTTCCGGCGTTTACTACATTGTAACAGGCAATGAGACAAAGATGTTTGTTAAGAAATAGATGATACCGGGCAATTTAACAATTTGTCCCGGAAATATTATCAGGATTGGTAATAGGGCGGCTCCAGGGCCGCCTTTGTTATATTTAATGGTTTGCATTGTCCTGCCTGCGCCACACTCCAAAGTTACTGAAACGGTAAGCCTTAGAAAAAAAATAAAATTAATTGTTACGATTATTTCCGATATTCGTATTAACAAATAAGTATGAATATTGAAGAATTTAATATCGTTGTTTATCCTTTGAAGGATAAAGCCTACAGGTTCGCAAGGCGGCTGATGAAAGACAACGCCGAGGCAGAAGACCTGACTCAGGACATGTTTGTCAGGTTGTGGCAGATGAGGGATAAATTAGAGGTGTACAGGAACATCGAATCCCTGGCAATGACAACAATCAAGAACCTCTGCCTCGACCGTATGAAGAAAAAGAAGCCGGTTCTTGCCGACGTCGAGACCGACTACGAGTCGTTCCTCAGGACAGACAACGACAGGCAGATGGAGTTCAGCGACATTGCCGGGAAGATCAACACCATTGTCGATGAATTGCCGGAAAGCCACAGGGCTGCTTTCCACCTGAAGGACATCGAAGGCTATGATTACGACGAGATTGAAAAAATACTCGAGATTAACAGAAGTACCCTGAAAGTGAACCTTTCAAGGGCAAGGAAAAAAATAAGGGAAATTTTACAACAAAGATACAGCTATGAATACAGATGAGATAAAGATCCTCCTCGAAAAGTATTACGAGGCAGAGACAACGAAAGAAGAAGAAGCGCTGCTCTTCGAAGCGCTGAAGGCCACCACCCGCGAGCAGTTCGCTGCCGACAGGGGCATGGCCATGTTCATCGAAGCGGAAAAACAGGTCACTTTTTCCGGCTCTGTTTCTCCCGCGTTGCTTGAAGACAGTGAAAAAGCAGGTGCGCCGGTGTACAAAATGCGCCCCTTTACATGGATCTCCCGGTCAGTTGCCGTGGCAGCGGCAGTATTGCTGCTGTTCGGCGTCGTTTACCAGTTCAATAATCCCAAAGTCTATGAGCTGCCCAACACTACGAACGACCCGATCATTGCATACCAGGAGACAAAAACCGCTCTCTATACCGTTTCGTATAAACTCAATCACAGCATGGCCAGGTTGAATAAACTGGAAAAGATCAACAAGGCATTCGAAAAGCTGGAAGGACTCGATAAATTAGAAAAATACGGCAACAAATTATCTACTCTATAAAAGGTGTAACATGAAAAGAATTCTTATTGTATCCATAATCTTTCTGACGGCAGGTTTTGTTAACGTTTTCGCGCAAAACAACCCCCTGGACAAGATTTTTTCCAAATACAGCGATGCAGATGATTTCACTCTCGTCGTCGTCAACAGGGACCTCTTCGGAGCAATGCAGTCCATGGGCGACAGCAACGACAAAGAATTGAAGCAGATGATCGAAAACCTGGAGTTTATTAAAATATTAACCTATGAACCTGAAGGCAAAAAGAAAATCGGACTGTTCGCCGAAGTCCTGAACGCTATAGAAGGACAGGGTTTCAAAGAACTGCTTTCCGTCAATGAAAAAGACTCGAAAGTCAGGTTCCTCACAAAAAACAACGACAAAGGTAAGATCATCGAGTTCTTAATGGTTACTGCCGAGGAAGACGAATCGACGGTAATATGGATCAAGGGAGAGATAGACCTGTCGTTGCTGTCCAAGCTGACAAAAGGCCAGATTGATTTCGACAATTTGAAGAAATAAAAATACTGCTTTTTTCAAAAAAACGGGGCCTGTTGAACAAGCCCCGTTTTTTTTTGGTTTATCCTGGATAGTGCTTTAGATAACCCAAAACGCGGAAAATCCAACCACCCCTGGCCCCTCCTTATCAAAGGAGGGGAAAATCGTTAAATTGCTATATATCAATTAATAA
>CAZWLN010000002.1:214724-255744 GCA_964634885.1 uncultured Hyphomicrobiales bacterium | reverse complement strand
TACCCTCTTCTTTACCTATCATTATGCCTTCCTCTTTGCCTATCATGATACCTTCCTCTTTACCTATCATCATACCCTCTTCTTTACCTATCATGATACCTTCTTCTTTGCCGCGCATCAATGCTTTTTTAGTAGCATACGCCATACGGTCGGCTTCGTCCCGGACCGCTTTCTCGCGGTATTCCAGGATTGCCCGCACATCCTCGTCGGACGTCGCTTTCTGCATCTTCTCTATGGCTTTCATTATCATTACCTCCTTCTTGATTGCGTCCGGTATCCTGGCCGGATCGCCCATGAATGTCTCTCCGTTAACCAAGGCAGAAAGCCAATGGTTAATCGGATCCTCATACATCTTGTCGTCCCTGTACTTCGGCAACTCGATGAAGTGGTACTCCACCAGGTCAGCCAACTCCTTGTGACTCTTAACGTTTAACAATCTGAAAATATTGTGGATACCCTTTTCATTCTTCAGAAGGATGAAATTCGTGAATACAATTGAAATTGTTTTGTTAAGCATGTCGTAACCCTGGGCTTCACTCAACTGGCCCGTAAGCAGTTTCGAGTTGTAATAGATGATTCGTTCGACAAAATGCTGTTCGCTCTGTACCTGCATCTCGATGTTGTACAGCCTGCCGTTACCGTCCTTTGCCTTGATGTCGATGACGGTAGCTTTGTCTGAGAGATATTCCTTCAGGTTCATTGGGTTGAGATAGGTAATTTCCGTGATGTTCTCCTGGCCACTGTCGAGGAAGACGGCGTTGAGCAGGTCGATTAGAATGTCCTGTGAGTTATCGGTGGCAAAGACATATTTGAAGATGACATCGTTGCGTAGGTTGAATTTCATTAAGTCGATAGTATTCATTCAATTCCTCATTGATAAATATTAATATTCAAATATAGCTCTCTAATGATAAAAGGGCAAGAAAAAGTTCCGGTTCATAGGATTTTATGTAAACGAACAAAAATCTTATACCTTTATTTGTAAAATATTTGTAAAGAATTGCATTTTTTAATTTAAAAAAATTAAATTTGTTTTTAATATGGGAAGTGTTTTGAAAAATAGATTATGAAAGCAAAGCTGACAGATAATTCGGTCGTTACCGTCATCCTGTTCCTGACTTTCATCTTGTTGGTCCAACTGGGGACAAACGAGGTACAGCCTTGGGATGAGGGATTGTATGCCGTTCGAGCAAAGAGTATATTACACTTCGATGATTCGTTCGTCGATCAGACAGCATACTCTCTTGGCGGATTGTATTCCTCTACCTATCCTCCCCTTACTGTCTGGGCAGTATCAGCCTCAATGAGCCTCTTCGGTGAGAACGAATTCTCCCTGAGACTGTTTTCGGTCATCTGTTCAGCCTTGTCTTTCCTCCTGATTGCTTTGACAGCCAAACGCATCGTCGGGCGGGATCTGTGGCTTGCAGCCCCCTTACTGCTCTTTGTTTCACTGGCCTGGAATTCATTTTCCAGGCAGGGCATGACAGACATCCCTCTGACTGCGTTCATACTTCTGTGTTTCTATTCCACAATCCGTGGCATGGAAGCCGAAAGTCGTCGGGCCATAATTTTCTGGGCTGCGATGTTTATGCTCGGATTTGCCGGAGGGTTGATGACAAAGATTGTCAAGTCATTGCTGCCCTTGTTGTTTGTAGCAATGCTCTTTACACAAAAGGGTTACAGGAAACAGAAGCAGTACTTCGCCCTGTTTGCCCTTGCCGGCCTTGCTGTTGCTTCTTCATGGTATATATATATGGCTGTTGAACACGGCAGCGCTTTTTCAGGCGCATTACTCGTACCGCATATCTTCTCTGCTGTGGAAGGCAACACGAAATCCCTCGGCTTCATGTACTACTTCAATCAACTGATAATATCAAACCCGTTGTTTCTTGTAACAATGGCTGCTGTGGCTATAATTGCGGTCAGGCGCAAATTCAGGCTTTATGACGACAGCGTCCGTAGCTATATCTTCCACACAAGCTTAATATGGTTTGCAGGTGTTTTCCTGATGTTCTCACTGTCTGTAACAAAACTCCTGCATTATACCTGCTATCTGCTGCCTTCCCTTACACTGTTAACACTGGCCGTTTACGACAAAAGAAAAGAAATAATCAGTTCAGACAGGCTGCGCTTCTTCTTGCTGCTTTCGATTGCTGCGGCCTTAGCCTGGTCTGCGTCATTCGCCCTCAGGCAGGATGTCAGGCATATCCTTTCAGGCAGTCTCTCCAACCCGGCCGTAGGCTTCATCCTGCTGTGCTGTTTAATAATAGTATTCTCATTCATGCTACCTACAGATTCCATAAAGAAGGTGCTGCCCTCAATCGAATGGAAGTTACCGCTGATTATCCTGTCCATTCTTTTTTTCAGGATTGTTTTAATAAATACATCCCCGGACCCCGCCTCGGCACAAGGCGCCAAAGCAACAGCCGGTTTCCTGACGCTCTATAATAAAGGCGGCTTCGTCTATCTGTACCACATGCACACACCGGCTGATTCGCTCAATCCGCAACTTGCGTGGTACACCGGCAACACAATGAGCGACAGGGACAGTAACAACCGCTATTACCCCGTTTCGCTGCCGGGGAACGGATTCGAAATTAAGGCACTAAGAAGAATTGACGATTACCCTGATATGCCCCTGGTATATTACCTCCCCGACGACAGGAAACTTGCTGGAAAAATTGTAAAGGATATAATTCAAACAAGGATGCCGATAAATATGGAAAAAAATTACATACTCTTTGGAGTAAAAAAGTATGAACGCCCCAAAGGTATTACGATATAACAATAATAAATCTATGATGAGGTGAAGTTATGGAAAGAAAAGATTTGGAACGGTTTTTGACGAAAATAGTTCTCTTCAGGGAACTCAACGAAGATGAATTGTCGCTGATAATCGACAAAGTAAAAGTGAAGACCTATCATAAGGACAGCTTCCTTTTCGAGCAGAATACTGAACGTAAGAATCTCTTTATAATCTACACAGGGAAGGTGGAACTGTTTAAATACAGCACCTACGGAGAATTTAAAAGCCTGACATATTTCAGGGACTATGATTTTCTCGGCGAAGGTGCACTGATGGACAGCTATCCTCATTCCACATCGGCCCGGGCAGTAACGGACTCGGTCGTAATCCTTATCTCGAGGGACGATTTCCACGAAGTCATGAAAGCTAACCCCCTGCTTTCCGAGAAGATTCTCTCTGAAGTAGCCAGCGTCATATCCAGAAGAATGCGCCAGACCACCAACCAGGTCGTCAATGCCGCTGCACAGTATATATCAGGCAGGACAAGACTGGAACACGACCTGCTCGGCGACAGGGAAGTACCGTTCGAATTCTATTACGGTGTACAGACACTCAGAGCCCAGGAGAACTTCAATATCAGCGGCATCTCAATAAGCCACTTTCCCGACCTCATTATTGCCCTTGCACAAGTAAAAATGGCTGCCGCTAAAGCCAATGCCGACCTTGATATACTCGAAAAGCCGGTCGCCGACGCCATCGTCGAAGCTTGCGAAGAAGTTGTTGAAGGAAAGATGCACACCCACTTCGTTGTGGATATGATCCAGGGCGGCGCCGGTACTTCTACAAACATGAACGCCAATGAAGTTATTGCAAACCGTGCACTCGAACTGCTGGGCTATGAGAAAGGCAACTATGATTACTGCCATCCTAACAACCACGTCAACCTGTCCCAATCGACCAACGACGCTTACCCCACGGCTTTGAAGATTGCCTTTGTTTACAGCAATGAAAAACTGATCACTGTACTGAAAGAACTAATCAAATCTTTCAAAAACAAAGCCAAAGAATTCGCCGATGTCCTGAAAATGGGCAGGACACAGTTACAGGACGCGGTTCCAATGACAATGGGACAGGAATTCGGCGCCTATGCTGCTACCCTCGAAGGCGAAGTTGCCAGGCTGAGCGACAATGCCAAGCTTTTCTACTCAATCAACATGGGCGGCACTGCAATCGGTACCGGCCTTAACGCCGTACCGGGCTACGCCGATAAAGTAACAAAATACCTTTCGGACATTACCGGCCTGCCGCTGAGGCTCGCAAAAGACCTCATCGAAGAAACACAGGACACCGGCGCTTTCATCATGTATTCCTCCGCCGTAAAAAGGCTGGCAGTGAAACTCTCGAAGATATGCAACGACCTGAGGCTGCTCAGCTCAGGCCCCCGTACCGGGTTCTATGAGATCAACCTGCCGAAGATGCAGCCCGGTTCCTCCATCATGCCCGGAAAAGTCAACCCCGTCATTCCCGAAGTTGTAAACCAGATTGCTTTCAAAGTCATCGGCAACGACCTGACGGTAACGATGGCTGCCGAAGCCGGACAGTTGGAACTGAATGTAATGGAGCCGATAATTGCACAGAGCATCTTCGAGTCCATCGAAATGCTGAAAAACGGAATGGCAACACTGAAATACAGGTGCATCGACGGCATCGAAGCCAACGTGGACAGGTGCAGGAAGCTGGTGGAAAGAAGCATCGGCCTCGTTACTGCACTCAACCCGGTACTCGGTTACGAAGTGTGCTCCTCTCTGGCAAAAGAAGCCCTCGAAAAAGACAGAGGCATCTATGAACTTGTGCTTGAAAGAGGACTCCTGACTCAGGAGAAACTCGACGAGCTTCTCAAGCCGGAAAACATGGTAAGTAATCTGTAATTTTTTTTTGGCACAATTTTTTCTCAATGTATTATCAATAGAAATATTGAATGTAAATTTGCCAAATAAAAAATGAATATTAACAAGGTACCTTACAGAACGATTTGGGAAAGCCGGAAGAACAGCGGAACAATTGAAATAATTGACCAGCGCCTGTTGCCTTTCGAGTTCCGGATTGCAGAACTGAAGGAACCGAATGATTTTATCTTTGCAATTAATGAAATGCAGGTCAGGGGCGCTCCGTTGATCGGAGTCGCCGCTGCCTATGCAATGTATTGCTATGCAGTACACAGCCCCGAAGAGGGATTCACCCCCATCATGAATGAAGCGGCTGCAAGGCTCAACTGCACCAGGCCTACGGCAGTAAACCTGTCCTGGGCTGTTAAGGGTTCTCTCGAAGCCATGGCAAGGTTTGACGATGTCGGTGAGAAACGGAAAGCAGCGCTGGATTATGCCAGGAAAACTGCTGAGGAAGACGTTGAAAACTGCAGGAAGATCGGTGAATACGGCTGCGAGCTGATTAGGGCTGTCAGCCGCAGAAAAAACGGTGCTACTGTCAATATCCTTACCCATTGTAACGCAGGCTGGCTGGCCACGGTTGATTACGGAACTGCAACCGCACCAATCTACAGTGCTTTCGACAAAGGCATCGGCCTGCATGTCTGGGTGGACGAAACGAGGCCCAGGAACCAGGGTGCACGCCTGACTGCATGGGAACTTACAAACCACGGAGTCGATAATACCATAATTGTGGACAATGCCGGAGGCCATCTGATGCAGAACGGCATGGTGGACCTCGTCATCGTCGGAAGCGACAGGACAGCGCTCAACGGCGATGTTGCCAACAAAACCGGCACTTACCTGAAAGCTCTTGCCGCCAGGGACAACGACATACCTTTCTATGTTGCCCTGCCTGTTTCATCGATAGACGCAACTATTGCCGAAGGAAAAGATATCGCCATCGAACAGAGGCACGAAGACGAGGTGTTGTACACAGAAGGCTACCTCGACAACAGGCTTGTAAAGGCCAGGACAGCGCCTTTCGGGACAAGGGCTGCAAACTGGGGTTTCGATGTGACGCCTTCCAGGCTCGTTTCAGGACTGATTACTGAAAAAGGAATAATAAATGCCGATAAAGAAAATATTGAGATTTTATTTCTTAATAAATATTATAGAAAGTAAGCAAATTGGATACTATTACTTACATTAAACTGGCGGTGATTGAAGATGACCCTGAGTGCAGGGAGATCATCAGAAGAATTATGTCAAACACTCCTTTTGAAATGCTTTTCTATGAAAACGCCCGGAGCTTCCTTGCCCAGTCCGCCACCATCGATGAGGCTTTATTGCTCATCGACTACAACCTGCCGGACATGACGGCCAAAGACTTACTCGGGGAATTACATGTTCTCAGGAATGACCTGCCGTTCATCGTCATGACTGCCTTCCCTGACCCGAAGGCTGCGGTTGAGATGATGAAAATGGGAGCTTACGACTATATTATTAAAGAGAATAACCTCGTTGACATTCTGCCCGGAATAATCAATTCATCTGTTGACAGGTACTTCAGCGATAAAAGGCACAGAGCGGCAGAAATTGAACTTAAAAGAAACGAACAGAATTTCCGATCGATAATCGAAAACGCCTCCGACGGCATCTTCATCTTTGACGGCCCGGGACGCTGCATCGACGTCAATGAAACCGGCTGCAGCATGCTTGGTTACACCAAAACCGAGATGATGAAGAAACATATTACCGAACTTATACCGGACGAAGACCTGACCGAAATCATTAAAGAGATAATATACACCGAGAATGACCAGTTCCGGAACAAGGATTCCTACATTAAAGAAAGAAGGATGAAGAAAAAAGACGGCAGCTATTTCTACGTTGAAGTGAGCACCAAAGTCATGTCCAACTACACGATCGGCCTGGTAAGGGACATTACACTCCGTAAAAAGAACGAGGAACTTGTAAGCAATATAAATAAAGAACTGGAAAAACTTGTGTTTGACCGTACTTCACAACTCGAACAAACCATGAACGAACTGAGGGGAGAGATCGAAGTCCGGAAAAGAATGGAATCCGAGCTGATCAAGGCTAAAGACGAGATCAACAAAGCCTATGAAGTCGAACGGCAGTTGAACTTTCTGAAAACCAGGTTCATCAACATGATCTCCCACGAATACAGGACACCGCTGACAATCATCAATACGTCCACTTACCTTCTCGACAAGACACTGGAAAACAACCAGCTGGAAAAAAGCAGGATTCACCTGGATAAAATTCAGATCGCCGTCAGAACCATGACAAAACTGCTGGAAGACGTGCTGACGATCGATCAGATTGAAAAGAACAAAGGTAAAGTCTATCTCGAAGAGTTTGACGCTGTCAACCTTACCAACCGCATCTTCGAAGAAATGAACTTTGACAGGGAACTCATAGATTTTACTTACGAACCTGATATCCTTCCGGTCAGAAGTAATATATCTTTATTTACTTATATAATGCAAAACCTCTTGTCCAACTCCATTAAGTTCTCCAACAAGAAGGAAAAAGTCAGGCTGTCGATCGACGTTCACGACAGGCAGTGCAAAATCAGGTTTGAAGACAAAGGCATCGGCATCCCAACAGATGAGAACAACCTGAAACTGTTCGAGCCTTTTCACAGGGGCAATAACGTCAATACCACATCGGGGACAGGACTGGGCCTGACCATTGTAAAGAAAGCAGTTGAAAGCCTTAACGGCTCCATCAGGATCAACAGCATCATGAACGAGGGAACCACTGTCGTGGTTGAATTCCCGGTCTGACAAACCAGGGTCAAATCTTTTCCATCAGCCTTCTGATAATCTCGTTGGCGGAGACATTTTCCGCTTCTGCATTGAAGTTCGTAACAATCCTGTGCCTGAGGACAGGAAGCGCTACATTTCGAATGTCGTCCATGTCGGGTGTATATTTCCCGAGTATGGCAGCGCGGGACTTGGCTCCGAGTATCAGGTACTGGGACGCACGCGGGCCTGCTCCGTAATTGATGAAATCCTTAACGAAATCGAGAGTGGTTGACTCGGGCCTTGTCGCTCGGGCAATCTTCACAGCATAATCCACTAAGTTGTCGGCAACTGGAATACGCCTGATAAGGTCCTGGTATTCCAATATCTCGCCGGCGTCGAGTACTTTGTCGATTTGTGGCCTGTAGTCTGCCGTCGTCGAAGTAACAATCTCCTTTTCTTCGTTCATCGAAGGATAGTCAAGCCAGATGTTGAACATGAACCTGTCGAGCTGCGCTTCCGGCAGTGGATAGGTTCCTTCCTGTTCGATTGGGTTCTGGGTGGCAAGGACAAAGAACGGTTCCGCCAGGGTATAGGTTGTACCTGCTGCGGTAACCTTGTGTTCCTCCATGGCTTCGAGAAGCGCCGACTGCGTCTTGGGAGGCGTCCTGTTGATCTCGTCGGCAAGGATGATGTTGGCAAAGACCGGGCCTTTGACGAATTTGAATTCCTTCTGCCTCGTCGAGACATTCTCCTGGATGATCTCCGTACCGGTAATGTCTCCGGGCATCAGGTCAGGAGTGAACTGTATCCTGCTGAATTTCAGGTCAAGAGCCTGTGCCAGTGTCCTGATCAGCAGTGTCTTTGCCAGGCCCGGAACACCGATCAGCAAGGTGTGCCCTTTGGCGAACAAAGAGATGATCAGTTGCTCTACGATGTCGGTCTGGCCAACGATTACTTTTGATATTTCATTTCTTACTTTGGTGAGCGATCCGGCTAATAACTCAATTTTCTTAATGTCGTCAGTGTTGTTTGATCTCATTTTTTATAAAAATTAATAGTTTTCAAAAAATATTTTTTTACACGACGAAAATAAAATATAAAAATTGAAAAAGTGGAACGGTATTTGATAAATTTCATTTGATTTTTATTGAAAATTTTTGATGTCAATTTTTGAGAATAAAGATTGAGACGATATTTGAAAAGATAAGAACAAGAAAATTTTAGGGAGAAAAACTTATTATCAATGATAAGAAAATATATAGAGTTTACAGTAAAGAGTTTGGTGGACAATTGAAGACTAAAGGATGACGGCATTAGCTCAAATGAAAAACAATCCTTTTCCCGGCATCAGGAACTTTGATGTCAGCGAGCATCATCTGTTTTTTGGACGGGAAAGGCAAATCAGCGAGATCATCCAGAAGCTCAATGAGAAGAAATTCATTTCGGTCATCGGCGCTTCCGGCAGTGGTAAATCATCATTGATCAGGGCAGGTGTCATCCCGGAACTGTTCAATATGAAAGATCCTTCCAGGAAATCGGAATGGCTGGAGTATATCATATTCAGGCCCGGAGACAATCCTGTCGAAAATCTTGCAATCGCTATCCATGAAAGTATTCGCAAAGGACAATACCAAAACAGCCTTACTCTCGAAGAGATATCTTCAATGCTGCTCAGTTCCCATCACGGAATAATCGACGTTTTCAACAGTTTCGGACTTGACAGTACAAAGAAAATCATTATCATCGTCGATCAGTTCGAGGAAATATTCAGGTACCACCAGGCGAGAAAAGACGTCTATTCGAAAGAGACCATCTCAAGGTTCATCGAACTGCTGCTCAACGCCAGGCAGGACAAAAGCTTCCAGACATACATCACCCTCATCATGAGGTCTGACTTCATCGATGACTGTGCAGAGTACAAACTCCTGTTCGACCTCATCAAAGAAGGTAACTACCTCGTTCCGAAGATGAACGAGATGGAACTGATAGAAGCTGTGAGGAAACCTGTAATGCTTGGCAATGCACAGATCGCCGAACGCCTTGTCGAACGCCTCATCAGCGATGTCAACAATGAACAGGAACAGCTCCCCATCCTTCAGCACGCCCTGATGAGGACCTGGGACTTCTGGGTTTCAACCGAAGCAAGCGACAATCCCATCGACATAACTCACTATGAGGCAATCGGTACTGTAAACCAGGCCCTGTCCATACACGGCGAGGAAATATTCAACACTCTGCCGAACGACCGCAGCAAACATATAACTGAAAAAATATTCAAGGCACTTACCGAACTCGGCCCTGACGGACGCGGCGTCCGAAGGCCCACGACCCTCGGCGAGATCAGCGTCCTGGCAAACGCCAGCGAAGACGAAGTCGTGGACATCGTCGAGATGTTCCGTACCGATTCCTGCGCCTTCCTCATGCCTGCCCCGAACATAATGCTCGAACCCGACTCCGTACTGGATATATCGCACGAAAGCATCATGAGGATCTGGGTAAGGCTTAAAGAATGGGTTGAAGAGGAAATGAAGTCCGCTCAATTATATATAAGATTGTCGGAAACTTCACGCCTGTACCAGGAGGGCAAAGCCGGCCTCTGGGTCAATCCCGAATTGCAGGTTGCCCTCAAATGGCAGCAGGAAAACAAACCCAACAAGATATGGGCCACACGCTACGACCCCGAATTCGAAAGGGCCGTCTCCTTCCTCGATTACTCAAAACGGGAATTCGACTTAAGCATCGAACACAAAGAAAACCAACAAAAACGAAGGCTGAGAAGAGCGCGTACGTTTGCCTTGTTCCTTGGTACGGCGTCGTTCATCTCCCTGTTGTTGCTGATAATGGCCCTGAGCCTCAAGTTCAAAGCCGAATCGAGCGAGAAGAACGCACTTCAGAAAGAGCTCCTTGCCATCCAGGAGAGCAAACTCGCTGCCGAAGAAAAGAAAAAAGCCGTCATCCAGAAAAGGATTTCGGAACAACAGCAGCAGATTGCCGAACAACAGAAGATAATTACCGAAGAACAAAAGGTCTATGCCATCGAGCAGCAGAAAATTGCCGAGTTGAACGCACGACTGGCCGAACAACAGAGGAAACTGGCTGAAGCCGCCAAAATTCAGGCCATCAGGTCTCGCGACGAAGCAGAAGTCCAGAGACAGGAAGCCGTCGCACAGAAGAAATATGCCGAAGGCCAGAAGAGGATTGCAGATGAAGAAAAAGACAAAGCAGAAAAATCGGAGAAGAATGCCTACCGCCTGAGAATGGTTGCAATTGCCAGGACAATGGCAATCCAGTCAGCCAAGCTGTTCGGGCCCAGGAAAACCGACCTTCCGGCCCTGCTTGCCCTGCAGTCCTTCGAATTTATGAAAAAGTACGGCGGTAACGATAACGATCCGAACGTCTATGAAGCCCTTGCCAATGTCGGCGCTTCCAAGCTGATATACAGGGACCACAAAGACGCCGTCAGGGACGTTTGCGTTTCCGGCAAAGGCAGGCTCCTGGCTTCCTGCAGCGAAGACGGCATTGTCAAACTGTGGAATCTGCTCGAACCCGGTAAAAAGTCCCATCAGAACCTCTTAACCGACGGCTACGGATACCATGCCTTCAGATCGTTGGCTTTCAGTTCCAATGATATTTATCTCGCCGCAGGCACATTCTCCGGAGAGATTGTCGTCTGGAACGTATCTGTAAAAGACCCGGCGCCCGTTATTCTTAAAGGCCACAACGGCATTGTCAACAGCCTTAAATTCACAAAGTACGGCAACACACTGATTTCGGTCTCCTCCGACGGCACCATAAGGCAGTGGGACCTGGACAACGGCGGGACAACGACATCAAAGATATTGTACAGAACTTCAGACAAAATCAATACCATCGATATGCATCCCCAGGGATACGGCATGGTAGTAGGCCTGGAAAGCGGAAAAATACTGTATTTCAAAAACTACCAGAATCCGGCCAATCCAACCGAACTGATCATCGACAACAAACCCGTCAGGTCCGTAGCCTTCAACCGCGAAGGAGACCTGCTCGCAGCCGGCAGTTCGTCGGGCAGCCTGAAACTCTGGCAGCTGAACAAGCCCGGGTCAGAACCCATAGAGTTCTACGGCCATATGTCATGGATCAGCAAAATCGTATTCATACCCAATTCAAAGAGCTTTGCCACGTCCAGCTTTGACGGCACAATCAGGATCTGGGACTATGAAATGTACCAACAGCAACCGATAGTAATCAATGACCAGGACTGCTGGATCTACGGACTGGCAACGACACCGGGCGGAGAGTCTCTGATCTCTTCCGGCAGCGACAAAACAATACGTTTCTTCGAGACCAATTCGGCGCTGATTGCACAGAAGATTTGCAGGATAATATCGAGGAACATGGCCAAATCCGAGTGGAACGAATACGTCGGCTCAGACATCGATTATGAAAAAACTTGTCCAAATTTACCTTAGAGATGTATGAAAAAAGGGTATTTAATAGTATTATTATCAGGAATAATATTAGCGTTGTTCTTCACACCGCAGGGGGCTTCCAGTTCCTCCTCCGAGTGCAATGAAGTAAGCCTGGGCGAAGCGAAAAAGAAATTCGAAACCGGCAATTTTGACGAGGTCATCAATCTTATCCTTCCCTGTCTCGAAAACGGTTTTAACCAGAATGAAAAAGAACAGGCCTACAAGTTGCTGGCTTTAACTTACATTGCCCTCGACTCGACGGCATCCGCAACCAACGCTGTCAACTCTCTCCTGAGGCTCAACCCGGAATACCAGCCCAACTATGTTGACGACCCCGCCAAGTTCATCTCGATCGTTAACAGCCTGAAGCAGAGCCAAAGTGTAACACTGATCACCACCGTATCGAAAAAGGCTGAAAACATCCTCGAAGCCCCGGCTAATGTAGTGGTCATTACCCAGGAAGACATCAAACGCAGAGGCTATGTCGATCTGGAACAATTCTTCGACGACCTCCCCGGGTTCGATGTCTCACGCACCTACGCCAATACCTATTCCAACATATACCAGAGAGGTTACCGCTCGAACAACACTGACAGGACACTGTTCCTCGTTGACGGCGTCGAAGAGAACGACCTCTGGTCCAACGTGGTGTTCTGGTCAAGGCAGCACCCCATCTCGAACGTAAAAAGAATCGAAGTTGTGTACGGTCCGGCTTCGACTATGTACGGCGCTAACGCTCTTGTCGGTGTTGTTAACGTCATTACCAAAGACCCGGACGAATTGTCAAAACCGGGCCATATCGACATTGCCGGCAGCACGGGCTACGGCACATACAATACAAAATATCTCGACCTGACACTGTCTGCTTCGTCAGGAGCCGTTTCTTTTTCTGCAACAGGAAGGATACTCACATCCGACGAAAGAGACCTCTCGCAGTATGATGAATATGACTATGACATCTCCGATTTTGACGCCCTCTATTCCACGGACTATTACAAAAGCGTATTGAGCGTCAATTCCGGTGTTTCTGCTTTCATAGCAAAAAATAACATCGACGACAACAATCCCTATTATACTATTGTCCGGGACAGCACCGGTACCCCGACAGCCCTGAGCCTTACGGACGCAGGAGCTGCCGAGGCAAAGAAGCGCGACCTGCTTTCTTACTCCGACAGCCTGAACGGCAAAAGGCCGTCATACTCCAATACCAGCCGGCAATACTTGTTCTACGGCAAGCTGAAAGTCTATGATTTCACCCTGGGCTATAACATCTGGAGATATATCCAGGGAGGTACCAACTACTTTAACGACCAGAACGAAGCAGGCTATGACAACGGCAGTAAATGGGTGCCCAAACAGACTTACTTCTATGTAAAATACAACAAAGCCATCTCGGACAATATACTTCTGATGAACTTTGCCCAGTACCGGACAACGGAAGTTGACAACGAATCCCAGGCTGAGTATTTGCTTAATTATGCAAACTACGGCCTGACAGCACAGAATTTCCTCGATGACTCGCTGCCAAGGTGGATCAGCGAATACTATTACCAGATCTCAAGACAGTTCCGTAATGAATTGAAGGTCAATTACCTGCCCTTCAAAGAGCTGGACATCGTTGCCGGTTTCGAGATACGCAACAGTTCCATCCAGGGTGACTACCGTAAAACCTGGACAAGCGTTTCACCAACCGTCGAAAGCGGTGTAAGTACCGGCGACAACCTGCCCGGCGGCAATGACTATACCTATTACGACATGGCTGCATACGCCCAGGGTACCTATAAATTCCTCGATGCGTTCAGCCTTACTCTCGGCGGCAGGTATGACTACGACAGGATCAGGGAAAACGGCGGTTACGGCTCGCAGTTCAACCCAAGGGTAGCGCTGTTGTGGATGCCTGGTAACTTCGTTTTTAAAGCCATATACGCCAGCGCTTTCCAGAACGCTTCGAACTGGACCAAGTATTCGACAAACACTTCGCGTCTGAAAAACAATCCCAACCTCGATCCGGAAAAAGTTACCAACTACGAAATCAGCGCCTCCTGGCGTCCTCTCAAGGACTTGTATGTTGATGTATTGTATTACTATTCGGAATACGACGGTGTTGTCGGCACAAAACTGGTCTATCTGGACGACAGTTCAAAAACACAAACCGGACAAAACAATGCAATCGGACAGTTAAAAATACAGGGCGTCCAGGCAACGGCAAGCTACAAATTAGACAACCTGGAACTCTATGCAAACTATACATACACTGACCCACAAAACAACAAACTCGACAAAGAGGGCAATCTTACCGGCATCTACCAGAGAATCGGTGACATTGCCTCACACAGGATCAATTTCGGCGCAAACCTCATTTTGTTCGACAACCTGAACATCAACCTAAGGATGAATTACAAGACTGAAAGGCCTGTCGGGTCAAATACTTCGGTGATGTACAACCCGGGCCATTTCCCGGCTGTCTTCCTGATGAACGGAACAATAAGCTATACTTTCTTCGATAACATTACACTACAAGCAATAGTTAATAACATATTCGACATCGAGTATTTCGACCCCGGCATCAGGTCTGCCGACGGCTCATTCTATTCATACAGAGTCCCGCAGCGTGAGAGGACACTGACTTTAAGATTGAATTATAATTTATAATTAAAAAAACTGAATGCAAAACATGACAGTAAATATGAAAATTCCGTTCCTGTACAGGAAGCCACAGGAAATATGCAGGGAATTGTCAGTCGAGGACAATTACCATCTGTCCCTTACCAAGCATGAATTCATTTCCTATTCGATGAGAGTCATTGAAAACGAAATGAAGTCGAAAGGGTTAAGTCTTCGTGTTGCTTCATTTGACGATATAAGGCCTGTGGAAAGGTTCATTGCCAAAAGATACAGGTCCGACCTGGCAACCGAAGTCAGCGCTTACGACCTCTTCCGTTTCATCGAATTCGGCCATGGACTGGTCATCGAAGACAATGAGAAAACACTGCTTGGCTGCCTGTTCGAGGTGGGGCTCGACACAATCGAGCGTACTTCCTATTCTGTCCGGCTCGGCATCGACGAGTCCCTGAACGGCAAAAACATAGGCCAGCTTCTCACCCGTTACTCAGCGCTAATGGCAATGCGACGGGGTTCGAAAGTCAAACGGGGCATCATCGATTTCGACAACTGCGCCAACCTGTACATCCAGTTGAATCATGTGGGTTGGATTGTCGAAAGCTTCTATTACCAGATACCTGAGCTCGGCGACTGCTACAATGTTGTACTGCCCCTTACCATCGAGGGGCTGACATGCAATAAGATAGACACTGAAAAAACCATAGAATTTGTTAAGAACAGCAAAGAGGGAACAGACTACAGAAAGATAAAATTCGACGACCTGGACTATGTACTGAAGACATACCAGGAAACAGACTTCAAAATTGTGGCAATGCTCAAAGCCGGATTGATCGGGGAAACACATTACCTGATTGCTTTACCGGCAAAAACGATTGGGCTTGAGATATGATCAGCAGCGGTTTATGATTGGTAAAAAAGACATATTGAAAGCGTTGAACATCAAGGATGGTGAAGGCCTGACCATCATCCTCCTGATGTTGTATTCATTTTTTATGGGGGCAACCGTAGCGTTCTTTTACACTGCTTCCACATCGATTATGCTTACAAATTTCGACAAGGAAATTCTTCCCTATACATATATCGGCGGCGGACTGGCGGCATACCTGTTCTGGGGACTCTATTCGATGATGGAAAAGAAGCTGAAGTTCTCCAACCTGCTGGTCTTTGCCAATGCTTTCCTGGTCATCTCCGTTACCATACTGGTCTGGGGTGTCATCAACACAGACAACAAGTGGTTCTCATTTATAATGTATGTATGGATAAGAATATTTTCATTCGTTACCTTCGTGGGTTTCTGGGGCATTGCTTCAAGGATATTCGACATCAGGCAGGGTAAGCGCCTGTTCGGATTAATTAGTACAGGTGAAGTAATATCGGATATAATCGGTTTCTTCTCGATACCCCTGCTGCTCAATTTCATCCGAACCGAAGACCTGCTCTATATATCGATATTCGGCCTGTTCGTTTGCATAATAATGGTCTATATCATTAATAAGAAATTCAGGAAAGAACTGTCCTTAAAGGTTCGCAGCACTGAACCGGAATCTGAAGTCGAGGACGGTGAAGAACCCGCAAAAGAAGCCAATACCGGTAATTATTATATCTATCTCGGCCTGATGGCTTTTCTGCCGATGATCAGCATTGCATTTGCCGATTACCTCTTCATGGTACAAACACAGGTACAATACACCGACAAAGAAGTATTGTCGGAATTCCTCGGCATCTTCTTCGGTATGACTGCCGTTGCAGAGTTCCTGGTAAAAACTTTCCTCTCAGGTAAACTCCTGAGCAAATACGGCATCAAGATCGGACTGGCAGCAGCTCCCTTCCTACTCTTCATCAGCATCGGGCTGGCCTCGGCTTCGGGCATAATTTACGGAGTAACGGCAATGTTCTCGTCGTTCATCCTGCTGTCGAAGATACTGGAAAGAGTCATGAGAACAGCCATCTACGATCCGTCATTCCAGATACTCTACCAGCCACTGACAGCTTCTAAGAGGTTGTTTTTCCAGAGCCGTGTCGAAGGAATTGCCAAAACCGGCGGCAACATCTTTGCCGGATTTGCTTTACTGTTACTGCTCTCCTTCGACTTCTTCAACAGCATCGTCTTCACTTTGTTCTACGCGGTCATCCTTCTCATATGGCTGAAATATACTTTTACCACTCACGAAAAATACAGGGATTCCCTAAGGAACATACTCTTCCACAACAAGTCGAAGCATTATGACTCGACTGAAAGAAAGATCGTCAACAAAGAAGTATTGAACACAAGTTCCGTCAATAAAAATAATTTCGAGATACTGTATTACCTGATCTCCTACCTGTACCCCGACCAGGTCACACCCATCGCTTTGTCGATCCTTGGAAGTTTGAACGAAGACCTGAAAGAGTCGATTGTCAGGAAACTGGAAAACAAGGAAATCATTCTGCCGTCAGGCCTGATCGACAAATTCACAGGTACAGAGACCGATGAGATGATGTACAACAGGTTACTGATGCTGAGAACCATCACAAGGGACATTGAAACGACAGATTTCAACGACATTAAAACCCTGGCCCTGTCGGCACGCATCGACGACAGGATACTGGCCGCACAGTTGCTCAGCATCTCGAAACGGTTCGGAACTTACAAAATACTGGCCGAATTGTACAACGACGAAGAACCTGAAGTAAAGGCTGCAGCGATATACGCCATGGGCATGGTTTTCAGGCCTGAGCTGTGGAAACTGCTCGTGGACAGCCTTAAATACCCGAAGTTCCGGAACAGCGCAATTACCTCCATTCTCTCAATCGGCGAACCTATCATCCCATACCTGATCATGTACTTCAACAGGTTCAACACGACAAAAGACCACAGGATACTGATAATAAAAATCATCTCCCACATTGGCGGCAACGGCGCCATTCAACATTTAAAAGACAAACTGACCTATCCCGAAAAAGAGACAAGGGACGAGGTCATCAGAGCCCTGAGCCTGCTCCATTACAAGGCCTCCTCGCTCGACGAAACCATTATCAAGAACCTCATCGAAGAAAGCATCGAGACCCTGATATGGATCATGGCTGCAATACTTGACCTGGAGGAGCATTACCCCGATTCGTTGCTTGTACGCTCACTCTATTATGAAATCGACGAGAGAAGGAAGCAGATATTCCAGATGTTATCGATGCTCTACGATTCGGAAACCATTCAGTACATCTGGGACAATATCGAATCCGAGAGCAGCGACGCACGGGTACTTTCACTCGAGCTCATCGACATTTTCCTCTCCACGGAATTGAAAGAAAACATACTTATCCTCTTTGAAGAAATCTCCTTCAGCGAATGTATCGATAACTTCAAGGATATTTATCCGCAGAAGAAAATGAAACCCGAAGACAGGCTCGTTGACATCATCAATAAAGATTTCACCAGAATGAAGATATGGACCAAGGCCTGTGCTTTCGACATGATTACCAAGCAGAAAAGCAATTATTACAACAGTGTTTACCAGGCAAACATCAACAATCCGAACCTGATCATCTCGGAACTGTCTGTCTATGCAATGTACAAACTCGACGTCAACAAATATAAGGACTTCGTGTCCTACCTTCCCTACGATGACCGGAAGAGAATCGGCACGGTACTGGCAAGGCTTCTCAACAACAGGTACAATTCCATGACCTATTTCGACATTGTCAACGCCATCAAGAACACAGAAATTTTCGGCGGAGTCAACCAGGAACACCTGATCAAGCTTGCAACCAGGTCGGTACTCATCGATCTTGACAAGGGCGAGTTACTGAACTGCCGCAGCGGCCTCTGCCTTTACATCCTCCTTTCCGGAAGCATTACCGAAGCATTCGGCAAAACCGAATACAAGGAGTATTTTACAACCAACGGGCCCAATCCGGTGATATTCTCCTTAGGCAGCAGGCGGCTCAATCAGCACCATACGGCAATGGCCGAGTCGCTTCTGATAGAGATACCTTTTGAAACAATATATGACCTGAATATGATGTCCGACGATGCTCAGATCTACAGTAAAATCCTGGGCTATAATTATAAGAATTATGAATTTTATGACTTGGCTTATGAAAACAAAATACGCTAATAGAATACCGCTTCTGCGATTGTGGCTCATAGCGCTGATTCTTTGCCCTTTGCAACTGGAGGCACAGTCCTTCAGGGAAATCGGCAAACCGTATATCCTGAACTTCAACTCGAAGGAATACGGAGCCCATACCCAGAATTTCTCCATCGTCCAGGACAACAGGGGACTGATCTATGTAGCTAACTTTGCAGGCATACTGGAATACGACGGTACGAACTGGAGGCTGATTCCTACACGCAACATATCGCAGGTTACATCGCTTGCCAGGGACAATGCAGGAACGATATTCGCAGGCGCAAGAGGTGAGTTCGGCTGTCTTAAGCCAAACAGCAGAGGTGAACTCGGTTTCGTAAGCCTGTCGTCGAAAATCAACAGCCAGATACAGGAGGTATTCACTACCATCTGCCAGAATAAATCGGTTTTCTTCTTTACTGAAAACACTGTCTATGAGTGGAACAACAAACTGACGATAATAAAATCGGATCATAAAATACAGGCGGCTTTCAAAGTCAGGAACAAGATATACCTGATGCTTAAAGACTACGGGCTGGCCGAGTTCCACGACCGTAAAATCAGCCTTCTTAATATCAGTTTCAACGGAGTAAAACTGCTCGACATAGTGGCAATGCTCCCGTTCAACGAGGACGAAATTCTGGTGTGTACTTCGAGCCAGGGACTGTTCATGCTTAAGAACAACACCATCCGCAGCTTCCCTGTCGATGGAGAAACCTCATCTCTCCTGCTTAGTAAAGTAATAAGCTGTGCAGTGCTTCTCCCCGACGGTTCGATTGCCCTCGGGTCCGAACGCGGCGGCATTCTTGTCATCAACCGGGACGGCACTTTCAGGCAGTTGGTAAACAAGAGCAAGAATCTGTACAACGACTTTGTCAATGATATCTACATCGACAATAATAATTTCCTGTGGGCTGCCCTCAATAACGGCCTATCAGTAGTTCACCTGCCGTCGAAGGTTACCTACTTCGACGAAAGTGTCGGCAGCGGCAGCGGTGTCCTCGACATACTCAGGCACAAAGGCATTCTTTACCTTGCAGATTACAAAGGCCTGCTGTATTACAATCCCACTGCCCGTATGTTCGAAGCCGTCGGCAGCATTACAACAGGTGTATGGTCGCTGGCAGAAACTGACGACGAACTGCTGGCCGCCACAAGCAAGGGCGTTTACAGGATTGTCAACAGCGTTGCCAATAAAATAGCTGACGGCTTTGCACTCAAACTGTACAAATCCCGGGTCAACCCCGGCGAAGTCTATGTTTGCCGTACCGACGGCCTGTTCAAAATTACAGGCTCAGCAGGCAAATGGACCGACAACGGCAGGGTGGCAGGCATTGAAGAAGAAATCAGGGACATTGCCGAGGACAAAGACGGCAATTTGTGGATGGCAACACCCACATTCGGCATCCTCAAACTGGACCTGAAGACCGGTAAAGTCAGGAAATTCGGTACCGCCGAAGGCCTGCCCTCCCTTCTCAGCAATTTCATTAATAAACTGTCCTCCGGCATTATCATCACCACCGAAAGGGACATGAGGAAGTTCAACGAAGAGACAGGCAAATTCGAAGTGTATTCTTTACCGGGCCTGAAGCAGGCCGGCATAGCCGAATGGTTTAAATTGATTGTCGAAGACAAAAACGGCAATCTGTGGCTTAACCACGGAGATGAGACTTCGATGTTTGCACTGGTTAAAGACAGGAACGGCTATACACCACTGATCAAACCCTTTCTTCCCGTTGCCGAATTTACTACCTGGGCCATATACCCCGACAATGAAGACATCGTCTGGTTCGGTGGCCCGGAAGGCCTCATCCGGTATGACAAAAAAGTAAAAGAAAAAGAAAACAGGTTCGTAACCCTGATACGCAAAGTAACATTCGGCGGGGACTCGCTTCTGTTCGGAGGCATCTATTGCGACAGCCGTGGCGGGGTCGTCTCCGTGCAGGACCCGGCGTTGGCGCCGGAACTGGACTTCGAGAACAACTCCATCAGGTTTGAGTTCTCCTCCTGTTTCTATCACCCGAAAGCGGGAATGCTGTACCAGTATATCCTGGAAGGCTTCGACAAGACATGGTCCGAATGGTCCCGCGGCGTCTTCAAGGAATTTACCAACCTGCCTCCCGGCAATTATACTTTCAGGGTCAAATCAAGAAATGTTTACGGCGAAGTAAGCCCCGAAGCCGAATACTCATTCACAATCAAAACACCCTGGTATTATTCCACCGCTGCCTATATCTGCTACGGCATAGCCCTGGTCTTGCTGTTCTATTATATAGTAAAAATGCGCTCGCGTAAGTTACTGAAAGAAAAACATTACTTAGAAAAGCTTATTGAAGACAGGACTGCAGAGATCTCCCGCCAGAAGGAAGAACTCCAGAACCAGTCCGAACAGCTCGCTCAAAAGAACTCCGAACTTGAGCGTATTAATAATATCGTAAAAACAATCAACTCTGAAATATCCATCGGCAGCGTACTGCAAACCATTCTGGAAAAGACCAAGCTCATCCGCGGCGTGGAAAAATCGACAGCGCTGGTCTTCGACAAAGCCGACAATCTGTATAAATTTAAAGCATCGTCGGGATGGGACATCGACAACCTGAAAGAGATTACCCTCAGCTTCGACGACACTGAGAACCGCTACCTGAGGAATACGGAAGAAATCTATGAAGACATCTTCTATTCCAACGACTTCCATCCGGACGCCGGCAACGGCAAATTCAAGAACCTGGAGATACCCCAGTCCATCATCATCATCGTAGTCAAGGTGGACGAAAAGATCGAAGGATTCCTCATACTCGAGAACATGGGTAACAAGCACGCATTCAAACCGAAGGACTTCGAATTCCTTAAAAACCTGAAAGAGCACGTCGTTTCGGCATTCATCAAGTCGAAGATTCTCGAAGACCTGCAGGAACTGCTCGACAACCTTCAGGCTACCCAGCAGCAGCTCATCCAGACCGAAAAACTTGCTTCGCTCGGCCAGTTGACGGCAGGTATTGCCCATGAGATACAGAATCCCCTGAATTTTGTCAATAATTTCTCAAAACTGACAATCGACCTGGTACAGGAGCTGAAGGAAGAAGCCGACAGCGCCGGTGACAAGCTGCCGAAAGAACTTAAAGACATTTTACTCGACATTGTCAACACAATCGATCTTAATTCCAGGAAAATCAGCGAACACGGCAACAGGGCCTCGGACATTGTCAAAGGTATGCTCATGCACTCGAGGGGCGACTCGGGCGAGTTCCAGGAAATCGACCTGAACAAACTTGTGGACGAGTATTTCCACCTTGCTTACCACGGCATGAGAGCGGAAAACAAAGAATTCAACACAGACATGCAGTCGGACTACGACAGCCTTGTAGGCAAAGTCAGGGTTGTACCCCAGGACCTGAGCCGCGCCGTAATCAATATCGTAAACAATGCATGCTATGCCGTCTGGGAGAAGACCAAAACCGCAGGGCCCGGTTACAAACCGGTCGTCAACATCAAAACCACAAGAGTGGGCGACCATGTTAAGATAATTGTTCACGACAACGGCTCCGGCATACCCGGAATCATCATCGATAAGATATGCAACCCGTTCTTTACGACAAAACCGACAGGTAAAGGAACGGGCCTGGGATTGTCCATGACCTATGATATAATTACACAGATACACAAGGGACGCCTGACAATCGACAGTGTCGAAGGCGAATACAGTGAGTTCGTAGTAACGATACCCGGTTAAGGATAATATTAGCCAAATTATAATATTGTTACTGATTTGAAATACAATAATTGAATCGAATTCACGTAACATATTGATAATTAAAGACGTTTGTTCTTTGGCACGTTTTTTTTATGTAATTTTTTGGTTTTATTAATCGACAAAAATGACGATAATTGTAATGTAATTATGTCAAATTTGTTATAAATTTTTTAATACAATATGGCGGACGAAGAAAAAAGTGAAAAACAAAAACCGGAGAAACCGAGGAAATCCGGTGGCGGCGGCGGCGGAGAGATTAACTTCCAAAAACTGCTGATCATTATCGGCGGCGTAATCGTCGCCCAGGTAATAGTATTGGTTGTCATTCTGAAAATGGTACTTCCTTCCTCAACACCTGCCGAAGAAGGCACGAAGAAAGACGGCAGCGGCGAAGTCAAGAAAGACGGCGAAGAAGAGGGCTTTGAAGAAGACCAGAGCAAACTGAAATACACAAGCTTGAAATTCGATTACATTACAACAAAAGACTTCCAGTGGTATATCCTCCTGCAACTTGGCTTCAAGGTTCTGCCCAAACCTGTCGAGGGCGAAGAAGAAGAAAAAAGCGAAGGCCACGGTGCAGCGCCAAAAGACGCCGGTTACCAACTTCCGCCTGAACTGATCTCAGTCACCAAGTCCCAGGTCATAGGCTATTTCGGGGCGCTGAGCATCGAGGAAGTGCAGGCGATACCCAGGGACTCGATGGTTGTGATTATTACACAAAAGTTGAAACCACTCTTCAAGCAGAGCAATCTCCTGCTGAAGAGCATTTCATTGGAACAATTTACACCAACGAAGGTGAATTGATCATTATTCCAGGGATGGATTATGTCGGACGTACTGTCACAAAATGAGATAGACAACCTGCTGTCGGAGATGACCGCAGGTTCGGTTGACGTGGACGAGGTTCTCAGCGGCAAACTGAAGAAAGGCGACGTTACTAACTATGATTTCCGGCGCCCGAACAGGGTTTCGAAGAACCAGGTCAGGACCTTGCAGTCTGTCCATGAGAGTTTTGCAGAAACCTTCGGTTACTACCTCGTGTCCAAACTTCAGACTGTCGTTTCCATCAGTGTGACTTCCGTTGACCAGCTTTTCTATTCTGAGTTCATCCTGTCCGTGTCCAATCCCAGTTGCCTCTATGTATTCGAACTTCGGGGCAGGGACGGCAGCGGCATCATGGAGATCAGTCCCCAACTGGCGCTCACGATCGTCGAGAGGCTGCTGGGCGGTTCGGCCGAAGTCCAGCCCAAAGCCCGCTCCATTACCCCAATAGAACAGTCCGTTGTTCGGGGGATAATCGAACATGCTCTCTCGGATCTCACAAAATCATGGCGGTCAATAACCGATATTGAATTCCTGTACCAGCGGCTCGAGATGGAAGCGGACTTCGTCCAGATTGCCCCGTCTTCAGAGATCGTAGTCGTCGTGTCCATGGATGTCAACATCGGTATCAATACATACCTGATGAACCTGTGCTTCCCTACTTTTGCATTAGAGGAAGTCCTGGCACGCCTCAACAGGCAGCATGTAACTGCCAGTGTTCTGAAAGTCAGCTCTTCGAGGATGCTGGAAAACATCAACATCCTCAAACAACAGATGGCAACCACACACTTGTCGGTCATCGCCGAACTGGGAAAAGCAGCAATTACCGTTAAGGAGCTGCTGGAACTGAAAGAAGGCGACGTCATCAAACTGAAAAAACGTGTCAACCAGGAGATCGAGCTGATAATCGGAGGCAGAAGGAAGCTTGCTGCCAGGCCCGGTAGTGTCGAAGGCAAGAAAGCTGTAAGAATTACCCGTCCTCTCTCTGACGAGGACCTTGTTGAAGAAGATCTTTCCTATAAAGAGGAGGAATATTAAAATGTCTATGTCCCAAGAAGAAATTGATGCCCTCATCGGTGGCGGTAATTTTGATGATATTTCGCTTGAAACCGATTCCGGCGGCGGCGAAGAAGAAATAAAATTCGAAGCTGAAACTCCTCAGTTTCCTGAGATGGAAACAGGAACCGGCAAGGTCGTTTCACCGGTGGATCCCAAGCTCGAACTGCTATACGACCTTAACCTTCCCGTCTCCATCGAACTGGGCAGGACCAATATGCTCATCAGGGATATACTAAGGCTGGGAAGAGGCTCTGTCATTGAGTTCGACAAATTAGTCAGCGAACCGGTTGACATCCTCATAAACGGCAAGAAAGTGGCCGAGGGCGAAGTCGTTGTCATCGACAAACACTTCGGCATCAGGATTACTACCCTGATCGATCCGTCGGACAGGATCAGGTCGGTAAGAAGATAATCACAGATTAACAAGGATGTTCAGATGTTTGATGATTCAATCGTAAATGCTTTTGTTTCCCTCATCCTCGTCGTTGGGGCAATGGGACTGATACTTTTCCTCCTCAAGAAGTACATCAAAAAACACAAGAAAGCCAGGAATAATTTAAATCTGGAAATACTCTCGCGTACTTCACTCACTCCGAAGAACCATCTTTTTGTTGTAAAGGTAGAGGGCAAGACACTGCTGCTCGGCGCTACCGAACACAACATTACCACACTGACCGAACTTGGCGCCGGCGGTGTAACCGACAATTACGGCGTCATCGACAACGTTAACAGGAAAGCGCCGGCACCGGTCGGCAGCCTGTCGGCAAGGCCACAGGCAAAACCCCGGGTAGCGGTACCTGCCGCCGATGACGACGACTCGCTTTCATTCAGTTCATTCCTGAAACAAACCTTCAGGAAACAAAACAATTAGAGAAATCTTGAGAAATGATACATTGAGATGCCGGCGGCAACCGCAACGTTGAGAGACTCTGCGCTGCCGATTCCGGGTATTTTGTATTCCCTGTAAACCATCTTCAGCATTTCGTCGGAAACACCACGCGATTCATTGCCCATGATGACACCGAACAATTTGCCGGGTTTGCACTCTTCGAGGGCTACACTGCCGTTCAGGGTTGCTGCGTAGAGTTCGGCTTCACCCAGGTTTTCCCTGATGAACCCGCATATGTCGCTCTGGAATAGTATCCGGCAACGGAAGATGGACCCCATCGTGGAACGGACAGTCTTGGGATTGTATTTATCGACGCTTTTGTCCGACAGGAATATATGGCGGAAACCGAACCAGTCGGCAGTCCTGATGATGGTTCCCAGATTGCCGGGGTCGGAAACCCCGTCAAGAACGACGAAAGGCTCGTTTACCGGCGCCAGTTCGCTCGTATAGCGCGCAACAGCGACGATGCCCTGTGGCGTCTCCGTACTCGACAATTGCTCGAATTGGCGGCTGCGTGCAATGTAAACAGGGACATTGCGCTTGCCGTATTCGTCAGCCAGTTCAACAATCTTTTCTCCGGGACTGCTCTTTACGATAATAAACTCTGTTACGTATGAGCTGTGGAGCAGTTCACGGCAGAGGGTGCAGCCTTCGACAATGAAAAGCCCGTTTTCTTCCCTGGCTCTTTTGTTTTTCAGCGACGACGCCAGTTTCTTAAGGTTGTTTGTTAATGGCCTCATAAATTATACACTTTTCCAACCAATTTTCAACAGATATTTATACTGAATTCAATTCCTTACGCACAAGAGCAGGACTTCCCGTCCCCTGCTGTGCTGCCGGGTTTCCCGATTGGCTGAGCCAATCGTCGCCGGCTTCCGACTGCAAATTTATCAAAAAAAAACAGCATAACATAATCGGCCGTTTTCCCGGGCTTTTCGCGGGCCTCCGTTTTTCGCAGCGGGCAAAACGCTCAGCTATCGATTCTTTTATGACCATGGTATTGAAGGAAAATTATGCGGAACATTTGGTATATCCCTTGCAAAGACAGGTTGTTACGGTCAACGGTACATAAAGTATTTTCATTTTTTATTACACTGTGAATGTGAACAAGCACATAATTAGTCCATTAATTTTTTAATCATATCAAAAAAATGAAAATATTCTATTGTTCTTATTAAAAAATTTACTAAATTTAATAATTAATTCGTTACAATTATCTATTTATCAAAGATTTAGTATGTCGATTTAATAAATTATTAGCATGTTCTTTGTAAGTTAAATGATTTCAGATAGATGCAAAGAGAGATACCACAATAAGGGTATAAGTTTACGTATATATTGGTATTTTTTATTTTTCCGTATATTATGGGATTTGTGTTTACTATTATAAACCATATCTTTGCAAAAAAGGTATGTTTAACTTTTTAATATACAAAATTGAAAGTGGAATGATACACTATGAAAACAATTAATGTGCTGATAGCCGAAGATCATTCGCTCACGGCCAAGCTGTTAGCACGAATGTTAAGTAAAAAGAAGAACATTAATGTCGTTGCAACGGCATCGGACGGTAATGAAGTTCTTACAATTGTTAAAACACACCAGGTTGACATCATACTCATGGATTTGTCAATGCCCTTCCTAGACGGCATCCAGACAATGGAGCTGCTCTTTAAGGAGAACTATGACACGAAAGTCATCGTTCTGTCCGGGCATACGGAAGGCAAACTGATCCAGAAATCAGTAAAATCGGGTGCTTCCGGTTACCTGACCAAAACAGTTGATATGAACGAGATCATTGAAGCTCTTGTTACTGTTTACGAAGGCGGAACTTACTTCGACGAGATCAGTCTCGAATCGATCAACAAGACTGACATTGAAACCGAAGATAACGGCAACATCAATTTATTTAATAAATAATCGGACCCATTGTTCTTCCCCTGACGGAATCATTCATTCCGCAATACTTATTCTTTTGTTTTCCTCTCAGCACTGATACTGATTTGCAACAGTCAACAGCTTACTTTCCGGACAGACATCTGCAAGACCTTCCCGGAAGGGGTATCAATTCGGACATCCGTTAATTGTGTCCGCCCACCGGAAACGGAATTATTTCCTTAGGGTGTTTTTCGCCTTCGAGCCTTCAGTACATGTTAACTCTAACCCGTGCATCTGTTTATCATCTGTTAAATCTGACACTGGACCGTGCAGGGGGACAACACTACTACCGGTTTTCACTTAGTACCTCTAAGTACTTCATGGTAATTTAAATTTTTCAGTATTAATGGTTATTTACTTCAGGCCTATATTTCCTTAAGTTTGCACTATTGTTTTGTGAATAGATTTTGAAATTTTTAGGATGAATAAACTGAATTTAAATTATACATTTTGTAGTGATATGAAACAGATTAATGTCTTGATTGCCGAAGATCATATGCTTACAGCAAAACTACTCGGGAAAATGCTTTCGAAGAAAAAAAATATTAATATTACAGACATTGCGTCAAACGGACAGGGTGTCCTTAACAGCATCCAGGCCAACCCGGCAGTTGATGTCGTCCTGATGGACCTGTCGATGCCTGTCATGGACGGCATCCAGGCTACCAAAGCGCTGAGGAAAACCCACAGCGACGTCAAGGTGTTGATACTGTCGGGACACACTGAAGGAAGGCTGATTAAAAGTTCCCTCGATTCGGGCGCTTCAGGCTATATATCGAAAACCGTAGATATGAATGAGATCGTAACAGCAGTAGAAAGAGTGTACGAAGGAGGAACCTACTTCGACGAGATCATACTCGATTCACTTAGCGAAACACATATCGCATCCTGAATTAATTAAATAATATCGCTTCTTTTTCGTAATTTAATCAGTATTGTGACAAATGGTGTGAATATTGATTTGAAAAAGATATGAAAATCGTTATAACTGTTTTAACATTCTGTCTTTGTACCCGGCTTGCTTTTGCACAGATCATGATTGCCCCCTCATCCGTTTTTCTTGACCCGAAAACAAACAAGGGAATCATGACAATTACAAACCTGACGGACCAACCCAGGGAAGTGTCCGTTTCGTTCAGGTTCGGTTACCTGTCTTGTGACAGTACCGGCCAGCCCTATATTTTATACGACGACAGCACTGCCGAACAATCGAAATCCCTCATCCCCTGGTTAAAAGCCATCCCTTCGAAAGCGATTGTCGGCCCCGAGGACGAACTGGCGGTCCACTTGGTTGTCAGGCAACCGGCGGCGCTGCCGGACGGAACTTACTGGACAAGAATGATTGTTTCTTCCGATAACATCTCCAACCCAATCGACGACAGTTCAAAGGAACACAGGCAAAACTTCAATATTAACACGAATGTGGTTGGTTCCGTTGTGTCCAGGAAAGGCATGGCAACGACATCGCTGATCATCGACACAATCAGCCATGTTTTGTCCGGAAACACACTGGACTTCTGGCTTGGCCTCAACCGGAACGCCGGCAATTCACCGTTTTTCGGCAGGATCACCATTGTCGTCAGGGACGATGCCGGCAACGAGATATGCAGTCCTGATGAATCGAACGTCGCCGTGTACTACGTTTGCCGCCAGAAATTCTCCTTCGACAGGGCCTGTTTCAAACCCGGCCGTTACCACGCCGAATTTACTTTGGACACAGAAAGAAAAGACATACCTCAGCATTATATTATTCCAACAGAGAAGATCGTGAAAACATATGATTTTGTCGTAGGGGAATAGCGCCGCACACAAAGACGGACAGCCTGCGGGACACGGTCCTCACAGGCTGTTTTTTTTTATATAAACACCGGTTTCCTCAGATTCTAATAGTTATACTCCAGGTCCTTCCTTTCGATGTGGACACTCTTTACGTTCCATATCTCATCTGCATACTGGCGGATGGTCCTGTCGGTCGAGAACTTACCGGAACGCGCGGTGTTGTAGATCGACATCTGCGTCCATTTCTTCTTGTTGTTGTAAGTCTTGGAAACTCTTTCCTGAGCGTCGATGTATTCCCTGAAGTCAGCCAGCAGGCAGTATTTATCGCCCTTGTACACCAGCGAATCGAAGAGGGGCTGGAAGATGCCGGGTTCGTAGAAATTGAAGTAGCTGTCCCTGATCATGTCGAGGACACGCTGAAGGTCGGCGTCGCTGTTGTAATACTCTTCGGGGTGGTAGCTGTTCGAAAAGAGGCGATCGACCTCATGAGCCTTAAGCCCGAATATGAATATATTTTCTTTGCCGACTTCTTCCATTATCTCGACGTTAGCTCCGTCAAGAGTACCGATGGTAACGGCTCCGTTAAGCTGGAACTTCATGTTCCCTGTACCGGAGGCTTCGTAGCCGGCTGTGGAGATCTGCTCCGAAAGGTTCGAGGCAGGAATGATCAGCTCGGCGAGAGTAACCGAATAGTTCTTAAGGAACAGTACCTTAAGCTTGTCGCCTACTTCGGGGTCGTTGTTGACAACGTCGGCAACGCTGTTGATCAGTTTGATGATCAGTTTCGCAGTGTAATAGCCGGGTGCAGACTTGCCGCCGAACAGGACTGTACGCGGAGTAAACTCGGCAGAAGGATTGTCTTTGATCTTATTGTACATGTAAATCACATGCAGGACATTGAGAAGCTGGCGTTTGTACTCATGCATCCTTTTGATCTGGGCGTCGAAGATGCTGTCGGGGTTAATGCTGACCCGGTAATGGTCTTCGATATACCTGACGAGCTTTCTCTTGTTGTCCCGCTTGACTTCCTGCCAGTTTGCCATGAAACTCTGGTGATCGACATATTTCTCCAGGTTGCGTAACTCGTCGAGATTGCGCACCCAACCGTCGCCGATGGCGTCGGAGATGAGGGCGGACAGTAAGGGATTGGCCCTTTTCAGCCAACGCCTCTGGGTGATGCCGTTGGTTTTATTATTGAACTTTGCAGGCTCGAATTCATAGAAGTCCCTGAATATTTTATCCTTCAGTATCTCGGTGTGCAGGGCGGCAACACCGTTGACGCTGTGGCTGCCGATGACGCAGAGATTGGCCATTCGGATGCTCTTTACATAGTCTTCCTCGAAGATCGACATACTGCGTATCTTGCGAAGGTCGTTGTGGTATCTCAGCCTGACTTTTTCCAGGAACCTGTAATTGATCTCGAACAATATCTGGAGGTGGCGGGGCAGCATGGTCTCGAACATAGAAACGGGCCATTTCTCCAGCGCCTCGCTCATCACAGTGTGATTGGTATAGGCGATTGTATTGGTCGTAATGTTCCAGGCCTCATCCCAGCCGAGGTCATAGGTATCGAGCAGCAGCCTCATAAGTTCGGGTATTGCCAGCGCAGGGTGTGTGTCGTTGAGATGGATGGCGTTCTTTTCCGGGAACTTCGAGAAGTCGTTGTCGTTGATCCGGAACTTGCGGATGATGTCCTGCAGGGTGGCTGAAACAAAGAAGTACTGCTGTTTGAGCCTCAGTTCCTTTCCTGAGTGTGAGTTGTCGTTGGGATAGAGCACTTTCGATATATTCTCGGAAGAATTCTTCTCCTCCACAGCTTTGATGTAGTCGCCGCGGTTGAAAGACTGGAAGTCGAAATCGTTTGTCGATTTGGCCTGCCACAATCTCAGGTTGTTTACCGTGTCGTTGCCGTAGCCGGGGATGGGTACGTCGAAGGCAACGGCAAGGACTTCCTCCGTATCGATCCACTGGTAACACACTTTCCCTTTATTGTCGGCAAAGCTGTGGACTGTACCGTTGAATTTTATCACATAGGTGTGTTCGGGCCTCATGATCTCCCAGGGACAGCCGTAACGCAGCCAGTTGTCGGGTTTCTCAATCTGGTAGCCGTTCTCGATCTCCTGGTTGAAAATGCCGTATTCGTACCTTATGCCATAGCCGAAAGCAGGCAGTTCCAATGTGGCCATAGAATCGAGGAAACAGGCTGCAAGCCTGCCTAAGCCTCCGTTACCCAGCCCCATGTCCTGCTCGATTTCAGTGATCTCCTCGAGGTCGTAGCCGATCTCGTTAAGAATACGGTAACATTCATTGTAGAATCCAAGATTGATCATTGCATTGCCCAGAAGCCGCCCCATCAGGAATTCCAGGGACAGGTAAAATACTTTCTTTGCGTCCTGTTTAACGTATTGGTGCTGAGTCCTGATCCAGCGCCTGACCATCCTGTCCCGGACAGACAGCGCCAGGGCCGTGAACGTATCCTTGGGAGTAATCGTAATCTTGTCCTTGGCGAGACGGAACTCCAGATGCTCTGCTATTTGGTTCTCCAGGGAATAGGATTCGGGATCCTGGCTGTCCGAGAAGAATATCGACTCATTTTTAAAACCCATTGCTTTCTCCTGATTTATTTTTATTCTATCTTTTTTTCAATTCATCTGTTCAAGAACAGCTATAATAACGAAAAACTATGCCAAACTTATTTCATTTGCCAAAGCCAACCCGTCCTGCGAATAATCGTCATTCAACCCAAATACCGAAGTATCGCTTCAATATTAATACAATAGAGTAACTTACAAAAATTATTATTACTTATCAACTGCCGGAAAAAATAAATATTACTATCATGGCAAACAAAACCGGTCAATGACAGCCCCCATTTACAATGCAATTCCGTTGTACCGACATCCGAAAACAACAAACCATCGGCCTTTCCGGCTAATATTATGCAATCAGGAAATAGGGCTCTTCTCTATTGGTAGTGGGTAAATAATGAAAAAAACCAAATATCTATTTTTCAAATCTCATGGACACACCCCGGCTGCTGCCGCAGCCACCCCTCTTATTAGAGGGGTTAAGACCTGTTGTTACGCTCCCCCTCTACGAAGAGGGGGTTGGGGGATGTGTAAATACCTGCTATATCTATATCTTTAATAAGTCATTATCAAAATATCTAAGAAATTTTGTAATATTTACAATATTTTACCCACTATAATTGATGAAGAACCGGAAGTATTAAAAAAAGCTAGAATGCATTTTCCCTGATCGTACTGATGATGGCACTCATGTCTGAAGGAATATCCGAATCGACAGTAATTACCGAATTGCTGACGGGATGCCTGAAAGTAAGTGTTTTAGCGTGGAGCAACTGTCTTTGTGCCAGTTTCAGGGAGCGCTGGGCAAGTTTCAACAGTTTCTGGTCCCCGCCGCCGTACACAATTTTGTCACCGCCGTAAGACCGGTCGCCGAACAGAGGATGGCGGATGCTTGAGAAATGCACCCTGATCTGGTGTGTCCTCCCGGTACGGAGCTTAGCTTTGATGAGAGTAACGAAACCCATTCGTTCCAGGACTTCATAGTCGGTAACAGCGTTTTTACCACCCTTTGTTACAACCGAAAACAATTTCCTGTCCCGGGGCGACCTGCCGATGTCGGCGTCGATGGTTCCGGCGTCATCTTTGACAATGCCCCAGACAAGGGCATAATACTGCCTGCTGATGGACCTGTCTGCGAACTGGGACTGCAGTTTTGTAAGTATGGCCGGATTCTTTGCAATCATCAGCAAACCTGAAGTGTCTTTGTCGAGCCTGTGGACGATGCCTGGCCGTATCTCACTGCCGGAGAAGACAATGTTCTCGTCCTCGTCCTCATCGCCGATTTCGACTGTTACCGATTCGCGCCTGCCCAGGTACCACAGCATGGCATTGACGAGGGTACCGTACCTGTTGCCGAAACCGGGGTGTGTAACCATGCCCGCAGGCTTGTTGACAACGAGAAGGTGTTCGTCCTCGAACCTTACTTCGATTGGTATGTCTTCGGGGATCAGCTCCATCGGCGGTGGCTTCATCAGGGTACATTCGACCGTGTCCCCCGGCTGGACTTTACGGCTGGCTTTGGCAACGGTACCGTTAACCAGTACCTTGCCGCCGTCAATGGCAGCCTGTACTTTTGTACGTGTCGCATTCATCACCTGGCGTGTCAGGAAAACGTCGATCCTTTCGGGTTTGACACCGTGAGAGATGTTGAAGACAAGCTTCTTTTCGATATAATCAGGGTAATTATTTTTTTCCGTGTCTGTCATTGAACATCGGACTGATTGGATTGCTTTGCAGCCAGCTTCGGGAAAACTTCCGCAAGGGTGGGGATCCGCTTGTGGAAGAGTATCAGCAGGACGACACCGACGGTAACACAGGAATCGGCAACGTTGAAAACAGGCCAATGAGTGTAAAAGTTACCGAAAATTGTAACATCAGGGATATCCACCTGTATGAAATCGACGACCGACCCGTAGAACAGCGGCGCCTGGTCATACAGAACCCCGTAAAACACCCTGTCAACGAGGTTACCGGCAGCACCGGCAAGAACGAACATAATGCCCGCCCTGACCCAGGGTGAATGGTTCTTCAGGCGGTTGAGATAGATTATCAGCGCAATGCTTGCAATGATCGAGAAAAGGCTCAGGAATATCTTCCAGATGCCGAACTCGATGCCGAAGGCCATGCCTTTGTTTTCAATGTATGTGATCCTGGCAAAATCGCCGATTAGCGAAATCGTCTCGCCAAGCGACATGCCGCTGACATGAATGCCAAGGAAGTCAAATCCTTTGATCATCAACTTGGTTACCTGGTCAAAAACAACCAGTAAAACAGCCCCTGCAAAAAAATACTTGTTTGTGTTATCTTTCACCAATTACCTTTTAATATTTTAAATCATTAAACCAACTACGCAAAATTAAGATATACTTGTAATAATAAAAAATTGTAAGTCGGCAACAGTGAAAAATGAATGAAATGAGTGGGGGCAGATGAAAAATTTGGTAAAAAAGATTCAATCAATTCATTTCCTTGGCCACGAGTCTCAACTCGTAGCAAGTATCCAATCATGGATAGCCGTCAGTAATTGCAAACAAAGCATTGACATTCGAAACCATGTATCCGGTTATAAGTTGGAATCGTATATGGACTTGTACAATCAATGCAAACATCCGATGGGATAATGGTACGAACCGTCTTCCCGACAAACCGGCCCACGAGTTAAAACTCGCAGCTGACAAATATATTTCCATTTTTTTCTTCATCTCTAATTTTTTTTCCCGGGCAATAAATAGCCGCTAAATTGTGTAAAGGTAGAAGAGAAAGAGAAAAAAAATGAATCATTTCTTGATTTCATGTGTAATTTAATATAAGAAAAGTGTTATATTGAAAATGTATATATTTATGTTAGGAAAAAAGTTAGAAAATTTAAGAAATTGAACTATTGAGAATTTTTCTTTTGAACTGGCAGGAATTACGGAAGGAGGTGTACTGACCGGGCTGATACGCAATCCAAATTAATTGAATTGTAATAAATGAAAAACATGTAATGATTAATGAAATCATAGTATGTTTTATTTTTTACGTTAATTAGATTAAATAAAAAGCAATAGAATAAATTTAAATTTTTCAAATATTTGTTGGGGTTTTTTTATGTTAAGAAAGAAATTGTTTATTACAGCAATGCTTTTGTTCGGCCTCTTTTCAGCAAAAGAGCTGCTTTCGCAGTCGCCGTTAAGCCAGGGAGCATTCAGTGCAAGTGCGGGGACTTACCAGGAGCTGACATCCTATAGTTCTTCATACAGCAACCACTCCTACTCCTCGATGATCTATATCTATCTTCCATTCGACTTTTACTACGATGGCCGCCTTACCAGATATGTATCCATGAGCGGAAGCGGTGGCCTTAAGCTTTCGACTTCCAGTTCATCGCCATACTACGGCAGCGGTTTCTATAAATACCAGGACCTGTGGGACTGGGACTATATGTACTATTCATCATATTACAGGTACTATGGCGGATTTATCTATCCTTTCTGGATGGATCACTGGCCCCAGGTTTCTTCAAGCCTTCGTCATATGAGGTATTACACGACCGGAACATCGCCGAACCGCGTAGCCATTTTCCAGTGGTCAAAGAATAACTGGGACTATCTCGATGATACCTATCCCAATATGTCGATGAATTTCCAGGTAAAACTCTATGAGACATCCAATGAAATCGAGATACAATACGGAGAAATGAACAGAGGCGGCTGCGACGTATGCGTCGATTGCGGCGATTACGGAGCAACACACGGCATGATCGGTTTCGTCGGATATACAGTCGGTTACTCTTCATCGTCAACCTGCTATGTCAATATCGATCCGAACGGTAACGGCAACCTGGGTTACGCTTCCTGGGAAGCAGGATGGAATCCATTGTTCGGAACCGAATTATCAAGCGGTTACAGAGAAATTGAAACTGTTGACAACAATGGCACTTATGATAAAATCGCCAAAGGAACTTCAATCAGACTGACGTTCGGCGCCAAGCTTGTTGCCGAAGCGCCTGCCGAAGGCGTTAACCTCAGGCTCGGATACATATACGGCAACGGTACAATGGATCCTTCAGGCTACGGCAACGAACAACACCCGGCCATTCACGTGTCGAGGATTTCCGGAGGCGCTACTGCCCACAAGACAATTGCCGGCCCGAATTCCTACCCCGTACACTATAACTATCAGGTAATATACGACGCTACTAATGTTATTCCCAATGATACTTATACAAAATTTACAACCGCCACACCCGGAGCTACACCCAACCGTGCATTCGGCACAGCAACACCCGGCAGCCTCGACCTCTCAACCAACCAGACGTCGATTTCCGGCGGTACATATTTGTCAACATGCGACGTTTTACACAACACAACCCATTATGCCTACGACTACAAGTTCAATATCGCTTCAGACTGGGACCTGGAAATCAAGAGAATTGTATCTCCCAAGTCCATGGACCTGATCAGCTACCCCTCGATCGGTACAATTCCCGTAAGGTTGACCTATACAAACAGAGGCCTGAACGATGTCTCTGCCTTTGCTGCAATTGTTAAGATCATCAACAGCGCCGGAGACCAGGTCTATTTTGACACTACATACTGGAGCGCCCCCACACCCGCAGATAAAATAGCTCTCGGTGAAGAAGTTGACATCGACTTCGATGTATGGAACCCATACGGTATTACAGGCCTGTACACACTTACAGCCCGCATATATTTCCCCGGAGACCAGGAATTGACAAACAACTATTGGCCCTGGACAACTGTTACCTCCGATCATGTCATCAAGATTGCTCCTGAAACCGATGCCTTTGCTGCAATGGTAATGGAACCCAATAACAATCCTTTGAACGAGCTTCCCAAAGAATACTATGTCGGTAGGCCCGTAGCGCCAAGGATTCGTTACCAGAATCTTGGTATCAATGATATTTCCGACGCTCCTTCGACAGTAATCATACGTCACATTGGAACCAACACCGAGGTTTACAAGAGACAGAATGTTATTGTTACAAGTATTCCTGCCGGCATGTCTTTCAACGAAACCGACCAGGACTATGATTACTTCACACCCATGATACCGGGCGATTACGAGATTACAGCCAGAATTAACTCTACTGACGACGTAGTAGAAACAAACAATGAAATAATTGATACATTCCTCGTGAATCCTTCCCTGAGCGGCTCATATACCATTGGTCCAAATAAAAACACAGGGAACCATTACACAGATTCGGTTTATAATTCAAAGAACTTCGTAACAATCAGGCTCGCTGTGGACAGACTCTTCCTGTGTGGTGTTGCCGGCCCTGTGACATTTGAATTTACTGCCAGCAACTATGACGTTGGCGAACTTAACGGCGACGCTCCGGCTCTGGACATGAGGTCGTTTATTTACGGTGTCAATTCTACGAATACCGTTACTTTCAAACCTTCAGCAGCCCTTTCGACAATTGAATCTGCCATTAACATCAATCTGAATTCAGGCATCGGCGTTGGCATCATGTTCGGACAAGCACTCGATGTTTACAACGGCAACGCCATCGTCAATCCGGCAGACAACACAATTAAGCCCGATTATGCAAACTCCCCGGGTTACATCATCTTTGACGGCGGCCTCCAACGCTCACTGAAATTCATCCTGCATACAAACGCCAAGTGGAATGCAGCCTTCTTCCTGAGCCAGGGCGCTTCAAACATTTCAATCAAGAATTGCGTCATCATTTCCGCCAATCAGACTGAAAGTTGGAAATACGCATACATCCCAATAATGAAAGTCCTGGGTTCCAATTTCGAATACGAACTCAACTCGAGGGTGGCAGGCAGTACATATACATATACTGCCGGTATTGCAATGCGTTCTGTTGCTCCTCAGGATAAATACCTTATGGGGAATTCATCCTCCAGCTATTTCCCGATGACAAACGACCTGCATATCGACACTCTTGCCAACTGCAACAACACGATCTACAACAACAAAATCAGTGGATTTGCTTACGGCATCACCTCCATGGGTATCGGCACACTGCTCGATTTCCATAAAGGTAAAGAAGTTCGCTTCTACAACAAAAACAATACAATCTCCGGTAACATCATCTACAACGTTAGCCGTGCCGGTATTTTCCTCGGCTTCGAAGAAAATTCGACCGTAAAAGGCAACAGGATATCCCAGGTTGCTACTACAACCACCGGCTTTGTTGCTAATACCGACGTAGGCGGCATCCTACTCGGCGGCGAGAGGGCCAGCACCTCAAACCTCGGATACAACAATATCGGTGTTAAGCTTGACGGCAACGAGATATTCAACGTCGGACAAGCTCTCACCTCTGCCAATTACAAAGTATTCGGCATCAAAGTCGAACAGGTTGAAAACAAATTCGGCACACAGTTGTTCCCTGACGTCGATGAGAACATGATCATCATGAACAACTCGATCTGGGGATTGAAGGGTGGTGTTACTTCCGTCAATAAAGTAGCTATAGCTCTCTATACGGAACGTAAGGTCGGCGAGCCCAACTGGCTGACAAAACTTCTTACACCACAGAGCCTTACCTATTTCTCCGTGGGAGACAAAATCGTAAATAATACGATATACCTCACAGACGACGGTTTTGCTACCACACAGGGTATTTACGCCGGCATTTCTCTCCAGAACTGCAACAACGCTCTCATCATGAATAACGCCATTGCAATGACAGACCAGAACAATTCCGGCAACACCAACATCTACTCTGCCATCGTTTATATGGGCTTGTTGCCATGGACCGAAGACGCGAAACTCACATCCGACAGGAACGTATTCTACCTGAACGGTGGCTCGGACCTTCCGGATATGTACCGCTATCTCCAGTTAGACGCAAACAGCAACATTCTCAACTATGGAGCAAGGAACGAATTTGCTACTTTGAACCAGTGGCAGATGTTCAGCCAGCAGGATTTCATCTCTACGTTCGATGACTTCACTACTGAATTTACTACACCGTTGATTACCGATCCTTTAAGCAAACTCCGCATAAAGAACACTCCCACATGGCCTACAGGTTCCAAACTGAACAACAGGGGTGAAAACCTCACCTTCGTTGGCCATGACATCGACGGAAACAGCAGAGGCATGATGAGCCAGAGATATGACATCGGCGCTTACGAGTTCCCGGGCATTCTTCTGACAACAGACGCAGAAATCGCCGCAATCAGTGAACCCGGTGCATACCTTGCATCTTCATCGACATTCTCAAATGCTGAACACATAATGACTGAAGCTCCTGTCGAGGTTAAGGCACTCATCCGTAACAACGGCAGCCTCCCACAGTCAGGCCTGAAAGCCATGATCAAAATCTACAGGGAAGACCCGCAGAATCCCGGTACTTTCTACACCACTCCCGAGATCGATGAGTCTGTAAACATTAACGTACCTGTTTCCGATGCCGTCGAAGTCGGATTCAATCTTGCAGACAAGATTGTTCCCGATTTCATTCCGCTTTCATACGGCGACTGGAAATTCAAGTATGAAGGAACAGATTTCGATCCCGACTCGATGTACACGATTCCCTCCTGGTACATGACAATGGTTAACAACGTTACACCGCTCTACAGGATTGTCATCTCAACACAGAGCGACGAAGACATATCGAACAACGTTTTGGAAAAGGTTGTCAGGTTCTACCTGAAACGCTCCATTTACGGCATTGTCCTTTCTGTTGACAATTCACCCTACGACGCAGGCGTCGGCGCCAGCAACGATGTACTTGCCGGCAGGAGAAACTACGACAGTCTCGTCGCCGGCCTGACAAGGCTTGGCTGGGTTAACCAGTGGTCCACTGCCGGTGAATATCCCGAACTCCTGCAATACTATGATGTATTCGAAAGAAGTGCATGGGAACCCAGGGCCGTTGACTACACATTGTACAGGACAGTGATCTGGAGCGATGATGACGAGAATGCTCTCTCAAGCTTCGAGAAAATTGACCTTACAAAATTCAATGAGTCAGCAACAGCTATTAACAAGAAAAACCTAATCATCGGCAGCCAGGAAATGATGAGACTGAATTACACCGCAGATTCGTCCTGGGTCAAAAACACTCTCTTTGTCAAGAGGAATGCTTCATACCCGACCGACCCGAACTCCGGCTCAGTCTATTCGACATCCGATCTTGCCACCAGGTACCTTATCGGTGAAACAATCGCCAGGACACTAAAACAATCGATTCTCAGGACGAGCGGTTCGCCTGCCGACCCCGGTCCCGTTCCCGGCCTCGTTTCGCTGTACACTGACGGAAAAGGTCTCACAAGATCAGCATATAACTACAACGCCGTGAGCGTTACTTCGCCTACACCTAAAGAAATATCTGCAGGCGCTGCTACCATCGCACTTACAGTGAACACGGTTTACCTTGCTGTTGACTGGAGGCATTTCGGCGATATCGAACTGGCATTAAGAGCAGTGATTGACTTCTGTAACATTAATGACGGTAACGTTATCCCTGTCGAGTTGGCAAGCTTCAATGCAAAACCACTCGACAACCGCGTAGATATCTCCTGGGAAACAGCATCCGAATTCAACAGTTCTCATTTCGAGGTTGAAAGGGCAGATGTCAGCGAAGCAGGCGTTGGTTCCTTCGTGAAAATTGCAAGGGAAGACGCCTCCGGCAAGAGCAACAGCACTGTTACTTACGGCCCTGTTACAGACAGGAATGTCGTTAACGGCAGGAGCTACGTTTACAGGCTGAAGATGGTCGATCTCGACGGCAAATTCAACTACAGCAATGAAATACAGGTTACTGTCGGCGGTGCAGGTAACATGTCTCTTAGTGAGCCCTTACCCAATCCTGCCGGTTACCAGACATTAATACAATACACAATACCTGAAAACAGCAATGTTTATATGGCGATTTACGACATTACAGGTAAGAATGTATTGATGATTGCCGACGGTTACATTGCAGCCGGCCTCTACTCAAAGAACCTTGACCTGAGCAGCCTGAACAGCGGAACATACAACATCGTATTCAACTGCAACGGCAACACAATTACAAAACAACTCGTGATCGTCAGATAATTCCATTATCAGACGGATTGAATTACTAAAGGGGGCTATGAAAGCCCCCTTTTTTATTTCATAATTCTGAACTGTGATTAATTGAATTTCTATGATTTAAATACTCTTGATTCATCAGAATTTCCCCTCTTTCAGGAACAGGTTAATTTAGAAATCAGGTAAAAATGGAATGTGAATTTATTAGATGCGAGTTTGAGCTCGTGGCAATGAAAATAACGAATAAAGCTCTTACCCGACAAATATTTCTACTAACTCCCCTCTTCCTTTGCGGGCTTTGCGCCTTTGCGTGAGATATTTCTTACTTTCTTTACATACAATTAGTCCAACCACCCCCTGCCCCCTCCTTATCCAAGGCGGGGGAAAGTCGCACTACGCCTGCTTCTTCTTGCTTTATTGAACTTTACGAACTTGACGAACTAAGAGACCCCATCCCAGCCTTCCCCAAGGGGAAGGAGAAAGAAAGTAAGTGCTGTGGGCCGGCTTTGCGCCTATTAATATGTCGCCCCTACGGGGCTATGATTTAATCACATACTTTGC
>CAZWLN010000002.1:0-214624 GCA_964634885.1 uncultured Hyphomicrobiales bacterium | reverse complement strand
GGGCTTTGTCTGCGTGAGATATTCCCTCCCTCTCTCCTTTGCGGGCTTTGCGCCTATTAATATGTCGCCCCGATGGGGCTATGATTTAATCACATACTTTGCGGGCTTTGTCTGCGTGAGATATTCCCTCCCTCTCTCCTTTGCGGGCTTTGCGCCTTTGCGTGAGATATTTCCTCCCTCTCTCCTTTGCGGGCTTTGTCTGCGTGAGATATTCCCTCCCTCTCTCCTTTGCGGGCTTCGCAACTTAGCGAGAGATATTTCTTCTCTTTCCTTTGCGGGCTTCGCAGGTGGCCAATCTTCAAAAAAAATGCCGGCATAAAACCGGCATTTTTAAGTAAATATGTTATTATCTTATTACAATTTTGCTTTTGTATCCGGGTTACTGTCGAGATCGCCTGTAACAGTACCGTTACTATTGACAGTTCCGCCGTTAACGAGGAGTATGCCTGCAACGTGAGGAGTAGCCATTGAAGTACCGCTCATTGTAGCATACTGTCCGCTCTTGTAGCAGGAATAGATGCTGACGCCGGGAGCAGAAAAATCGACAGGAGGATTGCCGTAGTTGGACCAGGAGGCAAAAACCCCGCCGGTACCATAAGCAGAGATGGTAAACAAATTAGTACCGTTAACCCTTGCAGGTGAATAATTGGCAGCATTAGCAGCGCTGTTGCCGGCTGCAATGGAAACGTACAGCCCTGCGTTAGCACAGGAAATTACGGCATTGTCAAGAATAGTAGAGGCGCTTCCTCCAAGGCTGATATTAATAACATCGCCGGCAGTAGCTTTCTTTTTGATATAATCGAGGCCTCTGGCGATGTCCAGTGTTGAACCGCTGCCCTGGGAATTAAGCACTTTAACTGCAACGACAGTAGCGCCGGGAGCCACACCTACGACACCAACAGTGTTATTCTTAGCAGCGATGATGCCGGCGCAGTGTGTACCGTGCCCGTTGCCGTCGTCGGCAGATTTCCTGTCGTTGCCGAACAGTACGAAAGTCTTGCTGAGTGAAGTATTCACGTTCAGGTCGGGATGGTCGAGGTCAACACCCGTGTCGAGGATCCATGCTTTGCGGGTACCGGTGTATGTGGCAGGCCCGCCGATGTCGGTAATGCCCCAGGGGGTAGTCTGTGCCTGCACGTTGTCTTTTCCAATCTTCCCGTCAGGAATTACATTCTCATCAGGAAGTTGGAACAACTGGTTTGCTTCGATGTATTCGATGCGGCTGTCGTTCTTCAGTTTGCTGACTTCATCTGTAGTCAGGGTAGCTGCAAATCCCTGGAAAACGTAGTCGTAAGTGCAGATCAGGGCGTCGGCTGAGATGCCGTTGGCAGCGAGAACTGCAATCGCTTTAACACTGGGATCGGTGATTGACTGCGGGACGTCGGCTTTAGTGTCTTTGTAAACAACAATGTACTGGTTGTTGTAACCAACTGTTCCGTCGGATGCCGGGGTAACTATGTTTTCGCAGGAGTAGAAAGTAACTGCAAAAAGGATAGTCAGGGTGGCGAGGATAACTTTTTTGACATGCATACAATATTTCCTATTAATTAAAAATAATTAATTTTCAAAGAAAAATTAGCAAATTAATTTATCAATTCCAACAGGAAATAAATATTTTACAAATCTTTGACAAATTGATTATAATTAAAAATGCATCCGCTACAAAAAGCTGCCATTTTGTATTTGTCTGGAAAACATTTAGTCAGGAATCTGACGGAAATATTCACATCAATTCCCGATGCTCTTAAATATACTTCCTCGGCAATCTCGAGTTCAGGTTCGTCATGATCTCGTAAGGTATCGTCCCGGCTTTTTCTGCCAGCTCGTCGATGCTGATGTAGTCGTCTCCCTGGGCGCCGATGAGAACAACCTCGTCCCCATATTGTACCGATTCGTCGTCGCCGATCATGATCATGCACTGGTCCATGCAAACCGTGCCGATCAGCGGGAAGCGCTTACCCCTGATGAGGCAGTCGGCCTTGCCCTGTAACGACTTGAAATAGCCGTCGCCGTATCCGACAGGAATCGTTGCGACAGTTGTGGGTTTCACTGCCTTGAACATCCTGTCATAGCCGACAGACTCGCCAACGCCTATCTTCTTGATGAAATTAATCTTGGTCTTGAGGGAGAGCACAGGCTTAAGATCAATTTTTTCATAGAGATAGTCGGCAGGCAGGACGCCGTACATCGATATTCCCGGGCGGATGTAATTGAAACGTGCATCCGGGAAGTTAATGAAACCGGCTGAGTTGGCAATATGTATATACCTGAAATTGCATCCGGCGGCTTGCAGTTTTTCGGTGATTTCATTGAACAGGCCGATCTGCTGTCGGCTGAATTCCATGTCGGACTGCGATGAGGAGAAATGAGTACAGATACCTACGATTTCCAGGTTCTTCAGTGACCTGACGTATTCGTAGAATTCCATTACCTGGTTCAGTGGCACACCGTCTCGGTTCATACCGGTATCGACATTGAGATGAACGCTGATGACCTGGTTGTGTAAAGCTGCCTGTTTGGACAATGTATGCATAAATTCAGGTGAACTGGCAAGGGCATGCAGGTTGTAATTGCAGAAAAGCTCTGCGTCGATGGAGTTGCCGGGAACAAGTACCAGAATGGGCGAGTCGATGCCTGCTTCGCGTAAAGGAATGGCTTCGTCCGCAAAAGCAACAGCATAGAAGTCAACACCTTCCTCCTGCAGGATTTTGGGTATCTTATCGATGCCGTGGCCATAGCAATTGGCTTTCACTACAGCAAGTACCTTCGACGTACCGATTGACTGCTGTATTTTTTTGATATTATGCCGCAAATTGTTTGTGTCAATTTCGACAAATGTAGCTCTTTTCATTTTCTTCCCTTAATTTTTCGGCGCTGCATCCGATAATTACGAAAAATAAAACTTTTTAATAATACAAAATTATTAATTAAGTTGTATTTAAAAAAATAATAAAATACTATACGATGGATAAGTCATTAAATAGCAAGGGAATGCTAAGGATGGGACAATTGTTGTTCCTGATTTTCATAATTGCATCCATTCATTCATGTAAAACAGCCAGCCCGTGCCCCGACAGGACACCAACAGGCAACTTAGGCGACAAGCTTAACACCGGTAACGATGACCATCTGCCGGTTTTCTTCGGCAACACACTGTATTTCACTTCCGTTCGCGAGGAAAACAGCGGCAAGGAAAGAATTTACAAGTCGAGTTTCGAGGACGGTGAGTTCGACACACCCGAGAAAGACACATGGCTGCCCCTGGACTACCTTGAGAACTCCATTTCACCATCTTTTTACAAGGATAAGTCCACAGGTAACATTGAGATATACTTTGGAGCGCTGTCGCCTGGCAGGATACAGAATAACGACATATACCATTCCGTATGGAACGGCACCGAATGGTCGAAACCCGAACTGGTGGACAACGGCATCAGTTCACAGTATTACGAGTCCCATCCGGTAATCTCACCCGACGGCACCTTCATCGTCTTTTCTTCGGACAGGGAGGGCGGCTTAGGCGAGACTGACCTTTACATCAGCCGCAGAACAGGTGAAAACAAGTGGTCAAAACCGGAAAACTTAGGCAAGGGTATTAACACTCCCGAAAAGGAAATCGCCCCCTGTATCGGCCCTGACGGTTCGCTCTATTTTGCTTCCAAAGGATACAGTAAAGCTTCGGGCTACGATATTGTCAGAGCCAGGCCCGCAAAAGGCGACGGCGCCTGGGGACAGGGCAGGCTCATGCCTTTCCCGGTTAATACCGTCTTCGACGAAAGCGGCCCCGCAATCTATAATAATACAATTCTCCTGTCCTCGAACAGGGAAGGAGGTTGCGGCGCTTACGACATATACGCTTTCGACCTCTGCGGCCCTGTCTATGTCGAAGGAGTTGTAAGCAAAGAAAAAGCTTCCCTGCCGATTGCCGGCAAAGTCGAACTGTTCGACAGCAACGGCAAACTCATTGGCGAACAGGACATTGAAGAAGAAGGCAACAGCTTCCTGTTCCAGGTACAACCCGGCTATTCATACACTGCGAAGTATTCGAACCACTGTATGCCGGGCAACACCTTCGACAGGAAATTCGACGCTCCCTGCTCCGATTCGACGACAGTGAAACTGATACTGAATTTCGGAGTAAGGAACGAACTTAACATTTTCTCCTTCGAGAATTACAAAGTGCCGTTCTTCGTCTCGGGATACTATCTGCCTAATACCGGGGAGAACCTCGAAGACCTGAAAATGAAATTTTCTTACAACATCAACGGGACCGATCCCGGTAAGAGGTATATCGAGAATCCCGGCGAGAAATACGACAAATTTACAAAAATCGTCGAACAGGCACTCGACGACGCCTATGAATTCCTCGAATCGAAGCTGGCGCTGCTCAAAGGGGAGTGCACAAAAGGCGACGAAACACTGTTCATCAGGATTACAGGCTATACCGACCCAAGGGTTATTGCTCCGAACGCAAAGTATTTCGGTCCCGACATCGATGAGTTCGGCCTTTCAGTAGAAAACGGCGCCCCGATGAATAACAACCTGCTGTCCCAACTCAGGGCTTACTTCACTTCGAAGTACTTCCAGGCACGCCTCGAGGATAACGAGAATTACAAGGAACTGGCAAACAGGATCGTATGGGTTGTTTTCGGCAGCGGCGACGACACCCGCAGCGACATACCCGAGGAATTGAAAAGAAGAGTGGATATTGTCGTGGGCCTGAATAAACTGAATAGCGAAGAAGCGGACTGAGTAGTTCGTCAAGTTTGTAAAGTTCATAAAGTAAGAAGAAGCTGGCGTAGTGCGGCTTTCCCCCGCCTTGGATAAGGAGGGGGCAGGGGGTGGTTGGACTCATTGTTTGTAAAGAAAGCAAGAAATATCTCACGCAAAGGCGCAAAGCCCGCAAAGTTAGTGAATATACTAATAGCACCGAACGAAAGCCCCAGCGGGGCGTCATATTAATAGCAAGAAGTCGCCCCACACATCTTCCTTTCTTGCCCCTTCCCCTTGGGGAAGGTTGGGATGGGGTTAATTGGTAAGTCAGGTTCAAAAGACAGCCCCTCCGGGGCTTTTTTCCTCTCCCAATAGCCACGTCATTCATGGCGTGGGAACGAAAGATAAACAAACAATTCACTTCGTAACGGGAGCGTCGGGATGGACTCCACCTGCCGGTCGGAGATAAATATGCGCCATTAAGAACTAATGTAAATATTTCATCTGACGATAAGGAACCGGCCACGGTAGTTTTTTCCGTTCAGGGCAATTGAATAGAAGTAAACCCCTGATTGCAGTCCTGAGCAATCATAGTTTATCGGGGACTTTTCGCCGGCAGTGATTTCCCTGCTGAACGAGGCCTCTACCACACCAACCGAATTGTAAATCCTCACCTCTGCAATGCCCTGATCTTCTGTCGCTAAACCAATTGAAAGCATCCCGGAAACGGGATTGGGACTTAAGGGCCGGCCACCGGAGAGATCATCCTCACAACCCAGTAGATTGCTTGATTTCAGTGAGTCCAGCAGGCTGTTATAGATAACGCTGTATATGATACTTCTTTTTTTCCTGTCCGGGCTGATAATCACCGTTGAAGTATATTTGTCGATATTATAGAATGCATCGGCCTGGACCTCCGGTTTGTCCTTGATCGAATACCAGACATTGTCATGGGTTACACCATTGTCCTGAAGAATACTAATGATAATTTGTTCGGTATTGTCATTGTTCTCCCTTGCCACATTGAGGAAGTAATAGCTGTCCTTCGGCAAATAATCAAAGGCCTTTTGCAGTTCGGGCAGATGCCTGTAGCAGTAAACACACCAACTGCCCCAGAATGTGAGGATGATGGTCCTGTCGCCGGCTTTTTCGAACATCGAAGTCTGCACTCCGTTCTCGTCCCACACAAGGTTTGACGCGACAGTGGAATCGTTCGACGGTTCGACGACTTTCAGTTTACAGAGCTTCACCTGGCTTACAGCGCTGCCGGAAGTTATTACCAGCAGCAAAGGCAGAACCACTGCGGCCACTAATCTTTTACACCTACTGTTCATAGGAATCCTTTCAATTATTATCAAGTTTCCACAACTTACTATCAAAAATGACAGCCTACTGTTATCTATAACACATCAAATGACAAAAAGGGACAAAAAAAAATTTTCCATATTGTACTCCTCTGCCCCCTGCAACAATTTACCCTCTCTTTCGTATTAATTTGTAAGTGATTGCTCACTTTTGATGAGAGTTTATGACTGAAAAGAAAGAAAGTATTATCAGTACAGCGTTGAAGTTGTTTGCAGAAAACGGCTATGTAAACACTTCCACCAGCGCCATCGCAAAGAAAGCAGGCGTGTCGGAAGGACTCATCTTCAGGCACTTCGGCAACAAGGAAGGACTGTTGGACGCCATCGTCCAAACAGGTATCCTGATGATGGGAAAGGAGATAGACTCCATTGCGACCGAGACAGACCCCCGGTCGGTATTGCAGAGAGCTCTCGATTTTGTCCAGTACTGCACACGCGACCTAGCCGAATTGTGGAAGTTGCAGATGTCCCTGAAATACCAGAACAGGGAGATTGCCCGGCGCTATTACGAAAGCAGCATGATGCACAAAATGCACAATACCCTGGAAAATGCTTTCAGGAAATTGAACTACACAAATCCAAAGGCAGAGGCCGAACTGTTTTCGATGATCCTCAGCTCGGTCTTCACTGTTTTGGCCAAGGAAGACCAGGCCGAACGTAAGGAATTCATCCGGTTCATCCGCTCCAAGTACAGCCTCGACAGAGAAATGGGCCCAGGGAAAATGTAGATGAAATTATAAATTATCAGGACAGGAACTGCATGAGATCAGCACTATTAACTGCCGTCACCGCCGCAATAATAATCGGCGCCTGTTCATGTTCAACGATCAGTAAGAGTGAAATGGAAAGAAAGACAAGGATAGAAAGATCGCCCAACTTCAAACGCGGCAGCTTTGTTAACGAACATGTTAAGCCGATGAAGTTCAACGCAGCTACAATACTGAAATTCCTGTTTGTAAAGGAAGAGAGAGAGCCCTCCTGTAAGCTGCCTGTCAAACCTGTTGACCTGAAATGGTTCACCGACAGCAACAGCAATCAGCTCAATTCGACTTGGCTGGGCCATTCCTCGCTGATGGTCAACATCGACGGATACAGGATCATGCTCGATCCTGTCTTCGAATCGAGAGTCTCATTCTTCGGGCCTGCACGCTACAACGGCAAAACGCCGCTCGACCTGCGCAGCCTGCCCGATATCGATGTTGTCATCGTCTCGCACAATCACTACGACCATCTTAATAAGTATTCCCTTAAGCTTCTGAAGGACAAGGCAAAGAGGTTCATTGTCCCCCTGGGTGTTGGAAGTGAACTCGAGGACTGTGGCATTGCACCTGAAAAGATACATGAGATGGACTGGTGGGAGGAACTGCCGCTCGACTCCAACCTGACGATTGCCGCAACACCGGCACAGCACTTTTCGGGCAGAAGCCTGACCGACAGGAACGCTGCTTTGTGGGCTTCCTGGGTAATCAGGTCTCGACACCACAGGATATTCTTCAGCGGCGACGGCGGATACTCCGACGGTTTCAGCCGTATAGGCGAGAAATACGGGCCTTTTGACATGACATTCATGGAATGTGGAGCCTACAACGAAGACTGGCACCACATTCACATGTACCCAGAGGAAACGGTGCAGGCTCACCTCGACCTCCGGGGAAAGATACTCCACCCCATTCACTGCGGCACATTCAACCTTGCGTTCCATTCATGGTATGACCCTTTCGTTCGCGTTGCCGCCAAAGCCGACACACTCAATGTCTCCCTTGCACTGCCGGTTGTCGGCGAGACCGTAGTTTTCGGAAGCCAGACGCCTGCCCCCAGGTGGTGGGAACCATATATCAATAAAAAGTAAACCGTTTTGTTTCATAATTCGATGGGAAAACCCGTGAGTAAATATATTTGGGACAGTAACAATATTAAAGACCAGGCAGGCAGGATTGCCGTTGTAACCGGCTCCACCGGAGGCATAGGCTATGAGGCCGCTAAAGTCCTGGCTTCAAAGAACGCCAAAGTGATAATGGCAGTCAGGGACACCGCCAAAGGCGAAAAGGCAAAACAACAGATAGAAGAAGAATTTCCCGGTTCGGATGTCGAAGTCATGTACATCGACCTGGCAGACCTGAGCACAGTAAAGAATTTCGCCCTTGAATTCAAGAGCCGTTACAACCGGCTCGACCTGCTGATCAACAACGCCGGGGTGATGATACCGCCCAGGTCCAATACAAAAGACGGCTTCGAGCTGCAGTTCGGCACCAATCACCTCGGCCATTTTGCCCTGACGGGGCAGATACTGGAGCTTATGATGAAGACGCCGGGCAGCAGGGTTGTCAACGTCAGCAGTTTCGCCCACCTGTGGGGCAATCTCAATTTCCAGGACCTGAACGTAGAAAAGAGTAGATACAACAAATGGAAGTCTTACGGCGACAGCAAGATTGCCAACATATATTTTACATTCGAACTGAACAGAAGGCTTCAGGACAAAGGTGCAAACCCGCTGGCTGCCAGCTCCCATCCCGGATGGTCCGATACGGGGCTGATGCGCCATTCCGGGCCAATCGAATGGTTGGCCCACCTGATAGCCCAGGACCAGAAGATGGGGGTACTTCCGACCTTGTATGCCGCTCTGGCCGAAGATGTCAATCCGGGTGACTACATCGGGCCCGCCGGATTTCTGAAAATTCGGGGCTATCCCGAGAGGATGGAACCTGCCCGCCGGACAAAAGACCGGGACATTGCAGCAAGACTCTGGGAAATTTCCGAAGAACTCACGGGAGTGAAATTTCCATTTTGACCCAATCGATTTTCAAATCGATTTCCTTAACAGGAAATAGCCTCCGACGGCAAGCACCTGCACTGCGACAAAAACCACTACCATCACTGTGAGAGAATAGTCATAGAGCAGTCCTGCAAGCGAACTGCCGAAGAACATTGCCAGGCCGTATGATGTGTTGAAGATGCCGTAGCCCGAGCCGCGTTTGTGCAGCGGGGTAATATCGGCAATCGCAGCTTTCATGATGGTTTCGTGAGTGCCCATTACCACTCCCCAGAGCACAACACCGGCGCCGATGGCTACGAGGCTGCAGGAGAATGCCAGGGCAGGTATAAATGCCGATATAACCGGAATTATTACCAAAATATTCAATCCCGACTTTTCATTCTTAAATTTCAATTTCAATCTGTCGTACATCCTGCCGGTAATCAGCGCGGCGACAGCGTCAACAGCCATAGCCACGGCATATGCGACGGGAATGTATGCATCCCCGACCAGTCTTTGGGCTTTCAGGTGGTAACCGATTAGCAGAAAACTGACAAAACCGAATGTAGTAAGGAATGTAAACAGGTTGTAAAGCCAGAAGGTCCTGTCAAGCTTGTCGGACTGCTTTTCTTTCTTTTCAAATTCACCGAAAGTCCATGTGTTACGGAACCTGAAATACGAGTAAAACAGTACTCCCATCAAGAGAGCAAAGGGTATGAGGCTCATCAGGTACCCCCTGCTGTAGTCGCCTACACCGACATTCGCAGCTCCGGCAGCAAAGAAAATGGCGCTGTAAACGACAGGCCCGATTATTGCTCCGAACTGGTCCATCATCTCGTGTAATGCAAAACCGAAACCCGTACCTACCTGTTTCGTAGCCTGCGACAGTATCGTCTGTTTCGAAGGGCTGCGTACAGCTTTGCCGAAGCGCTCCAGAAGTATGAAACAGGCTGCTGCCTGCCAACTGCCGGCAATGCCGATCAGCGGGACAGACACCAGAAGACAGTATCCGGCAATCGTTATTAACCAGTATGCTTTCGTCTTGTCGGTAAGTAATCCGGAAACAAGACGCGCTGCGTAGCCCAGCAGTTCGCCCGCCCCGGCAATAATACCTACGGCTGCGGCGCCGGCGCCGAGGGCCTCGAGGTAGGGGCCGTTAACACTTCGCGCCCCTTCATAGACAATGTCACCCAACAAGCTGATTACGCCCATGAATACGATTATCCGGTATGCTTCCCGCTTTTTCTCAACCATATACTACCATTATTACTTAAATTTTTATTTCAAAATAGCAAAAATAATCATGACACAATACTGTTGACAATAGAAATAATTCCTGATAATATATATATTATCATACACCTGAACTACCGTGTTTTTCTGTCGTTTTAACCCTTTGGGAAACTGAGGGAAATTAATTTTTTTTTATACTTGGTTGAATATTAAAAAAGAAGAGGAATATTTAACTCATTTTAACTAATTTGCCGACTTAGGAGTAATAAAAGGTTAATAGAGAATAATTATGTCATTCGTTACCCTGAACCCGGCTACGGGTGAGACGATACAAAGATATGACGGGGACAGCCGGGAAGCTGTCCTCAATAAACTGATGCTGTCCGGGAAAGCTTTTTTGAACTGGAGCAATACTTCCTTTGAAGAAAGATCCCTGCTGATGAACCGGGCCGCAGGAATTCTCCGGAGTAACAAGGATGAATATGCCGCTCTGATGGCTCTTGAGATGGGTAAACCTTTGGCACAGGGTCTCTCCGAAGTTGAGAAGTGCGCCTGGGTATGTGAATACTATGCCGGAAACGCCCCGTCATTCCTTGCCGACGAAATCATTCCTACGGAAATGAGCCGGAGCTATGTTACTTTCAACCCACTCGGGCCGGTGCTGGCGATCATGCCGTGGAATTTCCCCTTCTGGCAGGTATTCAGGTTCGCTGCTCCTGCCCTTATGGCCGGCAATACCGGCGTGCTGAAACATGCCCGCAATACGATGGGCTGCGCCATAGCCATTGAAAAGCTCTTCCTCGGGGCCGGCTTTCCCGAAGGAGTCTTTACAAACTTAGTAATCGGGCCGGAACCGGTAGCTGAAATAATCAGCAACGACATCATCAGGGCTGTAACACTGACGGGCAGTACTCCCGTAGGACAGCAGACAGCAGCGGCAGCCGGAGCCGCTGTCAAGAAAACCGTTCTCGAGCTTGGCGGTAGCGACCCCTACGTCATTCTCGAAGATGCCGACATAGCAAAAGCCGCCAAGATATGCGCTTCCGCACGACTGATCAACAGCGGGCAAAGCTGCATCGCTGCAAAGAGATTCATTGTCGTCAGGCCTGTACTCGAAGAATTTGAGGAACTATTAACACGTGAGATGGAAGCTGCCAGGGTGGGCGATCCCTTCGACCCGTCCAATGACGTCGGGCCGCAGGCCCGTGCAGACCTGAGAGACAGCCTTCACCACCAGGTCGAAAGCTCTGTCGCCATGGGGGCAAAACTTCTCACCGGCGGGCGTGTCCCGGAAGGCAGGGGATTCTTCTATCCCCCGACAGTACTTACGAATGTAACGAAAGGAATGGCCGCATACTGTGAAGAAACCTTCGGTCCCGTCGCTGCCGTCATACCAGCCGAAAACGAAGACGATGCCGTTGCAAAAGCTAACGACTCCGTCTTCGGATTGGGGGCAGCAGTATTTACATCAGACATCGGGAAGGGCAACCTGATTGCCCGCAACAAACTTAACGCCGGCGCCTGCTTTGTCAATTCTTCAGTACGATCCGACCCCCGCCTGCCTTTCGGAGGTGTAAAAATGTCAGGCTACGGCAGAGAACTTTCGCATTTCGGAATTAAAGAATTTACAAATATTAAAACTGTGTGTATATAATAGAATAAATGTTATGAAAATTGTTGTAACCATTATGAATAGAGTGTGATATGATGAAGAGCAGCGTTTTTTTTATGTTTTTTTGCCAGGTATGTATTGTCTTTTCACAGACATTTAATATCGCCGGCATCGACTCTACAGCTTTTCCAACGATAAGTACGCACGCTTTGTTGTTGAATTCCGTTGGAGGTTCATACTCGAGTGTTACTCCTTCAGACTTTACCTTAACAGAGAACGGCATTGACCTGTCATCCACATTACAGATCGTACCTGTTGACAATCTGACAGATAAAACTATCAGTATTGTTCTCGTAATCGAACAATCGCAGTATATGAACAGGGAGGTAGCCACAGGAGTAAAACTTTGGGACTGGGTAAAAGAAGAAGTCGAATATTTTATTACCAATTATAAGTTTGCGTACAATACGAAGATGGCATTAATTGGGTTCAATGCCTTGTCCAATGTTTACACCGACCTGACAAACGACAAGACGGTACTGAAGGATAAATTTAAAGAAATGCAGCCTATTGGTACTACGCTCTATGACGATGTTTTTACAAACCAGGGCAACGGGGCTCCTGCCCTCCTCAGAAAGGCTCCTCCCGACAAACACCGTTTTGTCATTTTCCTGACAGGTAAAAAGCCTGTCTCTCAGATAGCCGAACTGGCAATTTACAACAACCTGCAGATCAATAACAGCCAGCTGTACGTTATAAATCTGTGCATGGAAGAAAAGAATACCGAATTGAATAGTATTGCACTGCAAAGTGGTGGCAAAGCCTACACTACTGACTCGAAAGCCGGGTTGAGAAGCTCGTTTGAGACAATCAAGTCGGAAATGAGCAAAAACCTGCCTCTCCATAAACTGACATGGACATCGAGGTGGGGCTGCTCGTCAGCAGAAATGAAGAAAGACCTGGAGATTGGTTTTATCCCTCAATACGCTAAAATCAACTATTCATACTCCGTCGCCGACAGCATGATTGCCGGGGCCGCCACCGTGCCTTCCTCCATGAGCTTTGGTTCTGTCCCTGCCGGTACACTCCCGACACAGGCATTTGTCCTCAGTTCAACGGTTGCACCGCTGACAGTGGACAATGCATACATTACTCCCTCGACCTTTTTTTCCATCAAGGACTGGGGAGGAACCGAACCACCGTTCGTTGTTCAACCCGGCCAGTCCAGGACAATTACCGTTCAGTTCGATCCGACAACCGAGCTTGACTACAGAAGGGCCTATTTCGTTGTCGATGGCGGCCCCTGCCCTCCGATAATGGCAATAGACGGCGGCAATGAAACAACGACTCTCGTCGGCCCATTAGGCGGCGAATTGTATTCGCTCTGTGACAAGATCAACATCAAGTGGGCGTCCGAAGACAAGTACAGGAACGTCAGGCTGTACTACAGTTCTAACAACGGCTCATCCTGGATTACTATCAAATCCGACACCTTCGGTGTCAATATGTACTGGTCTGCACCAACAAGGAGCAATTCCTACAGGGTCATGGTCTCTCCCGTACCAAAACCGTCTTACACCTGGCTCAAAGGGTTCGGTGGCAGCGACATTGAACTGTGTTCCAGCCTTGTAATGGCCAAAAAGGGTATCGGATTCTACATCGCCGGTACTTTCTCCGGCAAGATGGAGATCGACAGCCAGACTTATCAGAGCAACGGAAGGTCCGACATTTTCGTTGCACGCTTCGACCCCGACTGCAATCTTGAATGGATACGGACTTCCGGCGGGCCCAACGATGACCAGGCCAGCGGCCTCTGCATCGACGACAACGACAATGTCTATGTCATCGGCTCCATACGTAACGGCTTCAAAATCGGGGCAATGACTCTCAGCACATACAGCCAGTCCAATCCGTACTGCGGTCTCATCAGGTATGACCGCTACGGTGAAAACCCTGGAATTGACATCATAGGGCCTGTATATCCCAATCCGGAATCCAAAGCGTGGGGATTAAAGATTGCCTATAACAACAGCAGGCTATATGTCCGCGGACAGTTCATCGGCAATATTGACAAAGGCGACTTCAGGCTTACCTATCCAACCCCGAACAATATGACCAATCCGGTAATCTTCACAGCCCTGTACGACACTACAATGATTGTCGATACAATGTACAGGTACGGTACCAACTATGCGTTCTATACCACCAACACAGCCACGTCTCCGGACGGTTACAGATACACTGCCGGCAACTATACCGGTAACATGACACTCGACAGATTCACAATAAACAGTAATAACGGTTCCAGCGACGTATTCCTCCAGAAATACGGCACCAACCCTACCGGCTACGACAGGTCCGACAGTTCCTTCAGGGTACAGGGCCCAATTTTGTCATTGACAAAAGATACCCTGGATTTCGGCAATGTGTTGCTCAGCGACTCCCTTGAAATACTAAGCGACACCCTGTTTTGCAACGTCGGTACCCATGACATGACCATGAATTCAATTACACTTGTCGGCCCCGACAGGAATGGGTTCTCCTTCGACCCCGGCTCCAAAACAATATTCCTTACGCCCGATGAATGCTATACATTCCCAATAGTCTTCAAACCTTTCAAAAACGGCGTTCACAACGCAGCGCTCGCGTTGTCGGGAGACTGCTACAACTACGACACCATCAGCCTCAGAGGTACCGGCCTCTGCGGTTTCAAAGGCTCCGACTATGTCGATATGGATAAGGTTACTCTTGACTCCACCAAGTCAGTAACAGAGACTTGTATTTTGAATAACATCAATACATTTCCTGTAAAAATCAACCCCACCCTCGAAGGCATCAATGCCGACGAATTTACCATCGACTCCATCGGTACACGTACACTCAAAGCCGGCGAATGCCTCAGGATGAATGTTACCTTTACTCCGAAAGCCTTAGGGGTGCGCAACGCCATGATCAATTACCATATTACGGACACAACCTGTTCGTCTTTCGAGACATACCTGATCGGCGAAGGAGTGGAAGAAACCAAAGGTGTAACTGACGAGCCAAACACAACGATCAGAAATGTATCTGTCAATCCCAATCCTGCTGAAACCAATTTCACCGTTTCATTCTCCCTGAACACTCCCGAACAGGTCAGCGTCGTATTGTACAATTCCCTGGGCGAGAGGATGACAGTGTTGATGGAAAGCCAACTGGCAACCGGCATGTACAGGCTTGAGAGCGCTACCGAAGACATGGCGCCCGGTGTTTACTTCATCAGGATAATGACAAGCTCCACAGAGACGATTGAAAAAGTCGTGATCAGAAAATAGCCGGAAAATTTCCATAAGGTCCAATTTCAATACTCAGCCCTGCCTCTGAAGGCAGGGCTGAATAATATATAACCGGACCGGCAGACTGGTTATGCCAAGTTCATATGCTTCAACGCTTTTGGCAATTCAGATGACATATTGTATTAAGTAATAATATGGCTATGGGCAAAGTCTTAATATTTTTTAATATTCTAAAAGAAAATCTTTGTTTTGAAAAATTTAATGATGTATCTTTATAATAGTAAGAAATTGCTAAATAGAAAAAATGTAATTTTTTAAAATAATTATTTATTAAATATATATAAAATAAAGGTTTAATTCTAATTATAAGCGACAACGTGCAAAATGGCTAAAACAATAGAGATAACGATCGGCGGAAAAAAATATGTACTCAGGGGTGAGGACGAGGAACGTTTGAACTACTCTGTCAGGCTTGTAGATAGCGAATATGAAAATGTCAGGTCGAAACATACCAAAGAAACCACCGATACTTTATCCGTGCTTGCTGCGTTGAATATTGCCGAGAAACAGTATTTGACGAATAATCAGAATAAAATCGACATCAGTTTCGTAGTTAGTGAACTCAATCAAATGGCAGAATTTATAAACAATAAGATTACACTCAGCTAAAAATATATTCATTAATTACAATTTTTGCCGATAATTCTGAACAAGTATGATTACACTACGTTCTTTGAGAGTATATTAACTAAATTAATATATAAAGCCGCATTAACAATCGTTGTTCGCTTACGGGTAAATGAATCTATAAATTAATCCTAATGGGAATCGGACTCAGGCTGTGTATGACAGGCCTCAACCGCTTCGGCGGTAACCCTCCGGGGTTCAGTGGACGTCAAAAGCTGCCGGCAGATACCCACCGTGTTGGAGCCGGATTTATTTCGACCTGTAACAATATTTTTATATTTTCGACCTTGTTAATGCGGTTTTTTATTTTAAATTAATACAATAATTAGCATAGACTAAATATCTCAAAATAAAATTTATCTTAAATCGATTTTTGAGCTATATAGATTGTTTTTTGAAACTTAATTTTTAAACTAGAGGAAAAGATTAATGGAACCACTGTTAATTGGCATTCTCAGTTTCGTTGGATTGGTCGCTGGTTTCTTTATTTCGTATTTTATTGGTAGTAAACAGACGGCTGTAAAAATTGAAGCAGCAAAACTAAACGCCCAGAACATTCTCCAGGAAGCTGAGAAAGAAGCAAAGAATATCAAGAAAGAAAAACTTCTTGAAGTTAAGGAAGAATGGCATCATAAAAAGCAGGAGTTCGAAAACGAGACTCAGGCCCGCAAAGCTAAGATCCAGGTTCGTGAAAAGCAGATTAAAGCACGTGAGGATGCTGTTGATAGTAAAGTTGAAATGATCAATAAAAAAGAAAAACAACTTCAGTCCCTCGAACAGGATGTGCAAAAGAAAGAGAAAACACTGAAAGAAAAGACTGATGAAGTTGACAAACTTATTGAGACCCATGTTCAGCAATTGGAACAGATCAGCGGCATTTCCCGTGAAGACGCAAGAAAAGCACTGTACGAGAATTTCGTCAACGATGCAAAAACCGAATCCGCACAGATTGTTAAGCAGATTAAGGACGAAGCAAAATCCAAAGCTCACAAGGAAGCACAGAACATTGTCGTCCAGGCAATACAACGGTCTGCTTCCGACCATAGCGTAGAAAGTACCGTCTCCGTCGTCAACCTCGACAGCGACGAGATGAAAGGCAGGATAATCGGCCGTGAGGGAAGGAACATAAGGGCCTTCGAAGCCGCTACCGGCATCGACCTCATCATCGACGACACTCCCGAAGCTGTCGTCATCTCCGGCTTTGACCCCTTCAGGCGCGAAGTAGCTAAACTGGCCCTCGAAAGGCTGATGGTTGACGGCAGGATTCACCCCGCCCGCATCGAAGAAATTGTCGAGAAAACACACAAAGAGTTGGAAGAAGAAATTGTACGGATTGGCGACAACGCTCTTCTTGAGATCGGTGTTCACAACGTGCACCAGGAACTGATCAGGTACGTGGGTAAGATGAGGTACCGTTCCAGCTACGGACAGAACCTGCTCAACCACTCCATCGAAGTCTCCTACCTCTGCGGCATCATGGCCACAGAACTGGGACTCGACGCCACCCTGGCAAAAAGAGCCGGCCTGCTGCACGACATCGGCAAATGTGTAGATAAAAATACTGAAGGGCCTCATGCTCTTCTCGGCATGGAACTCGCCAGGAAATACAAAGAACACAACATCATATGCAACGCCATCGGCGCCCACCATGAAGACATCGAGATGGAAAGCCCCATTGCCGTACTGGTACAGGCTGCCGACAGCATCAGCGGCGCTCGTCCCGGCGCCCGCCGCGAGTCCCTCGAGAACTACGTCAAGCGACTCGAAAAACTCGAAGAACTCGCACAGAGTTTCGAAGGCGTTACCAAAACCTTCGCCATTCAGGCCGGCAGGGAAGTACGCGTCATCGTCGAACCTGAACACATCGACGACGTTTCTGCCGACAGGCTTGCCGACGACATCGCCAAGAGAATCGAAGGTGAGATGGAATATCCGGGACAGATCAAAGTCACCGTCATCCGCGAACGCAGGAGCGTATCACTGGCGAAATAGCAACAAAGTCTATACTTTTAATAATAAAGGCTGTCCGACAAGGCAGCCTTTTTTATTTTGTATTCCCGGAATACGTTGGCCAAAATTCTGAGCCGAGCACAGCGAGACCGGCGTAGCCAATGCTGAATTCCTGACAAACTAATAACCCCATCCCAGCCTTCCCCAAGGGGAATTATTCCCCAGGGGGAAGGAGAAAGAAAGGAGAGGTGCGGGCCTGCATCTTGCTATTAATATGACGCCCCTCTGGGGCTTTCGTTCGGGGCTATTTGTATAATCACTAACTTTGCGGGCTTTGCGCCTTTGCGTGAGATATTTCTTGCTTTCTTTACAAACAATGAGTCCAACCACCCCCTGCCCCCTCCTTATCCAAGGCGGGGGAAAGCCGCTCCAGCGCTGCTTTTTTTTACATTCCAAATTCAGAATTCAGCATTCGTAATTCGTAATTGGCTACGCCGGTCTCGCTACGCTCGGCTCGTAATTCGTAATTCGTAATTAAAAAACTCCTCACCCGCTACGCCATTTTCCGTCTCAGGCGTTTCACGATGAACGCAATACCGAATCTCTCGTAATTCACCCTCAGAGTCAGGATGATGCCAAGCACACCTATGATATAATTACCCATCCACATACTGAAGCCCGGGGCCAGGAACCCCCTGTCGGCCAGTTTCTCACCCATTATCAGGCATGCCCAGTAAAGGATATAGAAGCCTAGGCTGATTGCAGCGCTAAGTCCGAAATTACCACCTTTTGTCATAATACCCAGCGGACATCCGACGAACACGAAAATCAGGCAGGCAAACGGGATGGCGTACTTCTTGTATATCTCCACGCCGTACTGCCTCGACCTGGACACACAATCGACATTGCGGTACACGTCGGAACTGATGGCAGAGCGTATGAAAGTAAGCTTTTGCTGTGCTTTTTGAATAGCCGCTTTCCTGTCGTTCGTCCCGCCTGTTTCTTTCTTTGCAGGACTTCCGGGCAGGCGGCCGGTACCGTGGGGAGGCGCCGTACCCTCTGCACGTGCAATATTGACAGGGCCTTCAGCTTTTTTGAAGAAATCCGACGCAATGAACTCAAAGAGGTTCATTTTTCTCATCCTTGCAGGCAAAGGTTTATTGTTGCCCAAAGACTTCACTTTTCCGGTAACGAGGTAATCCAGGTGCGAAGCCAGGTTACTGTCGATTGAGACACTGGCTTCGGCAGCGCCGATGTCTGCTTCGTCAACAACTTTCTGCATGTCTGAAATATGCATCTCACGGTCTCCGCGCGACACCACGTCTGGTCCCGATTCCTCGAATACGAACCCTTTAGCGTTTATCTGTATGGTATATTTATCAAAATTAATGCGTCGGTAATTCCTGGCAATAAAAGGCATAGACTGGTGAATCTCCCCTTTGCTGAGGTCCAGCACAAGTTTCGTGTAGTCCTCGTTGTAGCTGAGGTAGCCCGAGTCGGCGGAAACAACGTTTGAATAATCCCGTTGAGAGTTATCATAGATGGTCAGCCCCTTGAGCAGTCCGGAAGCCGAATCGACATAGCGGGCAAGAATCGTGTAGCCGCCGAGTTCTGTTGAAAACTGGCCGGCTTCGACAGAAAACGTAGGCCTTGTTTTTTTAATATCATTCATCAGTACCTTGGCCCTGTGGTTCGCTTCCGGCAGAACATCGTCGTTGAACCAAAACAAAAAGCATGAGATGATTGTACCTGAGACGATTACCGGGAACATCATCCTCAGGAGGCTGCCCCCGCTTGCCTTGACGATGGTAACTTCGTGGGCGGCAGACATCGAGCCGAACACCATCAGCGTTGAAAAAAGCACTCCCATCGGGACGGCCAGCACCAGCATCCACGCCATGTTCACAATGAAAAACTCGAGGATGACCCATCCGCTAAGGCCTTTACCCAGCAACTGGTCTATTACTTTCAGCAGGAACTGGAAGAAAAACAGGAACAGCACCGTCGCTGTACCCATTATGAACGGCGCTGTGTGTAGCCTCAGGATATATCTGCTAATCTTTGTCATTTACAATTATTCATTTCTTTGAAAAAGAAAATTTCCACTAAATTAGTATTTTTTTCAACTTTAACATAATTTAGTAGTATAAACGTAAATAGGTATATTTGAATTATTCGGATTTGAAACGAGATGAAAAATAAATACGCGATCCACATTATTACTCTTACGTTGTTACTAAGTTCATGCCAGACAGCATTCATACCCTGTGTCGATGAATCGGCAGACCCTGAATCCATTCAGTCAAAGCTCATGCCCGTGAAAACAGGCAACAAATGGATCTATGACGTGAACCTATTCGAGAAAAAAGCAATTGTCTCTACCGACAAAAAAACACTTGAGATCGGCAAAATTGACAGCGTTTACTATATGGACGACGACTACAACAAGCACTATGTACCTATATACAGGATAATCGACAACGGACACCCGAACACCATGTACGGCTACATCAAATGCAGCGACGGAGTCATTTTCGCGAAAGAATTCGGCTATTCTCCCCGCGAGCTGGAAGAAGGCAGGACACTGCCTGACAACGTAGTCCCCGACTGGGAAGACCCCAGGTGCAGCAAGGTCAGGTGGTGGGGCCCCGTAAAAGTGACTGTACCTGCGGGAACATTTGAGTGCTGGGCCTGCGATTACACCGACAGGTTCGATCAAAAGGTCCTCAGGTGCGAGTATTACTCCGTCGGTGTAGGCCTTGTAAAAGTGGAATACATGAGTTGGAAAAGAACAGTACAATCAAACATGGAATTAACAACTTATACTCTGAAATGAAGGAGGTGATGCAGTTTGCCGAATAAGCCAAAATACACGCCAGAAGAAATTTTGACATAAGGGACGGGAGGGAGGCGCTTTTACTTGTATATATTTACTTGTATTTTTACTTGTTTTTTATTAAAATAAGTTATATATTTGTTGTTCGTATAATTGTAAAAGTAAAATTTAGGTATTAATTAGAATGAATACTATACTTACAATATTGATCATAATAGCGGCAATACTTCTAATTGTCGTAGTGTTGTTACAACCCGGCAAAGGCGACCTTTCCGCTTCTTTCGGCGGTTTGGGCGGCCAGATGGGCTCAATGTTCGGAATGCAGAGAACGGCTAATCTCCTTCAGAAGATTACAAGGTACATTGCAATAGCTATTCTCGTAATAGCCTTTATCATCAATAAATTTTACCTGTACGACGACGCCGATACCCAGCAGCGTGTCAATACGGTACTCAACCAGAGAACCGCACAACAGGGACAGCCAATGCAGGCACCCCAGCAGCAGATGCCCGGACAACAAGCTCAGCAGCAACCCGCACAGAAAGCACAACCGGCACAGCAACCTGCACAACAGCAGCAGCCTGCTCAGAAACCTGCTAAGTAAATAAGACTATTATCACATTTGATATATCAAAGCCGTTGAGATTCTTGACGGCTTTTTTTTATTATTAATAAAAATTGAACCGGATTTATTATATTATTATTTTTTTTGTTGAATATTTGATTTCTGTTGTATGCCCGGTAGCGTCGGCTTTTCAATTAACTTAGAGTCGCTCATCGACCTGAGCGCCAAGTTGAACCAGACCTTTGACGATGATTTCATCCTCAACTCGGCCCTGTTGTCACTAATGGGCAAACTGAGGATTCTCAGGGCCTGTTTCCTGGTGCCCTGCAACAGGATTGCCCTCAGGGGCGGCGTACCGGTCTCTGAGATTGAACCCGGCTGCCACTACATTGTCAAATTCATCAAAGGCAAGACGCCGGACATCAAAGTACCGGTGTTTTTCCCGAAGTCTTTCAGGGAACTGAACATGAACTCTCCGGGTGAAAGCATCCTCTTCGACAATGGCTACAGATATACTGTACCGATTGTTTACCAGGATACGCTGCTCGGCATTGTTTGCCTGGGGCCGCGCTATGACAACAAACCAATTACAGACGAAGAGATACTTTATATCAACCTGGTTTCGACGATTACCGCAGGGGCCCTTAACGGCAGCGAATCGAACAGGTCACTGATTGAAGCGAAGAACAGCGTCGAACGCCGTAACCTCCTCCTTTCCTCGCTTTTCGAGATTTCGAGGGAATTTAACACTTTCCTGTCCAGGTCTCAGATAATCAAGATACTGTCATACAGGCTCATGGGGCAGCTCATGGTCAGCCGCTATGCGATATACCTCAAAGACAGGCACAAGAAATATGAACGCATTGCCAACAGGTTCGAGAAATCCGTACATATCGACGTTTTGCGTGAACTGGAAAACCTTGGCGCCGCAACACTGACAGACGGCCTGTCAATTAGCAGCAGCGCCGCCGCTCACCTGGCAGCCGCAGGCATTGTACTCGTAGCTCCGATGTCGCATCAGGGTGAGAACAAGGGACTGATGCTCCTGGGAAAAAAGATGAACACAGAGCCGTTCACCGACGAGAACTTCCAGTTCATCGAAGCCCTGGGCAATATTTCCATCTCTGCCCTCGAAAACGAAAGGCTTTTCGTCGAGGAGATCGAAAAGAAGAGGCTCGAAGAAGAGATGCACATTGCAATGAACATCCAGAAGAACCTCCTTCCCAAGACCATACCATACATCGAAGGCTACGGCATTACAGGGCTGAACATACCTTCACAGATGGTAGGCGGCGATTACTATGACATTATCCCCCTTCCGGAGAACAGGACCATGATTGCCATTGCAGACGTAGCAGGCAAAGGAGCTCCGGCAGCGCTGCTGATGGCCAATGTACAGGCTGCATTGAGAGTACTGGCACCTCTTTGCCTCAGCCTCCATGATATGATTGAAAGGTTGAACAGGCTGGTGTTCATGAACACAACCCCCGACAGGTTCATCACATTGTTTCTTGGAACACTCGACCCGGCAACCCACACATTTTCATACATCAGCGCCGGGCACAATCCCCCTCTCTATTATTACGACGGCAAATTCCACAGGCTAACTGAAGGCGGCATCATCCTCGGAATACTTGAGAAACCAAGTCCCTGGGAGTCAGGAACGCTGAATTTCGACAAGGGAGGCGTCCTCGTTTTCTTTACCGACGGCGTAACGGAGGCTCTTAACGCCAACAGCGATGAATACGGCGAAGACAGGCTGAAGGAAGTAATTACATCCCATCATGAGCTCAGCCCGGCAGAAATAACCGGGGCAATCCTCGGCTCCGTAAGGCAACACTCCGAAGGAGAGATGCAATCAGACGACATCACGATTATCGTTTTGAAATCCGAAAATAATTAATATTTGTAAAGGGACTGAATCCCTGCCGGCAAAGCTGTTTCACTGCCGTATGCCCCTGTCTTCGAGTCGGCCAGTACTGCGGTAGCGTTCCCGGTGGCGCCTGTCAGGAACATAAGGTGGTCTTTATTGGAATTGTAACATATCGACATGTAATTGTCTTTCCGGCTCCTGACTACCGAATTAGCAACCTTATAATCATAGCGGTAGAGATAATCCTTTGTTGCAATGAACAAGAGCCTGTCCGAAGTCACATCAATACCAACGGGTATTTCTTCGAGGGCGGCTGACTGTGACGAACCGATATTATATGTCTTAAGCACCTGGCGTGTTTCTGTACTGATGACTGTCAGCGTGGCCGCAGATTTGTCAAGGGTATTCGTTTTACCGTTGCCGATGGAAACCACAAACATCTTTTTCCTGTCGGTTGAGGCCTTGATATACATTGGTACGGGAGCAACATCGATGACTGCTTCCTCCTTGTGTGTACGGGAGTCTATGACGGACACAGTGTTCTTGTCGGGATTGGCAACAAATATCTGGTTTGAATAATCTCCTTCTACGTCAGCAGCAATACCATTAATATCTATCTTGCGGGCAATATTTCCGTTTGTCAGATCGAAAAGCCAGGCTTGGGGACTGTTTCTGAAAACGACATAGGCATCGGTGGAGTTAGGGAATACAATATCCAGTGGATCGAGGCTGTCCTGGGTAAAGTCCAGTTCGTATTTCTTCACATAGGTTTCAGGACTGATAACGACAATCTTCTTTGCATCGCTAAGGAACAGAAAGACCTCGTTGTAATAGGTTATGACCTTGTAGATCCTGCTGCCAAGCCTCTCGCCGTTTTTGTCGTAGTATATGTCCTGGGAAACGACACTGCCCGACGGCAATTCTATGAGGCCAAGCCAGTCGGGATTGGTCTCCGTAGAGTAATAGGCCATCGTTGTTTCATTGAAGTTATCAACGACCCTGCTGTCGTCACCACAGGATATCAGTAAAGCCAGGAAGGCAAATAGTGTAATTCTTGCTGTTCTCATAACCAATCCTAAAATATTCATCTAATACTAATGTAACGAATCATATTTAATTAAATTTTGTCAGTTCAGGTAAATATACCATCGAGTCAATCAACAGTACAAGCCCGTCTTTAAGCAGTATGCTCATCACGATCACCACGGCGCCGGTAACGACGCCCACAGACAAGTTGTCTTTCTTCACTTCCTCCAGTTCGCTGATCTTGTTGAAGACCGTCGTAAGATAGGTAAACACCCTCAAAGAGATATAAACGACAATGAAAGAATAGACCGCTGCAATGAGGAAGTAAATGCCCGCACTGCTCATGAGCGACAGAATCATACCGATGTCCGTCAGGCTGTTGTCGGAGATGATGATCCTTAAAGCATAGTTCAGGGGGTCGATGACAGTATGCATCAGGTATCCGACGGAGAACAGGATGCAGGCTTTCAGGATAGCGAAGGAGAGGTTGTAGGCTGAGATGCCGTATTTACGCCTTGCGTAAACAGTAATGAAAGAAAACGACAGGAACAGCACAAGCAGTCCTATCAACAGTGAGATGCCAATCTCAACCAGAGCCATTTTGAAAAGTGTTGTGTTCATGATTATATCAATGATTTATTAATAATAATTTTATCCGTTTTCACACAGGCTGCCGTAGCGTATTGCAGGCATCGGCAGGTCCAGCCCGATCAGCCTGCCGTACATTTTCTGGTCCGGCGTAATCTCGCCAATCCACCAGTTGGGGCGTGTCAGCTCAACATAATAATACTTCCGCCCCTTGTAAACAAAATAATACGGCCCGTTATTCCTGACGTCGGCAATACCAAGCATGCCGTGCCATGAACTTTTGCCGTTGTCGTAATAGTGTATCCTCATGGTAGCAACGTCGAAGCCCAGGTCTTTAAGGATGGTGTAGGCCAGGAGTGTACGGGTGTCGCAGTCTCCTTTGCCGTACAAGAGTGTCTCCGAGGGTGTGAACACTTCATGCTTGATGAAGCGGGGCACAGGTTTACCTTCGGCTAAGGCGCTCCTTTCGTAAAACACAGGTAATTTGAAGGGTGGAACACATTCTTCGACGCGGCCTTTCCTGTCCGGGCCGCAGTAGATGAGGCTGTCACCCAGAAGCCTGTACTCCTTCATGTTAATATACTCCAGGCTTTGTATGAAAGTAATGACCCTGTAAGCTGTCTCAGTTCTCGTATCGCTTGTCACAAACGGTATTTTCAGGAATTGTAACGAGAAATCCTTCAGAAGGGATTTGTCGCTATTATACAGCTCGCTGTACACCAGGAAATCATTGATGAGGTAATCGTGGACACGGGTAAGGTATTTTCCGAAATCCCTGATAGATTCCCTTGCTGACACGGAAGACTTCAGGTCCTGCTGCGACATGGAAAACCCAATCGTCAGCTCCTGCCTCGTAAATTGGTCAAACCAACGGTAATTCCTGTTTATTATGCTGTCTTCGAATAGCTTGTTGGTCCGGCCAATGTGGTCTTCGATGCTTGCCTGTTTTTCCAGTGAATACTCATGTATCCATGACCTGTCGATGTCCCAGTAGGAAGTGGAGTCCATGGAACGAAGTTTTGCAAAGCGGTTCCTGATCCTCTCTTGTTCCGTTTCGGGTTCAATCACGGCATTGCGGACCTCAAGCCTGACAATGGCAGGGAACAGTATTAATGCCCCAATGAACAGGATTATCAATACCGCTTCCGTTGTCTTCCTGAATTTATATCCCCCCATAGCCTACCGTTACTCACGCAATTATCAATATAATACCAGTCGATGGCAACAGCTCTTAATTGTAATCACACAGTTATATTTTTGCAACTACCGACTTTACCAGCTTAGTAAGTGCAGCTTCAGCTTTTGCAGCGTTTGCAAGCACAATGTCGATATTCACTTTTTCCAGGGCGTCGGGATAGCATTCGTCTGTAACGATGGACAATCCCAGTACTTCCAGTGAAATCTGGTTTGCGACGATGACTTCGGGTATCGTACTCATCCCCACAACGTCGGCGCCGATTGTCCTCAGGAACCTGTATTCTGCCCGCGTTTCAAACGATGGGCCTGTCATTGCAGCGTACACGCCTTTGTGTACTTTCATCGAATTCTCGAGTGCGGCCTGTTCACAAACGGCGATTAGCGCCGGTGAATAGGGTTGGCTCATATCGGGAAAACGCGGCCCCGTCGATTCATCGTTAACCCCAATCAGCGGATTGCCTCCCAGTAGGTTGATGTGGTCGTCGATTATCATGATGTCCTTAGCCCTGATGTACGGATTGACACTGCCGCAGGCATTGGAGATAATAAGTTTCTCCACACCCAGATATTTCAGTACCCTGACCGGAAAGGTTACCTCCTGCATCGTATAGCCTTCATAATAATGGAAACGTCCCTGCATCGCGACGACTTCCTTACCCGACAGCTTACCGAAAATCAGTTTTCCCTTGTGGAACTCTACGGTTGACAGAGGAAAGTGCGGTATCTCTTCATAGTCGATTGTGGTTGTAATATCGATCTCCCTTGCCAGTTCCCCCAGGCCGGTACCGAGAATGATGCCGGTTGCCGGGGCCATCGGGGATTTTTGCCTGATGAAATCCGCCGATTCCTTAACTTTGTCCGTGATGCTTTGGTTTTTACTGTCCATAATTCTCTTATGCTCTATGTTAAACAATGAATTCGGGCTTCATTTTCTGTAGATCCTCGCGCCGAAGATGGATGTTCCTACCCTGACCATGGTAGCGCCCTCGGTTACTGCCAGTTCGTAATCGCCGGACATCCCCATCGACAGGTGGCTGAGATTGGTACCGAGGCTGTTGTTGACGTCTTTCAGCAGGCCGCGAAGCATAACGAATTCCCTGCGTACCACTTCCTCGTCATTAGAGAAACTACCGATTGTCATTAACCCGAGAACCCTGACGCCGTCCATCTTAAGGGCAGCCTCAGCAAGGGACGGCAACTCTTCAGGTTCGCATCCGAACTTGCTTTCCTCGCCGGAGGTATTGACCTGGAGCAGAATGTCGATGATGCGGCCGTGGCGTTTAGCCTGTTCGGAGATGACCTCTGCCAGCTTAATGGAATCGACAGAGTGAATCATCGTAATGAAGGGTGCAATATACTTCACTTTGTTTGACTGCAGGTGCCCGATGAAATGCCATTCGGGCTGCCCTGTCTGCTTACCGTCCAGGTAAGCGTGCTTCTCAGTCAGTTCCTGTACATAATTCTCGCCGAAGACACGTATGCCTGCTTCGAGCGCCTGTTCGATCACTTCGCCGGGCTGTGTCTTCGACACGGCAATTACTGTAACTTCTTCGGGTTTCCTGCCGCAATCCGCCGCTGCTTTGCCGGCCTGTTCCCTTACTACTCCATAGTTGTACCTGATATCTTCCGTACTGAACATAATTTTCCCCAATAATTCCTACATTACCTCATGATGGTGAATGGGCATGACCGAACCCTGCCGTCCGGGGAGTAAACCAGGAAGTAAACTCCGGTAGCCAGGCCGCCGGTATTAATACAGCAATCCTCTTCACCCGGTTTAAGTATGCCGCTGTAAATTATTTTTCCAAAAATATCCGTTATAATAACAGCCAGTTCCTTGTCGATTCCTTCGGTAACAACCGTCAGCCTGTCGTCCGCAGGATTGGGAAGGAGCTTCAGGGCAATACCCCTGTCATTGCTTTCTTCGACGGCAGTTACGAGCGACGATAGTTTCAGCAAAGACCTGACCGAAGGCCCCTGATTCACTGTGACAGTTGTGAACTCAGGCAGGCTGTCAAGCGGGAAAGTGTTGTCCACGCCTTCAACGATCAGCATCCTGTAGTCATAAGTCCCGTCACTCTTCTTAAACCCCATTTCCACAGGAAGGTAGGTATATACCCCCATACTGTCGGGCTGTACCTGTACAATACGGACAGTTGCCGAGAAGCGTCCGTCCTGCTTTTCTATCTTATTCACCGTAACCGAAATGCAGGGGTAGCCTTTGCCGTAAACCCACTGGTCGAAATAATCGCCCAGATCCGTGCCTGAAGCGTTCTCCAATTCCGTTTCAAGATCGTCTGTGGTTACATTACCGTATTTATTATTATTGAGGTAGTTTCTCAAACCTTCAAAAAAGGCTTCGTCCCCGAGTTTGTACCTCATCATGCCGATGACTGCGGCCCCTTTGTAGTAAATAGTAATAGGATAATTTGAGGAAGGGCTTTTCCTGGGATAGTCATACAGACTGAATATCCCTTCACCGGAATTTTTGTAGTCCTTAGCAAATTTGTCCTGCATCGATAAGTATATGTCAAAGTCATAGAGGTTTTCCGCCCAGAGGGACTCGCAGAAACTTGCAAACCCTTCGCTCAGCCAGGCATCGCGGAAATCATAGCAACTCACGTAGTCGCCGAACCATTGGTGGGCCAGTTCATGGGCAGCGGTACTGCTCAGGCCGTCATCGTAGTTGATCAGATAACGGTATAAACTAATCATTGTCTGGTGTTCCATTGAACCCGTAGGAGTCAATACATAGCCTACCTTGTCGTATGGGTACTTTACGAACCTGTTTTCAAAGACGCTAACCATCCTGGGAAGTAATTGCAAATATTCGGCTGTTTTTGAACTGTCGGCTTTCAATGTAAAAATATAATAGGGCAAACCGGCCGAATCATATTTAATTAGAATATAATCGCCGACAGCAAAAGTATTGAGGTAAGTCGCGCAGGGCATATCATGTTTCCACAGCCATTCAATGGTATTGCCCGGAAGTGTGTCGATTGCCTCCAGCAGGCCAATCGAAGCGCAGGCTTTACCGGTACGGGTCCTGAACCTGCCTGTAAACGCAGCTTTGTCGGAAGGATGGTCATAGCAGGGCAGCCAGTGCTGTGTAGCCGAGATATATTCATTATTGAAACCTACTCCCATTGCATATAATATATTGTTGGCAGAGTGTACGCCCCCCCAGTCTTCTTTACCGTTTACTACGGGTGCAGTCATTGCGCCGTGGTACCAGACGACAATGTCGGCGCTGTCTTCGGAATATATGTTCTGAGACGGTATTGCAGTTGTACTCAGGGGAACCCTGTAGTGAAAGCCGGACGAATCGGGTATTAATACTGCTTCGGCGTTAACCTTTGTATTATAATAGAACACCGAATCGACGTTAAGGCCCCTAAGGTGAAAAATGAAATCGCTGGTATCCTTCAAACCTGTAATTTTAAATATAATCTTGCACTTTCCGGACATGGTCTTTGCAGGAGCTGCCGTCAGGTCTATGTCAGCCTCATATCTGAGAACGTCGAAGGGCTGTTCGATGTATTGCAGAGGCCCGGACGGAGTGTTGACAAGTACCCGGTCGCGCGATGACTTGTCTTCCGCCGTGGCAAGGCATGAAATTGAAAGAAGTAAGACAATCATCCTCAACAGTTTGAACATTTTTTGCTCCATAAAACAATATTAACCAACATAATACTTTTATACGGAGCAAATTAAATATATTTTTAATATTATTTGCCGGGAATGAATAATTTTCTTGCAAATAATAAAAATACTTGTTAAAATCTATTTATAAATAAACAGATTTTAATTTTTGAATTTTGAAATTGGAATTTTTTTGATTTGAGTAAATATATCATAACTAATAAAGAACGGAGTTAAGGATGAATAATGACCCATCCCTGAACAGTCCGGAGCAGTACGACACTGAGAACATCTTCTTCTCCCTGAAAGAAGCCGTTGCCGCTCCGGAAAAGGTGTACAAACTGGACCTGCACTACAAGAAATTCGATCGATTCCCCGAAGCCATCCTCGGCATGAAAAACCTCCGGGAGCTTAACCTCCTCAACAACAACATCAGCGAACTGCCTGCCGGCGTTGCCGGGCTTAAAGATCTCAGGAAACTGGAACTCGGCGGCAACCAGTTCAAAGCTGTACCTGAAGCAATTTTTGAGTTGCACAATCTTGAAACTCTGGTACTGAGTTGGAACAGGCTTACCGATGTCTCCCCTTCGGTCGGCAACCTCCACAACCTGAAATGGCTCGCCCTTAACAACAACGAGATCACCTCCATTCCTGACGCAATCGGTAAGCTCACCATGCTCGAAACTCTGGTCCTTAACGAAAACGCCATCAGGGAACTTCCCGAATCTGTCGGCAACCTGACAAAATTAGTGAAGCTGAGAGTATCGGGCAACAGGCTCGTTTCTCTGCCGCGTTCCATCGGCAACCTGAAAAACCTCCTCAAACTCGAGGCCCAGGAAAACAACCTTTCTGTTCTCCCCGACGAGATCGGCGACCTGGAAAGCCTCGTTAAACTCAGGCTTTACAAAAACATTCTTACCGGGATACCTGCATCCATCGGTAAATTGAAGAATCTCAGGAAATTGCTCCTGTACAAGAACGAAATCCCACAATTACCCGAAGCCATCGGTGAATTGTCCAAATTGAGAGAACTGGAACTGGGGTTCAATTCGCTGGCCGAGTTGCCGTCGTCGATTGTTAACCTTAGCGAACTGGAATACCTGGATCTGGGGCAGAACAGTTTCACACGTGAAAATATGGTATATATCGAGAAGCAATTACCCAATGTAAAAATCAACTGGCAGTAGTTCTTTGACTTCATTATCATTGAAAAAGCAAGAAACTGTTGTATTATTGATTTTATATATTTATATTTGCTTGTTAAAATTTAGAACTTTTGAATTGTAAATATTTTTGTAAATAAATAAAGGCTTAACTCTTTATTAGTAACGGTTGTTTAATTTTTTTAGGAAAAATTACATGAGAAAAGCATTTGTACTTATGATTTCGGCAGTATTGGTTTTTGGTTGCCTTGCCTCCTGCAGTGGTAATAAAGAAGGCGACAATTTAATAAACGAATACGAAAAAATTCTCAAAGAAACTCAGGAACTGACTAAGGATCCGGCAACAGTTGACCAGGCAAAATTAGCAGAAAACACGAAGAAGCTCCAGGAAATTATGACAAAAATGGACGCTTACAAAGAGAAGTTTACAAAAGAACAGATGGAGAGAATTGAGAAAATTGGCAAAGAGATGATGCAGACACCTGCTCCCGCTCCTCAGCCCGAACCGGCACCTGCTCCTCAGCCCGAACCTGCTCCCGCTCCCGATCAGGCACCTGCTCAGGAACCTGCACCGCAACCTGCAAAATAATTTACTGTGAATTTTTCTGCTCCGCTGATAATAGTAGTGCAGATGATCACAATTTTTGTAAATACTAAGTCTTTGTGTTAATTGTTAAGGATGATAAATGAAGAAAGCTTTCGTAATCATGATGCTCTTGAGTCTGGCTTCTGTCTTACCTTCCTGCGGAAGCAAGGAAGAAGTTAAGGACAACGTCAATGCACAAGAAACCCAACAGGTTGCCCAGGACCAGAAAATGGCCGGACAGGCTGAGCAGGGTACCGTTGACATTGACAAATGGCTCGATGATTATGAAAAATTCCTGGACGAAGTTCTTCCGCTCGCCCAGAAGGCAAAAGCCGGCGACGCTGCTGCTGTCCAGGAACTGCAGAAAATTACTGCAAAAGCTTCCGAATTTTACAGCCAGACTCAGAAAGTCGGTGCAAAGTTCACGCCTGCGCAGGCGGACAGAGCTTTCAAACTTACTGAAAGAATCAATAACATATTAAACGTCAAGGACAGATAGTATTGCGGTTGTTGCATAAGCAGCAAAGTTAAAAGAGCCGGGAGAAGAAACCCGGCTCTTTTTTTTTGTGGCTCTTCCGTAGTTTGTCAAGTTTGTAAAGTAAGAAGAAGCTGGCGTAGTGCGGCTTTCCCCCGGGTGTGGTTGGACTAATTGTTTGTAAAGAAAGTAAGAAATATCTCACGCAAAGGCGCAAGGCACGCAAAGTTAGTGATTATACAAATAGCCCCGAACGAAAGCTCCAGAGAGGCGCCATCTTTATAGCACTATGCAGGCCCCATACCTCTCATTTCTTACTCCTTCCCCCTGTGGAATAATTCCCCCTGTGGAAGGCCGGGATGGAGTCATTAGTTTATCAAGTTTGTAAAGAAAGAATCAAAGGCCCGCAAGGGCGCCATATTAATAGCACCATGCAGGCCATACCTCTCCTTTCTTACTCCTTCCCCCTGTGGAATAATTCCCCCTGTGGAAGGACGGGATGGGATTGTCAGTTTGTCAAGTTCATCAAGTATATAAAGTTCGTAAAGTATGTAGAAGCAGGCGTAGTGCGGCTTTCTTCCGGGTGTGGTTGGACTAATTGTTTGTAAAGAAAGTAAGAAATATCTCACGCAAAGGCGCAAGGCACGCAAAGTTAGTGATTATACAAATAGCCCCGAACGAAAGCTCCAGAGAGGCGTCATCTTTATAGCACAAAGCGGCTATACCTCTCCTTTCTTACTCCCCCCCCGGGGAATAATTCCCCCTGTGGAAGGTAGGGATGGGGTGGCTTCGGGTGAATATCTGAACGCCGGTCAGAAATTGTTTATCCATTACAGATGATGAAGAACCATAAATAAAAAAAGCCCCGGAATGAATCCCTGTAAGGATCGATACTGAGGCTTAAAAACTTATATACTGTGTTTTTCAGTTCATCGTCAAAGTAAAACATTCAGGTTGATGAAAACCACAAACACATAGTATGGGTACAGCATAATTACAAAGAACATAGCTTCCTCCTTTCTTGATAATTTGCCGGACAATCTTATGATTGCAGCAATTGCAGGAAAGAAGAAGGATTTTGGTTAGCCTGGGCCAGCGAAGTCAGTGAAGCCTGCTGTAAGAATTGTGATTTGATCAACTCAAGCTGTTCTTTAGCTACGTCCGTATCTTCGAAACGTGAGATTGCTGAATTGTAATTGGTAACCTGGCTTTTCAGAAGGTCTTCCTGCGACGTAAGCCTGTTAACGATGCCGCCGAGATAGGAAGCAATATTGTTAACATTGTCGATGGCGTCGGCAAGGCTGGTCATTGTCATATGGATCCTGTCGGTAGAGAAAATACCGAGGTTGTCGGCAGTAACATCATTTAATGCTGTCAGATCAAGGTTTGTAACACCTCCGAAGATGGTAGAAGACATTGCATTGACATCGAAGAAACCACTGGGTATGTTGAACTCCGGACTGGCATGTGTCATGTCTATGCCCAGTGTAAGCAGTGTGTTAGCGGCATTTGTACCAATAACGAAATCGGCTGAAAAAGTACCGTCGAGGAGCTGCTTGCCGCCAAAGACCGTCGAATCGACAACAGTTTGTACCTGTTGAGACAACCTGTAGGCTGCTTTTGCCAACGCAACTTTTTCGTCGGTACCCATGGCTCCTGACGAAGCGCTGGCAGCAGAGTTCTTGATGTCGGCGAGCAGGCTGTTCATATTGTCGAGCGAATCCATCAGGATGCTTGCGACATTCTGCGCGTCGCCGACCGAATTGAGAGCCGCTTTCAGAGAGCCGTTCCTGGCTGCCAAAGCACGCGAGGTAATATAGCCGGCAACATCGTCGGAAGCGTTATTTATACGTTTGCCGGTTGAGAGCCTGAGCTGCCTCAGGGAGACGTCCCTGCTCGATGCTTCCAGTGAATTATAAGCATTCTCGGCTGCAATATTTGTTCTTATTCTCGAGGTACCACCTGTTGCGAATGGCATAGTATTCCCCTTTGTTTATTATTAATACATAATATTCAATATTAATTAACTCTGAAGCAGCTGCAGGAACGCCTGCGGATTGGCATTTGCCTGGGCCAGCGACGTCAGGGACGACTGTTGCAGGAATTGTGCCTTGATCAACTGCAACTGTTCCTGTGCAACGTCTGCATCCTCAATCCTCGATATAGCCGCATCATAGTTGGTAATCTGGCTTTTAAGCAGGTCTTCCTGGGACACTAACCTGTTTGAAATTCCGCCCATGTACGATGCAACTTTGTTGACGTTATCGATGGCTTCGGCGATACTTGAAAGAGTCAGGTGAATCCTGTTTTCTGAGAAAATACCCATATCCGCTTCCGAAACTGCATTGAACGCATTCAGGTCAAGCCCGGTAACACCGGCGAAGTTTGATGTTGTCGCTGCGTTGATATCAAAATAGCCGCTTTCAACATTAAAATCAGGATTGTTAACACTCAGGTCGATTGTAAGTGTAAGTAAGTTATACGAAGCGTTTGAACCGATGACATAGTCTGCCGAGTAGGTTCCGTCGATTAGCTGCCTGCCGCCGAATACAGTATTTTCAACAACAGTCTGTATCTGCTCTGCCAATCTGAAGGATGCCTTTGCCAGGGCGATCCTTTCGGCTGTACCCATTGCTCCGGAAGCTGCCGACGAGGTAGATGACTTGATGGTATTCAACTGGGTGTAGATGTTGTCCAGCGAATCCATACTAATGTTGACAATATTGTTTGCGTCGCCTACAGCAAGCAATGCTGCTTTTAACGAGCTGTTCCTTGCTGATAATGCACGTGAAGTAATATAACCTGCTACATCGTCTCCTGCATTATTAATTCTCTTTCCGGTGGAGAGCCTTAATTGCCGCAGTGAAATATCCCGGGCGGATGATTCAAGGGCATTATACGCATTCTCGGCTGCGATGTTGGTTCTTATTCGTGCGCCACCTCCTATAGCAAAAGGCATTATTCACCTCCATGTGAATTATATTACAATATTCTTTTTTTTCCTTTTTTCTCAATGAAGGCAATCCTGCCTTCAGCATCAATTTTTTCAATTTTTCTATTTCAATGCACAGATACTTTTAACAAGTCCCGTGCCAAATTTTCTCATCATGCCCGCCGCGCCTCTATTCATGCGGCTTTTCAGCTTTCTCCGACTGTACATTTTCACTTTCTGATAGAAATTTCCTTGCCGGTTTTCTCCAATTCTTTCACATTCCGCTCTGGTAGCAGCTTTGCTGTTATTAAATATTTATTCATGTTTGAAGAACCGCTTTTAAAAGGGATTTTAGATTAATATTATCTACTTAATGGGATATTAATAAACAGAAAAAAAAAGGTGGCCATTTTTAGCCATTACTCATTGTGGATAAATTTTTCATTTTGGAGGTTATAATTAACCAATGGTTAAATTTTTTCTGTTTTAAGCAGTTAAGAACAGGTATTTTATAAATGACCTCTCGCAAAGGTGTTAAGATCGGGATTTGAGAGAAGAATGTCTCTCGCAAAGGCGCAAAGCTCGCAAAGTTTGAGTTTAGATATTTATTATTTATTTCTGGTGGAGTAGCTTTTTAGCCCCAGAGGGGCGACATATTAATAGGCGCTAAAATCAGGATTTGAGAGAAGAATATTCTCTCGCAAAGGCGCTAAGCTCGCAAAGTTAGTGATTATATGAATAGCCCCGGAGGGGCGACATATTAATAGGCGCTAAGCTCGCAAAGTTTGAGTTTAGATATTTATTATTTATTTCTGGTGGAGTAGCTTTTTAGCCCCAGAGGGGCGACATATTAATAGGCGCTAAAATCAGGATTTGAGAGAAGAATATTCTCTCGCAAAGGCGCAAAGCTCGCTAAGAATGTGGATAAATTAACAACATTTTTGTCTGGTAGTGTAATCTTTTAGCCCCGGAGGGGCGACATATTAATAGGCGCTAAGCTCGCAAAGAATGTGGATATATTAACAACATATTTGTCTGGTGGAGTAGCTTTTTAGCCCCAGAGGGGCGACATATTAATAGGCGCTATCTTCGGGATACTCATTCGCCGAGCATCACAAATGCGCCCCAGTACTTTGGTTCGGGATAGTCTTTCTTCAGTTCGAGCTGTGCTTCCCTGAAAGCCTGTCGTTTATTCATTCCTGACAGCCACTTGCTGTAAAATGAGTCCATCAGTCTTTGCGTAGTCATGTCGTTAACGCTCCACAAGCTCATAATGAGGCTCTGTGCGCCGGCAACCTGGAATGACCTCTGCAGGCCGTAAACGCCCTCGCCGTTTTTCAGCTCTCCCTGGCCGGTTTCGCAGGCCGAGAGAACAACCAGTTCTGTCTCGTCAAGATTCAGGTTCATGGCCTCGTAAGCGGTAAGCAGGCCATCTTCGGAAACGGCAGGATCGCTGCTGTTCGGACTGGTTCCACCCGTACCGAAAAGCGACTTCTCGGAGCCGGTAAGTAAGAGCATTGACCTCATCAGGGGATTGCCGGAAAGATCGACTTTGAAATGAGGCAACGATTTGAGGATTTCCGGTTCAAGGAACAGGCCGTGGCTGGCAATGTGCAGCACCCTGGGGTTCTCAAGCTTTTTTATAGAATCCTCCCTTGCTTCAATACCGAGGTAGTCCCGCCCGCTCCAGTTGCTGCCTTTCATGTATTCGCCGATTGCCACTACTTCGTCCCTCGTCCCAGGAAGCGGGTTGATCATTTTTTCGGCGCCTTCGTCGGTGTTAAACAGGGGATCGCCAAACAGTGCGGCATTTTTCTCCGTGTCGAGGGCCTTTCTCTGTTTGATTTCAATCAGGTCCCGTGTACTGGTCAGAAGTTGTATGTCATATTTCTCAATCAGGTATTTATTGTTCTTTACATCATACAGAGTGTTAACATTGATATTATTATAGACTCCGTCGGCAGAGAGGTATATCTTTCCGATGCCGCCCAGGCGTGCCTCAATGGGCTTCCAGAAGGCGTCGAAGGAATAGATGTCCCTGATCCCGAACTTGACAGCCTTACGGTACTGCCTGATGAAGTCCGTTTCCAGCTTGTTCCCGTTGCCGAGAAAGACAATTCCGGGATTGGATTTTGTGTCCGGTTTAATGATTAGGGCAGCATACACAACGGAATCGCCCGGGGCCAGCCTCTTCATAGGGCAATTCGGAGCCATCGGCCTGTAGTCGAAGAGAGTAAGCCTGATAAGTTCGACGGCAGCTTCACCGGGTTTGAGGCAATTCTTAACATCTTTCCATGTAAGCTCTGCCTTTTCAAATTCTTTTGCGAACAGCTCCGATTTCCGGGAAAGCTGTTTTTCCAGTTCGTTATTAATGGATTCTAATGAGTCGATGTCAATCTTTTTCCTGAGCGGCGAATTGACGGGCATCCTGTAGAGGCTTGCCATTATTTCCCTGCCGGTCTGCCATTTCTTCAGCATTGCAATCAGAGCGGTATCTTTACTCGTTGCAATTCTCTCCCTGACTTTTTTCGTGGAGTTGAGCAATAATGCTTTTGTGTAGAGTTGGTTGTCATACATCTCGGAAACCAGTCCGGGTTTTGCCTTGTAATTCTTCATTACAAAGGAGTTGAACATCCGGAAGCTTCCGTTGTTGGCTTCCCAGAAAACGGCTTTTTCCCTGTCGCTCAGGGACGGGAAATAGGAATTGACAAACCTGTTAACGACTTTCAGGGCCTCGATGAAATAGTAAGAACTGGAATCTGTCTTCCCGGCACGGTTATAATAATCGCCCATGCCCGTAAGCATATAGTTCAGGTATGGGTGATTGTTGCTGAACAGGCGTATTGCCATTGCCAGCGCTTCTGTCAGCAGGGGCTTTGCCTCGGGATAGCGCCCGTTCATCATATAGAAAGTACCCAGGCTGTTCAGGCTGTTTGCCGTTTCGTAATTATCCCCGCTGAAAATCTTTCTCTTAATTGCCAGGCATTTCTTGTGATAGTCTTCAGCCCGGGCAATGTCTCCCTTGCGTTCATAGAGGTATGCAAGATTGCCGTAACTGGAAGCAATGCTGTTGTGGTCTTCCTTAAAGAGCCTCTTCCTGATCTCGAGGGCCTGGTTGTAATACCGGCCGGCGCTGTCGTATTCGTTCTTTTCCATCAGCACGGAGGCAAGGCTGTTAAGGTAGGTAGCCTGCTCGGGGTTGTCTCCCGTATATATATCCTTACTGATATTGTACGCTTCCAGGTATAGGCCGTATGCTTCGTCCAGCCTTCCCTGCATGTCGTAGAAATCGGCAACGTTATTAAGTGTTTTTGCAAGGTTCGGGTTGTTCGATTTGTATAATTTCCGGGCAATTGTTAGCGCTTCTTTGTAGAGCAGTTCGGCATCGGTGAAATCAGCATGGTCTTTGTAATAGGAAGCCATGCTGTTGATGCTGGTAAGCAATTCCGAATGGGGCTCGGTAAACAGCTTACGGTACATGCCGAGAGCTTCTTTAAACAACAGTTCTGCTTCGGAGTATCTTCCCAGTTTGTTGTAGAATTCGCCGAGGTTGTTAATCGTCCTTGCCAGGCTTGGGTCGTCCGAGCCGGTACATTTCCTGTAAATCGAAAGGGATTGATTGTACAGGTTCTCAGCTTCTTCGAACCTGCCCTGGCTGTCGTAGAAATTGGCCAGGTTGTTGAGCAGGTTGGCCATCTCAAGGTTGTCACCGTCGTTCAGCCTTGCAGACATAGCAATGGACTCTTTGTAATAGGCTTCGACACTGTCGTATTTCGAAAGCTGGAAGTACAGGTATGCAAGGTTGTTGAGGCTCGAGACAATCTCCGGATGGTCGCCTCTGTATATCCTTCTGTACATGTTCAGCGCTTCCTTGAACATAGGTTCGGATTCGTTGAATTTCGCCAGTTTCTGAAGGAAATAGCCGATATTGTTCAGGTTGAGTGCAATGCTCTGGTTGTCCTCACCTTTATATATCCTGCGGTTCATCTCCAGCGCCTGGTAATAGAGCTTGCCGGCTTCTTCGGTATTACCCTGCATATCGAAGAATATTGCCATGTTATTGAGGCTTTCAGCCACATCGGGGTGGTCCTCAACATAGAGGCGGGAACGCATATCGAGCGCTTCGAGATAGAGTTTGCCGGCTTCTTCGGTTCTGTTCCTGCTGTCGTAAAGCTCAGCGAGCTTGTTAATGGCGTTGGCAAGGTCGGGATGGTCTTCTTTGTATATGTTCCTGTATATCGTAAGAGCTTCTTCCAGGTAGGGAGTAGCTTCCGGATAGTAACTGAATTCGTAGTAAAGGTTGCCAACAGCGTAAAGGGTATTGGCAAGGTAAGTTGTTTTCGTAGTAAACAGCCGCTTAAGTATCTTCAAAGACTGGTGAAAAAGGGAATCGGCCTGGTCAAACCTGCCCTGAGCCTGGTACAACACTGCCAGGTCATTCAGGTTTTCAGTGAGTTCAACGCTGCCTGAAGGCTGAAGTCCTTCGACGATGGAGAGAGACCGGGTAAGCAAAGGCTCCGCTTCTTCGAAGCTGCCCGAAGTCCTGTAAGCCACACCAAGGCGCCTCAGTATCTGCGCCATTTCCTGACTGTCGTCGCCGGACAGTGTTTTCAGCACACCATGGCTTCGTTTGTAGAAGATAATGGCGCTGTCAGCCTTGCCCATTTTCAGGTAGAGGTCTCCCAGATTGGACAGGGCGGCGGCGAAACCGGCACTGCTGACGCCGTCGAGGCTGCGGCTCAGCATCGTATCCTGTATTGCATAGTCCCTGGCTTCTGCAAATTTGCCGGTAAGCAAATGCGTCCTGAACACTTTGTCAAGAGCCGCACAGTAATTCCTGCTTTTCTTTCCGAATTGTCTGCCGGCCAACGACAAGGCGCTGTCTGACAGCCGGACCGCATCGTAGTATTTATTGTAGTAAAGCGAACTGTCTATCTGCCCGTTAATGTTGTCCCAGTCTCCCGACAAGGCGCTTGCCTGTGTCAGGAAGAATAGTGCAACGATCTTAACAAGACTTTTAAAAGCCATAGTTTTCAATATCTAAATTTCGTTTGTACAAATAATAAAACAAGCAAATTAAAAAAAATTGCTTTTACATTAATATGGTATTATTGAGTGTTTAACAATATTTTTATTTTTGCAATTATATGGATAATTAAAAATTCTTTTTTATATTACTAAATTGTGAAAAAAAATATATAAATATATGGATAGCAGTTTATGAAAATAGCTCACTTTAAACTTATTGGCCTGGTAATAATTTTGTTGTTCATCGCAGGCAATGCCCTGAACGCTGCATACTTTAATTTCCTTCCTGCGGCCAATACCATTGCCGACCTTTCCTACAGTTCAATTGCCATTGGAGACATCGACAATGATTACGACTATGATATAATCATCTCAGGCTATACGGGAACGTCAAGAGTAACCAAGGTTTACAAACTGACAGGCAGCACCTTCACCGAAGCATACAGCACGCTTGAAGGCGTTGCGAACGGTTCCCTCTCCCTGGGAGACTACGACAGGGACGGCGACGTGGATCTTCTGCTCGTAGGACAGAACAATACTTCCGACAAGGTCGCAAAAATATACAAGAACGACGGATCCGGTGCGTTTACCGACATCGGCGCCGCCCTTCGGGGAATGTCCGGCGGCAAGTGTATGTGGATTGACTACGACAGGGACGGCGACCTCGATGTTCTCATCAGCGGCGAAGACGCCTATTCAAAAATTGCTACGAAGATATACAAAAACACAAACGGAACGTTCACCGAAGTCACATTTACTTTACCGGGGATTGTCAAAGGCGACATACAGCAGGCCGACGTCAACAAGGACGGCTACCCCGACCTGTTGATTACCGGCAGTACAGGTTCCGCGAGGATTTCCAAAATCTTCTGTTTCAACGGTACGGCCTGGGTTGACGCTTCGGCCAACATCGTTCCTGTCGAAAGCAGCGCAGCAGGCTGGTGCGACTACAACAACGACGGCTGGGAGGACCTGTTCCTGATGGGTTTCAACGGAAGCAAGTCCGTTGCCGTACTCTATAATAATATTAAAGGCACCCTTACCAATTCCGGCCAGGAATTCATCGGCCTTAAAAACGGCAGTGTCTGTTGGGGCGACAGGCACGACGACTACGGCTATGACCTTATTTACCACGGTGAAACAGACGCCGGCGTCAGGATGACACCAATCTACAACAATGAGAATTACTATCCCCAGATGAATACCGACAACGGAAACGGCAAATCGGGCAAAGCCATGACGATGGGAGCCGACGGCGGCGGTGGCAACACTATTTTTGGCATGGATGACAACGAAGAACGGCTTATTGGCATCAGTTCCGGCCAAACACGGTTTTTTGACTACAACAGGGACGGCTATCTCGACTGCATCATCTCAGGCATCGACACTGCCGGCAAACCCGTTACCGAACTGTATTACCAGAGCGTTTGGGCTCCAGCCATTACCTTCTCTTACAATTACTCTTACAACTACATCCAGGATGGCAACAAGCTCACCATATACTGGGATCAAATGACACCATTCTGTACCTATAATGTGATGGCAGGAACGCAAAGCGGCGCAACAGACCTGCTGGCACCCAATTCCCACACTGGTTCAGGCTACAGGCGGATCCCGGAAACAGGCAACACAGGCAAGGACACCTTTTACACGTTCTACAACCTGCCGACAGGCAAATACTACTGCAACGTTCAGCTAATCAAGCCCGATCTGTCCGGAGGGTCTTTCCTGCAGGAGAATACTTTCAAAGTCCTGGGCGTTACCATACCCAAGAAAGACTTCGGAGGACCGCTCTGTCCGGGCAGCGTTGTTGAAGTACCATTCACCGCAAGCGATACGTTCAGTACAGATAACTCTTACATCCTGCAACTGTCGGACAAGAACGCAAGTTTCACCAGCCCATTCTACCTCGACACCATCCGGGCTAATTATTCCGACACTTTCAGGATTACTCTTCCGAACAACATCCCTGTAGGAGACAAATACAGGTTCAGGGTAATAAGTACGGCTCCATACGTCATCGGCAAGGACAATGGTAAGAATTTCAGTGTAATTCACAAATCCCCCCTTCAATTAGTCTATCCTGCCGACGGCGAGACAATGTTCGTCACCGGCACAGCCCTGAAGTGGATACCGATTACCAATGTTGACGGTTATGTCCTGGAGATATATGACGACAATGAGGAAATGATAGAAGACACAGTCCTGCCGCAGAATGTGTTTACATATATACCATTGGGCATCGAGCGGGGAAAGAAGTATTTCTGGCGGATGATGCCCGTTTACGGATGCGGTGACGGCGACTGGACCGACACCAGAAAATTCAGTACTCTCAGCCTGACGATGGGCACCATCACGTCGAACCTCAACGGCGGCGACCAGTTTACGATTATGGTTTACCTTAATGATAATGTCAATTCCGACAATCAATTCATAGCCGAATTGTCAGACGCCAACGGCGATTTCACCAATCCGACAACAATAGGCACTGTGGAGGCCGACAGTTCGATTGCCATGACGGTTAAGATACCTGACGACATCCTTTCCGGAAGCGGCTACAGGATTCGTGTCCGCGGCACTTCCCCTGCGATTGTCAGTCCCGACAACGGCAGGAACATCACGATTGACGGAGTCGAACCCTATGAAGCAACAGTTTACGGCATCGCCGGCCCACTGTGTGCCGGTACTGAGATGGCCCTTAACTACTATGTTTCTAATACCTTCACGCCAGGTAATAAATTCACCGTTCAGTTGTCGAGCGTAAACGGTTACTTCAGCAATCCTGTTGTCATCGGTACTGTTACTGCGAATTACGCCGGTACAATAAACATTAAAATTCCCGATAATACTCTCAGCGGCAAGAAATACAGGATCCGGCTGCTGTCGTCCATGCCTCAGAAGGAGCACGCCGACAACGGATATGACATCGAGATCAATGCATTGCCTTCAATGGCAATTACAGGCCTTACGAGGGCACAGTCAGGCAAAACAATTACCTATTCGGCTGCGCAGGAAGACAGCATGCGCTATGTATGGTCCGTCCAGGGCGGCGAAATAGTAACCGGCAGCAACACACCTGTAATTACCGTCAGGTGGTCTTCCAATTACCGGAACGGCATCCTGAAACTCGCCAAGACGAATACAGTGACCGGCTGTACCGATTCGGTAGAATACCCTGTAACGGTTTACAGGACTTTTGTGGCAGGCGGCTTTGTTAAAGACGCATCCAACGGCGACGCCATCGGCAGCGCCCGGGTGGACTTCATCGGCGGCGGCCTGGACGAAACCGTCACCACTGCCGCCAACGGTACCTATACAATTGAACTGCCGGACGATATAAGTTTCATTGCCAGGGCCTTCACTCCACTCGACAAGAATTATATACCACAGTACTACGACGCTGTAACGAACATCACCGAACACACACCGGTATTGCTTACCACAGACAATCCTAATATTAATTTCAGGCTGTCGCCGAAAGTCACAGCACAGAATAAGATATACGGAAAAGTGGTTGACGAAAGCGGCGCCAATGCCCCGTCCTACCTCGTACTGTTTTACGTTACAGCCCAGGGTGAAGGCGGCCTGTACGACGCCATTACCTACGACGCCATCGAAACGGACGGCTCTTTTGAATTCAGTTCCCTGCCTGCCGGCAGCTATGTCATTATGGCTGTCCCGAACAACACAAACCTTGTCCCCGGATATTTTGTGAGTGGCAAGACAGCGGTCATTTCCTGGCTCGACGCAGAAATGATTACCATCAATTATTCCAGCCAGAGCGGGCCTCACCTCGTCAGGTTAACACAACTGCCTCCGTCCACCGGCAGCGGCAAGATCCACGGAGAGGTTGTGGTTTACACGGGTGGTGTCGAAGATAAAATCGGGGACATCCCACAGGCAAAGAAGTCTGTCTCCGGCGCCATGACTTTCACTGTGGACGAAAACGACAAGGTCAGGAAATATGATTTCAGCGATAACCAGGGAAGCTATATCATGCAGGGCCTCGACAACGGAAACTATGTTGTTAAGGGAGACAAGATCGGCTACGAGTTGTACGAGAATCATTTTTCCATTGCCGGCTACGGTAGTAACGTTCAGATGGAGATACCTCTCAATACCTTCGAAAACAGCGTTTTTGAGGACGGAAAAGGCAGCAATATCATAATAGCAGTCTATCCCAATCCAAACAACGGACAGTTTACAATTAAGACACCGGACAGCAGGACAGGCGAGTTTGAATATACGATCCTAGACGTTACCGGTCAACAGCTCGCAGCAGGCAGCCTCACTATCGACGGCAACAGCGGGCTGAACCTCAAACACCTTGCGCCCGGAACCTATTTCCTGAAACTCAGAAGCGGTTACGACAATTATTACGCTATGTTTGAAATTGTGAAGTAATAAACAGGAATCGGAATTCGATAGAGTTTTATAAGGGCCGGTGCAATAACCGGCCTTTTTTATTTTTTTCACTTCAGGATTGAATTCATGAAATTGTTGAATCCTTCCCAATTTCCATGCTAATATCTAACCCATCTTTATTCATCAGCCTCAAAAACGTGCGAACAGTCACCCTGCCCCAACCTCGCACCCGAAATAATCACAGGGCTCCATTTGGCACCGTATAATACTATTTTGGGATTTAATTGTAAAATCTTGCTTAAATAATTGGAAAAATGGAAATTGAATAATAAATTTGAAAAAACATTTATAAGGATAAAATTATGAAACATGTCGTTTACTTATTAGTTTTTATGCTAATCGCAATCACAGCATTAACAGCCCAGACACCTGTTCCTTCAGGCAATTCGAAAGAGGCAGCCAGCCCGGATGTCACCCTGCTCGACGATCATATACCCCCATCGACAGTGCCAGGCATTACATCCGGTTTCACAGTTAAAGTTCCTTTGAAAGTTGCAGGCCAGGCAGAAAGGTACACAGCGCCCACGATGATCAAAAGAATAGCCGATGACGATTCCGTTATCATCGATATGGGCTGGAAGCTCATCGACAGCTATAAGATCAACACACTTCTGCCCGCAAGCTCCAATCTGGGTGTAAAGCTCAATACGGAAACAAAGAAGCTGGAACCGTTTTTACCGTACACACTTACAGACAATGCGGTTCTTGCCGTTGCCAAGGCTCCGTCCTGGATACGTCCCGTCCTGCAATACACCTTTGGAAAACTTACTTCCGGAAAACAGGACACTTACGCCAATGTAATACTCAACGCCCAGGCTCCCTATGTCGATGAAGTCTGCTATGCCATTGCTAACTCTTCCCCGCAATTCCTGGGTTCCAAATTGAGCTACCCTCAATTATTCCTTGAAAACGCCGTTACAATGTACAAAAACGACAGCAGCCTGAACTATGTGGAAATCATCGACTACGGTACTCCCGGCGTCGATGAGGATTATTACTCGACTGTGAAATACAGGCGTAAGGACACTCTGGGCAATATCCAGGAAGTAGAAGTACCACGCGATGTCTATTACTTATATATTGTCCACCCGAAAATCACTGACGAAATACCTTCATACATCGATCCACTATCTGCCGAGTATAACACTGGCATAGAAGATCCGCCCCATACATTGAATATTAAAGCGCCGCCCCTTGGAAGATTTTGGAGAGAATTCATGTTTAATTATACCGAATCGAAGAACGACGGCACTGGCGCCTATTATCCAATCCTCAAAGACAGCATCGCCCGTTGTGACGTACTATGGGATGAAAGCAACACATCATCTCCTAATGCTGCATTGAGGGTAATCACCAACTGGATCAATGAGGTGATGGACTTTACCAGTAAAGTCGAGCGTCCCCACCAGCCTCTGAGGATCTATTCCCTGCACATCGGACGATGCGGCGAGCATGAAGACATTACGGCAGCGGCGGCAAGGTCCTGCCTGATACCCTGCCGGGGCATAGAAGCAATGTCTTCCGACCACGTCTGGAATGAATTCTGGGACCAGGACTGGCAGCAGTGGGAACCCGTGAATAATTCTTTTTATAATAAATATACATATTCCGTTGGCTGGAAGAAAAAATTCGGCTCGGTAATATGTCACCAAAGCAATGGTGTTTGCATTCCCGTAACCGATACCTATTGCCACCAGACAGCCAAGATCAAAATCTATGCCGTCGATTCGACCGATAAACCCATCGACGGAGCCCTGGTCATCCTGTATGTAAGCGGTGTCTTAAGCGCCGACACATATTTCGACAGCTACAGCATTTCCGACATAAACGGCAAAAGCGAATTCGTTGTTGACAGTGGCCACACATACTTTGCCTATGTCAATTCATCGAACATAAAATCGCAAACATACAAGCTTGTTGACAACGCTGCACCCGGTGAAACTTATAGTTTCAAGATACCGGTCCCCACAAAGATGCCCGAAGTAAGCTACTCGGAGCTACCCAAAGATACTGACACATCCAAGCTTTTCAGGATTGTTACCGACTATAAGACAGACAATCACTATATTTACTGGTATGTAGCCATCGACGACTACCAGGGTGCATATGTTCTGAATGAGGCGCCCGGCAGTTTAGTCAATTTCTTTATCACTGACCAGGAAAACTATGAAAGCTGTGCCGGTAAGAAACAGTATCAGGCTTGGAATCCTATTGTCGGATCGGAAGCCGGTACCGTCGAGTATTTCCTTCCCCAGAGCCAGTCCAGGTACTTTTACTTCAATAACGGCAACCGTATAAAAGATTTGCCGCTTGTTGACGCTACAGTTAAGCTCTATGAGTGGGGCCTTGTCGGCGTCGAAGACGAAACCACAATTAACAGCAGCCTTGTGTGCGCTCCCAACCCTGCCGTCAACACTGTTAACATCATGTTTGACCTGCCTGCGGAAGAAAGAGTACAACTTGACATATACAACAGCAGCGGCATACTTGTCTCTACGCTGGTCAACACAGTTCTCGATCCCGGCCGGCACTGCTTCACCTGGAACACCAATGACCTGAACAACCAAAGTGTTCCTTCCGGTGTCTATTTCTATACACTGAGGACAGCAACAGGCGCGGCAACCGGCAAAGTCTCCGTAATGAGGTAAGAAGAAAAAGTTACCAGGATATGCAAATAGTTACATACTTTGAAGGCAGTTCATCGAACTGCCTTCTTTCGTTTTTACTGCATGATGGATTCCACCTCGCAGGCGCATCGAGTATATGATGTGTGTGCACAAGGAGCAGCTGCCCCTTGTGCAATCGATGGGTCTGTCTTTTTTTACAAACTTGAAGAACTTTACATACTATTGACCTCATCCCGGCCTTCCCCAAGGGGAATTATTCCCCGTGGGGAAGGAGTAACAAAGGAGAGGTATGGCCTGCTTTGTGCTATAAATATGACGCCTCTGCGGAGCTTTCGTTAAGGGCTATTTGTATAATCACTAACTTTGCGGGCTTTGCGCCTTTGCGTGAGATATTTCTTACTTTCTTTACAAACAATTAGTCCAACTACCCCCTCCCCCCTCCTTGTCCAAGGCGGGGGAAAGTCGCTCCAGCACTGCTTTTCTTACATTCAGAATTATTATCGCTGGGTTCGGTATGGTGTCAGGCAGGTCTGAGAGCTGTCTCTACAAATGCAATAAATGATTTTAAATGTATTCAATCTCTTAATGACTCTTTGAATTCTTAATTCTTAATTCTTAATTCTTCATTCAGCATTCAGCATTCAGCATTCAGCATTACCTTTGTATGTTTCGTTCTGTCAGGAATGGTGTGAGACAGGTCTGAGACCTGTCTCTACTCCTGACTCAATCATTCTGTTGAGATTGTATTTATTCTTGATACGCACGCCGTGCGTCTCTACCATTCGTAATCATTAATGGTTTGAGACAGGTCTGAGACCTGTCTCTACTCCTGACTCAATCATTCTGTTGAGATTGTATTTATTCTTGATACGCACGCCGTGCGTCTCTACCATTCGTAATCATTAATGGTTTGAGACAGGTCTGAGACCTGTCTCTACTCCTGACTCAATCATTCTGTTGAGATTGTATTTATTCTTGATACGCACGCCGTGCGTCTCTACCACTCGTAATTCGTCATTCGTAATTAAAAGACTACTAACGTCCTCCCGGAGTCTTTGGCGGAGTCGGAGCTTCTTCGTCTTCCTCTTCGTCGTCCTTATCCTCGAGGCCGGTCATTACCTTGCACTCGACGCGTCTGTTCAGCGAGCGGCCTTCCTCAGTGCTGTTCGGGGCGATGGGCCTCGTTTCTCCGTAACCTTTGGCAATCAGGTTCTCCCCTTTCACCCCTTTCGAAACCACATACTCGACAATGGACTTCGCGCGCTTTTCCGACAGCTTCTGGTTGAAATCATCCGATCCGACGCTGTCCGTATGAGCCGATATCTCAAGCTTGAACTGCGGATTCTCTACGAGAATCTGAGAGAGCCTGTTAAGCTCGGGGAACGATTTCGGGTCTATCTTGCTGCTGCCTGTGGCAAACCTGATGTCGCCAATATTCAGGTTCAGGTCGGTAATATTTGTCTTCAGGCGGATGGTGTCATACCTGGTATAGTTCCTGTTGGTATCTATGTTTGTAAGGTCAACGTCGATTGTCTTAGTCTCGTAATTTAACTTCGAAATCGTATAGGTATATTTCTTGCCGAGTTGCAGCGGGAAGAAGAAAGTACCGTCTTCGGCGTCGCCGTCCGCTTCCCTGATTCTGCCGGTGGAAAGGTCTTTGATGACAATATGTGCTCCCAGCGGGTTATTGCCGTAGTCGAGGACAATGCCGTTGATTGTTGCGAGCGATTTTGGCCTGAACCTGCTCGGCACTTCCTGAGTGTAAATATCAAAAACAATAGGCTGGTCGCCCTTAGCCAGGAAGGCATAGGTACCGTCGGTAGCCACTTTGAAGTAGTACTCCTTGGCAGGAGTATTGATCTCTTTGCCGAGGTTCACCGGTTCGGACCATTCAGTCCAGGAATCATCCCTGAGCCTTGTTGACATGAACACATCCGAGCGTCCAAGGCCGTAGTGCCCGTCAGAACAGAAGTACAGTGTCTTGCCGTCGGGATGGAGGAAAGGGAACCTCTCGGCGTAAGGAGTATTGATTCTCTTACCAAGGTTGAAGGGTTCACTCCAGAGTCCGTTTTCGTCTTTGACGCAGACCCAGAGGTCAACATTGCCTTCGATGTCGCCGTGGTACTTTTCGCCTTTGGGGTGTTGGACACCGACACAGCCGGGCCTGTCGGAAGCGAAGACAATCACCTGGTCGCCGGCGACAAGTTGAGCGTCGCTGTCGAACTGGTTGGAATTGATCGGGTATGGGAAGTGTTTAGGCCTTCCCCATTCACCCATGTAGTTCTTGTCGAACCAGAAGATGTCGCCACGTTCGTAGCTGCCTTTGTAATTGCCGAACACGATGATTTTCTGGCCGTCTTCGGAGATCGACATAAGGGCTTCGTTGTTTTTTGTGTTGATCCACTCGCCTTCGACTTTTACCGATGGCAGCCAGACGCCGTTTCCGGGCTTCTCGCCTTTCTGGTATTCGGACACGTAAATGTCTTCATTCATCGCCCCGGAAGCAGCAGACATCCTGGTGAAATAGAGGTATTTCCCGTCAGCCGTCGGAGTGGGATGATACTCTCCTTCGCCGGTGTTGACGCCTGAACCGACATTGTCGATCCGTAAGCCTTCTTCGGGAGCCTTCAAAAGATCGATGATCTTATCGAAACGGTCTGCCATTGTCGGGAATTTCGGCTTGAATTCCTCGTATATCTTGACGGCATTCTCCCAGACCCTTGCTTCGATGAACCTTTGCGCCAGCCTTTGCACGGCAACGAAAGCATCTTCCGAAGGGGCATTTTTTTCAATGAACTGCCTGTACAGGTTGTCGTTCCCGGGCTCGGAAGGCTCTTCGAGATTGAAGCCCTGCGCCAGGACGCTACAGTTCATTAATACCAAACAAACCAGAAATATTACCGAATGTCTCTGTTTTATCATCTATACCCGCCCACATTTATATATAAAGTACATTTCCAAAAAGAACACCTCCATATTTTCTTTTCGGCTATGCAAAATAAATACCATAGTCATTAAGGCTAAAAAATTTCACAAATAACATTTTCAATTTCTATAAATTTATGCAAAAATTTTCATTTTTAGCAGGATTTATTAAATAAAATTAATCCGTATTACATATTCAGCAGGATTCGAAGAACTCCACTTCTTCCGGGGGCATTTCCCTGTAAGAAGAAGAAAACTTTTCAATCACAGCCTGTCTCAGTTCCAGGGCAGGAGACGTCAGCTTCCCGAACATATCCCAGAAGATAATGAGGGAACGCACAGCATCGTCCATCAGTCCCAGGCCTTCAGGCAGGAACTTCATCATCGACGGTTCTCTCAGGTCGTCCAGGGTGACTGTCTTGCCGTTGATGGTGGACAACTGCTCAATCATCATGTTACTGCGGTTTGCTTCAATATAGAAATAGGTTTCCAATTCCTCCAAAGACAATACATTAAGAAAATTGATGTATTCCCTGTCGTCAGTTGTCCTGACGAAGGCAGCCCTTGCTGCCAGCACATTGGTATTTCTTTCTTCAGTCATAATTTCGATACTTCCTACAAATGGCAAAAGAAAAATTTACCGAATATAAAAAAAATTGTGTGACTATTTTGCATTTAATGTGTCTATATGATAGCTTGTTTGTCATTTTTTGGAAAAACAATGTACAGATTATTGATACTATTTGTTTTTTTCGTCTTACCGACCATCGGTTGCTTCGGGCAAAAAGAAGATGCAGTCTGGTACTTCGGCCAATTTGCCGGGCTTGATTTCAGGAGCGGCAGTCCGGTAGCTTTAACCAACGGAGCAATGTACTCGAGCGAGGGATGCGACGCAATGTGCGACAAAGACGGCAACCTGCTGTTCTATACCGACGGTGTAAACGTCTGGAACAAGGATCACCAGGTAATGGCAAACGGAAGCGGGCTGAACGGAAAAAGCTCCTCTACGCAGTCTGTAGCCATTGCCCAGATGCCCGGCAATGATTCCATCTTCTATGTTTTCACTACCTCCGAATATGGAGTTACTCTTAAAGGCTTGTATTACAGCGTCGTGGACATGAGGCCGAACGGAGGAATGGGGGCCGTAACGACAAAGAATGTCAGGCTGCTCGACGTCACCACTGAAAAGGTAAACGTCGTCAGGCACAGGAATTGCAAGTATTTCTGGATAATTACACATGGTTGGAATTCCAATACATTCTATGCTTTTCTACTGACCGACAGCGGCGTTCAGGCAACACCGGTAACAACTGACATTGGAACTTCCCACAAGGGACTGGAAAACAATAAAGTCGGCTGCCTGAAAAGCAGCCTCGACGGAAAGACAATTGCCGCTGCCGTCTATGGCGACGGCTTCGTCGAAATACTGGATTTCGACTACACTTCCGGTACACTGAGCAATTGCAGGAAACTGGCGTCCGACCTGTTGGTCGGAGCCTACGGTGTCGAGTTCTCCCCCGACAAGTCGAAACTATACATAACCACCAGCGATTTCGGCATGAAGAGATCATGCCTGTACCAGATCGACCTGACCTTAGGCAATCCCGGGACAATGTTGAGTAAAATGGTTACTCTTTCGACCAAGTGGGGCAATTACTATTATGGTACCCTGCAAATAGCTTATGACAATAAGATATACGCAGCAAAATACGACAATGATTCATTAGCTGTCATTAATGATCCGAACAATGCAGGTGCAGGCTGTAACTTTGTCAATGAAGGAATTTACCTGAAAGGCAAAAAAAGCTGGATGGGACTGCCTCAGTATGTCCAACCGTCCTATTATCCCGAAGTAACCTATACTAACAGCAATCCCGTATGCTACGGCGACACCATCAATTTTGAAGCAGAATACCAGCCTGACCTGTCATATGCCTGGACCGGCCCCGGCGGATTTGCTTCCACCCTCAGGAATCCGGCCATCTACGGCGCCACACCCGAAAACGAAGGTGAATACACACTTGAGATCTTTTATTCCAAAGACTACAGCACCATGTATAAATTCAATGTCGAAGTAATCGACAACAGGTTCGGGATTGACGGGACAAGCGACAGGGATTTCGGGAAGATATGTACGGGCCTATCCGTTTCTAAGGACTATACTGTAAGCAATACCGGTACTGACCCCATCATCATCGATTCCCTGCTGTTAGCAGGCAAAGACGGCGCCTATACCCTGGCGCTGGAACCCCCTGTCGGAACCACTCTCAATCCCGGAGAACAGGCGACACTGACTGTTAAGTTCACTCCCCAGGGCTGCATCGTTTACAACAACTGGATTACCCTGAAAACAAAAGAACCATGCACCGGGAGTATTGCTTTCGACGTAACCGGTACAGGCACTAACAACAATACGATTGCTGTTCCCGACACTGTTTGTGTCATCGGCGACAGGAACTTCGTGCTGCCGTTGTACTCAACTCTCGGCTGCTCCGAAACGATGGCAAACAGCATTGCCTACAATGCACGCATCAGCTTCGATGCAGATGCATTTGCTCCCGACGAGAACAACCCTATTATTAAAAGCAGGCGAATCGAAAACGGCAGGATGATATTGGAACTTGCCTCGGACGGCATCGTTCACAACAAAAAATCCATCGTCATCGGCCTGATCAGGGGAACAATACTACTCTCTCAAGACAATTACACTACAGTAACAATCGACTCTTTTGCCTGGTCAAACAGCAATATCGAGGTGGACACAAACAACGGAAGCCTGGTAATGACGGGAGATTGCAAGCTTGACAACCGGAAGATTGCTTCTGCCCTGCCGGGAACCCTGTCTGTCTATCCCAATCCGACAGACGGACGGGTAAATATCAAAGCCGACAAATCCACGGTGAAAGAGTTGGGTAAATTGGTAAATGAGGTGATTGTTACCGACAACCTGGGCAGGGACTGCAGCTATGCCATTGCAGGCTCCCGGACTATTGCCGCCGACAATACGATTGAACTGAACCTCGAAGGGCTCAGCCCCGGTACTTACTTCCTGCTGGTCAACATTTGCGGAGAGATATACCCGTTGAGAATCGTCAGGTATTAGAATTGCCCGTATATTTCAGGATGAGCATCGTAATATCGTCGGATTGATAATAGCCATCGGCAAAGCTGCCAAGTTCGGCAGATATTCTTTCTTCAATCTGTTTCGGACTATTGTCCTTTTCCTGCCGCAGTATCTCAATCAGACGCTCAGGCCCGAACAACTGCCGGTCTTTGTTCATGGTCTCGGTAACACCGTCGGTATAGGTATAAAGTATATCGCCGGGTTCGAGTTGAATTTTCTTCATGTTGAACACGTGGTCTTCGAGTACGCCGACGACAGTATTCTCAGTCAGTTCGGTTTCGGTTACTTCACCGCTGTTCCTGACGAGATAGGGTGGATTGTGCCCGCCGTTTGTGTACTCGAGTTCGCCGGTTTCTATGTTCAGCACACCGTAAAACACCGTAACGAACATGCAATTGCCGGGACCTTCCTTAGTAAGAAGGTTGTTTGCATGGAAAATACATTCGTTCGGGGAATAGCCTTTAAGTCCCAATGATTTGATCACTGTCCTGCTGATTGCCATGAACAGTGCGGCAGTAACACCCTTGTCGCATACGTCGGCAATTACTAATGCCATATGCTTATCGTCGATCATGAAGAAATCATAGAAGTCGCCACCGACCTGTCGGGCGGCGTTCATCGAAGCGTAAAGGCTGAACTGCCTGAAGTCCGGGAATTCCTTGGGGAGGATGGAGAGCTGGATGTTGTGGGCAACACTCAGGTCAGACTCGAGTATCATCAGCTTCTTCTGGTCCTCGAGCGAACGCTTCAGGAACAGCGCTTCCTCAATGGTTTTATTAATCGTTATCTGAAGGTCGTCGAAATTGATGGGCTTGGTAAGGAAATCGAAAGCTCCGCGGTTCATCGCCGTCCTGATGTTCTCCATGTCTCCGTAGGCGGAGATGATTACAGTTTTGAGCTGCGGTTTCCTCAACTCGTTGATTCTCGCCAGCAATGTCAAACCGTCCATTACAGGCATGTTAATATCCGACAGGACAACCGTTATCTCGGGGTCTTGCTCCAGAGCGGCCAATGCTTCTTCACCATTGCCGGCAAAGAAGAATTCGAGAGATCCGCTCCGTATTTCTCTCCTGAAGTTCTGAGTAATTAAAAGTTCCAGGTCCTTTTCATCATCGACGTATAAAACTTTCGCAGCCATTCAAAACCTTAACGCTTAAATTATAATAACCCAAAAATAACGTAAAATCAAAAGATATTTGATTTTATCAAATAATCCGTTATATCAAATTTAATGATAATATTTATATTTAGAAAACCCCAATTGAAAACTTATCCACTTATATTGGATTAGACAAGAAAATTTAATAATTTAAGGTTTTTGAAAACATTATTTAGATTAGATGTAATGGGAATCATCGAAGAATTTAAGAAAAGAAGGGAAGAAGGGAACCTGAAAATCTCCGAAGAAGGCTTTCTGCCCTTCAACAGGTTCATGGCCCTCGACGGTAAAGCATACGAAGACGGGGCTGTACCTGCAAAATACAAGGAATTGATGGGGCTGTCGGGTTCGATTGTCCTCCGCTGCAACGACTGCATCTGCTACCATATTATCAAAGCCGTGGAGGCAGGATGTACGCGCAGGGAGATAATCGAAACGATGAATGTTGCACTTGTCATCGGAGGCTCGGTCGTGATACCTCACCTGAGATATGCAATGAACGCCCTGGATGAAATTTCAGGAAAATAGTTTTATGCCGATAATAACATTTTGTATTGATGTAGTGTTTGTTTTCAAGGATGAACAATGAATACGGACAACAGAAAAATAATCGATGAACTCAGGAAGAAGCTTGCCGAGTGCCGGAAAGAGCTTCTCAGCATCCTGAGCGACTGGCATTTTCTCAAATATGAATTGCAGCCCAGGCTCAGCTACGAATACGAGTGTATCTTCGGAGACCTGGAAGTGAAGATCAACGAGAAAGACCGCAATGCTTCAAAGCTGGAACGCAGGCTGGAGATGCTGGAGTCGCGCCTCGGACGTGGCGAGCAGATCAATGAATACACCATTAACTTTGTCAATAAAGTCGTGGACAACGAATTCAGGAAGTACGACGAGATGAAAGGCGGCTTCTTCGCCCCTAATGTTACCAAAAAGGAGAAAACAGGCGCCGAAGGTACGAAGGTCAACTTCACGTTCAGCGGCGGCTACAGGCCCACTCCCATTTTCAGGTCATTCGGCAGCGGCGCTAAGGACCACACTGTTCCTCACCTTTACAGGAAGCTCGTCAAAAAGCTCCATCCGGACCTCAACGGCGAGGACACCGAAGACTTCAAGAATCACTGGAACGACATCCAGAATTCATATAAGAATAATGACATCGAGCACCTGGAATTGTTTCATAAGGCCATCTTCCTGGAAGAGAAGATTGACAGCCAGGGAATACAAGCGGAAGAGAATTCGCTGCGCAATGAAATACGCGAGCTGGAATTCAGCATCCGTGCCGAACGCCGCCGGATCGAGCAGTTGAAGACCCAGGAACCGTTCGTGTTCGAAGACAAGCTGAGCGACAACCTGTGGATTGCCAAACGCAAGCAGTTGCTGCGCGACAAGCTCTATTCCATCGACAAGCAGATACTCGACAACACCCGTTCCCTGCGCCAGCTAACCGGCAGTTCAAAAGCAGCAAAGCTGGAGTAGGCAGTTTTTTCCTTTATGTTCAATGTATTGGCTTGATTAGAAAAACTCCATAAGGCATTAATTCCCGGTTAATCAGAAGTCGGGCCTTTACGCGGTTCAATGCAAAGGAACCGGGCCTTTGTTACTCTGAGTACTCTTTTCGATCCTTTTTCTGCCTTGAGTAATTACTATTCCTTGCCTCTGTCTTTTACAATACTGATAAAAAAACCATCCATAAATTGATGGATCATGTTCTTTGTATCAATAATAATCTCTTTAAAATAATTTTTATAATACAATACATAGAAAATTGCACAAAAAGGCGGAGTTTCTAATTCAGTAAAGTCGAGCGTGATGGATTTGGTTTTGTCAGGCAAATAATATTTTAACTTTCCGTTATAAACCTTTTTTTCAATAATTCTGTCCCCATTTGAATTGAATATATACCAGTATTCCGATCCGAATACTGCTTTACTGTCTCTTTGGAAAGCCGGCAGAATAATTACATTGATATGATTTAAACTGTCCTGGAAAACATAGTGATTGTAACTTATATAACTTTTAGCAGAATCAATAAACATCTCTATCCGGGATTTGTTAATTGAACGGGCATAGCTTGTGAAAAGCAATGTATCATATTCAATGTTATTAATTTTTTTTATGGAATAGTTCATAGTGTCCAGAAAATAATGTAAAACAGGATTATATCTGTTATTCTCATATTTTCCATATACAGCATACCAGGTTTTACCTTTCTGATAGCAGAACCATTCAGCTCCGATTTTTGATAATACTTCCATTGGCTCTGTCATTAACGAGTCCGTCGAGATCCATGCTACCCTGTCATATATAAGTAACATATTTGATAAACGAGTATACTCAAATACATTGCCATCCATCAGGGAACTAACATACGAAAAATCATTCTTGCTTGAGTCAGTCACGGCCGTATTATTCTCCTGGCAAACCGCAATTGAACATGAAGTTACAAAGTACAATGTTGCTAATAATGTTAATCTCATGGCTTTGTCCTCATTTCCGTAGTCATACATTTACTTCTATCATATTTTATTCTTAGTAATCTTAAAGACAATTCAATCAGAAACCGCATACCGTCGATTATTTCTTCTTGATTCTCATTTTCATCCCCGGCCTTTTTCCCTTTTTCGAATCCCGTTGCCTTGTATTAAATACTCAATACTATGACACGAGTGGAATAGAAAAAGTTACATTACTTTTACTTTTTCTTTTACTTTCTTACAAATATAATATTCGAACTGATTGTCAGAATATCACCCTTACTCTTGACATTAAGCCCTTTCAGGGCCAGTTTGTAAGCGGCAGGCGCCTGGCCTCCTTTGCCGTCGCCGGCAGACAGGGGCAAAGCAATGGTTGTATAGTCGGACAGCGGTATTGCAATTGGCTGGATGATGTCGCCGGTTTCCAGTTCAATGTCTTCGCTCCAGGGAATGTGCCACGCAAGGAAATCGACCAGGAACCTTGTTTTCAGGTATATCTTTTTCGGCGCCGGTACTAGCAGCAGGCCCATGTCCCTGTCCGTTACAAGCCTGAAGTCAATCCGTTCATCGAGCCGTAGTTCCATCTCAGGTTCAGCCCCAAGCCCAATCCCTAAGAATTTTGCCGAGAGCTCGATCTCACCCCTGCCTTCCATTACTGCTCTCAAAGACAGGACACTGTCCCTTCCGGCGACTTCAACAGTGTTCAGGTCCACTTCGACAGAGCCGGTGTCTAAGTTGACACTGTTTTCAATCTTCAATCCCAAAAACGAACGCTCGTCGCCGGCAATCTTCTCCGACTTCAGGAACCTCACCAGCACATCTTTTGTACTGCTGAGGCAGAAGTCCCTGAGCAGCCTGTTAAGAGTGGAGAGCCTGATCCTGATCCTAATGTCTTCTGCCGGTTTACCTTCTTTCATTACTCCGTTAATAATGGCATCATTAGCGGCAATCAACGGTTCGTTGAGGGCAATGACTGCTTCCGAAGTCTTAATGTCCTGGACAAAGACCGATTTGCATCCCTGTAAGATGATGATTGCGAGGGCCAGATAGATTATTCGCCTGATGTCAGCCTCCCTTCCTGTTTGAGAGATTGAGTGCAATTACTGCCCTGCCCTCTAAGAACAATACCTCTTTGAGAGTCATCCTGAGGAAAATCTTTTTTTCGGGGATAGTAATATCTGCATTGAGCAATTCCCTTACCTTGTACTCAGTTTTCTCAATTGTAATGTCCTTTTCGAAGTTCAGCGGCACTTTCAGGCTATTGAATTTTGAGCCAAGATCGCCCAGGTTGATCATCACCAGGTTACCGATTGTTTCTTTCAGACCTGAGAGCAGGAAACCCGTGCTCACTTCCGGCGAGATGTTAAAAGGTTCAAGCCTCAGCAGCAGTTCGTTTTTACTGTATTCGAGCACGGCAAGGCAGTCCATAAAGAGGTTCAGGGAGACGCCATAGCTGTGGTTTTCTGCCTTAAGCCTGAGGGAAGCCAGGCAGTAGCCGTTATGCACAGACAGCGCCACGCTGTCCACGACAAAAGAATTGTCGTCGTCAAGCCGGCCGCTGACACCAACAAACTGTGAGGCAATTCTGCCGAGCAGACTGCCGTTTACAGTGAAGACAAAATCGGCATTGTCGATTGGGTCTTTGTTGCCGAGCCTTTTTACGAGGACCAGGCCTTCCCTCAGCTTGACCTCCGAAATCCTCGCTTCCCTGGCCTTAAGAAAAGCTACAGGGTCAATGTCGGCGCCCGCAGCTCTTTTCACAAGAGAGCAGCCGGACATTAGCAGGCTGACAATTGCCAATATATAGAATATTTTAAGTTGGCGTCCCAATCGACATCTTATCTATTAATGAACAATAAACAGAAATAATTCATTCAAATTCATTTAAAAAATAATTAAGAAATAGATTAATAATATTTTTGTAAATTAAAGAAAAACAGTGCTAATAATCTGAAAAAAATGAAAAAGTGAATAATTAGCACGATATTTGAGTAATAGAAGTTGATAGGTTTTTATAAATAAAAGAAAATTAAATTGTTGTTATGAAAAAGAATACAATCAGCCAGAGAATACGTTACATATTCGATAACCTGATGTCAAAAGGGACATTCGCCCCCATCTTCCTGTTGCTTGGCTGCGCTTTGCTCATCATCCTGGCCATTGCATTCGGCCTCTATCTTACCGGATTCATTCCTGGTGAAGGGACGCAGGTACTGGGCATCTCCAACCAGGACGACCCTTCATTCATCGAAGTACTGTGGCTTACAGTCCTGCGTACTCTCGACGGGGGCGTCATCTCACAGGACCCCATCAACATCGGCTTCCTCGTGTTCATGTTCATGTCAACTGCCGTGGGCATATTCTTCGTCAGCGCCCTGATAGGTATCGTTAACAGTGGCGTAGTCCGGAAAATGAGCGACCTGAGAAAAGGCAGGTCATTCGTTGTCGAATACAATCATACAGTAATATTAGGCTGGTCGTTCCAGGTCTTTCCCATCATCTCCGAACTCGTAATTGCCAACGAGAACCAGAAGAATCTCAGCATTGCCATTCTTGCAGAAAAAGACAAAGTGGAAATGGAAGACGAGATAAGGGCAAAAATCGGCGATACAAGGAATACCAAAGTCGTTTGCAGGACAGGCAATCCGATCGACCTGCGAGACCTCGGCATCATCAATCTCAACGCTGCCCGTTCAATCATCATCATTGCCCCCGACACAAGAGACCCCGATTCCAGTGTAATAAAGACAATCCTTGCCATTACCAACAACCCGCACAGGAAACCCCTGCCCGAGAAATACCATATCGTTGCAGAGATCAGGGACCCGCGCAATGTACCGATAGCGCTGATTGCCGGCAGGGACGAAGTCCAGCTTGTAATTTTCGACCACTTAGTTTCAAGGATTACCGCACAGACTTGCCGCCAGCCCGGCCTCTCAGTTGTTTTCACCGAGCTGCTCGACTTCAGCGGCGATGAGATATACTTCCAGGAGGAAGCGAAAATGGTAGGCAGGAGTTTTGTCGAAACAATGTTTTCTTATGAGACATCCTCCATCATCGGCGTCAGAAGGCGTAACGGCGACATATTGCTGAAACCGCCTATGGACATCCGCATTGAAACCGGGGACAAACTAATTGCCATCTCCGAAGACGACGACACAATCATTCCGTCCGGCATGACCGAATACGGCATCGACCCCGGAGCAATCAGGAAATCGCCCCGTTATGAACCCCGCACTCCCGAGGCTACACTGATACTGGGGTGGAACAGGCGTGCCAAACTTATAATCAACGAACTTGACAAATATGTATATCCCGGTTCCAAACTCACAATCGTTTCCGAAGACACCATCGTGGAAAAAGAACTGTCGATCTATTGCGCCGACCTCGAAAACCAGACAGTAACATTCTGGCTTGGCGACACAACGAACAGGAAAATACTCGACGAATTGAGCATCGAACAGTTTGACCACATAATCGTACTGAGCCAGACGGAAGAGAAAGACGTCCAGTCAACCGACGCCAGGACACTTAACACCCTGCTTCACCTTCGCGACATAGCAGACAACAAAGGGCACAGATTCTCCATCGTCAGTGAAATGCTCGACGACAGGAACAGGGAACTGGCCGAGATTACCCATACCGACGACTTCATCGTCAGCGTCAAGCTCGACAGTTTGATGTTGTCGCAGATTTCAGAGAACAAGGAGTTGAAGACAGTGTTCGAGACGCTCTTCAGTTCCGGCGGCCCATCGATCCACATCAAACCTGCGGAGTATTACGTTGAACTCGGCAGGCCGGCCAATTTTTACACCATCATGGAATCTGCACGCCAGCAGAACCAGATTGCCCTGGGATATAAACTGCACAACGCAAAACCAAGGTATGAGGGCGATCATATACTTGCTCACGGTGTTGCCGTCAATCCGCGGAAATCGCACCAGATATTCTTCTCTGAAGGCGATAAAATAATAGTTCTGTGCGACGACTACGACAAGAAGACCGACGAGAATCTCGAATTCAACAATATCGAGGTGTACAAAGACTGAAGCGCCCAGCGCACACTATGCTAAAGGCAGGGTTACAATGAAAGTAGTCCCTTTGTGAAGTACACTTTCCAGTCCGATCTGCCCTTTAATGCTTTCAAGGTATTTCTTTGTTAAAGGCAGCCCCAAGCCGGTACCGGAGATTGTTCCGACAAAATCCCTGTTCCTGTAGAAAGGCTCGAAGACATGGCCTTTGTCTTCGTCGCTGATGCCGTAGCCATAGTCTTTGATGAGTACCTTAGCCCTGTCCTTGCACTGTTCCAGGATAATCTCCACCCTTGTATTCTCCGGAGAGTAATTGCAGGCGTTGACCATCAGGTTATAGACGGCCTGTTTCAGAATATTCCAGTCAGTCAGGACTGCTATTTCTTCATAGGTGGTAAGTATTTCGAACTGATGGCTGCCTTTATCGACGATTTCCATCTCCTTAATAATTTCTTCCATGAATTTGACAATATTAACTTCCCTCATATTTACATTGAGGTTGTTACTGTCGGCTTTTCCAAGGTTCACGGCGTTGTCCAGGAAACTTGTCATCAGGTTGACAGATTCGCTGATTTTTTTTACATGGTTGTCGATTTTTTCGATATTTAAACCCGAGCAATAGGTGTTAATCAGGTGGGCAGACGAGAGTATAACGGTCAGCGGCGTCCTGTACTCATGTGATATCATCGTAATGAATTGCGATTTGAGTTGATTGAGTTCTTTCTCCTTAGTAAGCGCTGTTTCCAGTTCGTCTTTTGCAGCTTCAAGCTCTTTTGTCCGTTCCAGTACTTTGTCTTCCAGTTCATGGTTCAGCCTCAAAACCTCTTCCATGGTATTGATCCGCTGGAGTGACATAGCGTATAAACGGGCAAATTCATTGATTACCTGAAGGTGCCCGTCCGTATAGTCTTCCATCGGGGAGGCCAGAACGATAAAACCAAGTGTTTCACTCCCGATCATGGCCGGAGCCGACAGGAATTTTGTAATCGGCTGATGGCCTTCCGGTAAACCGGGGAAAGTGCAGTCAGTTGTGATGTCGTTGTTATAATAGCCATTTTGTGAATCGAACACTGAGCCAATCAGATACCAGAAGTTTTCATTTTTAACAGCCTGGTATTTATACTCTGCAATTGTTTTGCCGGTAGTGTTTTCACAGGAATTGGACTCCGTTATCATATAAACAGTGTTATTTCCCGATTTATTATTTACTACTGACACGAAGCCACAATTGCTGCCTGTAATTTCTTTAGCCTTGCTCAGCACTTGTTCGGCAATATCTTCGATGTCGTAGTCAGACCTGATGAGCGCTTTCGACAGGCTCGTAATTGCCGAGTTGACCAAGCACTCCCAGGAAAGCTGCTCTTCCGAGCGTTTCCTGTCGGTAATAACCCTGAAATAGATACCCAGGCCGGTACCGTTGCTGTAGAGACAGACTCTGTACCAGTTCCGTACCTTTTCATTGTCCAAATAGAACTCAAGAATGTAATTCGATTTTTCTCGCCGGACTTTATAGATGCTTTCTTCACATTCGGTATTCCTTAGTTCCGGAAATACATCGAAAAGATAACAACCTAATACCTCTTTCTTTTTGCGGCAGAGTATTCCTTCGGCTGCCTGGTTAAACATTGTTACATACAGCCTCTCGTCAAGCATCATGAACCCTTCGCTGACATTGTCCAGGATTGTGTATATCTCGTCGAACGTCTTCTTGACAGGATTGTCTATCAAGCCGGTTATTTTGCGCCTGAGAAGCGTATTCTGCATTTCCAGTTCTTCAATTTTCCCAGGGCTATCTTCAAATCTCATATTTTCATCTTTAAAAAATGTAAAAACAGGAGCCATACAGGCTCCCGTTCTTAAGAAATATTATCCATTGAATCAATGCTTATGAATGTCTCTGTGCATTACTTTTCTCGATTCGGCTTGTTTCTCCTCTTCAGGCAAGCCCATCAGGCGCTGGTTCAGGGTTTTGTCGTCTTCAGCGGCCAGCGAAGCTGCAACATAATCAATGAGCGTTCCTGAGAAGATGTCCTCACGTTCGTACAGTTTCCTGTCTTCCAGCAGTTTCACTGATGAATCGAAGCAGCTTTCAGGCAGTTCTTCCAGTTCATTGACGGTAGCGCTGTCGTGGATGTTGAGAGGAGCATAGCAGCGTTCGGCAAGTTCGAGCGATTCTTTCCTGTTGGACAGGCCCCATTCGGCAGCCATTGCAATGCCTGCCAGAAGGAGATGTGTATTGCAGCTTCCGTCGGGGCTGCGCAGTTCGACGGTCTGCCTGCCGATCTCCCCGGTGCGTGCTTGTTTCTGCTGAGGATTGATTCTGCTGGCCAGGTTATTAATGTTGCCCCATCCGAGTGGCACCCTGATCAGGGCGCTGCGGTTCAGTTCGCTCCAGCATATCTTTGTGGGAGCTTCCTGGTGAGGAACGAGCCTCAGGTAAGAACCGGCTATTGTATTGCCGAAAGCAGTAAGGCTGCGGGCATAGCGGCACAGGCCGCCGATGTTGGCTTTGGCTTCCTGTGTAAGCACACCGCCATCGTCTGCCATCATGTTCCTGCCGTCTTTCATCAGCGCCATGTGGACATGCATGCCACTGCCGGCGTGACCGACTTCAAGCTTGGGTGTAAACGTAGCAACAAAACCGTTCCTGTATGCAACATTGCGGATGATCCACCTCGCAAGCACCAGGATGTCTGCAGTCTCTTCGATGGGGGTAGGAAGGAATTCCACCTCTACCTGTTCGGCGCTCTTACCGTTAAGTTCGGCGCAGTCGCTGCTAATGTTTTCTATATAACCTACTTCATTGTGGGCGTATTTGATGTTACCGGTTATCCGTGACAACTGGCTGAGCATCTCGTTGAGTATCACTCCTCCTTTTACGAAAGGCTCACCGGCATGGTAACCTTTTTGCCTGGGCATCGGGTAGGTATTGTTTATGAAATTGCCGATGAGGAAGAATTCCAGTTCACCGAGTGCATGGAGGTCCAGGCCGGATGATCGGCGGATGAGGCCGGCAGCGTTGGCCAGCACATTGTCTGGTGGAAATGACGCCAGATTGCCGTCTTTGTCGAAGAAGCGGCATACAAAATCCATGCTTTTATTATCGAAAGGATTGATGAAAGCTGTCTTGTATTGCGGCACGACATAGAGGTCGGATTTGCCGGGGTCAACGACCCCCTTGAACAATGAGGAACCGTCAACTCTTTCGCCTTCTGTCAACAACAGCTCTGCATAGTTGCGGTTTGAAACAGGTATTTTCAGTTCCTTGACTTTACCGTCCAAAGCGGTGTAGTGGAACGTAATTCTCTCTATACCGTTTTTAATTATTACCTTGATAAAGTCTTCACGGGTAAATTCATTCTTTTCTTTGTCACAAATCAGTGATATTGGATTCGCCAGTGCAAATTCTTCAACTTTCGACATAATCTCCTCTACCTTCGATTCTAAAACACTACATAATTTCTTCTAAAAAGAACAAATATAGCATTTTTTAGCAAGTATTATAAACGAAAAACGATTATGACAAAAGTTTAATAATATTGCTCAATCTTATTCCCGGGGAAATTCAACTCCGAAAGTACAGGAATAATCTCATCCAGTGTCTTCGTACCCACGTTTCCTTTAGTGTGAATGCGCAATGCAACGGACGACGATTCTTCTTCCTTCTGTCCGACGATGAACGCCATCGGTACTTTATTCTGCTCCGATTCGGCAATTTTCCTGTTTATCTTTTCGTTCCTGAGGTCGATCTCAGCCCTGAAGCCCTTTGCTACGAGTGTGTCCAGAACGGAACGGGCGTACTGGTGTTGCGATTCGCCGATGGGCAGCACCATTATCTGGACAGGCGACATCCAGAACGGGAAGTTACCGGCGTAATGCTCTATCAGGATGGACATGAACCTTTCCATCGAGCCGATGGGAGCGCGGTGAATGACGACAGGCCTGTGCGGCATATTGTCGCTGCCGGTGTATTCGAGATTGAATCTTTCGGGCATCACGTAGTCAACCTGGCATGTACCGAGCTGCCATTTCCTTCCGATGGCGTCTTTAAGGTCGAAATCTATCTTCGGGCCGTAAAAAGCCGCTTCGCCTTCGGCAATGAAATAGTCCAGGCCGATCTCATCGGCTGCCTCGCGAATTTCTCTCTGGGCGCGTTCCCACAGTTCTTTTGCCCCACCGTACTTGCTTTCGTTATCATCGCGGAATGAAAGCCTGGCAGCGTTCAACTGCATGTCGAATGTCCTGAACAGGAACTGTATATAGTCCACCACTCCTTTGACTTCGTCTTTCAACTGATCGACGGTACAGTACAAGTGGGCGTCGTCCTGTGTAAAGCCCCTTACCCTCGACAAGCCGGACAGTTCACCGGACTGTTCGTACCTGTACACGGTTCCGTTTTCGAAAATCCTGAGCGGCAGGTCGCGGTAACTGCGGGGTTTTGTAAGGTATATCTGGTGGTGGTGGGGACAGTTCATCGGTTTCATGATGTATTCCTCGTCTTCGACTTTCATCGGCGGGAACTGGGAGTCGGCGTAATAGGGATAGTGCCCGGAAGTCTTGTAGAGTTCCAGGTTGCCGATGTGCGGTGTAATTACTTCGACGTAACCGCGCCTGATCTGTTCTTCTCTCATGAAGTCCTCGATGATCCGGCGTATCACTGTTCCTTTGGGCAGCCACATCGGCAGGCCGACACCAACCATCGGTACGATTGTGAAAATGTCGAGTTCCCGTCCAAGTTTCCTGTGGTCGCGTTTCTTTGCTTCTTCAAGCATTGTCAGGTAGCTGTCCAACTGCTCTTTTTTGGGATAGCTGACACCGTATATCCTTGTCATCATCTTCCTGTCGGAGTCTCCGCGCCAGTATGCGCCTGCGATGGACAGCAATTTGATGTGCTTGATTGCTGCGGTATTAGGGACATGGGATCCACGGCACAGATCGACGAACCCGCCCTGACGGTAGAAAGTAATCTCGCTGTCTTTCAGGTCTTCCAGTAGTTCCAGTTTATACTCGTCGCCGATCTTTTTAAAGTGGTCCACAGCTTCCTGCCAGCCGATCTCCAGTCGCTGGTAGTCAGCCTTGCGCTGTACCAGTTCCCTCATTTTATTCTCAATCAGGGGCAGGTCCTCGTTTGTAAGCTTTTTGTCTCCGGGCAGGTCCAGGTCGTAGTAGAACCCGTTTTCAATTGCGGGGCCGATGCCGAACTTAGTGCCCGGAAAGAGTTCCTGTACCGCTTCGGCCATCAGGTGGGCCGAGGAATGCCAGAATATCTCCCTGCCGTCGTCGTCGTCGAAGGTTACAATCCTGACGGTGGCGTCTTCGGTAACAGGCCTTGACAGGTCATACTTCTTGTCGTTTACGAATATGCCCAAAGCCTCTTTAGCGAGTTTCTGCGAAAGCGAAGAAGCGATCTCCGCTCCTGTTGTACCCTGTGGGTATTCTCTTGTGTTGCCGTCAGGAAAAGTAATTCTCATTTTCTTCAAATATATAAGTTTAACAAATCATCAAAAAATTCAAAACGTTTTAGACGTTATTTTATGTAAAGTTATTATTTACGTTGCAAATTTACACAGCATAATTGTAATATCAGAACATTAGTGGAATTTTTTTTTGTATTTGTAATGGCTGCTCCGAAGAGTCAATCCTGCAACGGCAGAGCAGGCGAACCGCAACGGCAACGGAGTAAGTAAGTTGTTGTATTTATATACACTTATATATACCTCAATTTGCGGATACCATGTACGTAGAAATCAGTATATTTTCGTTTTCCGTATTTTCACCTATTGCAAATCAAAATTTATTACGTTATGTTTGGCATGGAATAGGAAACAGGGATTAAAAACTATTTTGAGGTATAAAAAAACCGGCTGTAAAAGTAGCGTTTCACAACCGGTCAATGGAGTTTCAAAAGAAACACACACAATGCAAAAATAAGCATAAACGAAAAATTATCCAAGTCTTTTGTAACTCCGCAATTGAAAATAATTTCATAGCCGTAGGTCAGCCGCCTAAACTGAGGGATAGTCCCCCCCGCACATCAGGCGGGGTTGCCTTTTCGGCGAAAAAGTATTTTCCCCCCCAATGGTTTCCGTTCATTTGTTCTTTGACAACAGAAGACAGAAATAGCTAAAAAAAATATATGGAGTTTTCCAACAGCTTTGCGCCGTGGACAGTGGTTCCCCAGACACAGTACCGGCATTCGAAGGCTGACACCTTGCTGGGGAGCGGTGTTTATCCTGAGAACAGAAGAAACGTAGAATATTCTGTATAGATTGTATGTTTCACTAATTAAAATGGAGATTCGTAATATTTGAATCTGCATGCTTTTGAGCTGAACTGAAGCAGCAACGAAACCGGGTAACGGTTGCCGATCTCCTCTGACCGGGGGAGACAGGAGGCAGCAGGCCCCTCCGGCCAGAGGGGATCGAAGGGTGGTTTACAATAGCGGGAAGGAAACGGCACGGACAGAGCCGCTTTACTTTGAACAGCCGTCAGCAAGCTTCCCTGAAACAACTCACGCCCGGCATCAGGCCGCAGAAGCGAAGCGACAAAACCCGTCCGAAGGCCCATCGCCTTAAGGACAGGTTAAAAGCAGCAGGTAAAAGATATGATAATATCTCGAACAGAAGGGAGAAGGAATGAAGTTTCCCTTAAAGTTTCCTTTAACAGTTTCAATTATCCTACTGATGTGCTGTTTCAATGTTCAAGCCGGGGATTATAATACCAATGCTTCAACTGTCGGTTCATACGAGAATCCCGCAAGGGGAGAGGTAAATGCTACGGGCCAGGTAATAGCTACGCCATTAAACATCTATCCTCCGACAGGATTTGTACCAGAGGTTGACATGGGTAATATTCATCCGGGCGAGACATTGAACTACACACCTTTAAGCGAGTTTAACACTGCAGCGTTTACTGTCACCGGACAGCCAACGTACAATGTCAGAATCCGGGGTGATATTGAAACTGAAGAAGACGGACTGACAATTGTACCGGAATGGTATATCGGTGACAATTTTTTCAACAAAATCCTTATGCCAGGCATTTCCGGCGATTTTGCCTATGACAGGGTAATTTCCGGGTACGGCGGATTCATGATTATGTTTACAATCAAATCAATGACTGCCGCTCCGGGAGCTCGTGTCGGGAAGAGGATATTCGAGTTCAAACTTGAATGTTCTTATTATGAAATTAGTCCATAAAAATAAAATATTTACAAAATTATTGGAGTTTATCATGAAGAAAATTTTTGCATTTTTACTCGTTTTAGCTGTAGCTTCATGCTTTGCTTTTGCCGGTGATTATAATACCGGAGATTTAAGGGGATCCAGTACAAATCCTGAAGAAGGCCAGGTAAATGCAACAGGTAATGTTGTTGCAAATCCTATAGTTTTATACCCGGAAGTAAATGGAATAACGTTACCTGACATACATGCCGGACAGACAATGCACTGGGACCCAGCCAATATTGTTTACAAATGTGGTTTTTCTTTATCAGCCCAGGCAACTTATACTATCGAAGTAAATTGTACTGATGTTAAACTTGAAGATAACGGCACTGATGTACTTTGGGCCTGGAGATTCGGACAATCCGCTACTGAGTGGTTTCCCAGTGGTGGAACTCTTGGCGATCCGGTTATTGGCGGCGCTGACGGATGGTGGAGAGTTAGAAAATTTGATGTTAATTATATCCCCGGTACATACAACGACGGCACCCTTGTAGGCCAGGCTGCAATTTATGAATGGAGTGCCGATGCAGGTGCACCAGTAGGGCCAAGATCATTTTATGTCAAATTCACATTAGAATACTTTGATGGCCTTTAATATTTAACTTTATTTATATAAGCTGAGATAAGGTAACTTATCTCAGCTTAATTTCAATTTGGAGCAATTATATGAAGCATATATTAGTAATTGTAATAATGATTGTTTTCTCAATCCCTGTTTATTCACAGATTGCTTTTGAACCGCCTGTCGTATTCGTCGATGCCCTCAGTAAAACCTGTACAATGAACATTAAGAATACAGGGGATGTCAATAAGGAAATTGAAATAAATTTTAAATTCGGGTATTCAAAATATGATTCCACAGGCAAGCCTTATGTATGCTATGACGATTCAGTATCCTCAAAGACCAATTCCTTAGCGCCTTATATAAAATCCTTTCCAAAAAAGTTTCTGCTTCCGCCTAAGAGTGAACAGGTAGTCAGATTTCTGATAAGGGGAATGGATGACCTTCCCGACGGTACATACTGGACCCGGGTAGCTGCTACTGCCAAAGATGAGGAAAAGCAAATAGACAGTACCGCATCTGATAAGATAACGGCAACAATTAGTATTATTGTTGAAACTGTCAATATCATATACTACCAAAAAGGTGATGTTAATACAGGTGTGGATCTTGACGGCCTTATTGTTGATTCGGACAGTATAAATTATATTATCAGGTTATTTTGCGAAAGAACCGGGAATTCACCGTTTCTGGGTAGTATGTTATTGGCTCTGTACGACGAAGACGGAAAACTTGTTGTTAACGAACAAAAAAAGACAGCTGTTTACTATGAAATACCCTTTAGATTCAGGATTGAGAAGAACCTTCTGAAACCGGGGAAATACAGGGCTGAGGTTACTGTAACCAATGAAAGGGAGGATATATCTGAGCAGAACAGAATCCCGTTTCAACCTCTAACCAAGTCTTTTGCTTTTACGATTCCCTAATGATAATGGTGGTAAAACTGTCATATAGAAAACTTGTATTAATCTTACTTTTCATAGTATCATCCCCTTTATATTCTGTTAGAAATAATGATGAACTCCCGGCAGAAGCCCAGGAATGGTTGTATGAATTTAATTATGACAAGCTGAATGATAACATTATTTGCTTTGAATACAGGAAGAATATATATATCCCTCTAAACACTATACTGAATGACCTGAAAATATTCAGCGAATATGGAATATCGCAAACCACAAGAGGATATTTTCTCAACACCGATTCGACATTCGAGGTAAATCTTCAAGGGGGCTTCATCAAGCGTGGTGATGTCCAATATCCATTAGATACCGGAGACTTTATTGCCAACAATCTTGAAGTCTTTGTAAAGTCGCCTGTTTTTAACAAATTATTTGATTTCAATATCGAAATAAAAAAAACGGAATTAAAAATCATTCTTAAAAGCGACATTATTCTCCCGGTGCTGAGCGCATTTGAAAGAAACCAAAAGAAATTGAAAAATATGAAGAACAGTCAAGAAGAGAAGTCATCAGGCCCTCTTCTGAACAAACAAAAATTTTCACTTATAGATTTCAATAATTTGCACTATCGATTAGGGATGAATAAACAAACAAGCTATAACAGTTACAATTTCGACCTGACTTTGAACGCTGTATTAATGGGTGGCGACTTGTTTGTAAATACCATCGGCAATTATTATGCATCTCAAAATCAATTATTTAACCAATATTATTTTTCGTGGAAGAAAATATTTAAAGAGAATGATTTCCTGTCGCAAATCAAAATCGGAAATATTTATACAAATTCAAAAGGAGGAGCCAATATCTCATCGAAAACCAATTCCTCAAATGCGATATACGGCATTAGAATTTCCAATGAGCCAAACAGACAACGCTCCTATTTCACAGATATCGTATATAATGAATATGTGGGTACAAATTGGCAGGGTGAGTTGTATATTAACAACCAGTTATATTCACAAACTTACTCCGATAAAAATGGCAATATTTCTTTGAATGCCCCGATTCAGTACGGTACAACAAGACTTAAACTGAATTATTATGGCCCATACGGTGAAACGAAAACTATAGATAAAGAAATTAATGTTTCATCTGATTTTATTAAACCCGGTACTATCAGATATAATTTATCAGGTGGTTTAGATATTAATAATAATGACCTGATTCTTAGTACTAACATTACTACAGGAATAACGACATGGTTTACAAATACTGTTTATCTTTATAATAATTTTGACAACAATAAATTATCATTTCAAAATCATTCTGCACTTAGACTATTTGGCGATTATCTTCTGAATCTCATCATCTCTCCGGAAAATTTTTATTCCGGGACAATTAATTTTCAAACAGATAATTTTGGAAGGTATGAATTTTCATTTTTAAATCAAATTGATGGAACAAATAAATACTTTAGTTTTGATAATTACAGGGCTGACTTAAGAATATTTGTACCCAGGATGACATTTTTACCTGTTAATATTTCATTCCGAGGTTTCAGGTATGTTCAGGATTATAAAACAATTAATAATCTATATGCAAATTTAGGATTCCAACTGTTTGATATAAATGTTTCAACAAGTTATAATTATTCTTACTCAGAAAATAAAACATCTGATTCACAATTAAAGCAATCAATAAATTCTTCTTTCAACTACGGCTTCAACAAAAAGCCCGCCTGGCTCTCATTCCTTGGGTACACAGGCTTCAACGGAGGATTGTACTATGATATTAATGCTAACGAATTGGTTAATGTCAACCTCTCTATTCATCAATCCATAAACGATCTGGCAAGTTTCAATGTAAACTGGCAAAAAAACCTCATGAACGGGGAATCTTCCGTGAACTGCGGCCTCTACTTTAATTTCGGCTTTATACAGTCCAACAGCAGCGTGCAGTTTTCTGACGATGGTTACAGCCTCTACCAGAATGTTAACGGGAATATTTCATATAACTCAGCAGAATCAAGAATCGAATTCAACAGGCCTATGTATAATGAGTCCAATAGTTCCGACATTTCCATCAGGTTTTTCGTTGACAACAACATGAACGGCATGTTCGATGATGATGAAGAAATAATCAAAGGCGTTGGAGTCGAAGCAAACGGCTTGATGTCGTACCAGAACCCTAACTCAGATTACACTGTCCTGAGAAGCCTGGAACCGTATAAACACTATCGTGCCAGAGTCAATTACGCTACAATCAAAAATCCTTTAATTAAACCTAAATTCGAAGAATTCTCCGTCGAAGCCCTTCCAAGTTCAAGAGAATTGATTGACATTCCATGTTACATGACCGGCTCTGTTGACGGACAGGTTGTCATTAAGAAAGACAGCACCGAAAAAGGGCAAAGCGGACTGAAAATCCATTTGAAGAATCTTGCTAGCGGTGAAATTAATACTATCAAGGTCTTTTCCGACGGCTCATTCTACCAGATGGGTATTATGCCCGGAGACTATTCGGTTTACGTCGATTCCATCCAGTTGAAATTATTAAAATGTATTTCAGACCCCGCCGACAACATCATATCAATCGGGCCTTCCGGCAATGAAGAAGAGGGCAGCGGCCTCCTTTTTGAGCTTTTAAGCGAGCCCACCAAACCTGTCAATGAAAAGTCCTTTGAAAAGGCCACTGATGTAAAAGACATCTCCCTCTCCTCTTCCTCAGACAACCCCCCTTCTGTTGCCGTTTCCAAACAGCAGCAAAACTCTCCGGCTAAGGCCGCTTTGAGCTTCCCGGTTTACCTCCACTATTCCAACCCGCAAGTTACGGCTGTGGACAAACAGATGATCTCCTTACTCGACAAGCTCGTTGCTTACCTCCGCGACAACCCCGATACCAGGATCATCATCGCCGGCAATTCCTACTCCTTCGACACTGCCGGTACCGACAAATCCATTCCAAGAAAACGCGCCGACAATGTCTGCAAATACCTTACCGACGGCGGCATCGACCGCGACAGGATACTCACCTACGGCAATGTCTCCTTCATCGATAAATCCGCCCTGCTCTCCGACGACTCCATCCTCAACGGCAAAGTAGAGATCAGCATATCCAAATGACCTGGCAACACCTTTTCACCGCCGGCACAGGCGCCCTCTGAAACCGCCGCTGCCGACAGTCTCTGCGCTGTTAACCAACTCATTGTCGTTAATTCCCTCCGAATTCGCTAATTTTGTATTATTTAGAATATATATATATTTGAAAATGTTGAATAATATTGAAATAATGTCGCCGGTCGGTTCATACGAGGCCCTGGCTGCAGCGCTGCAGGCAGGAGCAGGCTCCGTTTACTTCGGCGTGGGCAGCCTGAACATGAGGTCTAAGTCTTCGTACAATTTTACTACCGACGACCTCAAAACCATTGCGGGCATTTGCCGGGAGAAGGGCGTCAGTACCTATCTCACACTCAACACCGTCATCTTCGACGACGACATGGCCATCATGAGGGATACCGTGGACGCAGCGAAACAGGCAGGCATTACCGCCGTCATCGCCTCTGACCTGGCCGTCATGGAATACTGCCGCCAGGTTGGAATGGAGCTTCATATTTCTACCCAATGTAACGTCAGCAACATCGCAGCCGTACAATTCTTTGCCCGTTACGCCACCGTCATCGTCCTGGCACGTGAGCTCAGCCTTGAACAGATCGCACTGATTACTGCCGCTATCGACAGGCAGAACATTACCGGGCCTGACGGAAAGAAAGTAAGGATTGAGATATTCGTTCACGGCGCCATGTGCATGGCCATCTCCGGCAAATGCTACATGAGCCTCCACGAAAAAGGCTTTTCTGCCAACAGGGGCCAGTGCCTGCAGATATGCCGCAGGTCTTACACTGCAACCGACAATGAAACAGGCAGGGAACTGGAATTCGACAACCAGTATATCATGTCTCCCAAAGACATGTGCACAATCGGCTTCATCGACAAAATTATCGGCGCCGGTGCAACAGTCCTCAAAATCGAAGGCAGGGGAAGAAGCCCGGAGTATGTGAAAATCGTAACAGCCTGTTACCGACAGGCAGTCGAAGCCTGTCTCGACGGTACCTACAACGAAGAACTGACTGCGTCGCTGACGGAGAAGCTGGCTACCGTTTACAACCGCGGATTCTGGGACGGCTATTACTTAGGTAAAGAGATGATCGAACTGAACGACAGGTACGGTTCTTCCGCCACCAAGAAGAAAGTCTATATCGGCAAAGTGATGAACTACTACGCCAAAGTAAATGCCGCCGAACTACAGGTCGAAAACGACACCCTCAGCAGCGGCGACGAAGTCGTCATCATCGGCCCGACAACCGGAGCGCTTGAAATGGCAATGCCAGTGATCAGGCTGGAGGAAATGGATGTAGCCACGGCCTCGGCCGGAGACCGCATCTCTTTTTACTCCGCCGAAACAGTACGCAAATCGGACAAGCTTTACAAGCTCGTTTCAAGGTAAAAATTCGGGTCCGAACTGATTGCCTGCACATTATTTTTTACTTTTTATTAATCTGACAATTTCTTAATATTAGAATATTGAAATTGAATATTGAAAATTAATGATAAATTGAAAGGATTTTACTATGTTGAAAATCACCTGGCTCAGCCATTCAAGTTTTCTTTTGGACGACGGCACACACCAGCTCATCATCGACCCGTTCATCACCGGCAACCCGAAAGCCCCTGTAAAAGTATCGTCCCTCAAACCGCAGTTCGTTGTTCTGACACACGCCCACGGCGACCACATGGGTGACGCCGTCGAAATCGCCCGGAGGAACAACAGCTTAGTAATCGCAGTCTATGAATTAGCGGGATACATGGGTTCCCAGGGCCTCAATTCCCACGGCATGCACATCGGAGGCAGCTACAGCTTTCCTTTCGGCAGGCTGAAATTCACAATTGCCCATCACGGCTCCGGCTTCGGCGAAGGTAAGTATATGGGTAACCCTGCCGGTGTACTCATTACCATGGGCGGAAAGACCATTTACCACACAGGAGACACGGGCCTGTTCCTCGACATGAAACTAATCGGCGAGATGAACAGGATCGACGCCATGCTCCTGCCCATCGGCGACAATTTCACGATGGGTGTGGACGACGCCGTCAAGGCCGTCGAATTTGTCCGCCCGGCGTTTGCTGTCCCGATGCATTACAACACATTCCCGCTCATCCAGGCCGACCCGCAGGATTTCAAATCGAAGGTTGAAGCCAACGGAGGCAGATGCCGCGTGATGGGTTACGGAGAAACGATCGAGGTGTAAGAAGTAGTATTATTTTTCTCTCATCCGTATAGATAAGCATTTGAAGAGGGTTCACGGCGTTGAACCCTCTTTTTTTTTATGCCCCGTCATGCAATTGCTGTTCTCAATCGCAATCCTCTCTCAACTAAGTAATTTTTCAGTATGTTACAGTAATATTTCTACATCATGTTTTAGCTTTAAGCCCTTCTTCAAACCAGGCTTCAATCCGACTGCGTGCCGAAAAACAGATTGAACGCTGAATAATATTACGCCGTATTATGTAAATCAAACTCGGTTTTATTTATTTGGCATAAATCTTGTAATAAAGTGATATTGGATTTGTGATAATTGATTGATATTATTATGTATATGAAAGAAAATACTATTGAAAGTACAATGCCGCAAACGGAATTCCTGACTTTTGTGGTCGATTCCATTGCCGACCCCGTGTATGTCAAAGACAACAGCTTCCATTACGTAATGGTCAATGATGCCTTTTGCACCATGTTTGGCAAACCCCGTGAAGCGGTAGAATACAGAACCGATTACGACCTGTTCCATAAGAGTGAAGCCGATGCATCCAGGCAGATTGACATTGCCGCTTTCGCTTCTGACCGGGAAATTGTCAAGGAAGAAAGGCTTTCGGGCATTAACGGCGAAACATTGATGGTCTCTTCGAAACGAAAACCCCTCAAAGACCCGGTTACAGGTGCATCTTACCTCGTGTGCGTAATGAGGGAGATCAGCGAATATAAAAGCTATGAAAAGAAACTTAACATATACAAGAGCCGGCTCCAGGAGATGGTGGAAGAACGTACCGTAGAACTGATGAACTCAAACGTCGGCCTGGAAATCGAGATGTCTGAGAAACAAAGGGCACAGGAGTTACTCCGCGACGCCCTGCAGATGTTCGAACTTGTCATCAACAATATACCTCAGCATGTTTACTGGAAAGACAAAAACCTCAATTATCTCGGGTGTAACAGCATCTTCGCACAGATGGCAGGACTCATGGCGCCGGACGAGATACGCGGCAAATCTGACTACGACCTGCCGTGGCCAAAAGAAGAAGCCGAATCGAACCGCAGATTCGACATGGAAGTCATCTCTAACAACCGGCCGATATATAACAGCATCGAAACAATGACAATTGCAGGGGGAGAAAGAATATGGGTGGAAACGACAAAAGTGCCGCTCCACGACAGTGACGGCAATGTTGTCGGCATCATCTGCTCCCAGCACAATATATCCGAAAGAAGGCTCTTTGAAGAAGCCCTCAGCAGGAGTGAAAGGAAATACAGGTCCACTTTCGAGATTTCACCTGAAATCATCGTTCTGATTGATGGCCAGGGTACAATCCTCGATATTAATAACAGGATCAAAGACCTGCTCGGCATATCATCCGAAAGTCTCATCGGCAGGAGATTAACAGAACTCGATTTCCTGTCGGACAACAGCCAATCGATGATCGCCAAGGGCATCAGAAGCCACCTTGACGGCGCCAGCCACCTCTCCTACGAGATAGATGTGCCGGTTCCCGATGGAAGGGTATTGTACGGCTCTGTCGTCAGCGCCCCGATATACGACAAAGAAGACAATGTTACTTCCATACTGGCAATAATTTCAGATATTACCGACAGGAAACTCGCTGAAGACAAGATGAAAGACATCAGCAAGGACCTCGAAAAACGGGTAATCGAAAGAACGGCACAGCTTCAGAAGGCGCTCTCCGAACTGGAAGAGGAAAATAAGCAAAGGAAGATTACGGAAATCAAGCTCTTAGCTGCAAAGGACGAACTCTCAAAGGCACTGGACAAAGAAAAGGAACTCAATGAACTAAAAAACAGGTTCATCTCGATGATTTCCCATGAATACAGGACACCGCTTACAGTCATCCTGACATCGACCTATATCATCGAACAGCTTTTCGAAGGCAAAGGCAAAGATGAGTTCATCAAATTCCTCTCAAAGATCAGGACTTCCGTCGAAACAATGACGCAGCTTCACGACAACGTTCTTACTTTCGGCAAAAGCGAAGCCGGAGTCATCGTCCAGTCCCAGGAAACCATCAATCTTGTCAGTTTCATGGAGAACCTCATCGAAGAAGTGAAAATCGTCGATAACAACAACCACTTGATAATGTTCTCCCATGAAGGTATGGAATGTATCATCAATTCCGACTCCAAACTTCTGAAGCAGATATTCAACAACCTGCTGATCAACGCTACCAAGTACTCCAATCACGGTAGCCCGATAAATATCCTGCTGGAAAAAGTAAACCATGAAGTATTCATTAAGGTGTCCGACAAAGGTTTCGGCATTATGCCTGAAGACCTGAAACACCTGTTCGACCCGTTCCACAGGGGTAAAAATATCGGAGCCAAGTCCGGTTCGGGACTTGGCCTCGCAATTGTTAAGAAATGTGTCGAGCAGCTAAACGGCAATATTACCGTTGAAAGCAGGCTCAACTATGGTTCCGCGTTTACCGTAACATTGCCCTGCAGGTATTAATGGCCGCAGCCGCATGTGGGCATGTCGAAGGGGCTGTTGAAAACGAAGCCGGTTCCCTGGGGTCCGTCGATGTAATCTAAGGTGATGCCCATATAATAGAACAGGCTTGACGCCGAAATTACCACTTTCATACCTTCAATTTCGAAAACACGGTCGTCGTTATCGACAATATTGTCGAAACCGAGCATATACCTCATGCCGGAACAGCCGCCGCTCTGCGAATCCAAACGCAGAAAATACTCTTTTGAAATATTATTGTCTGCAATAACTTTGTGGATATTGTCATAGGCTGCACCTGTGAGAATAATATCGTCATTTGTGTCGGAGCCTTCCACATTGGTAGCAATCCTGTACAACCTGACATCTTCTGCCATCTCTGCCATATAATCTTTCCTTTCTATATAAAAAAAATTAGTTAATAATCATAGTTTATAATCACGTCGTCGGTCAGGGGATGTGCCTGGCAGGTCAGGACAAACCCCTCGCCAATCTCGTCGTCAGTAAGCGCTTCCCTTTCGTCCATCGACAATTCCCCTGACAGGGTTTTAGCCCGGCAGGTCGAACATGCGCCGATCTGGCAACTGAAAGGAGGCTCCAGGCCCTCGCGCAACGCAGCCCGTACAATTGTTTCATCCGGCCTGACACGTATCGTCGAAGTCTCGCCGTAGAGCTTAATCACAACATCCCGCTCCAATAAAGCAGGCTTTTGTTCAATTGTCCTTCCTGTCTCCTCCAATGGCACGGTAAATGATTCCCTGTGAACCAGTGAAGCGTCAACACCTTTAGTTTTCAATCCCGCCTGCAGCTCGTCCATCATCGTTTGGGGGCCGCAAAGATAATATGAAGCGGTTGCGAGTAACTCCTCATCCAAATCTCCAACCAGTCCCATTGCCGTCCCAATGTCAATCCTGCCGCTCATTCCTGTCCAGCCGGCAGACGGCCTGCTCAGGAAATGATATACCCTGAAATTGGGATGGATTTGTTCCAGTTCACCGATCAACTCTTTAAAAATAATACCTTCCTCATACCTGTTTTGGTAGAACAGTACAATTCTGCTCATCACCTCAACCTTTAATACAGATTTTATTATCGAAATCAATGGTGTAATACCGCTTCCGGCGCCGAACATAATATAGAGCCGCTCCCTGTCCGGGTCCGGATTGGCTGTAAACCTGCCGAGTGGCGGCAGTACTTCGATGGCATCACCAGGTTTAATATCATCATTAATAATTTGTGAAACAGTGCCTCCAGGAGATCGCCTGACAGTAACGGACAGAGGCTCGCCGCAATAGTCAGAACTGGAGATTGAATAGGCCCTTCTCAGCTCTGCACCGCCTGCGTCCAGTTTCAGTGTCAGGTACTGTCCCGGTAAATAGGAAAAAGTACCTTCCAGTTCGGGAGGCACTTCAAAGGAAATCGTAACAGCGTCGTCAGTTTCCTTTTTGATAGCGGACACTTTTAAACCATGGAATCTTACTGGCATCATCCGGGCAGGCTCATAGTAATCCTAACTCCAGTTTTGCTGCGTCGCTGAGCATATCTTTCGTCCAGGGAGGATCGAAGGTAATAATTACCTTTACGTCGGTAACTCCGTCTATATACTTCACTTTGTCTTCAACCTCTTTAATCAGGGAATCGGCAACAGGACAATTAGGCGATGTCAGAGTCATCAACACGATGACTTCCCGCTTGGAGGTTATCTTTATATCGTACACTAGCCCCAGGTCGTATATATTGACAGGCAGTTCCGGGTCGAAAACGGTCCTGAGCTGTGAGATTACCAGCTTTTCAAGTTCAATAAGTGAATATTCATTTTCCATTATATTACCCCTGCTTATTACTCTGTCGAAACTGCTTGTTCATGATGTTCATGATGTTCGTGATGTTCATGATGTTCATGATGATCGTGATGTTCAAGGTGGTGGCTGAACTCGTGGTCGAGGGCATTCTTCATCGTATGCCATGCCAGGCTTGCACATTTTACTCGCGCCGGGAATTCTCTCACACCGCAGAAAACTGCAAGTTTACCAAGGTCAACCATATCAACCTCAGATGTCGGGTCTGATGTAACTAATTCATGGAACCTGTCGAACAATTCTTTAGCTTCTCCGATTGTCTTACCCTTAAGCAGGGTAGTCATGATCGAAGCAGAAGCTTTGGAGATGGCACAGCCGGCGCCGACAAACTTAATTTCGTTTATTACCCCGTCTTCGATTAACATTTTCAGGTCTAAGTGGTCGCCACAAAGGGGATTGTGCCCTTCTGCACTGCAGTTGGCCTGTTTCAGTTCACCCCAGTTGCGGGGGTTCTTGTTGTGGTCCAGGATGACCTGTTTGTAAAGTTCGTTCAATTCACTATGCATAATTTACTCTGATCAGGAAAACATTTTTATTACTTCTGTAATTGATTTTGCAAGAATGTCCAGTTCTTCTTTCGTATTGTAGAACGAAACGGAAGCCCTGGTTGTCGCCGGGATGCCGAACCTTTTCATTAAAGGCTCCGTGCAATGCTGCCCTGTCCTTACGGCAATGCCGTCCATGTCGAGGAAGGTACCGATGTCGTGAGGATGGACATTGTCGAGCACGAAAGAAAGAATGCTTGCTTTACGGCTTGCCGTTCCAATCATCCGCAGGCCGTCGATGGAACTTAACAATTGGGTGCCGTAGTCCAGCAGTTCCGCCTCGTAGGCAGCAATACTGTCTAATCCGAGGTCCTGTACATAGGCGAGCGCTTCGCCGAGAGCAATTGCTCCGCCAATGTTGGGAGTCCCGGCTTCGAATTTGAACGGCAGCTCGTTGAATATGGTTTTTTCGAAGCTGACCGAGGCAATCATGTCTCCCCCGCTCTGGTACGGAGGCATATCCTCGAGTATATGTTTCTTCGCATAAAGGAAACCTGTCCCGGTAGGCCCGTATATCTTATGGCCCGAAGCAACGAAGAAATCACAATCGAGTTCACGGACGTCGATTGCTGTGTGCTGCACGGACTGTGCGCCGTCCACAAGCACAGGGACACCGGCTGCGTGGGCAAGTTCAATGATCTTTGCGACGGGATTGATGGTACCCAGTGAATTGGAAATGTGAACTACGGAGACAAGTTTTGTCCTTTCCGTAATCAATTTCTCAAATTCATCCATGATCAGTTCACCGTTGTCGTCGATTGGAGCAACGATGAGCCTGGCGCCTTTTTCCTGGCAGACAATCTGCCAGGGGACTATGTTGGCGTGGTGTTCCATGTGAGTAATCAGCACTTCGTCACCGGCGCCGATATGTTTCCTGCCCCAGGAAGCCGCCACTAAGTTAACAGATTCGGTGGCTCCGCGTGTAAAGATGATTTCCTCCGGACGGGCGGCATTCACAAATTTCCTGACAATCTCCCTTGCCTGGTCATACTGCGAAGTGGCGGCCTGGCTCAGGAAATGCACACCCCTGTGGATGTTGCTGTTGAAATTGGTGTAATAGTCGGTAATCCTGTCTATTACCCGCCGGGGTTTCTGGGTTGTGGCGGCATTGTCGAGGTAAACCAGCGGTTTGCCGTGTACCTGCCTCGAAAGGATAGGGAAATCTTCCCTTACTGCCATTACGTCGAATGTCTTCATCGTTGTCGTTGTTTCCTGGTTCATTGATCACCTTAATTCTATTTCATGGTTTTCCAACACTTCGCAGAAATATATGTCGTCGCTGACGAGCCTCTTTGCTATCTGCCTCTTGATGTCGTCCCTCAACTGGGGAATGTTGATCTGCTCGATTATGTCGCTTGCAAAAGCCGAAAGGAGCAGCGCCCTGGCTTTGTTTTCGCCGATTCCCCTCGACAGCAGGTAAAACATCTCTTCTTTGTCGAGGCTGCCGGTAGTAGCGCCGTGCGAGCATTTCACATCGTCGGCGAATATCTCGAGCTGTGGCTTTGTGTTGATGGTGGCGTCGCCGCTGAGAAGTATGTTCTTGTTGGCCTGGTAAGCCTCGGTCTTCTGTGCATCGGGCCTGACGAGGATCTTTCCGTTAAAGACCGCCTGTGCTTTTCCGTCGATGATGCCTTTGTAACTTTCGTTGCTGCGGCAGTTTGGCTTTGCATGGTCGATGGATGTACGGTTATCGACAAAGTCCTCGCCGTCGAGGAAGTAGAGGCCGTAATAATTTGTCTCACAGTGTTCGTCGTTGTGGACTGTGTTGACCTGGTTCCTGTGGAAGACACCGTTAAGTGACACGGAAATGTTGTTGAAGACTGAATTCTTGTCCTGAGCAGCTTCGGTTGTACCTACATAATATGACTTGCCCCGGCAGTTGTGCATTTTGTAGAAATCGACGACACTGTCCCTTCCTGCATTGATCTCGGTAATGAGGTTGGTAAAACCGGCATTTGTCCCGAAAGTATAGCAGGTCTGGACTATTCTGGCCGATGAACCTTCTTCGGCAATTACTAAGTTTCTCGGGCTGACGAGGATGTCCCCGTTTGCAGTGTCTGTCAGTACCAGCAGGTGCAGCGGCTGTTCCATTGCCCTGCCCTTTTGAATATATATGAAAGCGCCGTCTTGTGCCAGCGCATTGTTCAGTGCAGGCAGCGCTTCCGTATCGGCTTTTACCGTCTTGCCGTAGTATTTCTCAATCAGTTCCGGATGAGTTGCGAACGCATTCCTCAGTGAAGAGATTACCACACCGTTTCCGGAGGGGATGCGCGACAGTTCCTTGCTGAAATAGCCGTTGTAAAGGACAACAATGTTGTCTTTCATGTCTTCGAAGAGGAACCGGTCGATGTCACTTGGTGTCAGGGCAGTTTTCGGAGCTTCGACGACAGGGACGAAGTTGTAATTGTTAAGAAAAGACAGGCTGGTGTATTTCCAGTCTTCATTTTTCTTTGTGGGGAATCCCAGTTTCAGGAAGCTGTCGTATGAATTCCTGCGGAGAGCTTTCATTGTACCGTTCAGGGATGTGTTGTCCGCTGCCATTACCTTTGCGAAGGCTTCATCTATTCTGTTTAATAAGTGTTTTTGCATATTTGTTTCCCGTTTATTACTGGTTAAAGCTCAGAACCGTTTTTTACCCAGTCATAGCCTCTTTCTTCGAGCTGGAGAGCCAGTTCTTTACCACCCGATTTTACAATCCTGCCGTCATAGAGGATATGAATGACGTCCGGGACAATGTAATTGAGCAGCCTCTGGTAGTGAGTAATGACAACGAAAGCATTGTCCTTGTTCCTGAGGCTGTTGACACCCTGTGCCACGATCTTCAGGGCGTCGATGTCCAACCCGGAGTCGGTTTCGTCGAGGATGGAAAGAGTGGGTTCCAGCATTGCCATCTGGAATATCTCGTTCCTCTTTTTCTCACCACCGGAGAAACCTTCGTTTACTGCCCTGTTGATGAATTTCTGGTCAAACTCGACAAGAGCAGCCTTCTCTCTCATCAATTGCAGGAAGTCCATGGCGTCGAGTGGTTCCAGGCCTCTGTGTTTCCTGGTCTCGTTAACCGATGTCTTCATGAAATTGGCAACACTGACGCCTGGGATTTCTACGGGATACTGAAAAGCGAGGAATATACCTTCGCGTGCTCTTACTTCCGGCGCCATACCGAGAATGTTTTTACCGTTGTACAACACTTCGCCGGAAGTAACCTCAATGTGGTCCCTGCCGGAGATGACGCCTGCCAGTGTACTCTTTCCGGTGCCGTTAGGCCCCATGATGGCGTGTATTTCACCGGGATTGACTTCCAGGTTCAAACCTTTGAGAATTTCATTCTCATTTATCTTTGCTTTCAGGTCATTAATTTTTAATAAAGCCATTGTCGCGTCCTACATTAGATTTATAATTCTTTTAAATTTTTCATTATTAAACAATTTTTTAATTTATCTATTCAATTTTTAATTTTTCAATTCTTCTTTCCTGTATTCCCGGGCCGCAAACCTTGTGTCTCTACTCATTCGTAATTGACTACGCCGGTCTCGCTGCGCTCGGCTCGTAATTCGTCATTTGTAATTCGTAAATAAATACTCCTCATTCGTAATTCTTAATTCGTAATTCGTAATTAGATACAACTCCAATCACCCGACGCTTCCTTCGAGGCTGACGGACAGAAGCCTCTGGGCTTCCACGGCAAATTCCATAGGCAGTTGGTTCAGCACCTCGCGGGTAAAACCGTTGATTATCAGCGATACGGCCTCTTCGTCGCCGATGCCCCGCTGTTTGCAATAGAACATGATCTCTTCGGATATCTTCGAAGTGGTGGCTTCATGCTCGACAATTGAATCCTGGTTGTGTACTTCGATGTACGGGAAAGTGTGCGCCCCGCATTTATCCCCGATTAGCAGCGAATCGCACTGCGAATGGTTACGGGCGTTAATTGCTTTCTTATTGATGTTCACCAAGCCACGGTAGCTGTTCTGGCTCTTGCCGGCAGAGATACCTTTAGAGACAATCCTGCTTCTGGTATTTTTGCCGATGTGAATCATCTTAGTTCCGGTGTCTGCCTGCTGGTAATTATTGGTAACAGCGACGGAATAGAACTCCCCTGATGAATTGTCACCCTTCAGTATGCAGCTCGGGTATTTCCATGTAATGGCGGAGCCGGTTTCCACCTGTGTCCATGATATTTTAGCATTGTCATCGAGGCAGATGCCGCGTTTGGTAACGAAGTTGTAGATGCCGCCCCTGCCCTGTTCATCACCCGGATACCAGTTCTGCACCGTTGAGTATTTGATCTCGGCATTTTTGTGGGCCACGAGTTCCACCACAGCGGCGTGAAGCTGGTTTTCATCCCTCATTGGCGCTGTGCAGCCTTCGAGATAGCTTACATAGCTGCCTTCGTCGGCGACTATGAGCGTCCTTTCAAACTGGCCTGTCTGAGAGGCATTGATGCGGAAGTATGTTGAAAGCTCCATCGGGCAGCGTACACCCGGCGGTATGTAACAGAAGGTACCGTCGCTGAACACGGCAGAGTTCAGTGTTGCAAAATAGTTGTCGGTGTAAGGCACTACAGACCCGAGATATTTCTCGATGAGGGCCGGGTGGTTTTGTATCGCTTCGCTCATGGAACAGAAGATGATACCCAGTTCGGACAGTTTATCCTTGAAAGTGGTGGCAATCGACACGCTGTCCATTACGGCGTCCACCGCCACACCGGCAAGCAGTTCCCTTTCATTGAGGGGAATGCCGAGTTTATCGAAAGTTTTAATTATTTCCGGGTCAAGCTCATCGAGGGAATGAGGGCCTTCCTTCTGGGACTTCGGAGCAGCGTAATAGTATGCGTCCTGGTAATCTATCGGCGGATAGCTGAGGTTAGGCCAGGACGGCTCTTTCATGTTAAGCCAGTACTGATAGGCCTTTAGCCTCCAGTTAAGCATGAACTCAGGCTCGTTCTTCTTGCGCGAAATGAACCTGACAATATCCTCGCTAAGGCCTTTAGGCGCAAACTCCTGCTCGATGTCCGTAACGAAGCCGTATTTATACTCGCTGTTGGTTATTTGTTCAACCAGGTCGTCCTGTTGTTGTTTCTGTTCTTCAGCCATTTTTCAATAGTCCTTTCAAGATTGATTAGCTAATTCGGCAATGGAAGTAGATTTTAATATACTGTTGATCTGGCTCTGTATCTTTTGCATAGGTTTCCTGAGTGTGCAGCAGTCCGTCCTGAGGCATTGTTCCTCTTCCTCGCCGTTGAGGCAGTTGATGATGCCGGAGTCCCCCTCGAGCGCCGTAATGACGTCGGATACGGTCAGTTTGTCGGGCTCCACTGCAAAGACATAGCCGCCTTTGATGCCCTGCTGGGAAGAGATGAAGCCGGCTTTGTTCAATTGCTGTAACAGTTTGGAAAGGAACTCGAACGAGATGTTCAGTACCCCGGCCATCTCCTTGGCAGGTACTACCTTGTCCTGCTGCGATGCGATGTACTGCAGGGCAAGAAGCGCATATTCAATTTTTTTCGATATCTTCAACATTCAAAAAGCCATATCACTATGTTAATAATAATATGGCTTTTGACGTTACTTAAATACGACTATTGTAATCGTATTTATATTATTTTATTTTTTTTTACAATTGCTTCATATACTCGTCATAGTCGTTTTTCATTTTCTGCATGGCAATCAAAGCGTCCTGGTAGAGTACTTCCTGCGACAGCGTGGTTGCCTTGTACAGGTTCTGGTATGCATTCGTGAAATCATAGCTGTACTGGTAGGCAATGCCGATATCATAATAGACCTTGGCAAGTTTTTCATTGTCCTTTGTCTTGTCGAGAGCTTTTTTGAAGAAAACGATTGCATTCTCAAAATCACCGGTGCGGGCGTATTCGAGGCCATGTTCGAGTTCGGGCAGGTCGTCGTCTTCCATTACCCGGACTCTGACGTACTCAGTCCTGGGAATCAGGAGGTTGACGGCGCTATTTGCAACAATGTTGTGAACGTCCTCCTTCAGGTTGCTGAGTTCCGATTTTTCAACCTTAGGTTTCCTGTCTTTGTCGGATTTGGTTATTTCTTTTGTTTTTTCGGCGTTCAGGGCATAGAGCACCTTACTTGTACTTATATCGATTATCTTCAGGTTCACACTGGTGGTCCAGCGCCCGACAAGGCCGAATTCGACGTGGGAGGCCCCTTTATCGTCTTTGTAAGTCCTGTTCTCTTTCACTTTCTCTTCGTAATCATCCTGGACCATGTCGCCTTCGATGACAACAGCGGCAGCCGTATTTTTGGCAGAGTTGAAACTTTCGAGGATGTCGAACCTTTTCAGGTCAACCAGCATCTTTTTCACTGCAAAAGTCAGTTCCCTGCCGTTTGGGCCGGTGAAGTCGGCAACGAATATTGCTTTGTAATCCTTCATGTTGACCTGGGCAGGCCTGGTGTACGGCACACTGATATAGCGGTCCCCGCAGCCGGTCAAAGGCAGTAACACGGCCAGTGCGGCAATGTACATAATCAATGTTTTTGCTTTCATATTCACTTTACTATATGTTGATAATAACAATGTTCAATAATAATATAATAAATTATATCATCCCTCTGCCGGTTTCTTTTCCTGGTCCAACGGCTTATTCATATCCTTGATGAAAGGTTTCAGCAGGTCGATTGGGACAGGGAACACAATCGTCGAATTCTTTTCTGTGGCGATGTCTGACAGTGTCTGGAGGAATCGCAGCTGTAAGGCAACGGGATGGTTCTCAATCTTGAGTGCTGCCTCGGACAAAGCCTGGGCTGCCTGGAATTCACCGTCGGCGTTGATGACTTTGGAACGGCGCTCCCTTTCGGCTTCTGCCTGTTTTGCCATGGCTCTCTGCATCTCAAGTGGGAGGTCAACCTGCTTCAATTCTACGGAAGATACTTTAATGCCCCAGGGTTCTGTCTGGTCGTCGATTATTTGCTGCAGCTTGTGGTTTATCTGTTCCCTGGCAGAAAGAAGTTCGTCCAGGTCCGACTGTCCGAGGATGCTGCGCAGTGTTGTCTGTGAGATCTGGTTCGTGGCGTAAAGGTAGTTCTCGACGCTGACGATTGCTTTTTCGGCTTCCATTACCCGGAAGTATAATACAGCATTTACCTTGACAGAAACGTTGTCCTTGGTGATGATGTCCTGCGGTTCGATGTTCATTGCAACAGTCCTCATGCTTACGCGTACCATCTTGTCGATAATGGGTATGAGTACAATCAGGCCGGGGCCTTTTACGTTGATCAGCCTGCCGAGACGGAAGATGACGGCTCTTTCGTATTCGTTGAGTACTTTCAGAGCTGAAAATAAAAGTATTACACAAAATAATACAATAATGATGACCGGTGTTGAAAACGGCATAGCTACCTCCGATGATTATGGATATTTAACAACTTTTAATGTAAGTCCTTTGATACTTTCTATCTTAACTCTGTCTCCCTCCTGGAAAGGAGTGTCGGAGACAGCGTTCCATATCTCCCCGAAAACCTTGACTTTGCCCTGTCCGTTCTTTGCTATTGCGACAAGCACGGTAGCGGCCTTTCCGATCAATTCATCGGCGCCGCTTACTTTGCGCCTTTTACGGGCTTTAACCACAAGGGCAATGACGAAGGCAAAGAACAATATGTTCAGGACGGCGTTGGTTATGATTGCCGAGAGGGAAATCTGCATGAATTCTAAGGGTGAATCGATGAGCATCATCGAGCCAAGGAACAATGCGATTACTCCGCCAATCGTCAGGATGCCGTAACTGGTAACTTTAATCTCCAGCAGGAAAAGGATGACGGCAAGGATGATCAGGGCTGCACCGGCGTAGTTAATCGGCAGTGTGTTCATGGAATACAAGCCGAGTATCATCGAAATGCTGCCCAGAACTCCGGGCAGAACAGCCCCGGGGCTGAACAATTCGAAAAGGATGCCGTAGATGCCGAGCATCAGCAGGATATAGGCTATGTTCGGATCGCTGATGATGAGCAACAGCTCTTCAATCCAGCTCATCTCCATGTCCTCCGTAGCTTTTCCTTTGAGCTGCAAAGTAACATACCTGTTGGCGACCTCTACGACTTTGCCGTCAGCTTTTGCAATCAGCTCTTCGACTGAAACACAGACGAAGTCAATGGCGCCGGAGTCGAGAGCTTCTTTTTCAGTCGATGAGATACTCTCCCGGACAGTCCTTTCCGCCCACGACACATTGCGTTTCCTCCTGTCGGCTATGGTACGTATGAAAGCAGCAGCGTCGTTGGTTACTTTTTCAAACATTACCGAGGAGTCGGCCTCGCCCTGCATTCCGACAGGATGGGCTGCGCCGATGTTTGTTCCCGGAGCCATTGCCGCCACGTGCCCGGACAGGGTAATGAACACTCCCGCCGAGCCGGCACGCGAGCCGGAGGGTGCGACATAGACCAGTACCGGTACTTTCGAATCGAGAATGCGACTGACAATATCCCTGGTTGCCTCAAGCAAGCCTCCGGGAGTATTAAGTTTGATGACAATTGCCGGAGCGGATTCTTCCTCAGCTTTTCCAATTGCCTTGTCGATATACCTGGCGGTCGCGGGGCTGATTGCCGCGTCAACCGTAAGTACAGGGACCCTGTCCGAGGCATAAGCTTCGAAGTTGAGTAAAAGCAATATGAAAAGGAGGAATTTTTTTCCCATATTTTTATATTACCATCTGTACCTGCCGAGAAGCTCGGTGTTTGACCTGACAGTTACGCTGTCTGAAAATCTTTCTTTATTTGAGCGTGCAAATATCCTTGCTGAAAAGAAACCTTCAGATTTATTGATACAGCCGAACGGGTCAATTTTGATGGCATACTTTGTAATTCCCTTTGTCGAGTCAATGGTCAGAGGATACTTTACTCCGTTAAACAAACCATAGCTTTCAAAGAATTTGGGATTATGGCCTTCTGATTCGATGATATATTCACCGACTTTAATGTCTGCGATCCATACCTTGAGGGTATCGACATAGTTTTTCATGTCGATCCTGAAGATCATAGGCGATTTCCAAACGCTGTCCCTTTTTACAGGCCCCATTGGCAGCAGTAGTTTCTGGACATTACATATATATTGCAGATTATAGTCCGACAACTGGTTAAACCAGGTGATCTTTCTCATGGTGTCCGAAACAAGCTCTTGTGCGTGGTCGGTGAAATACCTTTTGACTTCATCGATTTGGGGAGAGGTGATTTTGGCAAGGTCGCCGTAGGGAGAAAAAGTCATCATGAAATTCCTGTCCTTAGGCAGGACTGTCAGCCTGATATCCTCCGTCAATCCACCTTCGCCGTATTTCTCATCCTCTGTAAACACCTTTTTCTCAACGCCGTTTTCCTTGAACAGGTACCTTACAGAATCGACCCTGGCGTCAATCTCAACGAATTCATTGGAAGGCAGGGACAATTGTTTAAGAGTATAATAATACTCGATTTCCCTGGAGTATTCCCTTGTGGTACTGTCGGAAAAAGTCCTGGCCACAGTTGTTACTTCAGTCAATTTATAGTGATGCAGAATATTAAGAGGGAATTTCACTTTGAGCCTGTGTTCGGAACTGTCAGCCGTATCTCCCTGGATGAAGGCCGCCGAAGTAAGGAGCAAAGACGCAAAAGTAAGCGCCAGTGTGAGCGGCAACAATTTATTATGCCTGCCGACAGCAGCTTTCTTCATAAATCCTGGTAAACGTATAAAGCCCAGGCGGCTAAAGTCATTCCATCCCATATTTCACCTTGTTTTATTAATCCTACAATTTGTTCATAGCTTAGTCTTACAATTTCAAGTTCCTCCGAAGGTTCCGGTGCATTCCCTGTCTGTACCAGGCCGCTGGCAAGGTAGGTATGGCATATCTCATTGGTAACGCCGTTGTACGGGTTAAACTCCCCAATGAGTGTCAGGGTACTTGCCACAAGTCCGGACTCTTCTTTCAACTCCTCCCTGGCATTTTCCTCAGGCGCCAGTCCCTTCTTCAGGCCGCCACCGGGGAACTCCAGGCTGTATTTCTTATTTAAATATCTATATTGACGAATCAAAGTGAAAGTATTATTTACATGGCGGGGGATTATCATTGTGGAACCCCGGGAGTTTACATAGTGGTAATCGCCCTGGCTCTTGTCGGGCAGCACATACTTTTCCACCATATATTCCCAGTATGGGTTTTGAAAACGAAGTTCAGAACTGATTGTGTCAAACTTTTCCATGTTCGTTCCGGTTAGTTGTTGGATAAAAATGAACGACGGATTACAGGTTGATTGCTGCGATTTCGGCAGCGCTGAAGAAGAAGCCGGCCTCGATGAGCCCGTTATCGGGTGAATCTGAGCCGTGGACCGCATTGACGGATTTCGATTCGCCGTAGATTTTACGTATTGTCCCTTCGTCGGCAAGCAGGGGGTCTGTGTTGCCGATCAGCTTTCGGAAATCTTCGACAGCGTTGTCTTTTTCCAGCACAATCGGCACGATGGGGCCGCCGGCCATATACCGGAGCAGATCATTGTAGAAGGGCCTTTCTTTGTGTACTTCGTAAAATTTACCGGCCTGCTGAACAGATATCCTTGTCAGTTTCATGGCAATTATCCTGAAACCGGCAGTAGTGATCATCGTAATTATTTCACCGACAGCGTTCTTTTTCACGGCGTCGGGTTTGATTATTGCTAATGTTCTTTCCATCAGTAATTTTTCCTCACAGATATATAATATTCTATTGCCGGGAGCAGTCCGGGGCAATCCCGGAGCCATTCCCGGCAATAATATCAATTGTACTTCTATTTACTTTTTTTTGAAGTACCGGCAGCAGATTTCTTTCCTGCCGCCGACTTTTTCACAGAAGCTTTCGGCAGTGGGCTTTTAGCTGCTTTTTTCGGGGCAGCCTTGGCCGGCGCTGTTTTTGAGTCGGTTTTCTTAGCGGCGGAAGCTTTTTTAACAACACTGCCCTTTTCGTCAAGAGCTTTTCTAACCGTAATGCCAATGTCGGCAGGAGAATCGACAACATGGATGCCGGCATCTTTCAACGCCTTAATCTTTTCGACGGCTGTACCTTTTCCTCCTGAAATGATTGCTCCGGCGTGTCCCATCCTTCTTCCCGGAGGCGCAGTCCTTCCGGCAATGAAACCGACTACCGGTTTTTTCACTTTTTCTTTAATGAAGGCAGCGGCTGTTTCTTCCGCGTTGCCGCCGATCTCGCCAATCATCAGGATGGCGTCGGTGTCGTCGTCTTCGTTGAACAGCCTGACAGCATCGATGAACTGTGTCCCGATGATCGGGTCGCCGCCGATGCCGATGCATGTGGACTGTCCCAAACCGACATCGGTCAATTGTTTAACAGCTTCGTAGGTCAGGGTACCGCTGCGTGAGATGACGCCCACCCTGCCGGGGTTGTGAATGAAACCGGGCATTATGCCGACTTTCGCTTCACCCGGAGTGATGATGCCGGGGCAGTTCGGCCCGATGAGCCTGGAACCGGACTTCTTCAGTGCAGAGAACACTTTGACCATGTCATTTACCGGGATGCCCTCGGTAATTGTAACAATGAGTTTTATTCCGGCGTCGATTGCCTCGAGAATTGCGTCGGCAGCAAAGGGTGGGGGTACGAATATTACAGTGGCTTCTGCTTTTGCTTCCTCAACAGCCTCCCTTACAGTGTTGAAAATCGGTACAGGCCTGTCAAACCTGGCTGCAGCACTACCCTGGTATTCGGTTCCGCCTTTGCCGGGCGTTACCCCGCCGACAATATTCGTTCCATATTCGATCATCTGTGCAGTGTGGAAAGTACCTTCGGTTCCGGTCATTCCCTGTACTATCACCTTTGTCTTCCGATTCAGTAATATACTCATTCATCAATCCTTCTATTAATTCAAATAATTTCTTTAATATTAAAATAATTTATATACTAATGAAAGTAACATCTATTCAATTATTCAAGTTTTACGATGCAATTTAATAATTAATTCATAAATTTTTATTATCATTCTATTAGAATTTTTTCTTAACTTAATATATTAATTAAAGTGTATCTAACTAATGAAAATGTGATGCAAGATATGAGAACCCGTGCCCTGATAATATGCTTCTTCCTTTTGCCTGCATTGTGCCGTTCGCAGACAGAAATGATCTGTAACGGTGATTTCAGCGACGGAGACACATGTTTTTTTACCGAATACCAGCCGGCAACTGTTTACCTGAGCAGAGAAGGATACTTTGCGATTACCGACAATCCCCATCTTCTCTATACATTTTTTCCTGCCTGTGGCGACCACACTACCGGCAAGGGAATGATGGCCGTGTTCAACGGCGATTCTCTCTATTCGAAAGTGTGGGAGCAAAAAGTCACCGGGCTTATCCCAAACAGTGAGTACATTTTCTCATTCTGGATTACCAGCCTCTTCAAGGACAATCCTGCACAAATACTGGTCTTCATCAACGGGACACTAATCAACAAAGAATCTGCTTCGGCGCCAACCCAGCCGTGTGAGTGGAAGAACTACGCCTATTCCTGGACCTCAGACGCTTCGGGCGAGGCTACCATTACTCTGCGCAACACCATTACCGATTTTAACGGCAATGATTTTGCCCTCGATGACATATCAATGATGATCAGCTGCAGAAAAATCGAAGGCCAGGTTGCCGGCAGCGACAAAACGCTATGCTACGGGGACCAGGCTAAATTAGGCATGGACAATCCGCCGGCTTACCAGGGACTCCTTTGGCAATGGTCTCCGGCAGAGGGCCTCTCTGCCACTGATGTACCAAACCCTGTTTTTACAGGCAAAACAAGTACCCGCTATTACCTGACTGTATTCGATTCGACATATCATTGCAACACCTATGACACCGTGGAGGTGAGTGTCGCTCCCGAAATCCCTAAAGAAATCACCTGCAGTACAAACGGTACCATTTGTCCCTGCGACAGCGCGACACTAAGCGGCCCTGAGGGTAACTTCACTTACAAGTGGTCAACCGGGGAGACAACCAGGAGCATTAATGTCTATCATACGGACACCTACTCCCTGACAGTAACAAACCAGGAGAAATGTTCAGTTGTAATAGACAGGTTTGTGTCGATGCTCGACTCTGCTTTTTCTGTTACCGTCGATTCTGTTACTGCAGCAATCGGCGATGAAGTAGCCGTTAATGTAAGAATTTCTTCGAATTTCAAAACCGGCGACTGTCCCGCCTTGAACTATTCTTACCGCCTGAAGTTTAACAACTCGGTTCTAGTCCTGAAAGACAATATACCTTATACCACTGACGGCGAGAATACAATCATTGACATCAATACCCGCGATTTGAGCGACACACTGCTGACGCTCCGTTTTACCGTCATCCTTGGCTCGGCGGACACAATTGCGATGAACATTGAAGACTTCATTTTCAATTGCAAGGATGTCATTACTTCTGCCGTGAACGGTCAGGTCGTAGTTACCGGCCTGTGTACCGATCCCGTACCCCGTCTGTACAAAGATACGGGCGTACTTTACCTGAAACAAACGTCCGGGAACCCGTCTTCCGACGATGCGGAAATTGAGTTCACGACAATAGAAAAAGGCTATGCGGAGGTTCTTCTCTGCGACGCACTGGGCAACACTACCACTGTTTTCCGCGACAACAGTCCTACTCCCGGAAAACACAATCTCGTCATCGACCTGAGCAGTGTGCCTTCTGGCATGTATTACATTGTCCTGAGAACGCCTTCGCTGAGCGTAACCGACAGGATTTGTGTGGTTAAATAATTGGAGTGTGGTGTCAGGAGTTTCATAATTACGAATTACGAGCCGAGCGCAGCGAGACCGGCGTAGCCAATGACGAATGTGGAGAGACCGGCGGAGCAAATGCTGAATTATAAATAATAAATGATTAATGATAAATTATGAATTATGAATGATAAATTATGAATGCTGAGCCGAACACAGCGAGACCGGCGTAGCCAGTTCTGAATGTGGAGTTAATATTGCTGAATTGAGGATGGAACCTGGTAAATCTTCGATGTACTCCGGCTCCCGGGTGGGTCATGTATTCCCGGCAGGAAATTTCTGCCGGCCAATGAAACCGGCTTTCCGACAGTACCAATTCGCCCTATCAGCCACAGATCGATTGCCCGGACAACAGATTCGCCTGTCAGAGGGGTTCCCGGTACAACGGACATCGTTTGCACCTCTATTGTCAGGTCATTAGAGGAATTAATACCTGTACTTACTTCGTCTCTGTAGTTATAGTTCACACTTAGAGCACTATCATTAAATACAGCAGCAAGGTATGGCCTGCTAAAGTCTCTGCCGTCAGGCACAGTGGCAGCAACTCCACAATCAGGCCCCAGGAGCAGCGGGTAGAAAACCAGCATTTCAAAAATCCTGTAGTACCATAGCAGTAAATTATTCATTCTATTCCAATTACATAAATTTCCTTATATTTGAAAAATGATTTATCAAAGAAAGTGCCAATTATTTGAGGTGGTTATGAAAATATATAATTACGATTTTGAGATAGAGACACGAGGATTCACCGACATCGTCAACATTAGCGGCAAAGTCTTCGAACAGATAAACAAGTGCAGTATTACCAACGGTAGTGTGCTTGTTTTCTCTCCTGGTTCAACCTCAGGGATTACTACCATCGAATATGAGTCCGGCTGTGTCGCCGACCTGAAACGCTTCTTCGAATCTATTGCGCCTTCGAGCCTGGACTATTCGCACAACATGAAGTGGGGAGACGGCAACGGCTTCTCTCACATCCGCTCTGCCATCACAAAGACCGGCTTCGTTTTTCCCGTAATCGACGGGAGGCCGGCATTAGGTACATGGCAGCAGATCGTCTTCATCGACTTCGACAACAGCGCCCGGAGACGCAGAATAATTGTGCAGGTTACCGGAGAATAGCCTTCAGCCGGCGATATAAGACATTTTCCAATGTGCTGTAACCTAACACAGCGCTAACTTCGTCTTTACATAAAATTGCATTTATTAATTGAAATAATTGAGGTAAATGCTTAAATTAGAATAAAATAAAAATGGTTTAACAAACTGGGCGGTAATAATTGAATATACAGGAAATGACAGAGTGGTGCAGGGAACAGACGGCAAAAGAAAGATATATTGTTTTCCCCGAAGAAGTTTTCAGTACAATTGACGTTGACACGGCAAAAGCGCTCGTCGGCAGCTTTGCAGGCAATACACTAATGAAACTCCCCCAAAGGGAGCAGGTATTTTTTGAATGGCTCAGGGAAAACGACCCGAGAGTCTGGGTTGACCTCTGGGACAGTTCCGACGAAGAACCCTATGTCGTTTCCATCTCCTTTCTTCCGTTGCTTTCCGACACGAGCAGGGGCTTCCCAATATGCGACCTGATGGAAAACGACAATTACTATTTCACGGATGCACACATCGCCGACAAGGAAGCGCGTGTCTTCCTCGATTCGATAAGGGAAAGGTTCCTCGACAAACAGAAACTCACGGTAGCGCAGACATTAGCCCTCGAAATATCCCTTGCACCCATAGATATCTGGCATTTTGCCTACAGGTTCGGCCTGTCGGTGGAAACTGCCAAGAAAGCCGTCAGGGAACTGGTTGATGACAATATATTGATACACCTGACCAACGCTGAGCATTTAGCAAACTTTGTAGAAATATAGCGCCTTATGATTGTTATGAAATTCGGCGGCACTTCCGTTCAGGATGCCACTTCAATGAACCAGGTACTGGAAATAGTTAAAAATCACCAGGATAAACAACTTCTTGTGGTACTGTCTGCCTGCTCCGGTGTCACCGACAAGTTACATGAGATCATTCTGTCCGCCGGCTCCGGCAGTCCTGACGCCGGACTCGCAGGGATCGGACTGCTCGAGGCAAGGCACAAGAAGCTGATTGGAGAACTGATCGGCAAAGAGGAGTTCAGGAAGCAGGCCGAAGCGATGATCGACGTACTGCTGGAACAGGCACGTACACTTGTCCGGGGGGTTTCCCTGCTGAAGGAGTGTACCCCGAAGTCAATCGATTCCTGTACTGCCTTCGGTGAACTTCTTTCAACTTCGATATTTTACTGCGCTGCAAGAGATCGTGGCTTAGACGCGGCCTTTGCCGACGCCAGGAATGTAATGATGACAGACCCGGCGTACACATGTTCGAATGTCGATATGGAAAACACCACCCGTAAAGCGGCGGCTCTCATCAGTCCGGAACTGGAATCGGGGAAAACGGTGATCACCCAGGGTTTCATCGGCTCCGCTCCCGACGGCAGTACGACGACACTGGGAAGGGGCGGCTCGGACTACTCGGCAGCGCTGTTCGGGGCAGCTCTCGGAGCACGGGAGATTTGGATCTGGACCGACGTCAACGGAATACTCACAACCGACCCGCGGTTGGTTCCGGACGCAGCGCCGATACCGGAGATCAGTTTCGCCGAAGTCAGGGAATTGTCTTTCTACGGCGCCAAGGTGCTCCATCCGGATACAATCAAGCCTGCAGTCAACCGGAAGATACCTGTAAGGGTACTCAATACTGCAGAGCCCGACAGGCATGGTACACTGATACTCGACTCCATGGACAACAACAGGGACAAAGTCAGGTCATTGGTACTTAAAGAAAACTGCCTCAGTTTCAAGTTTGAAATACCAATGAATGAAAACTCAGTCGGTTTTCTGTCGGAGGTACTGGGTTACCTGAAACAGCGATCCATCAAGGCGCTGACGATCTCCACTTCCGAAAACAACTGCGTCGTCGTCCTTGAAAAGAACGCTGCCACTGCCGACGCAGTCAGCGGCCTTTACGAAAAGTACAGGATTAAGAAACAGGAAGTCTCGCTTCTTTGCCTGTGCGGTTCGGGAATAGCGGCCGGAGGGACGGAGCCATCCGGGCGAATGCAGGGGATGGCAGCCGTACTTGCCCAATTTAACCCATTATCGATAATCTACGGCATCTCCGACACTTCAATGCTGGTAATACTCGACAGGGACAACGGATTGCCTGCCCTGAAAGCTGCCCACAGCTTCTTCATCACAGGTAGCTGAAGGCCATGTAGGGAAATTCGAAGAATGTTCCGTTGATGGGTACGACGATCCTGAAAAACCGGGGCGGCTCCTTCACACGCAACAGTACAGACCCGTAAACATGCTCTCCGGGTTTGACGATTGTGTCCATCAGCGCATTGTCGCCAATAAAGCTTTTGTCGTAATACAAATCGTCGAGGATATTCTCATGATCCGAGCTTGAACTCCTCTGGTCCTCAGCCATGTTGTTGTATGTTTCGCCCGTTTCGTCGGCGTCGTCAACCTGGGCAACTGCGCTGGCAATATATACGATTCCTAAAACGACGAGGAAAGTAACCCTGAAAAAAGAAGCCAGGCCATGTTTGAAATTCTCACTCCCGATCTTTCCGTCAATCTTAGAAATCAGTTCCCTGTGATCGGTGGCTTTTTTCACTCTCACACTGTTGGCCGGAATGCTTTTGTCGTCGATGTCTTTCATAGGACAGAGGAATATGTCACCCCTTTTCACCGCAACCGGCCAGTCTGAATTGTTGGTAACCTGGACGTCGAACATCATCATGTCGTAGGGATTGTCCAGGAAGGTGACGCAGACTTCAACACCTGATCTGATATCATACATCACCTCCCTGCCCTCCGTTACGAAATGTTTACTGCCAACGGGCCAGAGTTCGTATGTACGGTTCCGTGGGACATAGTGTGAAGAGCAGGAGGCTATTAGAGCAGGTAAAGCAATTGTAAGAATCAACAGCCATAATTTGCTCATCTTTATCATAACAATTCCCGAAATTATTCACATCATGTATTTATTTATATTTACGAGCATGAAATAAAAAATTCAACTCAGAATGAAATTTTTATAGCAGGTACACCGGTAAATATAATAAGAATTTGCAGGCCAAATCTATTCAGTATAGAAAAAAGCAAGGGCCTTACCCCATTCGGATAAAACCCTTTCCTGAAAACAACCGTGGATCTGTCAGACAATCTATTGTTTCGTTACCACCACCTTATAGGGGAACTCGAAGAACGTTCCGTTCAGAGGCACAACCACTTTGAAGTATTTCGGCAGATTGTAAAGAGGCACAATCACAGCGCCGTACGCTCTTCCGCCATTGCTGATGGTCGTATCCTTCAAAGACTTTGTCTCGACGAATTCCTTCCTGTAATTGAGGTCTTTCATGAACCTGTCGTGGTCAACCGATGCGTCAACCCTCCTGATGATGAGGTCTCCAGCCATGCCTGCGTAAACTTCGGGGTCGTCGTGGTCGTCCAAAGCACCGTAAATAATTGCCCCGAGGATGGTCAGGCCTACATCGACGGCAGCAGACGTTTTATACGCATTGTTGGCCTGTTCGATTTCTTTGTCGATATTGGACGCCAGGACTTTTGGTTCAATAGCCCTGACGGAGTATGCTGCATTGCCCGGGGCGCTCTTCTCGTCCGGACTTTCCATAGGCACAAGGAATATATCAGACTGTTTTATGTTTAACGGGAAACCCGTCTTGTTGGCAACCTGCACATCAAACATCATCATTCCCGGTGGGTAATCGAGGAATGTAACATAGGCTTCAACGCCCGATTTCTCCTGAGTTGACACTTCCCTGCCGCCTTCAATGAACGTATTCGGCCCGACAGCCCTGATCTCCGTAACATAAGTCGTCGAACAGGAAGCGAGCAGGGCTAAAGCCACCAGCGCCAGAACAGGCCAATATCCTCTGTAACCTTTCATCATATTGATCTTTCAAATAACTTACCGAATGTTTTTCTATATTTACGAAAGATCCGGAAAAATGTTCAAATCAATACTGAACTTTTCTTTTATACAGAAGCGAATATATCAGGGTAATAATAATCAGTACCGTGGAAAGTATCCCGGCGTAGTCTCCGAAGAGGAAATAGAGACTGTTTGTCCCGAGCAGGGGAACCTCTGCTGCTGCCGCTGTCTGCTCCCTCTCCGGGAGAGTCATCAGGGAACTGCCGTCAGGTTTGATGACACCGCTGATGCCCGTATTAGCAACCCTGACAATATAGCGGCGGTTCTCGATGGCCCTCATCGCAGCAATAAGATAATGCTGCTCGGGCCCGGGAGTATAGTCGAACCAGCCGTCGTTGGTAATGACTGCAATCACCTGGGCGCCCTTGGTTACAAATTCTCTGACATAGTAGGGATAAATCGACTCGATGCAGATGACAGGGGCTACCGTTACGGTATCATTATTCTTTACAAAATGGAGATTGTTCTGGCGTTCACCGGGAGTCCAGCTTGAAATGCCGACATTCCATTCGAACCATGATTTGGCAAAGGACAGGACCTCCAGATAGGGGAATTTCTCGGAAAAAGGCGTCAGTTTCGACTTATGATAGATTTCGAACAGGCTGTCGTAGGAATGGAGCATCAATGCCGAGTTGAAAGAAGAGTACATCGAGCCGGAGCGGCTGCCCAGGGGTTTAGCCATTAGCGGAAAGTCTTCGCCGGGTTTATAGACATAGAAATCTGCGAATCCGGTCAGCAGCGAAGCATTGGTTTGTGCCAGCCATTCATGCAGGTAATGGAAATCGTGAAAGAAGTTGAATTCATGGCTTACAAGGGTTATTGCGGTCTCGCTCCAGACAGCCAGGTCGATGGGCGGCACAGTGCGCTGAAGCGAATCCTGCAGCCTCTTGTGGGTCTCAATCATCATCAGGGCCTCATGTTCCCATTTCCTCCAGGGATTGATATTGGGCTGTAGCAACCCTACCCTGATGGTGGCATTGTCCTTCAGCAGTGTGGCGTGGTCATAGCGGGAAGTAATAAAAACGCCGTAAACATTGGGTATGATGATGAGTACTGCCAGGGCAATTACATATTTTTTTACGCGGGGCAGGTACATGAATTTCACTGTCGAACCCTTAGTCCGGGCTTCATTGTACCTGAAAAGCATTTTTACAAAAAGTATGTTAATGAACACCACCATGAATGACAGGCCCCAGACTCCGGCCAGATCGGCAGCCTGAACCCAGTAGTAATTGTCTATCTGGGTGTAACCAATCGTCAGCCAGGGATAGGCCAGGTCGCCGAAACAACGGAGCCATTCGAAAGCAATCCAGATGAAGGGGAAAAGCGTCAGGGCGTCGTCCCTGTTGAAACGTTTACTGAAGAATCTGTAGAAGTATATGGGTATCATGAAGAAGAAGGGATGGGCCAAAGCCAGTCCTACACCTCCGTACATAAGGAATTTGTCCGATTCGGGCTGCCAACTGCCTATCCACCAGTTTACCCCACAGTGGTAGATGAAAAAAACGATATATGTAAAAAAGAACAGATTGACTTTTTTTTCTTCAATCACATAAAACATCGGCACAAAGGCTATGAACGCCAGTGGGAAGAAAGGAAGCGGGGGGAACGACAGAGCCAGCAGTACACCGGTCAGACAGCCCAATAGATAACACCTGAATTTACTCACTTACAGCCTTGCAAAATAATACACATATCCCAAGGCAAAACTAAATATTAAATTTGATATAAAGGAATTATTTTTACTGAGAAAACCGGGTAAGTAAAGAATGAGCCACCAGCCCGCTATTCACCTTTCAGCATCGAACCGATCAATGACCGGTGGTAATCCTTGTTATTATCATATTGGGTAACACTCGACACAGTCCTGATATGTAATTCATCGGTAAAGAGGAATGTCCTGAAGTAATCGATGCGGCGTTTGAGGTCCCTCGTAATCTTCTCATATTCCGCTTCAAAATAATTGCCTATGTCTTTGCCCTTGACAATGGGTTTGTAGTCACGGTTGAACCATCGCCTCGTAAGGAAATACTTTACCCACTCGACGCCGAAGTACAGTGCTTTCGAATTCTGCGTATGTGCTCCGAAATCATAGACAACACATTCGTAGCCCATCGCCAGGAACATCAGGAAATTGCTGTCGAGTTCCCACAGCATTTTCTCCCACATGTGAGCCTCGCAGTGACTCGACTGTATCCTGATGAATGAAACATCGTCCGTTGACATTCCATACTTGTCGAGAGCTTCGACACCGGAAGTAAGATTGATAAATACTTTCGTTTTCTTCATTTTTCTTGATTTTTTTATATAATGTTTACCATTAATTTAACTAAATTTGTCAAAAGTAATTTATTTTGGGAATAATAAAAAAAATTATGTGATTTTTCAATGATCCCTAATAATTTTTGTATCATTTTGTTCCTTAATGTGTATATCTGACAAGTAAAGTTAAACATTAAGAAATATATTTTTTAGGAAAGACAATGCAAACACCGATTATGCCGAAATACTCTTTACTTTTCTTGGTAATTTTTTGCACGATGTCCATATCCCTCTTTACACAGGAAAAATCCGAACCTTTCTGGAGGGTAAGCCATTCACCGAATGCATCTGATGTACGTGTGATGGCCCAGGACTCCAGCAACAATCTCTATGCGGCAGTCTGGGGCGACGGCATTTACAAATCAACAACCAAGGGAGATACATGGGTAAAGATCAGTACCGGCTTAACCAATACATACGTCAACTGCATGGAGATAGACAAGTATGGTAAAATTTATGCAGGAACCATGGGAAGCGGCCTGTTCATCAGTACCAACAGCGGCGGCAGTTGGGCTCCAAAGAACGACGGGCTGGACAACCTTAACGTAAAGGCTGTGGGCATTGGCTACGACTCGACTGTTTACACCGGTACATACGGAGGAGGCGTGTTCAGGTCGGACAACGGCGGCAATAAATGGGTAGCTGCTTCCAACGGATTGAATTTCAGGGACATCAACTGCATTGCCGTTACAGAAGATACATCTGTCGTTGCCGGAACAAACGGAGGCGGCATCTATAAATCGACTAACGGAGGTGCCTCCTGGTACCAGGTTGGCACTAACATGAAAAGTAAAACCATCACCGATATGGCAAAGGCCAAATATGGTGAGGTATTCGCACTGGCATACGGCGGCGGTGTCTATGTATCATATATGAACGGTTCCGAATGGCAGGCATACTTCCACAGTATGAAAGATATGCCGGTTTACGGCAAATGCCTCAACCTCTATGAAGGCGACTATCCAGTCGTCGGTTTGTACCACGACGGCCTGATCGTTTACGACATCATGTACGCCGGCATTCCCGACTCTTCAGGCTGGAGGAAAACAAAGAAATATATGATGGGCATCAATGATGTCGTCATCACCAATGAAAACAAGATATTTGCCGCTGACCCCTACAACGGTATCCAGATGACTACGAACAAAGGCAGGGATTTCGACACGGTACAACGCTTCTATTGGGACTACAGCAACAAAGGGATGGCTCCCATGATTACCTACAACGACATAATTCTTACTTCTTCAATAAAGGGTGGCATCTGGAAATCTTCCGACAAGGGAGAATCATGGACACTGACAGGATTGGACGGGGTCCAGATCTATTATTTCTGCAGCGATGAATCCGGCAATTTCTATGCCGCAACCGAATCCGGCCCTTATAAATCCGCAAACCAGGGCGGTTCATGGACAAAACTCGGATGGTCAAACCCGGTCTATTCCATTGCAGTGAAAGGCAGCACCCTGTTCATCGCCGATTCTGCCATCAGGCGTTCTACAAACGGTGGTTCATCCTGGACGGTAGCCAGTAGTATAAGCGCTGAATACACAATGAGCAAGCTGATGGAATTCAGCCGTTTCGGTACCCTTTTTGTCATGCTCAGCAACGAACTGTACCGTTCTACCGACAATGGAAACACCTTCCACCTTACAATCGACCTGGGAACGGACATTGTTCTTTCATTTGCCGAACGGGACAATAAAGTTTATATCGGTACCGTGAAGGGACTGATGATCTCGACGGACGAAGGCAGTACCTGGAATTCCAAACTTGTCAACGGTGTGACGATACCATACATCAGTAAGATAATGTTTACTAATGCCGGCGACATGTACTTGGTTTCCGAAAACTACCACTATGTACTCCATTCCACGAATGAGGGTACTACCTGCGATACGGTAAGGGCAGGAGCTGTAAGGAGTACGCCGAAGTCTGCCGCCATCAACAGCGACGGAGATATTTTCCTCAGCACTTCAATGCTCTATCGTTCCATTACAAGCAGCGACCTGCAGGCGCCGACTCTGTCGCTGCCTGTTGACGAAGCTGGAGCCGTAGAAGTCAATCCTTACCTGATATGGAACACTGTTGCCAATACGGATCTCTATGAAGTAGAATTGTCCCTCGGCAGCGACTTCACTGAAATTGTCGAATCTGCCGTCATTGACGGAAGCCAATGGCGCGTTTACAACAAACTGGATTACGGTACTAAATATTTCTGGCGCGCCCGTTCCAAACGCAATAAATCGTGCAGCGACTGGTCGGAAGTACGCTGGTTTACCACCACTACTGCTCCGCCAGAGCTTGAGTACCCCCCAGACAGCAGCTATTCCATCGACACCAATGTTACTTTTGCATGGAAAAAAGTGGAGTCCGCTTCCAGCTATCAGTTACAAGTGGCTACAGATGAGGGATTCGGCAATATCGTTCTTGATAAGAATAAGCTTGCTGCCATTACCCAAAAAGCTTCCGGGCTTACCTTAAACACGGAATATTTCTGGCGGGTAAGGTCGCTCTCAAGTACATCCAACAGCAACTGGTCCGAGACCTGGGTATTTACTACGAAACTGGCGGCTCCGGTTCTGCTTAAGCCTACGGACAAAGCAATTACACAGAGCGCCGATGTTACCGTGAAATGGGATACGGTTCCAGGGGCAGCGACATATAACATTGTACTTGCAAGCGACCCTGATTTCAATAACATCGTTTACGACAGCCTTTCAACTACCGATTCAACTTTCGTCTATGGGCTGTATGAAGTGGGTAAAACATACTACTGGAAAGTCCGTGCTCTCAATCTGCCGAACGAAGGCTACTGGTCTGAGACACACAGGTTCACAATCAGCCAGTCCCAGCTTACACTCATTTATCCCCAAAACAATTCCAGGAATATACCCAACAATACCGAATTCGAATGGAACGGGCCTGAAAACGCCCAAAGATACCACCTGCAGGTCGCTTCAGACCCCGCTTTCAAGAATATTACCGCAGAGGATTCGAGCGTTACCGGCACTAAGAAAACATTGCCCGGGCTGACTTACAATGTGTATTACTGGCGGGTAAGGTATATCCTCGACAATAATTTCTCCGAATGGACCGAAACATGGAAATTCACTACCGATCCGGGCCTTGCACTACTAATGTCGCCTGTTAACGACTCTGTGAACATCGCCATTCCGGCGGAACTGACCTGGGATGCTCCCAAGATTGCCGAATCATTTATAATCGAAGTAGCAACAGACATCAATTTCAAAGACGTCAAGTACAGCAAAAATAAACTGACAGACAAAAAAGTCTCTGTTCCGGGGCTTCAGAATTACACAAAGTATTACTGGCATGTACGATTTGTCGTCAAATCCGACACGAGCGCCTGGTCTGAAACCTGGGCGTTTACATCCACCCTGGGAAGGACTTACCTTGTGTCGCCGGACAATGACGTTGCCAATTGTGACCCTACAACAGTATTCATCTGGAAAACTGTCAAAGGCGCAACCAATTATCAACTTCAAATTGCCCGCGACAATGCTTTCGGAGACATTTACCGCAATTACGAAGACATAAACGACACGTTCAAACTCGTAATGGACATGGACACTAATACAACTTTCTACTGGAGAGTGAAAGCTCTGTACGGTGAAGGTGATGGCGCATGGTCAGTCATCTGGATGTTCAAAACAAAAGCCGGCAGGGTTTCTGTCGAGGATGATTATTATTCCGGCGTGGTCAATCAGCAGGCATATCCGAACCCCTTCTCGGAAGCCACAGTATTAGAATATACATTAGACAAAGAGTCATATGTTGAAATATATGTAATAGACGCAACAGGCAGCCGGGTCGCCACCCTTCAGGAAGGCGCCGTCCTGCCCCAGGGCAGGAAACAGCTGCTGTGGGACGCTTCACGTTTAAGCCAGGGCACTTATTACTATTGTATATCAATCAATAAACGGGAGTCTGCGTATAAACTTCTGAAAGTTAACTGACGGCATTTTGTCCGTTTCCGCAAGGTATTGTCTGCGGACGGCATTGCTTCTTAACGGGGATCGGGTATATTGTTCATTTCAGGAACGCATTGGCGCTTTCCTGAAGAATATTGACAGTTAGATCATAATTGAGGTAGTGTATATGAAGACAGGAACCACTTTTCATTTCCTGGTGCTGGGGTTGATTCTATTCCTTTCTCCGGTAACGGCTTTACTCTCTCAGAAAGCATACGAGCCTTTCTGGAGGGCAAGCCAGGCGCCCAACGTCCAGGATGTCCGGGTCATGGCGGCAGACTCCGGCAATAATATATACGCAGCAGTCTGGGGCGACGGCATATATAAATCAAGTTCGAAAGGACTGAACTGGACTAAGATAAGTACGGGACTGACCAACACCTGTGTGAACTGCTTAGAAATCGACAAAAACGGCAACATGTACGCCGGAACAATGGGCGGTGGACTGTTCGTCAGCACTAACAGCGGTTCTGACTGGACAGCAATTAACAACGGCCTTACAAACCTGAATGTCAAAGCTGTCGGCCTGGCTTACGGCACGACACTTTATGCCGGTACATACGGAAGCGGTGTCTTCAGGACCGATGACGGAGGAGCGACCTGGCTCCAAACGTCCGAAGGCATTACTTTCAGGGATATTAACTGCATCGCTGTGTTTGCCGACTCCAATGTCGTCGCAGGCACCAACGGCGGCGGTATGTACAAATCTTCCAATCGCGGAAGCTCATGGATACAGGTGGGCAAAAGCATGAAAAGCCCAGTGATTTCCGACATGGCAAAAACAAAATTCGGCGATGTACTGGCATTAACATACGGCAACGGTGTCTATTACTCCTACCTCGGCGGTTCGGAATGGCTGCCATACTACCACAGCATGGAAAATATGCCGCTTAACGGCAAAACCCTTGCCCTTTACGAAGGTGAATACCCAACTGTTGCCCAGTACAGTAACGGATTGATTTACTTTGACATGATGTACCTCGGGATACCCGATTCATCTGCCTGGAGACAGACAAAAATACAGGAAACCGGCGTTAATGATGTACTGATTACAAAAGACAACGACATATTTATTGCCGAACCCTTTGGCGGCATTCATATCAGTACCGACAGGGGTAAGAATTTCGATGAACGCAGAGGGTTCTACATGTTCCCCGATGATCCCGGACAATACCCACTATTTGCTTACAATGACATCTTACTGTCATCTTCCGCAAACAAAGGGATATATAAGTCCCCGGACAAAGGCCTGACCTGGTCCCTGAAAGCTTTAGACAACGTTGAGGTCTATGCCTATTACGCCGACAACTCCGGTATCCTCTACGCTGCTACCGAAAGCGGCGCCTTCAAATCTACCGACCTGGGAGACACATGGACAAACATAAACTGGACCACACCTGTCTATTCAGTCGGCTCTTACGGATCCGACCTCTTCATCTGTGATTCCGCCGTCAGGCGTTCGACAAACGGCGGTAATTCGTGGTCCGTTTGTGGTGAACCCCACAGGGAAAATACCAGAATAAAAATTTTCGTCATCGACGAGTTCGGAAACATTTTTGCGAGTCTCAATGATGCATTCAGCGAGGCCCTTTTCCGTTCAACCAATCAGGGCCTGACCTTTACAAAGATAATACCGATGGAAACCGACAACGTCTTTTCCGTTGCTCTCCATAGCAACAAAGTCTATGCCGGTACCCTCGGCGGTTTAATGATCTCTACCGACAAAGGAAATACATGGAATACCCAAAAAGTAAACGGCATAAATTATTCGGGAATTGACAGGATCCTTTTCAATAAATCAGGAGATATGTTCCTGTCGAGTATTAAATGTAAGTATTTGCTTCACTCAACCGACGAAGGGCTAACCTGCGACACTTTGGCAGCGGGTTCTGTAAGGGGCAGCATCAAGGATGTTACCTTCAACAACGACGGAGACATGTTCTTCAGCACTTCAATGATATACAGGGCAATAGACAGCAGCGATCTTGAAGTCCCGGCACTGTCGTCTCCACCTGACGGAGCAGGCAACACAGAGGCTCGTCCGCTTTTCCTCTGGAACGAGGTACAAAATACCGATCTCTATGAACTGCAACTATCACCAGGCAATGATTTCGTGCAGAACGTTGAAACGGCTGTAACAGTCGATACCCGTTGGAAAACATTTACTAAGCTCGAATACGGAACAAAGTATTTCTGGCGTGTACGGTCAAAACGCAACAAGTCCCACAGCGCCTGGTCTGAAGCCCGTTATTTCACAACCGCTACGGCCCCGCCCGTATTACTTAGCCCGGCCGACAGCAGTTGTTCAATCGACACAGCAGTAACACTGACCTGGAACAGCGTCAAATCCGCCTCGTCCTACCAGGTACAGGCCTCTACCGACGAAGGTTTCAGCAACATTGTTCTGGATAAGGACAAGTTAGCTAATACCAGCCAGACTACAGCATCCAAATTGACTGTTAACACTCCCTATTACTGGCGCGTGAGGGCTTTCACGGGTACTCAGTCCAGCGCCTGGTCAGACACCTGGGTGTTCACTACCAAACTGGCCCCGCCACTACTGATTAAACCAACGGACAAAGCAATTACCCAGAGTAAAGACCTATCCCTGACATGGGACACTGTTCCCGGGGCAAAGTCGTATAATGTCGTGCTTGCCGGCGACCAGGATTTCAAAACCATCCTCTACGACAGCCTTTCAACCACAAAAACCTCATTTGCCTCCGGCCAGTACGAAGTGGGTAAGACATATTACTGGAAAGTACGTGCACTGGACGGTGGAAACGAAGGTTACTGGTCGGTAGCGAGGAGATTTACCGTCAGCCTGTCCAGCCTGACCCTCATCTATCCACAGAATAATTCAAAATCCATCCCCAACGATGTCCCATTCGAATGGAACGGCCCAGCCAACGCAGAAAGCTACCACCTGCAGGTTGCAACCGACAGCAGTTTCAACTCCGTCATCACAGAAGACAATGCAATCACAGGGACAACAAAACTTGTTCCCGGCTTGTCCTATGGTGTCTATTACTGGAGAGTAAGGTTCAACCTCGGAGGCAGCTACTCCGAATGGACCGATGCCTGGAAATTCACTACCGATCCGGGTCTTACATTGTTGCTGACACCTGCTGCCGATTCGGAAAATATTGCCCTTCCCCCCGAACTTACCTGGGATGCACCTAAAATTGCCGAATCATTCATTATTGAAGTGGCAACGGACCCCGATTTTAAAAACATCAAATTCTCCAGGTCAAAGCTGACCGAAAAGAAAATATCAGTTCCCTCGCTTCTGAACTACACAAAGTATTACTGGCACCTGCGTTTTACCGTCGGCAAAGACACAAGCGCCTGGTCCGAAACGAGAGCGTTTACTACCGTTCTGTCAAGAACGTTCCTGGTAGCGCCTGACAATGAGATGAAAAACTGTGAAACGACAAGGCTTTTCAGTTGGAAAAGCGTTAACGGCGCAACGCTCTATCATCTGCAAGTTGCGCGGGACAACGAATTCGGAGACATCTTCAACGACTACAACAACATTGCAGATACATTTAAACTTGTCAGCGACCTCGACACCGGTACAACCTTCTACTGGAGGGTGAAAGCCCTGTACAGCGGCGGTGAAGGAGCCTGGTCAGTCGTCTGGAAATTTATTACCGCTTCGAAGAAAACCGGCGTTGACGACGATGATTTCTACGAGGTGGTCAAACCCCACGCCTGGCCCAATCCCTTTGGAGAAGAAGCAACACTCGAATACACTCTCGAAAAAGATTCCTACGTGGAAATATATCTTACAGACCTGACGGGAGCCAGGGTAGCGACACTGCAGGAAGGTGCAGTACTGCCTCCCGGCAGGAGGCAGCTCAGCTGGGACGCTTCGCATCTGCCCGGCGGCACCTATTACTATTGTATTAGCATTAACAATAAGGAGCATATTTATAAGATTCTGAAGATTGAATAGAATTGTTCCTGCAATACTCAAACAATGCGTGAAACAAAACTATTCTGATATTATTTAATAATTAGGAATAGAATTGAAAGCAAACTGGTGCATTTTTTGATTATTTGAATCAAATATTAATCTAATGTGTATTTCTTAAGATGTAATATTTTAAAATACAATGAAGATCTTGATAAGGATAATATTATGTCAATTTCAAAATTAGTCAGATTAGCTTTATTATTTACAACACAGATCTTTCTTTCAGTCTTCGTCCTGCATGGACAGGTTGAAACCGAACCATTCTGGCGGATCAATCAGTCGCCAGGCAACATGAATGTCCACGTATTAGCCGCAGACTCAAACAATAATATTTACGCCTGTGTATGGGGTGACGGCATCTACAGATCGACAACAAAAGGATTGAGCTGGGTAAAGATAAGTACAGGCCTGACCAATACCTGTGTCAACTGCCTTGAAATTGACAGGAACGGCAAAATGTACGCCGGAACGATGGGTGGCGGACTGTTCATCAGTACAAACAACGGGAGCAGTTGGACTGAAAAGAATGAAGGCCTGACCAATCTTAATGTTAAAGCTGTAGGCATCGGCGAAGGATCAATTGTTTACATAGGCACATACGGCCACGGCGTCTTTAAAACCAATGACGGCGGAGAGACATGGAAACTGGCTTCAAACGGGATCTATTTCCGGGACATCAACTGTTTTGTTGTCGGAGCCGACACTTCAGTAATTGCAGGTACCAACGGCGGCGGAATTTTCAAATCTACCAACGGCGGGGCGTCATGGTACCAGGTTGCCGCCCATATGAAAAGCCTGACTGTTACTGATATGGCCATGGCAGAATCCGGGGCGATATATGCAACTACCTATGGAGACGGTATATATGTGTCCTATTTGAACGGCAGTTTCTGGGTTCCTTTCTTCCACTATGATAATTATATGCCGCTTTACAGCAAGTGTATCGGTTACTATGATGAAGAGAATTTCTTTGTGGGAATGTATCACGACGGTTTAGTCAGGTTCGACTACTTATATGCCGGAATTCCCGATTCTTCAGCCTGGCGGCTTACTTCCGAATGGATGATGGGTATTAATGACATCGTTATTACAAAAGACAAACAGATATTCATTGCCGAACCATATAACGGCATCTACCTCAGTACGGATAAAGGTAAAACTTTCACTGAGAAGAGAGGGTTCTATACCGATTTCGGCCCCAACGGCCTATACCCTTTGTTTGCGTATGAAAATGCATTATTGACCTCTGCCTCTAATCATAAAGGTATTTATCATTCTTCGGACAAAGGCGTTACATGGACCTGTAAGGGTAATGAAAGCAATTCAGTATATCAATACTGTTCCGATGATCAGGGCGCGATATATGCTGCAACAGGAAAAGGCCTTTACAAATCGAATGACCTCGGGAATTCATGGGATGAATTAACCAAAAACACTGCTAATTTAGTTGCAACATACGGCACTAACATCTTTACAATATGTATGCAGACTTTCATCAGGCGTTCAACCGACCTTGGTCTGACCTGGACAACCCCTAATAGTGATACACCGCATTGTTATACGTCTCCTTTCCTCGCTATTGACAATAGCGGCACTATTTATACCAATTGCTATTCATCCCTGAAACGTTCTACCGACAATGGTGTTACTTTTACTGAGCTAATTCCCGATTCGGTTGATATTGCTAATTGCTATGCAAATTACAATAGCAAAATCTATATCGGGACATATCATGGAATCAGGGTTTCCGACGACAAAGGCGATTCCTGGGATCTGATCAGGGTTTGCGGAAGAGATTCCATGGAGATCAGCAATATAGTATTCAATGAGTCCGGGGAGATGTTTGTTGTCAGCGAGACACAACACTATTTATTACACTCTGCTGACTTAGGGAAAACCTGGGATACGTTAAGGACCGGCGTCATCAAATCACAGGTAAAAACCTTCACCATCAACAAAGAGGGAGACTTGTTCCTTAGTAGTTCCATGCTCTACCGGGCAATACACAACAGAGACCTCAAGGTACCGGTACTTTCCGCACCGGTGGACAATGCCTCCAATTTAGATGTTAATCCTGTCTTAGTATGGAATGAAGTTGAGAATACCGACCTCTATGAAGTACAACTCTCTCTCGGTAATGATTTTTCAGAAATCATCGAATCGGCTGTGACATCTTCTACCGAATGGAAGGTCCAAAATACTCTGGGGTACGGAACAAGACATTTTTGGCGTGTCCGTTCAAAACGTAACAGATCACACAGCGACTGGTCGGAAGTACGCTATTTCACAACGGCAACGGCTCCTCCCCTGCTGGAGTTTCCTCCCGACAGCAGCTATTCCATCGACACTAATGTTACTTTTGCATGGAAAAAGGTCGAGTCTGCTTCCAGCTACCAGTTACAAGTAGCTACAGATGAGGGATTCGACAACATCGTGCTCGATAAGAATAAACTTACTGCCATTACCCAAAAAGCATCCAAGCTTACCTTAAACACAAAATATTTCTGGCGCGTAAGGGCTCTCTCGAGTACATCAAACAGCAACTGGTCCGGGACCTGGGTATTTACTACGAAACTGGCGGCTCCGATCCCCCAGAAACCTGCGGACAAAGCAATTACCCAGAGCACCGATGTTACAGTGAAATGGGACACTGTTCCCGGAGCAAAGACATATAACATTGTACTTGCAAGCGACCCTGATTTCAAAAATATCCTTTACGACAGCCTTTCAACTACCGATTCAACTTTCGTCTATGGGTTGTATGAAGTCGGGAAAACATATTACTGGAAAGTACGTGCTCTCGATCTGCCGAACGAAGGCTACTGGTCGGAATCAAGGAGGTTCACAATCAGCCAGTCCCAGCTTACCCTCATCTATCCCCAGAACCATTCGAAGAACATTCCCAATGATACGCCTTTCGAATGGAACGGGCCAGAAAACGCCCAAAGCTACCACTTGCAGGTATCGAAAGACAGCATTTTTCAATCAATAGTATTTGAAGAAACCACACTGACTGCAACAACGAAGACCGTTCCCGGGCTGGATTACGGAAAACACTACTGGAGGGTCAGGTACAGCCTCGGAGGCAGTTATTCAGAGTGGACCGATACATGGCAATTCTCAACCGACCCGGGTACTGCCGTTCTTATTAGTCCCACCGACAAATCATGTAACGTCGTCCTTCAACCCGAACTGACCTGGGATGCCCCGAAAATTGCTGCTGCTTATATCCTTGAAGTCGCTACGGACAGCGGGTTTACGAATATTGTCTATAAAAAAGACAAACTGACAGACAAGAAAATTACTGTACCACAATTGAAGAACTACACAAAGTATTACTGGCATGTCAGATTTACTGTCGGGGCAGATACGAGTTTCTGGTCTGAAACATGGACATTCGGTACATGCCTTGCAAAAACGATATTGGTTACACCTGACGACGAGTTGAAGAACTGCCCGCCTGCAATGTATTTCATATGGAAAAGCGTAACCGGTGCAACACACTATCATCTTCAGTTCGCCCGTGACGAAGCCTTCGCCGATATATACCGCGATTATGACGGGATTGCCGATACATTTATGCTTGTCAGCGATCTGGACACAAATGTAACATATTACTGGAGGGTAAACGCCCATAACAATGACGGAGAAGGAGTCTGGTCCGTGACATGGGTGTTCTCGGTCAGCGGCAGCAGGATCGACGTGGAAGAAGATTCGCCGGGTAAAGGATTGCAAATAAAAGCCCGGCCCAATCCCTTTGGAGAAGAAGCAACACTCGAATACACTCTCGAAAAAGATTCCTACGTGGAAATATATCTTATAGACCTGACTGGAGCAAGGGTGGCGACACTGCAGGAAGGGGCAGTACTGCCTCCCGGCAGGAGGCTGCTCAACTGGGACGCTTCGCACCTTGCCGCAGGCGCCTATTACTATTGTATTGCTATTAATAATAAGGAGCATATTTATAAGATTCTGAAGATTGACTGATTTCAACATGGGAATGTGTTCCCGGCGTGATAATAAATAAATTGTTATCCGAAACGAGTGTGGTACATTTCCGGTATTCTTTCTGCGGGGACAAGTTTTTTTCTTTTCGTTCCGTTGCTTTCGGCAACTGGTAGTTTATGTATTTGTGGAACATTTGTATTAGTAACTGAAAGGCTTCAAATGAAAACCGGCAATAAAATGAAACTGTCTCTGTATTTAATTCTTTTATTCAGTCTAATGGCTTCAACATCTCATTCACAAGAGAAATTCGAGTCATATTGGAGGGTTACTCCTTCGCCCATAACAGTAGAAGCAACTGTCCTCGCAGCCGACTCAAACGATGTTGTATATGCAGCAGCCTGGGGCGACGGCATTTACAAGACCACAACGAAAGGCAAAACCTGGGTCAAAATAAGTACCGGCCTTACAAACAGCCATGTTACCTGCCTCGAGATCGACAGTAAGGGTAATATGTACGCCGGGACAATGGGCGGAGGTCTCTTTGTCAGCACAAACAAAGGCGACAACTGGAAGGCAATGAACCAGGGCCTCACGAACCTCAATATTAAAACCGTCGGACTGGCTTACGGGACAACACTGTATGTAGGCACATACGGCAGCGGCGTTTTCAGGACTGACGACGGCTGCGCCACATGGGTGCATGCTTCCGAAGGACTGAACCACAGGGATATAAACTGCATGGCTGTTACTGCCGATTCGTCTGTTGTTGCAGGCACTAACGGCGGCGGCATATATAAATCCACAAACAGGGGTAAAAGCTGGTACCGTCTCGCCCTACAGATGAAAAGCCAGGTAGTAACCGACATGGCAAGGAGCAGATTCGGAGAAGTGTTTGCAATTACTTACGGCGACGGGGTATATGTTTCCTACATGAATGGTTCCGCATGGCAGGCATATTACCACAACATGGCCAATATGCCACTCTACGGTAAATGCCTTACACTGATTGACGCCGAGTACCCCGCCGTAGGACAGTACTACGAAGGATTCATGCTTTTCGATATATTTTACGCCGGGATACCCGACTCATCTGCCTGGCGGTACACTGTCAGGAATAAAGTAGGCATTAACGACCTTCTCATTACAAAAGACAAGCTCATTTACTTTTCCGAATCATACTACGGCGTACAGGTAATGACCGACCTGGGTAAGACATATATCGGTGAGAGGGGCTTCCAGACAGATATCGTAAACAAAGGCCTGTCGCCGCTTTTTGCCTGGGACGATTACCTTTTGTCCTCTTCGGCAAATGGCGGCATCTACATGTCCGAAGACAAAGGCAATACCTGGGCTTTAAAGGGACTGGAGGGAGCACGGATATTTAGTTATTACAGGGATGGAGGCAGCCTGTACGCAGCTACGGGCGGGGGGCCTTACAGATCGACCGACAACGGTGTTACATGGAAGAACCTTAGCTGGAATAGGATGATTTACACAGTTGCCGTTTCCGGGCCAAACATCCTGATTGCCGACTCTGCCGTAAGGTATTCAACTAATGACGGCCAAAGTTGGACAATGTGCAATAAAACTCAGTTCGATGGCTATGTTCACTCTATCCTCGGTGTCGATCATAACGGATATGTTTATGTTGTAGCTTTCGACACGAACACTTTTACTCTTTACCGCTCGGTTAACCATGGTGTAACATTCGATTCCATGAGAACAATCAGCTACGCTTTATGCTTTACCGAACACAACGGAAAAATTTATATCGGAACGAGAAACGGCATCTATATTTCAAATGATGCGGGCGTTTCATTTATTCACAAAGAAATCGGTGGCGAAGAAAGGGAGGGCATCAGCCAGATATTCTTCAATAAAGCCGGCGACATGTTCATTGTAAGCGATTCCATCCAGTATATGCTGCTTTCAAATGACGACGCCACAACTTACACCATACTCAAAACAGGAATCGTCAAGGGAAAGATCCGTTCTGCAGCAATCAATCAAGACGGAGACCTGTTCATGAGCACTACCATGCTTTACCGGGCAATCCAGAACAGCGACATGGAAGCTCCCCTACTTACAACCCCTCCCGACGATGCAGAGAACATCGAAAATAAACCTTTATTTATGTGGAGTGATGTTGAAAATAGGGACCTCTATGAAATCGAAGTCTCACTTGGCAATGATTTCTCGCAGATGGTGGAAAGCGCGGTGATGGAAGGCCCTCAGTGGCAACTGTACAAGAAACTGGATTACGGTAGAAAGTATTACTGGCGGGTACGTTCCAAGCGATACAAGTCCCACAGCAATTGGTCGGAAGTCTATTCTTTTACCACTGCTACTGCCCCGCCCGAATTGGAGTACCCACCCGACAGCAGCTATTCCATCGACACGACCATTGCTTTTTCCTGGAAGAGTGTCCCCTCCGCAACAACATACCAGATACAGGCCTCAACAGACGAGGGCTTCAGCAATATCATCCTGGACAAAAGCAATTTGACGAAGACCACCAAGCCCGGAGCTCCCGCTTTGTCTTCCAATACACATTATTACTGGAGGGTCAGGTCATACCTCGGCAAATCGGCCAGCGCCTGGTCGGATACCTGGGTGTTTACAACCAGGCTGCGTGCTCCTGACCTGCTGAAGCCCTCAGACAAAGCAATTACCCAGAGCGCCGACATTCCGCTCCTCTGGGACACTGTCGCAGGCGCTTCATCATACAATGTGGTGCTCGCTACCGATCCGAACTTTACTAATGTACTCCATGACGGGAATACTACCCAGACTTCATTTTCCTATGGTTCCTATGAAGTCGGGAATACTTATTACTGGAAAGTACGTGCTCTCGATCTGCCGAACGAAGGCTACTGGTCTGAGGCACGTAGGTTTACAATCAGCCAGTCCCAGCTTACCCTCATCTATCCCCAGAACCATTCGAAGAACATCCCCAATGATACGCCTTTCGAATGGAACGGGCCCTCGAACGCCGAAAGCTACCACCTGCAGGTATCTAAAGACAGCAGTTTTAAAACGTTTGCATTTGAAGAAACCACACTGTCTGCAACAACGAAGACCGTTCCGGGTCTGGAATACGGAAAATACTTCTGGAGGGTCAGGTACAAGAACGGAGATAATTATTCAGAGTGGACAGATACATGGCAATTCACTACCGACCCAGGCATTGCCGTTCTTATCAGTCCAACGGACAAATCATATAACGTCGTCCTTCAACCCGAACTGACCTGGGATGCACCGAAAATTGCCGTAACGTACATTGTTGAGGTTGCAACGGACAGCGGGTTTACGAAAATCGTCTATAAAAAAGACAAACTGACAAATAAGAAAATTACTTTACCACAGTTGAAGAACTACACTAAGTATTACTGGCATGTCAGGTTTACTGTCGGGACAGATACGAGTCTCTGGTCTGAGACATGGACATTCGGTACATGCCTTGCAAAAACAATATTGGTTGCACCTGACGACGAGTTGAAGAACTGCCCGCCTGCAATGTATTTCTCCTGGAAAAGCGTTACAGGGGCTACACACTATCATCTTCAGTTCGCCCGCGACGAAGCCTTCGCCGATATTTACCGCGATTATGACGGGATTGCCGATACGTTTATGCTTGTCAGCGATCTGGACACAAGTATGACATATTACTGGAGGGTAAACGCCCATAACGAAGACGGAGAGGGTGTCTGGTCCGTGACATGGGTGTTCTCGGTCAGCGGCGGCAGGATCGGCGTTGAAGAAGATTCTCCGGGCAAAGGACTGCTAATAAAAGCCCGGCCCAATCCCTTCGCAGAAGAAGCCGTCCTCGAATACACACTCGATAAGGATGCCTATGTTGAGATATACCTGATCGACCCGGCAGGAACAAGGGTAGCCACACTGGAGCCGGGCACAGTAAAACCCGCCGGCAGGCAAGAGCTCCACTGGGATTCATCTCTTTTGAGCCAGGGCGCATACTACTATTTTATTCTTATTAACAACAAAGAACATATTTATAAAATATTGAAGATAAAATAATAGTATATTTGCCATCGACTATGTATCGACGGATTATTTTGATGAAGGTAATCCGTGGTGGGAATTTGAAGTATTTTGGTATTGAATTGAAAAAGGTTTTATATATATCCGGTATTTGTTGTTTATTCCTCATACTGCCGCTGCTGTCGGCGGACAACGGCGTGTACTACTGGAGAAGGATCGTCTCGCCTCCGGGCAAGGACATGGTCTCACTCAACATCGATTCGAACCAGATTGTTTTTGCCGCTTCATGGGGCGACGGCATCTTTCGTAAAGATGAGTCAACCTGGAAAGAAGTGAACAAGGGTGTTTCTGCCCGCTACTTCAACGTTGTCGAAAGCGGCTTCGGCAACGTCGTCTATGCTTCTGCCTGGGGTAACGGCCTTTACTTTTCATCGGACAAAGGAGAATCCTGGACGAGGATCAGTACATACTTCAACAACCTGTACCTTAAGTGCTTAAGCGTTGGGAAGAACGGCCTGATGATTGCCGGGACATACGGCAACGGCGTTCATATCTCATATAGCGGCGGGAAACAGTGGAAAGAGATCAATTATGGACTGTACTTCCGCGACATCAACTGCCTGCTTGCCTGCTCCGATTCACTTTTTTACGCTGGTACGAACGGCGACGGCGTCTATCGCTCGACAAACGCCGGGAGTAACTGGGAACAGGTGAACAACGGACTGAGTACTTTCACCATCACGGCAATCAAAAAGAACCTGAAGAACGATATATTCCTTTCGACAAAGGATTCCGGCATTTACTATTCTACCGACCGGGGACTGAACTGGAATAAGTATAAAGTACGGAACAACAGGCCCGACTTTGTTAATGATTTTACAATCATTAACGACGAGAACATTTTTGCTGCTACCAACAACGACGGAGTACTCAAGTTCGTCCCTTTAACGAGCGACGTCACCTGGATTAAAACCGACAGGAAGGTCAGCAGCGGCGTCAGTTCCATTGTCTCAAACTCCAATGGCTATATGTACTGTTCCGTGCCTGTGAAAGGAATATATTTCTGCAATGACGGCCAGACCTGGTCCGGCAATGTATATGGAGTGGGCCGGGGCTTGTCTCCCCTCCTCGCTGTACGCGACAGCCTGGTAATTGCTGGCGACAGCAGCGGCAAACTGTCTTTTTCCAGGGATTTCGGTAATAGCTGGAGGAAAGCCTCAGACTTTGGTTTCGACAAGCCTGCCGAAGTTCTTGCTGCCGACTCGTCTCAATATATCTTCATCTCGACAGGTACCGGCTTGTACAAAGTCAAGCGCGACTTCTCATCCATCGCAGAAGTACAATTCTTTAAGAACAAGAATCCTGATATATCGGCCATATCCACAGGCCAGAACAATACTGTTGTCGTTGCCCTCAATGTTGACGAACCATTGGACGACCCTGTTGACGCACTTTTCCTGTCAACCGACAACGGAGATACATGGCAAAGCATTGCCGCTACCGACAAATCAATCACTGTAGCCGCCGTCAGCCCAAAAGATGAGATTTTCTACTATGCCAAAGGCGGTGAACTGAAGAAGTCAACCGACATGGGTGATAGCTGGGAAACTGTCTTCGACCCTTCATACATTGTCAACAGCATCGAGTTCCTCGGCAAAAACAACATCTATGTTGCAACAGACTCAGGATTGAAACTGACCTTTGACGCCGGTAAAAACTGGCAGCCGGCAATCAATTACGGGAAAACAAAGCCTTCGACAAAGATGATGGCAGTGTCCCAATTCGGAGACATCTGGTGTTACTTAGACAAGGAAGAAGTTCTTCTCTACTCTTCTGACCTCGGTAAAACCTGGACCGACTGGTCGGCGGGCTATGTGAGGACTCCGGTAAACTGTCTTGAGATCAGCCCTCACGGCTATCTTTACCTTGCTGCCTCATCGCTGTTCCGTACTTTCGCCCCCCGCTATTTCAAGCAGGTAATCCTGTCAAAACCCCTTCATAACGACGTTGGTATCAACCATGAATCCGTTTTCCAGTGGATCGGTGTCGAATACGCAGAACTGTACCAGATGCAGATTGCAGACGACCCGTCTTTCGCAGCAATCCTGGTTAACTATGTTACTGCCGGCAATCAGGCCAACCTTTACAAATCATTAAAGAGCAATACAAATTATTACTGGCGGGCCAGGGCTAAAACCAACGGCACCTATGGCCCCTGGTCTGAAACCCGCAGATTTACATACACGAACCTGCCCGGCCCCAACCTGACTTCTCCACCGGACAAAAGCATCGGCCACGGCGCCAGCGTGAGGTTCTCATGGTCAAATATTCGTCCGCCATATAAAATGTCTCTCCCCTATCATCTCCAGATAGCGAAAGATTCCCTCTTCGGCAATATTTTCAAAGATACCAGTTTAATCTATGATACGGCCTGCATTGTTCGCAATCTGAGTATTTTCTCAAAATATTTCTGGAGAGTCAGCGCTTCGGGTACCGAATGGTCAGAGACCTGGTCTTTCTATACCAGGCTGGCTCCGCCAAAATTGCTGGAACCTTTGGACAGTTCTGTTTACCTTAAAGACAATGTTACTCTTGTCTGGGAGAATTCTCCCGGCGCTGATAAATACCACCTGCAGGTTTCCGGGAAATATGATTTCTCTGACACAGAAAAAGACATCGCCGGAATCGGCGCTATCAAGTATAATGTACCGCTTTCCGGAAAGTACGACACCTGGTTCTGGAGGGTGAAAGCAAGCAATGAATTCGATGAAAGTGAATGGTCTGAGATATTTACTTTCTTTACTTCTTCCGATTCGCCGGTTCTCATCTATCCCGACAACAACTCTGCCTATGTCCTTGCCGACACCACTTTCCGCTGGGACTCCCCCGTGAAGGATGCCATATATTACCAGTTAATCATCTCGATAGACAGCCTCTTCAAAGTGGAAAACATCGTTTTTGACAGCAATTATATTAAAACGATGGAAACAAGGGTCCGGGGCCTGGAGTACGGCATGCAGTACTGGTGGAGGGTAAGGTATTACAGCAAGAATAGCGATACACTTGTCAGCGCCTGGTCCGAGGTATGGAAATTCAGGGTTGACATCCCTAAGGTCAGCCTGCTTTCCCCCCCCGACGATTCAAAGGACATAAGGCCCGGTACAGCGCTTGAATGGAACGCCGTGAACTGCAAATACTATTATCTCCAGATTTCGGAATACCCTCTGTTTGACGCCATTGCCACAGAGCAGGACAGCATTTTCGAAACCTTTTTCACAAATACCGGACTGGATGACGACAGAACTTATTACTGGCGTGTAATGGCAAAAGCACACACCGGAACAGGCGAATGGTCTGATACCTGGTCCTTCCGTACCAGGCCTGCCAACATCGTAGCAGAATCATTTTTTTCCTGGAAGAATATTGAAGTGTACACAGACCACACCAACAACACAATCACCATCACAACAACAGACGAAACTTCGAACTCACAATACCAGCTTTTCGGCATTACGGGCTCGCTGATGGTTTCGGACAGTTTTTGCGGAAGGACTGTACTCAATCTTTCAGGCCTTTCCAATGGGGCATATTTTTTGAGGATCAATTCCGGTAAAGAACAGAGCTATGGTTGGTTTTATGTAATGAATTGAAGAAATATGCCAGAAAATGAAATATTCAAGGAGATATCCTCTCTGGAGACTGAGCAAAGAAACCCTGCAAGCGAAACCATCGACCTTGCATCGACACGGGAAATACTTGAGATCATCAACAGTGAAGACTCCCGTATCCCGGCAGCCGTAGCAGCCGAAATTACTAATATTGAAACAGCTGTTGATCATATTGTTGCCTGTTTCAGGGCCGGTGGAAGGCTGTTCTATGTTGGCGCCGGCACAAGCGGCAGGCTCGGAATACTCGACGCTTCGGAGTGCCCGCCCACCTTCGGCACCAACCCGGAAATGGTACAGGGAATCATTGCCGGGGGTAAAGAAGCGGTTTTCAGGGCACAGGAAGGCGCTGAGGACAGGCCTGAGAACGGCGCTGCAGAGATAATCCGGGCGGGCGTCACATCCGGGGACGTCGTCTGCGGCATTGCAGCCTCCGGAAGGACACCGTTTGTCAAAGGCGCCCTCTTACAGGCGGGGAAGACAGGTGCATACACGATACTCGTGACTACTGTACCCCGTTCCCACGCCATTGAACTCGGCGCTGAGGCCGATGTATATATCTGCCCGGATGTAGGGCCGGAAGTAGTCACCGGTTCGACACGCATGAAGTCCGGTACTGCACAGAAGCTCGTTCTGAATATGCTTACTACCGCATCGATGATAAGGCTCGGGAAGACTCTCGGCAACGTAATGGTAGATTTGCAGCAGACAAACATCAAACTTAAGGAACGGTCCCGCCGGATAATAATGATGGCCACAGGAGTGGACTACGACAAGGCAGAAGAAACGCTCGGAACCACCGGCGGCAATGTCAAGACTGCCCTGGTGATGATAATGGCAGGGGTGGGCTTCGAAAAAGCAAAAGAACTGCTACGGCAGGCAGACGGCTTTGTTAGGATTGCAGTAAAATTAAATGAGAATTCATGAGAATTTGATTTGCAAACTTACTGTCTTTATTATAAATTGCTATTATCAAAATAGAAGAAAAAATGATTATAATAGTGAGGTTTGAACAATGTCAATGAAAAGATACGCAGCAGCAGCCATTGTGGCATTTCTATTCTGTTCCTTCGCCTCCCAGGCACAGGAAGAGAGCTATGTCAAACAGGCATACAACGCCATTATGAGCGGTGATTTTGCGAAAGCAGTGGACAATTATTCAAAATCGATAGATAACAATCCCAATTATGCCCCCTCGCTTTACGGCCGGGGACTGGCCTATTCACACATGGGCAAATATGCCGAAGCAATTGCCGACCTGAACAAAGCAATCGAGATCGACAAATTCTACCACGAAGCGCTTTACGCCCGTGGCATCGATTATTCGAAGCAGGGTGACTACCAGAATGCCATCAATGACTTCAACAGGGCAATCGAGAGTAAACCCGACAGGTCTGACTATTACTATGCCCGCGGCACTGTCTATTACATTTTGAAAAATACTGATAAGGCTTTTGCCGATTTCAACAAAGCAATCGAGCTGGAACCCGGAAACGGGCCTGCTTACTACGGCAGGGCAATAATTAACATGGCAAAAGACAATAAGGACTCCGCCCTCAGGGATTTCGACAGGTATATCGAGCTGAATGACAACAAAGACAATCTTAGCGACGAAGTAAAACGCCTGAAGAAAGAAATCCAGGAAGAAAATTGATTTTGGTTTTAACAGTTCAATAAATTAATGCTCCGGAGTTTTCTGCTCGATAGATAAAAACTCCGGGGACTGTGTTGTACCTGATTATCAGTGAACAATATTCTCCATAATCAGGATTGCTATTCCAAAAGGATGGGGAACACCCGATGAAAATACAGACAATGAATAATATCCGCATCAGCAGAATTGCTGCACTATTGCTTCTGGCCTGCACATTGTTTTACGCCGGATGTAAAGACGACAACAGCCCCTCTTGGGAATCATTCCCGGATATGGAGAAACAGGCTTTCGACCTTGTCAACCAGTACAGGGTGAGCAAAGGACTCCCTGCCATGGAATGGAGCGACATTATTGCCGACATTGCCCGCACCCACAGCCGGAACATGGCATCGGGTTCTGTTGCTTTTGGCCATGACGGCTTCGCTGACAGGTTCAACCAGATCGGCAAAAAAATTGCTGCTTCCTCCGGCGCGGAGAATGTTGCCTGGAGCCTGAATTATTCCGATCCGGCACAGGTAGCCTATGAAGGCTGGCTTAACAGCCCGGGCCACCTTGAGAACATCGAAACCGCAAAATATAATATTTCGGGAATGGGCATTGCCAAGGCAGCCGACGGCAAATACTACTTCACACAGATATTCATCCAGAAGTAACGACGAATATAATATTCGTCAAGTTCTTAAAGTTCATAGAGTTTGTCAAGTTCATCAAGTTTATAAAGAAAGAAGAAAAGCCTGGCCTTCTTTCCCCTTCCCCTTGGGGAAGGCTGGGATGGGGTCATTAGTTCTTCAAGTTCATAAAGAAAGAAGAAAAAGCTGAACCAAAGCGGATTTCCCCTCCTTCGATAAGGAGGGGATCAAGGGGTGGTTGGACTCTTCGTTCATCAAGTTTGTAAAGAATGCTAAATGATAAATGCTGAATTAAAAATTATAAATGTAAGAAAAAGCTGAACCAAAGCGGATTTCCCTTCCTTCGATAAGGAGGGGGCAGGGGGTGGTTGGATTTCTTCAGTTTTTAAAGTTTATCAAGTTCTTCAAGTTCATAAAGAAAGAAGAAAAATGTTCATGCTTACTTATATTCTTCATAAATATTTACATTGAATATTTCACTTTTTCATGTAAATTAGGTTATTGGAAATTACTAAAATTAGATAATAACTTGAATAGTAATTTTTCGGAAATTCATAGTTTTATGACATATATAGTGATGATAAATGATTAAAGAAAAGCTTTTTGGCAATCTGGATTTAAAGAGTATATTTAATAATAATGAATTCAAAGAAGATAGTGTCAGAGAAGTAATTATTCTTCCAATCATTAAAGAATTAGGTTATAGCGAAGAGAATATTGTTCGAAGTAAAACACTCGTTCATCCCTATCTTACAACAGGAAGTAAAAAAAGAAAAGTTACACTAATTCCTGATTATGCAATAAGAATTGAAAATAATTATGCATGGGTACTTGACGCGAAATCTCCGACCGAAAAAGTCCTTGATGCCGATCACATCGAACAGGCATATAGCTACGCTTCTCATCCTGAAATAAGATCAACATATTTTGCTCTGTGTAATGGTCAAGAGTTCGCTTTATTCAGGAGAGAATCATCCAATATACCCATATTATTATTCAATATGGAAGATATTAATGAAAATTGGGATAAACTGAAATTATTTTTATCACCTAATAGTTTTCATTCAGGCAAATATGTCGTTTATGAACCTACGGCTTCATATTCATCAAAAAAAGATAGATTTGATTACTCTCTAAGACCCCTATTAGGAGAAATACCTGTAAAAAAACGAGCAGTAAAAAGACATTTCGGTGTTCATGGATATTTTACAAAGCAATCATGGAATGTTGTTAAAGAATATATTAAAAATTTTACTAATGAAGGGGACTTAGTACTCGATCCTTTTGGTGGTAGCGGTATTACAGCGATTGAAGCTATGATGATGAATAGAAAGGCCATTAATATTGATATTAATCCATTAGCAAATTTCTTAGTGAAATCTCTAATAGTACCTGTAAATTATACAATATTGAAAGATTCTTACGATAGAATCATTAAAGAGTATATTGAGAATGAACCTAAGAATGAATATGATTATAAAAAACTTTTAAAACATTACCCATACCCCAAGGAAATACCTTTACCTAAAGGTTCTGATGTTGATTCTATAGAAAATTTATTCAGTATAGAACAATTAGCAAAGCTTTCATTTCTGAAATCTTTAATTAAAAAGGAAAAAAATGAAAATATCAGAGATACATTTTTATTGATGTTTTCAGGATTAATAACAAAATTTAATTTAACTTATCATACATCTACGTATGTAAAAAAAGAAGGAGGAGGTAATTCAAGTGCTTTTCAATATTATAGATATAGATTGGCTCCTAAGCCAGTAGCAATAGATCTTATCAAATTTTTTTCTTTACGTTTCAAAAAAGTATATGAAGCAAAAAAAGATATTGAGAAAAAGATAAATGAAGATACAATCAATGATATTCAAATAGTAAAAGGCACTGCTACCGATCTTTCCTGGGTTCCACAAGAAAGTATCGATTACATATACACCGATCCACCTTATGGTAAGAAAATACCTTACCTGGATTTGTCGATTATGTGGAATGCCTGGTTAGACCTGGAAGTCACAGAGGAAGATTATAAAATGGAAGCAATCGAAGGTGGAGAAAAGCATAAAACAAAACAAGAATACAATGAGCTAATCGCTAAAAGTATTAAAGAGATGTACAGAGTTCTCAAGTTTGATAGATGGATGTCCTTTGTTTTTGCTCATAAAGACCCTGAGTTCTGGCATTTAATCATCGAAACCGCCGAAAGCTGCGGATTTGAATATGTAGGGGCAGTCCCTCAGAAAAACGGCCAGACAAGCTTCAAGAAAAGGCAGAATCCTTTTACGGTTCTTTCGGGACAGTTAATTATTAATTTCAGGAAAGTCAGGAATCCTAAAGCTATATTAAGGGCGAACCTGGGAATGGATATTGCCGAAATAGTAATGCAGACTATTGAAGGGATAATTGCAAAGCACGATGGCGCTACCCTGGAACAAATAAATGATGAATTGATTATCAAAGGATTGGAATTGGGTTTCCTTGATTTATTAAAAAAAGAGTATCAGGACTTGACTCCATTATTAATGAACAATTTTGATTATAACGATGATAATGAAAAATATACAATCAAAAAGAATTCTAAGTTCAAAACAAAAATTGATATAAGGCTTAGAATTCGCTATTATTTAATTAGTTATCTTCGCAGGAAAGGGAACGAAAACCAATATCCACATTTTGATGAGATTATTCTACATATCATACCACTGCTTAAAAATGGTATTACACCCGAAAATCAAACAGTACTTTCAGTACTTGAGGATATTGCAGAAAGAACAGGCAATGATTGCTGGAGACTGAAAGAAGAAGGACAGACAACAATATTTTATTAATATCTAAACTATAATAGAAGGTATTTTATGAAATGTCCACATTGTTTAATTGAGATTCATCCTGGTTTTGAAGATCAGTATCTTTTGGAAGATGTTGATGGGCATTGGGCCATCTATCATATGAAATGCCCAAATAATGATTGTAATAAACTAATAATTAAAATTGCATTAGTAAGTGTCGAAATTGATTCAAATAATTATGTATATAATTTTTGGTCTAAAGATGATGGAATAATGATTTACCCCAAAACCAGGTCTTTTACACCTGCTTCGAAAGAAGTGGATCCTGTTGTTGCTAATGATTTTAATGAAGCTTCAGTAATATTGGATTTAAGCCCTAAAGCAAGCGCTGCACTTAGTAGAAGATGCTTACAGTATATATTGAGAGAAAAAGCGAAAGTTAAACATACGGATTTGTCGAAAGAGATACAGGAAGTAATTGATAGTAAACAATTACCACAATCATTATCTCAAAATTTAGACGCAATAAGGACTATCGGTAATTTTGCCGCACATCCGACTAAAAATACTTCAACTGGTGAAATTATCGATGTTGAACCAGTCGAAGCTGAATGGTTACTCAATACTTTAGAATTCTTAATACAGTTTTATTATATTCAGCCTGCTGAAAATGAGAAAAAATTCGAAAAATTGAATAAGAAACTTGAAGAAGCCGGAAAACCAAGATTGAAATAGTAGTTAGACAAGTGTACATATATTTTTAACGAAAGTCCGCGCCCACAGTTGAACAATGGGCTACAGCCCCTTGTTCACACATATCCCCTGCACTTCGTTGATTGAGTCCATATTACAGAATTCCGGTAGTAAACCTAATATTTCTCTCCAGTAAAGTAATAGTATTTCTTACTTGTAAAAAATTATTATTATTTTGCGGGATATTAAATTGAAAATGAAATAATTATCGATTGGATGGGAGTGTTGCAATGATCCGTAATATCTTACTCTTTACACTGATTCTTTCATGTTCCCTTAGTGCACAGGTCAAAGTCAGGACAATCGACCTGCTTAAAAACGGCGGTTACCGGTACAACGCCTCCGGTCCCCACTTAGTCATCAGCGACGACGCAAGGAACAGGATAATTGCAATTAACACACTGTCGTCCTCTGTCTCCGTCGTTGACTGTAAAACGGGCAGGGTAACGAACATTCCCGTGGGTAAGCGCGGTTTCCAGCACCTGAAATCCGAAGCACTCACCATCAATCAAAAAAACGGGAACATCTACGCCATCGGAGATAAAGCCGTGTTCATCGTTTTACCGGACCTCGAAAAGGCCTTTACCATCTTTACCGGCAAACAATTCGAATCGATAGCAGTAGATGAGAACACAGGCAATGTATTCATCGCAGGAAGGGAGAGCAGGGACCTCGGCATCATCAGGCCCGGCGAAAATGAGGTGGAATACATCAAATGGCTCGACAGCGAAGAAAAGCTTCTTAACATGAACCAGACTCCGCCGCCGCCTATCAGGAAAGTAATAGCTACCAATGACGCCTCACAGGTATTAATTGCCATCGACGGCTACACCTCAACAATGTACCTCTTCGAGTCCCGCTCCGGCAAATTAATCAGTTCAAGGCCACTGGCCCTGACTTCCGGCGGCAGGTGGCACCTGGCAGGCTATAACCGGGAAACACACTGCCTCTGTCTCGTTACCGAAACAGCAAAGAGAAAGGTAATCGAAGCAGCAAAGATCGATGTTCTCGGCCTTTCCGACAAGATCGTAAAACTGCCTGAATTGACTGAAGGTGTCGGCATGAGGTACAACGAGAAACTCGACCAGGTCTATATCCCCTACGACAATCACCAGTCGGTCCACTGTGTCGATTTTGCACGTAACGGAGAAATCACCGAGATTGCCATTCCCGATTACGGAAACGACGCTTCTGCCGTGGACGTAAAGAATGACCTGCTGTACATCGGCAGTTGGGCACGGGGCGAAGTATTCGTCATCGAACTGAAAACAAAGAAATTTGTAAGGAACATCAAACACCTGGGCATCATACCTCATATGTTCGCAATGGCCTTCAGCAGCCCCGGTGGTGAACTGTGGTTCCCGAAAGGCGCTTCCGCAGTCAACGGCACCTTCGGCGCAGCGCTGACAAGACTCAATCCGGCAACAGGCAAACTGTCCAAAGTACACCTCGGCTGGTCTCCTGTTGACCTGATTGAAGACAAAGCCAGGAACAGCTTCCTCGTTTTCAACAATGAAGACGAATTCGCCGAAGTACAATACAACGGAAAGGTAACATTCACCCCGCTGCCTTACGACTATCCCATCATCTCGGACTATACGCCGGACGGCAATATATACCTCTCATACGGCCCTCACCAGTCTTACTGGCCTGTCGTCTATATATGGGACGCTAAAGACGGCATCCTGACCATCGACAAAGAAACCCTCGACATGTACGACAGGAGGATTCCACGCCAGGCCCTTCAGATGATTGTTGACGGCAGGAAACGCCTCCTGCTGTCGCAGAATAACTGGGGCAGGGAAGAACAATTTATCGGCCACATCAAGGACGAAGTGAGAAATTACGAAGTCGGCGACAGGATTAAAATCAAAGATTCGGTCGAACGGGAAGTAACCCAGAGAATAATGGACTATGACCTGAAAGACGGGAAGTATTACCTTGTCAAGGTTGCCGAAACCGACACCGGCAAAGCCACTCTCTATGTTTTCGAGGGTTCCAACGACTCCCTCCTCACCTCGCTCAGCGTCGGCTGTTACCCCACTGACCTCGCTTTCGACGCGAACAACATCTATGTATCCAATTTTTCCTCCAATTCCATCTCAATCATCAATAAAAAAGACTATTCCCAGAAGTTCTTTGCCAGCGGCAGCAATCCACTCCGGTTGTGCCTGCACTGCAACAAAGGCTGGGTAATCAACCACGGGGCCCGTACACTACAGATGTTTTGGGCAATGGACAATACATACAAACTGCCGGTTGAAGCTTCTCCCGACAATATCGTTTCATGGAAAAACAAGCTCATTATTACTGCCCACAACAGCAGTGAATTCTATATCCTGGAATTTGACCCCGAAAAAGAATCTTTCAATGTGATTAACAAATATGAATACCCTTACGGGGAGACTTCCTTCTCAGGTGTGAACAGCTCTTTCTACATGACCGGGCAGTTTGGAGACGCAATATTCGAGCTAAACAGGCTGAAAGCCGACAAAGACAACAGGCTCTGGATAACCGATTTTCTTTCGGGAAAATTATTTATACTGGAATAAATAGGCTATTTATCATTTTTAATGGGTAATAATAAAATGGCTCTTAGCTATTCAGTAGGGATAGTATTATTATATTAGTTATAGTGGTAAAGAAGCAGTAGTATTGCATTATTTCATAGAGACGCAAGGCCTTGCGTCTCTACCAGTGCAGCTATCCAGTGTTTCGTATGAGAATTTTGAGAGCCCGGTGTGCTTTACCCCACCTAAATCCTCCCCATTGGGGAGGACTTTAAGAGCCGTAGCTTCTTTCTCCTTCCCCTTGGGGAATAATTCCCTTAGGGAAGGCCGGGATGGGGTTAATTAGTTCGTCAAGTTCATCAAGTTTATAAAGTTTGTAAAGAAAGAAGAAAGAATCCCGCTGCCTCTTACTCCTTCCCCCTGGGGAAGGCCGGGATGGCGTCTCTTCAATGTTTGAGTATTTACATTTTATTTACTACTTACACACTACAAACAGAGAAGAACCAATAAATATTCAAAAACTATTTCCTTAATATAATTGGGCCAGGTCAAACACCTGTCCCTTTCTTTTTTATTCCCAATATTATCCACATGAATCTTTCCGATTGTTTTCATGCTGATAATTTATTATTTTTCATTAAATTATTATCGTTAATGTGAAAGTGTTGCTATGATAGATGTCATTGTTTTCATCGTCCTCAGCATACCGGTAGTAATCCTTTCCTGGCGTACACTGTTCAGTTTCCGCAACCACGGGTTGTACCGTTTTGTTGCCTGGGAGTGCATTCTGTGGCTTGCAGTAAAAAACTATTCATACTGGTTTACAGAACCTTTCAGCCTTTCACAGATCCTCTCCTGGGCCTTCCTGTTCTATGCCTTGTATCTGGCAGTCGCCGGGGCTATCCTCCTCAGGCACATCGGCAAAGCAGACACTGAACGTAAAGACGGGACTCTGTACGCTTTCGAAAAGACAACACAACTTGTCGAGACGGGATTGTACCGGTATATCAGGCATCCTCTGTACGCGTCTCTCGTTTTCCTGGCGTGGGGTGTACTCTTCAAACACACTGATTACGTGCTTATTATTATTGCTGCTGTTGCTTCCGTTTTCCTGTTTATTACCATGAAAATCGAGGAGAAGGAGAACATCCGGTACTTCGGCGAATCTTACCGGGACTATATCAGCAGAACGAAGATGTTCATCCCTTTTCTGGTGTGAACTATTTGAAGTTCAGAAGGCAGAAGTTCAGGATCAAATTCAATTTTTTGGTTCCTAATACCTTGTGATAACAATGAAATAATAATATGACAATTCACTGGTCAGAATGAGTAAATTTTAGGGAGGAAGAATCTTCATTTTTTATTTTCATTGCCACGAGCATCAGCTCGTGGACATATATTTAATGGGATAATCGACTTCAGCCGTAAACGATTCGTAAATGGCTTTGAACATTTGAAACTAAGTATCCAATCACTTGTTTGAATAATATTGGTACTTGCAGGCATCCGAGAGGATTTTGGTTAAAACCGGTATCCTGACAAACCGATCCACGAGCTGAAGCACGTGGCTATTAAACTCACATTTCATTTTTACCTAATCCCCAAATAATAAACCTGTTCCAATTTTAAAAACTCAACTTCAGTACCTTAATAAATAAAAGGGGCTGCCCTTTTGAGACAGCCCCCGATTATATCTATTCTATCAAGAACGATTACCTGACGAGAATGATTTCCTTAGTCAACCTGAAGTTGCCTACTGCCATCTGGATGTAGTAAGCGCCGTTGACTAAACCGTCGGAATTCAAAACAACATGGTGAGTACCGGACTGGTATTCGATGCCGTCGATCATGTCTTTTACTTTTACGCCGTTGCTGCTGAAGAGAGCCATGCTTATTCTTGCATTGACGGGAATTGTAAAGTTGACCATCGTCGATGTCCTGAACGGGTTAGGAACAGGAGTATCGAGTTTGTAACCGAGTTTCTCCAGGTCTTCGACATCTGTTGCCGAAGTAATGGAGAACTGAGGTGTACGGCTGTATTCCATTTCCGGATCGTGGTTCCAGATTGCCCTGATGATTGCGTTGGCTGTTTCAACAGTCGGAACAACCCATTCGAACTTGTTGGCAAGGGCGAGGACATCTTTCTGGACATCAGACCAGGTTGTGCCGCCGTCGTTGCTGAACTGGAGGTCGAATTTGCTTACGTTTTCATAGAGCCAGTTGATCGATTTGGATTCACCGATCTTAACCTTGTTGTCAGCGCTGATCTGCTTGAGTTCGAGGTTGCCTGCGAGTATCCTGAAAGGCTCGGATATTGCCATTACTTCGCCTGTTGTCGTATTGATCATGCGAACAACTGCGTTCTTAGTATTGACAAGTGGTATCTTCCATGTGGATGAACCTTTATCGGAGCTGACAGAAGCAGCGCCTACGCTCAGCCAGTTAGAGCTGCCGTCGGCAGAGAACTCGAACCTGATGTTTGCCTGTTCATCGACAACCCATTTGATCATTTCTTCAGCATTGCCTTTGTAAACCGGATCGTTAGACGAAGGACGTGTAATTGCTGCTACTGAAGGCATGATTGCAAATGGTGCATCGCTGCGGTCAATGATTGTACCTGTTGCTGCATCGACTATTGCTACTAAGCACTGTGAGGAGCTGACTGCAGGAGTCTTCCAGACGAATTCGGTGCTTGCAAGAGCAACTGCAGACTGGGAAATCCTGTTCCAGGTGGCTCCGTTGTCTGTAGAGTAGTCGAGGTAAACAGGTTTGTCAACTGTGGGTGCTGTCCATGTAACCTGGTAAACATTGTTTGTACGCCATTTTTCGCCGCCGTTCGGGATGAGAATGGAAGCTGTCTTTGCGGACATTACGTCGTCGATGTCGTCGAAGATACCGTCGCCGGTAACGTCGCGTCCGTCAACTGTGTGAACGACAGTGATCGGGTGCCATTCGAAGTCATAGACATCTCTGTCTGCAAGGATGGAGAACCTGAGTGTACCAAGGTATGTAAAGTCAGAAGGTACATTGGCGCCAGGCAATTCTGTGTATGCGTCGTAATCGACTTCGATTGTACGGCATGCAGGAATCGGTTCTTTCGTATCGTTGCCTGGGCCGGAATATGTAGCGGCATAGCCCATATCTGCCCTGTCGTTGAACAATACGTTGTCGGACCTGATCATGTCTGTGAAGATCAGCGACGAGGCGTCGTAGTCAACACCGAATGAACAGTTGCCGAGTGCAAAGTCCTGTGTTCCTTCGTTCCTTACGTAGAGAGCAACACTGATTACATTGCCGTTACGGCTTGTAAGCCCCTTGAGCCTGTATGACAGAGCGCCCTGGGTATTGTCGAGTCCTTTGGTAATGTAGCTGTGGTGTGTCCTTTCGCCGCCGTTATCGAGGTATTTCTTTGCCTGCTGATAGAGACGGTTTGACATTTCGGGAGCTTCAGCCAGAATCTCATCGTTTGGATTGAGCTGCCTGATCATAGGTGCGCCCGATGTCCAGAGATCGAGAAGTGAAGATACTTTCTGGTTGTTGCGGTCAACGATCTGGCGGTCAGTACCGTTAACGAAACCGTCGCCGGTAATGTCGGACCTGTTGAATGAACCACCGGCGTCGAGACGTACTCTCGTCCTGTCCTGGCCGTTGATCTTGTAGTCCTTAATAGCGTCGCCGCCGACCATTGCTGCTACCGAATTGCCGGAGACAACACCTGAGCGGCCGTCGTTTAAGTTAAGGCCTGTACTTGCATACTCTTCGAGGTCTTCGTCTGTTTCATAGTAGCCGTGTGCGGAGTATTTTGTACCGAATGTAGGAGGATTGGTAATAGCGTCGCTTTCACCCATGGCAGAAGCCGTGCCGCCCCAGTTCTGGAAGTCCCAGCCCGATTCGACATCCCATGTGGTCTGGTCGTCGCCTGCATACTGGAAGTAAGCAGCATACCTTGACATGATGGGAAGGTGGTTGAGGTGGTCAACTACTACGAAATACCTGCCGTCGTCGATTTCGGTAAATACGAATGGTACGTTAGCAAAGTCGTTGTTGCCGGCGTTCCTGTTTGCAGGGTCAAATGCCGTTGTTGCATTGGCATAGCGCTCTGTCGATTCGGCCGAGTCAACGATTGTTCCGGGGTTGTTGGCGTTGTTGGTAAACAACTTGATCTTCAAACCTTTGTTTGTAAGTGAAGTACCGAGATTGCTCTTGATGCCCTGGCTTGCAGCAAGTCCTGCATGGTAACCTTCGAGGAGTACCCTGACTGTGAAGTTGCTGGGAGGTGTAATGTTGAACAAGGGGCTTTCCGTAAAGAGCGACTGTATTGTACCGTTTGTACCGTTCTCAAATTCGAGTGTTATGCCGTTAATTGTGGACCTGCCTCTGAGCTGCAGCCTGCCGTTTGTCAGGGTAGCCTTGACCGGGCCGTAATCGTCATAGGTTCCGTCGTCGTTGAGGTCAGGATCTGATGTCGATACGTCTAAGTTAAGAGCATACTGCGATTTGTCGGTTGTTCCCTGGAATTCATAGGATGAATTGACTGAGGGAAGTGTCATGGAGTTGACATAGGAAGGTGAATAGTACTGGCTTGTAACGAACTGGTAGTGTACCACGTCAACGTCGGCGCCGCCGGATGTACCGAATTTAAGGTCTGCCTGGTTGACTGCGTCGCTGCCGTTCCTGAAGGTCAGCAGATTGTTCCTGTTAAAGTCAAATCCTACCCAACGAACCCTGAGGTCTGTCTTTGTGTTGGGAACCGATTGTTTGTAGATAGGTTCGACCAGTTTGATCAACGGTTTTGTGTTGTTGTAAGTAACGTTGTCGGCGTTGAAAATGTGGGCTACGATGCTGGAAGACAGCGGATAGGCACCGATGCTTCTCCTGTAGCCGTTATTGACAAATGAGCCGCCGTTCATCGGGAATGCTGCAACAAGGTTCTGTGAGTAGTCTGTACCGCCGATGGTGGTAAGCTCGCTCGAACGAATTGTCAAAGCGCCCTGGATGAATTTTGTCATTGGTGTGGGCTGGTCTCCGGTATTTGCCTGGTTGCCGGGGTTGCCGCTCCAGTACCGTACTTCCCTCATCTCGCCAATGAACGAACGTGTTTCGCCTTCGGAAATGGGTTCTGTTCCGATGAATGTTGTATAAGTATTAAGGTTGTCAACTGTGATGTTGGTGCCGAGCTGTTCCATTTGTTCGTCAACAGTCTGGGGAATACCGTCAATATAGAATATTACCTGTGACTGGTTGGCAAGGTTGAACCATGCACCTACATGTACCCATGTAGAGTCAAAGTCGCGTACATTGGGTTTGACAATCCTTGTAATCGTATCGCTGACTGCTGTACGGAGAGCTTCTCCTGTCGATGAGGCAACACTGAATTCCAGCCTGCCTGAAGGAAGCAGACGCAGAGCATAGTGCAGATTGGCGCCGTCGGACGATTTCTTTACGATGATCGGGAAGGAGCCTTCTTCATCTGTGGGGAATCTGTAAGGTTTGATCCATGCTTCGAGGAAACCGTTGTTTCCTGTCAGGTTGAATTCCGTACCTTCATTGATATAGATCTGTGAACTGCCGAGGTTCTTCATTGCGAAGTAAGGAGCAACTGTGAAGGTACCTGATATATCGAATATATCGTACTGGTTCCTGGCTTCTGTACCGCTGATCCTGAGGAGGCAATTCTTTGACCAGTTGTCGTCGAGTGGAACAACACCCTGGAGGTCGTCTTCAGAACCGGCTGTTGTAATGCCGTTGTAGGGTTCCCAGTTGGCTTCGCCGTCTTCGATCTCAACTGCGTCGAGAAGGTAGGCCATCGGGTCCTGGTTGTCGATGGCATCGAACCAGGAAGAACCGCCGTCGCGGCTGACCATGATCTGGATGTCGTCTGAATTCGGTTCAATGGAACCAAGGCCGTAAGCAACCCAGCGAACTTCAAACACCTGGTCTTTGAGGTTGTTCACACCTTCACCGCCTGTGGGCGATGTCAGTTTGATGTGAGACCTGTCAGGCCTGTAGTTGATGAGGTTGTTTACAGGAGTGGCGCTCAATGCGGATGAATTGTAGAAATTCAGGGGATTGGCACCGTACTGGTATTCCATCTCATCGGCATTGTCAGTTCTTGCACCCTGGAAAGTATAGTACAGCTCGAGGCTGGTTCTTTCGTCTGAGGAAACAGTTGCCAGAGCGCTGATGGTACCGTCGGGGTCGTAAACGCCGGAAATATGGCTGCGGAGGACATCCTGGGGCAGTGCATATCTCCAGACTTTTACTTCTTTGATACCTGCATGGAGGTAATCGCCGGCTTCAATACCAAAGTTAGGATTGACGCCAACCCAGATTGGGAACATTGAAGTCATGATCCTGGGGTTGACGGACTGTGTATTGGTTTCCTGCGCAACGATTTCGCCGTTTACATAGAGTGTAACGACTCCGTTCCTTACTGTTGCTGCGACGTGTGTCCAGTTGTCTCCGTGGGAGTTCTGGATTGGTATTGCATCGCTTACAACCGTAAGAGTGTCGGCAAGGGGAGCAACCAATTTGGCAATGTAGCCGTCAGGCCCTCTTCCTTCGTTTTCACGTACGCGGAACGCCGGCCTGTTGCCGTCCTGCAGATAAAGCATCCAGGCGCCTTCTTCGGGTGAGGATTCACCGCTGGCAGATGCAACGATGGCCGGTTCGGTACCGGTACCGCTGTTGCCGTTGAGGTTAATCCAGGCTTCAACAGTCAGCTGTGTCGGGTTGCTGAACTTGTTCTTTGTCCTGAAGTAGCCGCTCGTACCGTCAAGTTGTACGAAGAACAGCCTGCCGAGAACGAAAGTACTGTTGCTCATGTCGGAGTGGCAGGCTTCAGAGTACCTGTCCCTGGCGGTAATGGCTGCAGCAGCCCCTGTGGGTGACAGTTGTGTAATCTGTACTTTGGCGTTCTCGGACCTGTACTGGAAGTTTTCGCTGCTTTTCCAGATTACCCTGAGAATGCCGTTGTAACCGTCGGTACCGACAGGGTCAACACCGGCAGTAGCCCATGCTGTCCCGTCGCCTTTAGTGATGAAGTATTCGTTAGAACCGTCGATTGTGTCGATTTCACCTGAACGGTAGTAATTTTTGTCAGCCATGGCTGTGGCAGCGAGGTTTGACTCGGCAACCCTGCCGAATTCAGTCCAGGAAGCACCGCCGTCAAGGCTGTATTCGAATAGGTAAGCCATGTTATTTGCACCATAGACATAAGTCGATGGATTCTCAAGGCCGCTTCTTTCGAAGTAGATCGGGTAGCCGCGGTTGGGGTCCAGAGAGGCTAATGCCTGGGTGGGGTCCCTGTTGACAGCCTGGTTAGGCCCGTTGGGATTGAGAATTGTAATACCGGTAATCGTCATGTCTGTGGGGTTAATGATTGTTGTAAGAGCTTCCATGTCATTGCCGTTAATGTCTTCAATAGTAATATCAGCGGCAAATGTATATGTGTTCCATGTCAGTCCCATCATATCTGCACAGTCAAGCTCAGCATGGTCAATGATGTTGAACTTCAGCATACCGATATAAGTACCCTTGCCGGTCGTTGCAGGTTTAACACCTGTGTAACCCTGGCCGGCCTCGAAGTTAATGTCGAGGACGAAAGCGTTAAGTGTTACACCGCCGGAAGTAGCTGTAACAGCCTGAGCTGTAAGAGCATTGTAACCGACGCCTGCATTTATGAACGGGGAAGTGATTGTTTCATAGGGACTTGTCACATCTACATCGAAATTCACAGAATCGGTCGTAGGATCCGGATTGTGCAAATCTGTTGTAGCAGATGACGCAGCTACCAGAGCAGCCGGCGACAAATGAGTGGTATTGTAAACAATACCCAGAGAGGCGTTGCCAAGTGCTGGGGCAGAACCATTGGTTGTAACATCCTTAATCCAGAATTCAACACCAATCATATCACCCAAACGACGCTGCTGCATAGTAAGCTGATATGTCTGCGCTCCTACTTCGCCCGCCATCAGTGTAACCACAAAGAATAGCCAAAGGAGTTTTGCCCACGAAAGGCAGCTTCTGCGCTTTTCCTTTTTAATTACTTTTGTTACCATAATTAGTTCCTTTATTATATTATTAATCTTATTTATATTCAATTAAGGTGTTACACTATAAATTTCCGCACCTTTGGTAGTAACCTCAAGAATATAAGTATCCGTCGTATCATAGGCGCTGTTTACACCGGAGATCTTAACTGTGTATGTGCCGGGAGGCAAATTGTTAATTACCGGTCCTTCGTCGTCGCTGCTGATCTTGATGCCTCTGCGGATTCTTCTCTGATTCTGGTCATAGATCTCAATGTTGTAGTTCCCGGGCAGGTTTGTAAGGCTGGCCCTGATGTTGGGAGCTGCGTTTGTGATCATAAAGCTGAACCAGTCAACGTCGCTGGCGCTCTTTATTGTTCCCTGAATCCTCGAGTTTGTACCAATGGCTTTGGCTGTTGCCCATGTGTCGTTTGTACCGAATATTACATCATCGTCGGTACCTGTACCGGATGTTGTGAATGATTTCGGATTGCCGGCTGCCGGGAACGACATATATCTTTCGTTGCCTGCTGTACCGGAATAGGCAAATGCCCTGAAATGATAGGTAGTGTTTGGTGCAAGGCCTGTAACGAGAACGCCTGAACCTGTTGCGCCTTTGTAAACAACTGCTCCGTCGCCGATAATCGAACCGCCGCCGAAGATTGTGTTTGCTACGTAGGTTGAACCGTCAACCGGGTAGTCTGCAATAGCGCTTTCAGCTCTGGCTACTACGATACAATTGCCGCCGCCTGTTACTGTAACACCAAGAGTGATTGATGTGTTCGGGTAGGAACCGGTAGCCAGGGTAATGGACTCAGCCTGGTTAGCTGGTAAGTCGGCAATTATGTTTATAGGATCGCTGATACCTTTCTGGTATGTGGTTGTGGTTGTGTTGGAAGCAATCAGCTGTGTACCGGTGGAGCCGGCTGCTGCTGTAATTGACAAGCCTGTAAGTGTTACTGAACTGGAACCGACGGGGATGACGCCTGTCCTGGTAGTAGGAGCGTCGATGGCGGAACCGAGATTGCTTGTAACTGAGATTGTCTGCGGGCCGTCGCCTGTGGCTACTACTATCGGGTTACCGTACTGGTCCTGCAATTCAACAGTAACTGTGAACGGGAATCCGGAATAGCTTGTCGTAGGTGTTACAGCCGTAATTGCTACTTTGTTCTTCGATACGGAGATGGCGTCGTTCTTGGCTACGTCGGTAGCGGCTGTTGCTGCAAATACTGCCCAGTCGCCTGCAACGCTGTCGGGGAGGACTTCGAATACTTCAGGTGCTGCCATTGCCAACTGCCTGTCGGGGTTACCGGGGGCTGTGTATGCACCGGCTACTGTCGTATTGCGGTAATCTCTCCAGTATGAATCTCTCCATACTGCCGGGAAGAGTTTGTTGTCGGCAAAGTCTGCTGCCAATCCGTTGTTGTGGTTGTCGCCCCAGCCGAAGGTTGCTTTAACAGTGTCGATTGGAGCAGTGTCTGTTGAGGATACTGTCCACATTGCCTGTACGGCTCTCGAAGGATCGCCGCCTTTGCCGGTTGTCGGGTTTGACTTGTATGATGTAACTGTAAAGTCCATCTCACTGCCTGCGTTCTTGAACTGGAGTGTTAATGGCCTGTAGTCGTCGTCAACGCCGCCGCCGACGGGGAATACCGTGGCTGCGCTGGTTACAGTCCTCTTCAGTGTGCCGATGATGTGGTCCGTACCGTCATAGGTCGGGATTGTACAGCCGTTGCCGAGGGTAAGTACATTGCCGTTTGTATTGATGTCGCCGGCAGTGGCCTGGGTAAGAGCTGTACCAACATAGAGGTCGCCTCCTAATGTATAGTCAACATTGTTTCTCAGGGTGAGATTCTTAACATTGTTGTCCTTGAAGAGGTTCGCGGGTATCGTTGTGATTGTGGTATTGTTATCAAGTAACACTGTTGCTGCGTTAGCAGTCATCGAACCTGACTCGAGGCTTATTGCGCCGCGAATGTCGAGGCTGTAAATACCGAGATTGAAGTACTGGACACCTGTGTTCAGGATGAAGGTTCCGTCAATTCTCAGGTTGCCTGCGAGGGCTTCAGCTCTCTTCAGAGTCAGGTTATATACTAAGGATGCCGTAAATAATGAATTGGAGAAGCTGTTTACCTGGCCGGTACCGGCAAGCACGAGTGTACCTGAACCGCCGTGGGTCAGAGTACCTGTGGTATAGGTAATATCTCCGTAAACAGTAAGTACGTCTGTAGTATATGTTAATGCGGCTCCTAATGTAAGGTCGTTATTTACTGTCAGGTCGGCGTCAGTAGCGTCTGCGATGTTTACTGTCAGGTTGTACAGGGTAGGATCGCTGCCTGCCGGTACGTCCGGAGTAAACAGGGCATTGCCCAGTGTCCATGTACATGCGTTACCGGTAAGGAGTACTGTGCCGGTATTGCCGTCGATGGCTCCTGTTGCTGACGTTACTGTTACACCGTTGAGTGTAAGAGTTTTTGTTCCGAGGTCAAGGTAGCCGTCGGTAAGTGTCAGATCGCCTGTGTTCTGGAAAGCTACGTTAAGTTCCATTGTAACATTGTCGGCAGGAACAGTACCTGCAGCTTTATTGATTACAAGGGTTCCGAAGCTGACCGGGGTAGCGGCGGTTGATGTACCGGTAATATACTGCTGGACAGTACCGCTGAAGGTTACGGTAGCGTCAACGGCAGGTGTCAATGTACCTGCAACACCGTCGATGACAAGATTGCCTTTAATAACGACAAAGTCGCCGGCAGCGATTGTTGCTGCCATGTTATTAATTTTAATGTTGTAGAATGTCATTCTGTCTGCCGAAGGAGCAACGAGGTCAACAGCAGCGTCGAACTGGATTGTTCCGGCTGTTGCTGTGAAAGTACCGTTAGCAGCGCCGAGCAGGTCGAAGTCTGTGCCTTTTACTACGAACGACGATGCTGTCGTTACGCTGTGGACAGCGTCAGCAACAGTTACGTTGAAGAATTCGAGAGTAGCACCGTCTTCTTTTGTAATAGTTTTGGCGGCAGTACCGGTAAAGTTGATGGTACCTGCAGTAGCTTTGAATTCGCCGGTTCCTTCGACGAGGAATGTCGAGGCAGTTCCCTGGTCATCAATGTCAAAGCTGCTTGCCGTAGTAACTTTTGAACCGTCGGTAACAGTAACATTTGCCAGGTTCATGTTTGCGGCAGTACCGTTGGTAATAGTCCTTTGAGAGATATTATCAAAGGTGATGGTCTTGCCGGCGTTCATCGTAAATGTCGGTCCTGCCGGAACCGTCAGGTTACCTGTAATGGTAATGTCGTCGCATGTTAGTGTTTGTGCAACTGCGGCCAGAGTGAGGTTGAAGAGTTCCAGGTAGCCGGTTGTCGAAACCGAGACGGCGTCGTCAGTAGCTTCGGTAAACGGTTTTGTGATTGTTCCGCCGAGAGCTTTGAATTCGCCGGTACCGGAAATGGTAATGTTATTATCGATATTGAAATCCGAATAGGTTTGAACCTTTGAGTCGTTGCTTACAGTAATGTTGTACAGTTCAAGAGTACCTGAACCGCTTTTGATTATCTGTTTTTCTGTTGTATTGGTAAAGGTTACTGTACCTGCTGTAGCGGCATAGTTGCCGGAACCAACCTTGATCAGGTGTCCTTTGACTGTGTAATCCGTTGCCGGAGCCAAGCCGACAGCGGCGCCACAGTTAAGGAAAAGATCGTAGAATTCGAGTGTTCCGCTGTTTGCCGGAGTAACCATTGCTGCAGCATTGGGTTTGAGGTAGATTGTGTCTCTTGTAGCCCTGAAGGTTGAACCGGCGCCAACAGTCAGCAATTCATTCAAGGTAATGGATTTTGCTGTTGTAACTGTTGCATTGCCGGCCAGAGTAAGATTAACGAGTTCGCAGTAAGCAGTAGCAGCAACATTGAATGTCTGCGTAGATACTGTCGTACCGTTAAGGATCAGGGTACCGTCGGTGTTGGCAGCAGGCGTAAAAGCGCTGGTGCCTGTCAGGTTATAGTTCCCGTCAACCCTGATTGCAAAGTCGCCTGCATAGCTTACGGAGGCGTCCTGTATAGTCAGGTTGTAGAACCTGATGCCGTCTGTTGCGCCATAATCGGCAGCAGGTGTCAGGGTGGCATCGTCGTTAATTAAAACACTGCATCTGCCCGCAGAATTAATGCAGTCGAAGACTACATTGTTGCCGCCGGGCGTCAACGTAATGCTTCCGCTGATTACAAGCGTTACAGTGTCGGTTGTTGCCGGTTTGAGCGAGGCATTGCCGGCAGTACCGTCAATTGTGAGGCTCTTGCAGTAGTATGTACTGCCGTTGCCGTCAATTGTAACTGCGGAAGTAGTGTTAATGGTAACATCATCGGTTGCACCCGGAACACCGGCAGGAGTCCAATTTCCTGATAAGTTCCAGTTGCCCGAAGCGCCACCACTCCAGGTTTTTGCTACCGCCAGGGCTTCTTGTCCAATTCCGTAAGCCATCAGCAGCATTAGTATTAATCCAAGGTGAATCAATCGTTTTTTGATTTTCATAGCACCGTTCCTAATATGTTAATAAAATCAAAAAAATTATTAAATAATTTTTCTTCGTTTTCTTGTCTTCTTGTCTTTTCAGCAAATGAAAGCTATTAAATGATAGCCGGGCGAGTGTTTAATGTGTGATAGAGATTGCTTCATCTAATCCTCCCTAATTATGTGTTTATCACTTCCTGTGAAAAAAAAAATACTATTTACAAATTCTTTATTCAATTCTGAACATCAACAACTTAAAGTATCGATAAATATTTAAAAAACTTTAGACATAACTTATTTTTGGCTTTTATCCTGCACATCCATATATTTCCTTATTTATCATACAATTACAACATTTTCATCGCTATTTTGGCCAAAAAAATATTAATTAATTTATATTAATTAATTATTCATATTTACTTAATTATTATTAATTTCTTAACTGTAACAATGTTATCTATCCTGATTTCAACGAAATATGTTCCGCTGACAATCTGTTTGTCGCCAAGGTCAATTTCCAGTGTATGCTTACCTTGTGAATAATATTCGCCGGCAATCGACTTCAGGGGAATACCCATGAGGCTGTATATTTCAGCGCTTACGTTGTGAGCCTCGGGTATTTCTAATTCGAGGCGTACTTTGCTTTCATTGCCTTTCGTATAGTGTATCTCGGCGCTGTAGCCTTCAGGCAGTTCCTCGACAGCCCCTTCATCGCAATCCTTTACAGTAAAAATGCCCGACTGCCCGAATACCATATCTTCCTGGCCGTCCCATATAGCCCTGAGAACTACGTTGCCGGACACATAACCGGTTGGCATCCAAAGGACGCCAGTTGACCGGGAACTGACACTGCTGGAGAGTGTCGTCCAACTGCCGCTTCCGCCGTTAGTATTGACCTGGATGTCGAAAGTGAAATCCTCCGACGGCAGCCACTTGATCCAGTATCTGTAGCAATCCCAGAGCGTATCTCCAGCCCGTGGGCTGGTAAATTCGAGATTGCCGTAGAGTATCCTGAATGTGTCGCTCAGAGCCAGGACAGACTTCGTTCCGGCATCGACCATGCGCAGGAGCCCTTTCCTCGTTGACCTTTTTGGTATTGTCCAGTTCAGGCTTGTAAGGCTCGAACTGACCGTGGACGTAACCTGTGTCCAGGTTGTACCACCGTCGTATGAGCAATCAAAGTAAATGTCGTCATAGCCTGCTGCGTTCCACTGGATGCTGTCTTTTGTCCCTCCGTAGAAGAGTCCGTTGAAGGGCCTGGTTATCTTTGCGCTTGGTGGCGTGATTGAGAAGAAGGCGTCACTGCGGTCGATTTCGATGCCGGTTTCAGCGTCTTCGAGCCTGACAAGGCATTTTGTTGAATTGACCGAAGGTGTTTTCCAGGCATAGGCCGCTTTTTCGATCAGCAGCGTATCCGAATTGATTTTGCTCCACGACAGAGCGGCGTCGGTAGTAAGTTTCAGGTTTACAGGTACATTTTTCACAGGGCTTTGCCAGAGTATGTTGTACTGCCTGCCGGCACCGAGTTTTTCACCGCCGTTGGGATATTTGATAGCGGCAGAATAGCTAAGAATGGTGTCTGAGTCGTCCCAGTCCCCGTTGTCGGTAATAATCTCACCGGTAACGATATGTACGGCTTTGGATGGATGCCACCTGAAGTAGATGGGGCCATGCTTGTCGCCGAGTGCAAAGCGCAGGGTTCCGATATAGCTGCCGGTACGTGAGACATTGACACCGCCGCTGTCCTTGAAGTTGAAATTGTCGAAATTCACTTCGATGGTCCTGACACCCGACAGGGGATCGGGTGTGCTTTCGGTAGGCGCTGACCACATGGAACCGTATCCAACGGCAGAGCTGTCGGTAAACACGGCACTGTCCTGGCCGTAGAGCCCGCTGAATGTAAGCAGGCCGGTATTGTAGGTTATCGGGAAAGTACAGTTGGCCAGAGCGAAGTTTGAAGTACCGGTATTTTGTATATACAGTTCCGCATCGATATATTTATCCGATGTGTTGCGTTTCAACACCATGTAGGCCCTGAAACTGTAAGAAGCCTGCGGCATGTCGGCTTTTAATTTTCCAGCCATCGCTGCCGGTGTAGCTTTTTGTTTTGCTATCCTTTTTCCTGCCTTTTTCACAATGCCGGAAGTACCGAAAAGTTCATAGATGGAACTGGTTTTACCGACGTTTCTGCGGACAATGGTCCTGTCGGTAGCATTGACATAGGTGTCGCCGGTAACGTCCGAATTGACCACGCTGCCTCCTGCGTCAACGTCAACTTTATTCCTGTCGGCAGCGTTGATGTCGCCGTCTTTGTCGAGATCGCCGGCAACCATGGCAGGCATGGAAGAAGTCGAGACCAGGCCACTGACGCCGTCATTGTTAATCAATCCCGTTCTCGAGTATTCAAATTTTGTAGTGTCGGTGTAAGAATAGCCGTAAGCAGAGTAGTATCGTTTTGCCCAGGGATCGGTCTTGCCGTCGGGCAGGACATTGCCCTGTACGCCGTTCCATGTTTCAAAGTCCCAGCCGGACTCGATGTTCCATGTCAGTTCGTCGTCGCCGGTGAAAAGGAATTTGGCAGGGAACCTGGACATAATCGGGAGATGGTTGATGTGGTCAACGACAATCCAATAGTTGCCGTCGGCAATATTGGTAAATACGAAATTGACATTGGCAAATCTTTTATTGCCGCCATTCCTGTTCGAAGGGCTCCTGTCGTTGTACCCGAAGATGGATTCGGCAGAATCGACAAGGGCGCCCAGACTTCCGGAGTTGTCTTTGTACAGTTTTATTTTCAGGCCGCCCTGGCTGTACTGTGTCTGTATCTTGGTCAGTGCCTTGGAAGTGCCCTGCTGATAGCCTTCGAGAAGCACCCTGACAGTAAAATTGGTTGCCGGTGTAATCGAGAATATGGGGCCTTCACTCAACAGCGAATCCGTCTCTCCGTTGATGGTATAGTCCGAGGACAGTCTCAGGCGGGCATTAACCAGCGCTGCCGACAAGGGTCCCTGGTCGTCCATCGGTTCTTTGTTGTCAACGTCCGGGTCAGCTATCGTTGCGTTGAGCAGCCCGGCAAACTGGATATTGGTACCTGTACCTTTGAACAGGTACTGTGCCGTATTGGGAAACCTCAGCGAGTTCTTGGAGTTTCCTTTCCAATAGGTACTTCCAACGAACTGGTACGGCTGTACCATCTGTCCGCCGCCGCCACGTATGGAGAACTCGAGGGACGGTTCGATTTTCTTAGGAGTCGTACTTCCGGGATAGAAACTGGCGCCGTTGTAGAAGAAGCCTACCCACCTGACGGTAACGCTTGTGTCGGAATTGCGAACAGCCTGTTTGTATTTTGGTTCGACAAGTTTCAGGTATGGTTTCACCGGCATATATTGTATTGAAGGGCCGTAGAATTTCGGGAAAATATTGTCGGAAGTAGCGGATACGCCTGCCGACCTGGCTTCCCCGTTCCGGATGAAGCTTCCGCCGTTGAAGGTAAAGGCACGGGAGAGGTTGCCGGTGTAGGCAGTAAGAAGATCGTCCGAATTGGACGTAAGGGCGCCCCTTACGAAATTGGTAAGCGCCGATGGGCTGGCCTGGGTACCGCTACTGGCGTAATCGTTGGGAGTAGAGCTCCAAATCCTCACATCGCGCAGCTCGCCTTCAAAACCTCTCGAATCGGTAACTTCCAGTGGTGAAGCCTGCACTCTGGGGCTGCCGTTCTTAACAGCGGGGATGAGCGCTGCTGTTCCGCCACCGATTGCCGGCTTGTAGCCGATGTAGGTTGCATAGTCGTTTGAGCCGGAGACCTTCAGTGAGTCGCCGAGCTGGTATTTGATGGAATCGCCGTCCTGGACATTGCCGTCGATATAGAACAGGACAATGGATTTGCTGTTGCCGTTCTGAAGATCGACGAACACACCGACGTGTGTCCAGGGAGTATCGAGAGCCATTGTATTGGGTATGGTAATTTTCCGGAGTGTATCGCTGTTTGCAATCCTGACATTGCCTTTGTTGTCGGTGAGAAGGAATGTAAGCGTCCCGTTGTCGTTCATGCTCAGTGAGTAATGATAGGTGTTTGCGGTACTGTCCATTTTATTGACGATAGGAAAGAATCCTTCTTCTGTCGTCGGGAAGCGGTAAGGCCTGATCCATGCTTCGACGTAGAAGGTGTTGCCAGTGATGTTCGTACCGTCAGTACCATTGAGTACAATTTTTGTCCCTGCTTCCTTCCTGAGGGCAAAATAGGGAGCAACAAAGAAATCGCCAGATTCGTCGGACAGGTTCGACTGTGTGTTGGCTTCCGTACCTCTGATGCGCATCACAGTCTTGTGGGAATAGGGATTAATGGTCCTGAGGTTGGCCGCTGTACTGTTGTTCAAATAGGGAGACCAGACGGCAGAGGTAGCTTCCACATCGACGGCATTGGTACCTCCGAGTTCTTTGCCTGAAGCATTCTTCGCCAGTACCCAGCTCTCGCCGCCGTCGATTGTGTATTCGATTTCAACGTCCTTTGTGCCGGTCTTGGTAATGTCGCCGATGCCGTATGAAATCCACCTGACCGGGAAGGTTTCACCCTGCCTGTTAAGGGCTCCAACGCCGGCAGCGGGCGAAGTAAGATTGATATGCGGCTGGTCGGGCCTGAATTTTATAGCATCGTTGCTGATGACCCCTGCTTTCGAATAGTCAACGCCGTTCGCGCCGAACTGGTAGGTTCCGTCGTCGGCATAGTCGATTGCATCGCCTTCGAAGGTATAATAGAGGTCGAGGCCTCTTCTGAGGTCCCCGTAAGTGCTCACGTTGTCCGGCTCTACGACACCGGAGGCTCTCTGCCTGATCTCATCCTGGGACAGGGCAATCCTCCATACCCTGAAGCTTTTGATGCCTGCATTCAGGAAGTCAACATTGTCGATTGTGGTATTAGGGTTGACCCCAATCCAGATTGGGTGGTCGGTAGTAAGCAGCCTGATGTCGGCAGCGTCTGTATTGGTGTACTGATCGACGAGTTCGCCGTTAACATAGAGCTTGGCGGTATTATCTTTGACAGTAGCAGCCAGATGTACCCAATTGAGGGAGTGGGCAGCGCTCAGAGGCTCGGCTGCAGAGACAGGCGTCAGCGCGTCGAGCTGGTAAGCCTGGAGTTGGGCCAGGTAGCCGCTATTGCCTCTTCCTTCAAGTTCGCGGGCCCTGAAGGCAGGAATGGTGCCGTCTTTCAGGTACATCATCCAGGCACCTTCTTTCGACCCGTAGAGCTCAGTGGCTCCGGGACCGGCGCTGCTGGCGATGATTGCCGGTTCGGAACCGGCTGCCTGTGCACCGTTGAGATTAATCCAGCCTTCTACGGTCAATTGTGTGGAATTGCTGATATTGTCGCGGGTTTTCAGGTATTGGTTAGCGCCGTTTAACTGGGTAAAAAACAACCTTCCCAGCACAAGGGTAGAATCGCTCATGTCGGTATATACATCCTTGGTGCGGGAGTCCAGCTCCGTAAGAACGGAACCGTTGAGTTTGGTAATCCTGATCCTTGCCTGTTCCGAGCGTTGAATGAAATTGGGATTCTTTGCCCATATCACCCTGACCGGCTTCCTGTAATTTGTATTGTCAAGTTTGGCGCCGTTCTCAGTAGTAATGGTGTAAGCGGAACCGGAGGCAGGATTGAAAATCTCGCCTGTAAGGTATTTCGTATCTTTCCCCGCCGACGACGAAGTCCTGTTCGTTTCCGAGACTCTTCCGAGAGACTGCCAGTTCGAGCCGTTGTCGGTGGAGTATTCCAGGCTGTAACCCAGGTCCTCATCGACAGGCGAGGTGTAAGCTGCCGGATTGATGCTTCTTTCGAAGTACACAGGGTAGCCTCCGCCGGAATAGCTGTTTGACAGTGACCTGTAGTTCTGGTCCCTGTCGATTACCTGGCCGTATTTACTCGGGGACAGAAGCGTTACTCCGAGAATATTGAAGCTCGCAGGGTCTTTGAAAGTCGTTTTTGACTTAACGTCGTTGCCGTCAACGTCGAAAATACGGATGTCTCCGGGTTCGAGGCTGGTGGACTTGCTCCAGGTAATGTCGGAAGTACTGCTTTCACCCGGATTGCCGATGATGTCGAATACCATTTTCCCGACAAAAGTGCCGTTGCCGGTTGCAGAAGGGGCGAAACCACCTTCGCCGAGATTAGCCAGTACGATTTCGAGGGAGAAGTAGCCCTGGCCGTAGAATTTATATACGATGGGACTGTAGCCGTTTGTGCTGCTGTATGGAGAAGTAATGGCGTCGATGGGATTGGCCTGGTTGATGAGGTAATTGACGCTGTCAGTCTGTATTGTGGACTGTGTAATGCTTGGGTTGAGATACTGTGTATTATAGCGTACGACAAGTGAAGCGTGCCCGAGTTTCGGTACACTGTCGTTCAGCGCTTTAGCCCACACTTCCACATGGATCTGGTCATAGCAGCGCCTGTGTTTCAGCGTAAATTGATAGCTGCCCGCCTGTGGGTACAGGTCTCCCACAATGATGAGCAACAGCAACGCAATCCATAGTCCGTATTTATAAATATTCCCCAAAACGGAAACACTCTTCATTCATCCTCCATAATGAATCAGCCATATCATATTATATAATATTTCAGTTTATATGCTATGGCTAATCTCAAATTAATCAATTATAATTATTTAGCCAAAGCTATCCTTCAAAATTTTCAATAATAGATTATTCGACATTCGCCGGACAATCTTAATAATAAACTCATTTACCCTGTTGACAACAAATGTGCCATCTGTTATCATTCATCGTTAGTCAATATAATATCAATTAGTTAGCATATTCTGCCGGGAAAATATTAGTGATGTTAATAATCAAATGGCTAAAAATATAATCACATTACAATTATTTTTGCGAAATATCAGATTGTGATGTTTTAAACGGTGTTCCCCCAAAATATTCCAGGGCTTCAGACCAGGTCATTGCTGATGTTGTAGTAATTACAACCCTCCCTGCCGCAGGAATCGTTCCGCAGGGAGAAAGTGCACTTTGCTTCGGACAGAGGCAGATTAGTGCCGTGTTTTTCGTTGAGATAGCGCACAATCGTTTCGAGTGAGAGGTAGGTATCCCTCTTGCAGCAGCGTGGCCCGTGGCTCTCCCTGATGATTCTCAGGGCGTCGTCAACGACAGCCTTCACAGCGGACTTTGTCTGGTCTGCGTATGGCATACGGCTGAGAAAAATATCGAGAAAAATGCCGGTACCGACAGCGGCGCCGCAATTGCCTTTGTCATACTCGCACTTCAGGGGAGATTCTTCTGTGGCCCGTTTTTCTGCAAGATCCAGCAACCAGGCCGGTTCGGCATTGATCTTCCCGCTATTGTGCAGGACTGTAAGCATCACTGCGGGGACGATGAAGTGGTGTTCAACACCGTGAATGCCGACAACGGGTGAATTCATGATCTGTACTGCAAGGGCAACCGGGTCAGTACCACGGTACTTCAGGCATAATTGTTTAATATGTTCGTCAGCAGTCATGGTAAGGCATCGATCGCATATATAATGGCTATTACGGCATTGGTGGGATACAGATGATTTCTTCCCGCAATAGTCGCACAATTCTTCTTTCACCACCCCGAGGGAAATGAGTTCATCGCCGCAAAGGATGCAGTCTTTAATAGTCTCGTCCGTACCGCTTGTTTTTATTATTGCCATGTTACTCTCAGCTTATTAAGAAAAAATTCAAATTTTATTCTTTATCATTCAGCCAAACGGCATATTTCAATATACATAAATACGAAAGAATCATTAGTAAATTTTTTCAATACGGAAGATTCATAGAAAGAAGAATGCCCCGGCTTTCTGATGATGGACTCAACCTCTGAGGTGGAGTCCATCTTACGTGTTGCCCGTCGTTAACCTTCCGAAGGAATGGCAGCCTTCGGAAGGTTCTCCGTGCTTCTGCCCCTTCCCCCTGGGGAATAATTCCCCTTGGGGAAGGCCGGGATGAGACAGCTTCAATATATTAGTATTTATCTTTCAATTATTACTTACATACTTCAAATAGCGAATATTAATTTTCATCTGTCTCCGATTAAGAACTTCTCCGAAAAAATACATATTTACGGATTTTCCTGTTGATAAATTTCCCGAAATAGCTTATCTTACAAAAATAGTGTTCTTTGGTATGCATTATTGTTTTTTTACCGGAGAGGCACCCCGGAAAATCTTAAGGCAATCTATTTACTATGGCAACAGGTCATCTGACTGCAATAAATAAATTAATTACCGGATAATTCAGGAGGCTGACAATGAAAACATTCATTTTAATGACCAAGCTGGCGCCCCAGGTATCAATGCAGGTAAAAGACAGGGAAAAATTAGGCAGGGAATGGCTCGACGACGTCAGGAACAAATGCCCCGATGTGAAATTCATCGCACACTACGCCATACTCGGACAGTATGACTTCCTCGATATTTATGAGGCGCCCGACGCAGAGACGGCAGCGAAGATATCGATGATCAGCCGGAAGTACGGGGCTTTCGAAGCCGTAAGCCTTACAGCCATACCTTACAAACAGTTCCTGGAGTTAATCGAAGAGATATAGAACAGATAGCGGACATTCGGTTTTGAACCGACGGCAACCTTATGTTAAGGCATAGTGGAAAGCGGCTGTAACAGGTTCGGCTACTCCTGGCTCACGGGTTATTGTGTACACTTCATGATCGCCGATGCCGCTTAGCTCGAGAATATTGGGAATACAAGTAAATATCAGTACGGGAACAATACGGAAGGAATAATAACAGCTGCAATTCCGGTTGATGCAGTGTGCTCATCCGTTTCAAGCCATGAAGCTGTAGCGAACAGCCGGTATTAGAGGAATCCGTCTCTGTCGAATGATGAATTCATCCACTGCCTGCTGTTTTTTAATCAGACAGGGTAAAAGCCCTCAGTTATTGCTTTAATTGTATTATTCCAAGCAGCTGTAATATTGTCAGGACAATGCCGGCCAAAACACCTATGCAACCGGTTATCAGGAAAAAAATACTCAAAAAACGTATTGTCCTGGATTTCTTAGTCAAATCGACGATATTTTCATCTTTTGTCTTGTTCGAAATAATAAACGGGCTTTGTTTATCTTCAGGTCTGCTTATTATTAACTCGTCATTTTCCAATTTAATACTCCCTGCGACATACAAGGGTTTATCTGCCAAAAAGGCCTTTTCCTCAATTGTATGGCCAAGGACTTGATAGTCCCTTCCGGAATTGCCGTCGTAAGGTTCGTAATGACTATATGTAGTTTCAAGATTGGTATATTTATAATCGGACGGCTCAACTATTATGCACCCGCCATCTTTGTCTAATAAACTGAATTTGCAGTAGCACTCCGAATGATTCACAATCCTGGTGCCTTTACGGCTCTTCCTTACAGAGTAGTTGCCCTTGTCTTTGTAATAGGATTGTTCATACAATTCGGTTTCTTTAATCTCATAATAAATACAATTACTGCCGGAATATTCACCGGCAATGACGCTATTCGGGTCGATAGTGCCGCAGAAATCAACCACCTGATTGAATGATTCGGCATCGGCACGATTGACCATCAATTCTTTCAATTCCTTCACCGGCAATAAAGGCAGGAATTTCAGGTGTTCAACGACTTTCACACTATTCAAATACTCTTTATTTTTGATATAAGCAAAGACCAGTAGTACAATACCGACAATAATAATCAACCACATAGCAACCTTTATAAATTAAATTAAAAAATAATTATAGCCGCCAGTCATATCCACTATACAACCAAATTAAAGAATATTAGCTTTAATACAAATTAAATAAAATTAATGGATAGCAGGTATCCGGCAGAAACCCGCATCAGAGTAATCTGCAAGCCTGTAAAGGCATTTCTTTCCTACAAAGCTATTGTTGCCTGACTATTGCATTAAGCACTGCCCGCAATAATTCTTATATTAGCAAAATGAATTGAATCAGATTGTATTCAGTGCAGAAGGAGGGAGTCGAACCCTCACGGGTGATGAGCCCACTGGATTTTGAGTCCAGCGCGTCTGCCAGTTCCGCCACTCCTGCATGGCTTACAAAAAAACCCCTCGTGGGGTTTTTTGTGGGCGAGGAGAGAGTCGAACTCCCGACCCTCTGCTTGTAAGGCAGATGCTCTAGACCAGCTGAGCTACTCGCCCTCTTAAAGAGATACAAAATTAAGAACATTTTTTTAAATTGCAAAATGTTTTTTTTTATTGCGGGAGAAAAACACACATATTTCATTTATTTTCTTGTAATTCTAAATAATCATAAATTATTATATAATATTATTAGTACTTTATCGATTTAACATTAAATGGACGGATATTGTTTTAATATGTAATTATTTCATTGATTAATATTGAGGGAGCCCATGAAATATTTATTACCTTTTCTAACTTGCCTTATAATTGTTACATCTGCCCGCGCAGAAGACTGGCAGCATATTTTCGGTGCAACCTATACCTGTTCGCTTACAAGCAGTGGAGACGACCTGTGGATCGGCACTCAATTCGACGGTTTAATCAGGTATAATCCCAAAACCGGTATTAAGGAAAATTATGGCCATCCGTTCATGAACTGCGACTATTGTCCTCCAATTTCTTCAATCGCCTTTGACAGCAAGGGTACACTTTTAATGATTAGCAGAAACTTCAACAATGAGACGACACTGCTTTCTTTTAAGGATGGAAACTGGAAAGTTCTGACAGAGCCGAATATCAGGCCTTACAACAATGTGAAGTTTTATATTGATGGACAGGATAATGTATGGCTTTACGGAAATCTTGGTTTAAGAAAATACGGAAGTGACTTTAAACTGATTAAAAGCTATACAAGTAATACTGTTAACAGCCTCGACATTAAAAACGGCACAATCAGGTGGGCAGCAACAAACAAGGGGCTCTACAAATTGAATAGCGACCAACTCGAATTCAACGATGAATTTGGAATCGGGACAAATCCTATTTCCGGGTTCTACTACAGCGACAATGATGGTCTCTATTACCTTGTTGGGATTAATAAAAAAATAATCGTAAGAAACAAGGATAAGTCGTTTTACCTTGAATATGAAACTACGAAAAACGGCTCTACAGAGATCAGCTGTGACATCCACTTTATTACTCCGGACGGCACGTTGTGGACAGCAGGTACATATAATCTCTGCAGATTCAAAGGTTCTTCATTTGTCAAAATGGAGTATGACTGGAGTTGTTCCGGCAGTACCTGCGTCAATCCGCTCTATTGCTACGAATTCAGGGGCTATTATATTGCACCCGACAATACCGTATGGCTTGCTTCTCATCCCGGCATAACCTGTTACGAGGATGGTATATTCAAAGGCTATAAAATCGGGGACGGCCTGATTGAAAATAATATCACGGAGATACTTACAGACAGGAAAAACAGGGTATGGATTGCCCAGTTCTGTCCCTATCCTAATCGCGAGAACTCAAGTGGAATTAGTTGCATAGAAAATGGGATTATACGCAATTACCCTGAAGACTTGCACCCGACTCTGGCCTATCCTTACTGCATAGCCCTGGATTCATCCGGTAACATTTGGATAGGTACCAACTCTTGCGTAATCAGGTTTGACACAGAAAAAGAAGAATTCAGGGATTACCTGGCCGGAGTTTTTGTCAATGATATTTGTGTTGACCTGAATAATAACATCTGGGTAGCAACAAATGGGAAAAAATCGCCCGTTTACAGGTTTGACGGCTCTAACTGGAAACAGTACAGCATGACGGATATGAAAGCAACATCGGGGGATTGCAATGTTATTAAAACCGACCCGAATAATAATATCTGGATAGGAACTAAAAATGAAATAATCCGTTTCAGCAGGGAAACGGATCAATTCGAGCTGTTCAAACATGACTGGCCATTTAAAATGCTTCAGGACATGAACTATGATAAAAACAACAATATCTGGCTGGTACTCTCAAATGAAGCTTATGGGGATTGGTCTTCTATTGTCAGGTATCAAGAGCAAGACAAAAATTGGATTGTCATGAAAACAGCTCCTGGAAATAGTTCCGGATCAACCACCCTAATAAACGCATTTAAAAAGATTGAATTTGACAGCAAGAACAATGCCTGGATAATATTGTACTATGACGGGATATTTAAATTCAATGAAAATGAGGAAAAAGTGTATAATTTAGATAATTCTCAGTTGATCTCCAACGCATTTAATGGGTTTGCCGTTGACCGGAACGACAACATCATTGCCGGAAACAGCTATGGAGTGGTGATTTACAACGAAGACAAAATTACCGGACTTTCCACTACTGATGTCAACGAAGGAACCTTTTCTGTGGAAACGGAATATCACACTGCTGCTTACCCCATACCGGCTACAGACAACATTACTGTTGCCTTTTATACAGACAAGCCTGAACCGACAATCATCAGCATATCAGATGTCAACGGCAGGAATATTCTCACTTTGTTCGACGGCTATTCCACGGAAGGCCAGAATGTTATCAAATCGGAAATCGGCAATCTGCCTTCAGGCAGCTATTTTTATCGTGTCAGGACCGGAAGCTACGAAGAAACCAGGCCCTTTGTCGTGATGAAGTAACCGGTTCGCGCTATCGCTGACTTTAAACAGGGGGCCGCCACATGGAGGCAGCCTCCTGTCTCGTCCTGATAAAATTATATAAGACGATATAATTGAACTATGGCATTTGTCTCAATGACAGGGTGCAAGAAAAGGGAAGATTGACAATGAAGAATATCTTAATAATAATTGCGGCAGTATCACTGCTGTCATGCGTTACTGACGACAGAAGCTATTACGAGATATTCCTCAGGAAAGTCGAAGGTTACATCACAACCTGTGAACGAATACCGAAAGTGACATTTGATAATTCAGGCAATTCTGAAGATTCCCTCAAAAAGATTATTGACTGCAATTTCGATTATACCGGATTCCTGAAGGTATTTGACCAATTGTCCATGGACAAAGACCGGGTTTTGCATATTTACTACATGTACACCAGGCCTTACGTCATTGTGAGTGAAAAAACCACCGATTATGACAGCCTCATAAGCGCCTTAGAAAAAAACGAAGTCCTTTTCGAATATGCACATACTACAAATCCGGTTTTTAAGTTTATACATTTGTCCGGAACAACTGAAAGCTATTTCCAATATGCAATCTTCGGGCTCCGGTACGATTATTTTTGTTTGTTCGATCACTCGTGCTATATGATAAACAACATAATCGTATCAAAAAAAGGATTAGACAGGATTCTTGAGCTAAAATCCGATTTCTACGATTTCTCAAATGAAGAAAAAATGAAGATACGTTCTGTGGTCCGTCCGGAACCGGGTATCATTGAATATGCAGATTCAGTATCAGTCAGAGTTGTTCGCTACAGCCCATGGAGAGGATTTTCAGAATTAGTGTTTTCCATGAACAAGACATATCCTCATGATCTGAGATTGTCCAATTCAAAAATACTATATGCAAAAGATTGCGGCATTATGTTTTAAAAATTACAATATTTCATCCCGGAGTAAGGGAAATCACCACGAGACAGAGAACAAAGCCGTGAAAGGCCCGGAAAAGCGGAGATGCTTTTGACTTTTTCAGCTATTTTTGATTGCCTGTCGGCGATATTACCTGCTGCCCGTAGAAGTGCTTTGTAAAACCATTCAACCCGGATAATGCGTTAGAAGTTGTAAATATCTCATATATAATTGATATATAACAAATTACAGTTTTCCCCTCCTTTGATAAGGAGGGGCCAGGGGTGGTTGGATATTCCGTGTTTTGGGTTATCTAATGCACAATCCGGGTTCAATCATTGTGGTCATTTCATTTTTTTTTCAAAAACAATTATAACCTGACATGTTTTTTAATAAAGCCCGCTATTTTCTCTTGAAAAACATGCCGAAAAATCATTACATTCGTAAGAACTGGCGTTTGACAATATGTGAAGGGTAATTATGAAAAGAAAGAAAGTAATAATTATTGGAACAGGCCCTGGCGGCCTTGCCTGTGGCATGATACTCACAAAGAACGGTTTCGATGTCACTCTTCTCGAAAAGAAACCATACATCGGCGGCAGGAACGGTTCCATCTGTTCCAACGGATTCATCTTCGACATCGGGCCTACATTCTTCATGATGAAGGATGTTCTGGAGGGCATTTTCCTTTCCACAGGCAGGAAACTTGAGGATTACGTCAGGCTCGTGGAACTCGACCCCATGTACAGGCTGCAGTTCAGGGACAAAGTCTTCTTTCCCAGCACCGATGATACCAAAATGCAGGCGGAACTGGAAAGGGCCTTTCCCGGCAATGTCGAAGGCTACAAGAAATACTTAATAAAAGAAAAGAAGAAGTACGACAGGCTTGTACCGTGCCTGCAAGTCCCTTACGGCAAGCTGAGCGATTACTTCAGTGTGAGGTTTCTCCGCTCCCTGCCGTACTTAGATGCACACACCAGCCTGTACAATGTCTTAAGCAGGTACTTTACCGGCGAGGACCTGCGCATCTCCTTCACATTCCAGGCAAAATACATAGGCATGTCACCCTGGGAAGCCCCCGGCACTTTCAGCATCATCTCCTATATCGAACACGGTGGCGGTATTTACCACGTTACCGGCGGCCTTAACCAGCTCTCGATTGCAATGGCAAAAGCAATCGGCGAAGAGAACGGCAATATAAGGCTGAATACGGAAGTAAAAAAGATCATCATTGAAAACGGGAAAGCCGTTGGCGTCGAACTGTCCAACGGAGAAAAGGAATTCGCAGATTACATTGTCATTAACGCCGACTTTGCAAACGCCATGACGAAGATTGTCCCTCCGGAAAACAGGAAGAAATACAACGACCGGAAACTCGCATCCATGAAGTACTCATGTTCAACTTTCATGCTGTACCTCGGTTTGAACAAACTTTACGACAGCATCAACCACCACAACATTTTCTTTGCCGACGACTACAGATCAAATGTCGATGAAATCACTACCAGCAAAACTTTGTCGGCCGATCCGTCTTTCTACGTCCAGAACGCCTCCCTTACCGACCCGACCCTGGCGCCGCCGGGAAAATCCGCCCTCTATGTACTCGTACCTGTTGCCAACACAACCGGCACCATTGACTGGGCAAAAGAAAAGGAACCCTTTAAGGAGAAGATACTTGGGATGCTGGAATCGAAGGCAGGACTTGCCGGGATCAGGGACAGCACAGAATACATGAAAGTAATTACCCCTGACGACTGGAAGGACAACTATGACGTTTTTAACGGCGCAACGTTCAACCTCGGGCACAATGTGGGACAGATGCTGTACTTCAGGCCTCACAACGAACTCCAGGACATCGGCAATTGCTTCCTCGTCGGCGGCGGGACTCACCCGGGCAGCGGCCTTCCGACAATTTATGAATCCGGCAGAATATCTGCTGAGCTGATAATGAAAAGGGACTCAAGGTAAAGATCATATATTGAAAATGTAATAGTAAACCTGTTTTAATATATTTCTGATGTGTTTACGGGATTTTTTTTAATTTTATAAAAATATTTTGCAACCATTTTCCAAGACATAGCATCTATTATTTTGTAGAATGTACAATATCAGGAAACAGATGGAGAATTTTGAAAATCAATCGGATGAGAATCTTGTCCGGCTGCTGAAAGAAGAGCGCCCACGGTGCGACCGCGCATTCAACGTGCTCTACCAAAGACACAGGAAGAAGCTATACTCTTACTGCGTCTTTTTGTGCAGCAATAAAGATTTTGCATCCGACATATTCCAGGAAGCCTGGATGAGATTTGGTATTGTTGCAAAAGAAGGGAAACCGGTTGAAAATGTCCTGCCATACCTGATTACAACTGCAAGAAACCGGTTCCTTTATGATAAAAGAAAAAGCAGCCAAAGGTCCTGCCTGGTCGAGATTGACAGCAATGTATCCCCCGACGACATAATGGACTTCTCTTTTACGGTTACCGGCTGCGAAAACGAAGAGCTGATTGCACTGATCAAAACTGCAGTAAACAATCTGGACGAGATATACAGAGAAGCTTTCGTGTTGAAAAGGTACGACGAACTGACATACAGCGAAATAGCCGCCATTGTCGGAGAATCCGTCGAATGCGTTAAGTCGCGCGTCTCACGGGCAACGATAATGGTTAAGGATTATCTTAAAGTCTATATGAAGGAACTTATTTGAATATTTTTTACCGGAGTATAAATGTATTTACAAGATAAATTAGTTGAATTCATCGACAACGAGCTGCCGGAAGACGAAAAACAGTCCGTCTTTGCCGAACTTGCAGTGAATGAAGCCTTGAGGGAAGACCTGAGAATAATGATGCTCATAAAAAACGGGATTGGCAATAACATGGACGAATTTGCCGAGCCTCCGGAACTGGCTGGTAATATATTCGCCGGGCTTGGCTACGCCATCCCGACAGAAAGCGACAGCAGGGAGCCTGACCGCCTGCCTTTTACCCATTCCGCCATCGTTGCCTGCCTCATCGCTGCCTCGCTCCTGTTTTCAGTCCTGGCGCTGATTTTCCTTATTCCTGCACCCCACAGCGGCTCTGCTTTAATGGCAGGCAGGCCTGTCAACGAAACCGGCAATAGTATTTCGAAATCATTGATGCAAATGGCAGGCAATGTACCTGACGGGACACAAGCACCGACGGGTATTTCCTGTGGCGTCAAGGTTGAAGAACCGGCGAATTACGGCTTACGCAAAGAAATTGCATTTCAGAAACAGGATGATCCGCCTGTCATCGCGCAAATGCCGGCAGGTAAAGAACAACTTCCGGTAATGAGCAGCGCTTCCCCGGCTCTTTCCAACGATGAACCGGCAACCGACAGTTCGGACGGATTGGCTTGTACTATCACTGATAGTACAAGTGCAATTGTCCTTGCAGACGGCGGAGTTGAACTGGCAGACAGCAGGGACAGTGTCTGGGTAATGGACGACAAGGGTGGCAGCTATGTAAAAAAATGGGCCCTTGAAACCGACCTGTCCTATTCTTTCGACCTCTCCGCCAGGGAGACGGCAGAACAAAACTCCAAATTCATCATTAATCCGGGCTTTCGTTTCTACTACAACCTAAACAGCTCTTTTTCCGTCGGTGCCGGCTTTTACAGCAACCTTTACACAATTGATAACAAGCAACTAAGGGTCAGCTCATACGGAATCGGGCTTAAATACACATGGGATAATTTAGGGAATATCAGGCCCGTAGGAAAGTTAATGCTTGCGTTCAATGAGAAAGGGCCTTTACTGAAATTCGATGCGGGCATTGAATTCCTCACCTCTGCGAATAAATCCTGGTTTGTGACCGTTGGATACGAAAACCTGTTCTTGAAAAACACTGTTAATTGCCCGAAATTAGGCATTACAATTGGCTACAGCATCGCATTTTGACATAAATGTATTGTTTTCATCAGTTATTTATCGGAGCTATTTTTATGATAAAAGCTATTTTTATTGCCGTGTTAAGCATTTTTGTGCAATTACTTACAGCTAATTACATAGTAAATGCACAGGACACCGGCAGTTTTAACAAGAGTATTGAATTTAACAGCGAAACAAGGATAGTTTCTTTCTTCGTTCCTAATGACTATAACCCGGAAACAAAATACCGCCTGATGATCTGTCTTCATGGTTTGGGGGACACCTGTACCACCTTCAGGAATGCCCTAATCAGCGGGCTGAAATGGAATACCCTGATGCCCAATACCATATTTGCGTTCCCTGACGGCGGCACCGACACATACTCAGACTTCTATTCACCGGCAGGTGACGAAGTTTTCATTGCCGAGGTAATGAAATACACAATGGCAAACTATTCCATAGACACTAATGACATAATACTCGAAGGTTTCTCCCTCGGCGGTAGAAGCGCCCTCAAATACGGCCTGGACAACCCGGGGACTTTCAGGGGATTGCTGCTTAATACACCTGCGATTCAGGGTATTAAAGATGCAGATAGGAACGGCGCGTCGAGCCTGATGTACCAATACGAAAACGCCTCGAAAATTCCAATAGCAATTAACTACGGCGTGTTAGACGAATTCTATGATAAATCCATAGCAAAGATGTACGACTATCTCGTAAAAAACAATGGCATCGCCATGCTGGAAGGCGTTCCCGGCCTGGAACACAATATAGCCGGCAATACATATACGCAAAAATGCCTCGATTTCATTTACCAGCCTTCAACTAAGTCCCTCAATATGGAAATTCATAAAATCGTTGCACCACTATGGTCCTGCTCTCAGGACTTATCAACCAAAGTCTGCATTCGCAATACCGGAAACGATACTCTTACAAAAGTCGCTTTTTCGATTCTTATTAATGGTGAATCGACAGACAAGGATATGGAGTTTTCAGGTTTGAAACTTGGTCCCTTTGAATACGCGGAACTGCCTCTTTCATATCAGTTTCCCGATTACGGAAAGAAGAATATTGTCCTGAAAACGAGCAAAATAAACAATGCCGGCCCTGAGAGTTCGGATTACTTTGATGTGGACTCTTCTGTCACATTGATACAGGAGACTGGTGTGCAAACACCTTTTTATGAAGGCTTCGAGCAGGATGACAGCACATTTGAACACTGGGTTCTCAAGGCTACCGGCAATTTCTCTACATGGGAGATCATTAATTTTATTAAGAAAACCGGCAGCTATTCCATCGTTGCTATTAACACAATTTTACTTTTTGAAAACCAGGGTTTTCGTGAAGAGCTGCTGTCGCCGTTTCTAGACCTTACCTCGGTTAATAATCCGGAGGTTTCTTTTGACGTTGCATTCAACTACATGATGTACACTCCGCCCTATTTCACCCAGGATACCTATTTCTCGGATACCCTGGAGATAGCAATTTCCACAGATTGTGGCGAGAATTATGAGATACTGTATTCCAAATCGGCAGCCGAACTGGCTACAGCAAGCAAACCAATTACCAACCCGCTTTCGCTTACAAGTTGCATATACCAGCCAAAAAACAGCGAATGGAGAAAGGAAGTAATTGACCTGAGTAATTATGGCTCAAGTAATAATGCCATCATCAAATTCACAAATATCTCCGGTTTGGGCGGCTGCACATACATCGATAATATTAAATTCGCAACACAGGGTACCTCCGATGTCCGTGAGCGGCCTGCCGAAGGGAAGGCAAATATCTATCCCAACCCCGCATCAGACAGGATCTATATCGAGTCAGGCAGTGAGACTCTTCTTTCAATTAACATCTACGACCTGAACGGAAGAAAACTCATCAGCATGACCAACCCGGACAATGGCGGGAGAATTGCACTGGATGTCAGCGCCCTTGCAGACGGCGTCTATATCACAGAACTGGTTTATTCTGAAGAAAAGATAATGAATAAGCTGATTATCAGCAAATAACCCGAACCACAGCATCGGTTTACAAATTGGAAGCAGGGGTAGGCCAGAGCTTGTCCCTGCTTTTCCGTTTTAGTATTTACCTCATTACCATAAACCGCCGGACAAGGATCCTTGAGCCTTTCATCATTACCAGGAAATATGCACCCGAATCTAATACAGAGATGTCGATGCGTTGTGCCACCTCATTTGTCGTTAATATGCAATTGCCAAGTGAGTTGTAGATACTTATCCGGGCGCTCGTTTCATCATCGTTGCCGGTGTTGAATGCAATAAACTCAGCAGCCGGACCGGTTATTACAGATAATGATTCGTTCTCTCTCTCATTCGGGTATTCTTCGACAGCGTCAGTGTTGCCTATAACATAATTATAGCATTGCAGATAGTCATCGAAAAATTCCTCAGACTCATAATAGCCGTTGGATCCGCCATGGTCCAGGCCGTCCTTTTCAAGATACAAGAGGCTGCCGCCCCTCTTTTTGATGGAATCCATCAGGAACCGGATATACAGGAAACTGTTGTCGTTGTTGCCCAGGATTGTGGCCATCCTTACTTTCGGCATATTATCCCACATCTCACCGGTAACCTGGCTGATGCCGATGACAGGAGCCAGGCCGATGATGCCCCTGACAAGGGCCGGTTTTTGCAGCCCGACAAGGTAAGCAGTCATGCCCCCCCAGGAATAGCCGGTAATTACAATTTTCGTACTGTCGATGTGATAGTTCCGTAATGGATAGGTGTAAGAACAGTCTGTCAGGTAATTCAACTGCTCCCGGCTTTTAGCGCTGTTTGCGTCGGGACAGGCAATAATACATTGTAGATCATCCTCCATCTGCATCATAAAATCCAGCATCTCCGAAGCGGGCATTCCGGCGCCGTGCCATGCCCAGAGTAAAGGCCAGGCTTTCGAGGAATCGTAGTCTTCAGGCACATAGAAATATATTTCACTGCTGACGCCGTTGTTGTCGATTGTGATGTGGAACCTGCCCGTCTGAAGTGCGCAGGCCCGATGAGAACACAGTATCAAAGCGGCAACCAGTATGTATTTCTTCATGCGAACATCCCTTTGACATACAATTTATTATTCAGTATAAACGCAAAAAGCAGCAAAACGTTTCAGAAATTGTCCGATAGAATTCCATTTAAAAAATGAATTTTTAAGGGCCTTATCCCGTCAGCCACTTAACGCCTGAATGAATCATTTTCAGGACTGTGAACAGAACTTTCTCACTTCCTATTTTACAACGATGAACCTTCCGGCCATTGTTTTTGATCCATTGACGACAACAATTGAGTAAAGGCCTTGTTCAAGACCGGATATATCGATAATGCCGCTGTTTTTCTCCAGAGTCATCACGCAATCACCGATCTGGTTGTAAATTCTGCCCTGGAAAGAAGGATCATCATTGCTGTCGATGTTGATGGAGATGAATTCTGTTGCAGGGTTTGGAAACACAGCCAATCCATTACCCGACCCGGTTGCCTCTTCTTCAACGTCAGTTGAATTGCTGACAACAAAATTGTAGCAATTCATGTAATCATTAATAAACGCCTGTGTTTTATAATAACCATTTGTTCCCATGTGGTCCAGTCCTTCTTTCTCAATATACAACACGCTGCCGCCCTTGCTTTCTATTTCGTCCATCAAGACGGAAACAGCGTCTTTCCCGCTGTCTTTCAAGCCCATTATCGCTGCAATCCTGACTTTTGAAACATTGCTCCACATGTTTTCATCCATACTACTCTTTGTCATCGCCGGAGCCATACAGATTATTCCTTTGACCCTTGAGGGCTTGCCAAGGCCGATTCCCATAGCCTTTCCAGCCCCCATTGAAAAGCCGGTAATGACAATCTTTTGTGTATCGATGTTATAATTCTGGCGTGTATAATTATAGGAATATTCAGCCATTTCATCATATTCGTTCCCGCCCAGGCCGTTCAGGTCCGGACATACGATGATGCCGTTAATTTTATTCTGCATTTGTTTAAGCCTTTCCAGCATTTCTGCGCCGGTCATGCCTGCTCCCCATCCCCACAGCATAGGTATGGATTTGGTAGAGTCGTAGTATCCCGGAACGTAATAATTAATTGAACGCTGATTGCCGTTGATTGCAACCTTGACTGTGAAAGTACCGGTTTTAACAGCAAATGCTGATTGAGCGCAAAGAATGACTAATAAGAAAAGTACTGTTTTTTTCATAGATATCATCCTAAAATATATTTAACAAAAGACATAATTTCTACTATTTAAGAGACTCACCAAACCAATGAAAAGTTACACATAAGAGAAAAATTATCCCCTATGTTAATAATTTGTATCGACCTACCTCGCCACTATAAAATGACCTGTCTGAGTTCCGGAACCGTTGCCGACCGACAGAGAGTAAACGCCCGACGGCAATATTGAAACATCTACCAACTGAGAAGCTTCATCTGTGGTCAAGACACAAGCGCCAAGACAGTTATAGATTCTAATTTCACTATTAGTATTATTGTCGCTGCCGGTGTTGATTGAGATATAGTCCGAAGCAGGATTGGGATATATTTCCAAGCTCATTGGCTTTCCGGCCGTCGGTTGGACTTCCACGCCTGTAGTGGAGTTCAATACATAATCGAAGCAATTCATATAGTCGTCTATGAACTCCTGAGTCGAGTAGTATCCATTGGAACCAACATGGTCCAAGCCTTGCTTTTCAATGAAAAGCATGTCCCCTCCTCTGTCTTTGATCTCAGTAATCAAGTCACTAACTGCATCGTAATTGTCGTCGAGGGTACCTAATATTGTTGCCATCCTGACTTGAGATACGTTTTCCCATTGATCTGTCGTAATATCCTCAACACCGATTGCCGGAGCTATACCAATAATACCTTTAACAAGTTTCGGATTGGTTAAGCCAATCTGGTAAGCATAGAATCCGCCAAGCGAACTACCAGTAATTACGACCTTTGTCGTATCTACCGAATAATTCTGTATTGGGTATAGGTATGAAAAGCTATATATGTTTGAAAACTGATCGTTGGTAGTAATATTGTTAATATCCGGGCAAACAATTATTACTTTTGTACTGTACCTTATTTGTGCCAGCATATTAAGCATTGTTTCACCGGGTACGCCACCTCCATGCCAGCCCCATAGCATGGGATAGGCTTTAGTGGAATCATAATCCTCAGGCACATACAAATAGACGGAGCTTTGGATTCCATTGTTTGAGAATGTCAATGAAAACGCTCCTGTTTTCTTGGCAAAAACCGATTGACTGCATAAAATAATTGTTAAAATTAGTAATAATTTCTTCATGTCAAAATACCTAAAAGTTTGAAACAAATAATATATTAATAAACACATCATAGTCTGAAAAGTCTCAGATTTTCACTAAGAAAGTTGAAACCGAATTGTACAAGTCAGTTTGACCGGAAAGAGAATATGATCGATAGCCGGCTTACTTTACTACCAAAAACTGTGCAGTCTGGTTTTTTGAACCTGTGACAATTATCAGGGAATAAACACCAGGCTCCAACATGGAAATATCAATCCTGCTGCCCGTATCATTAATGTTCATCACACAATCGCCAATGCTATTATAAATCATAGCCACAGAACTGGCTTCAATGTTTGGGCCGGCGCTAAGGTAAATATATTCCGGTGCCGGATTGGGAAATATTGTTAATGATTCACAATCAGGTACAGTTTGATTATCCTCGACGCCGTTAGTTTCGCCGATAATGTAATTGTAGCATTTAACATAGTCATTGAGAAATTCCTCTGTACCGTAGTAACCGTTTGTACCCCCGTGGTCAAGCCCTTCTTTTTCTATGTATAAAATGTCGCCGCCTTTGTCCCTGATTTTTTTCATGGTGCTGTTGACGATGGAATAGTTCTGGTCTTCAGATCCCAGTATCATCGCCATCCTGTTTTTCTTTACATTATTCCACATGGCGTCGGTAATCATGTCTTCAGAAACGGCAGGCGCCAGCCCGATGATGCCCGTAACAAGCGCAGGATTGCGCATTCCAAGCTGGAAACTCAGCCCGCCGCCCCAGGAATAGCCGGTAATTATCATCTTTGTAGTGTCAAGCTTATAAGTTCGACGGGCGTTGGAGTACGAGGCATTGACCAGGCTGCCCATCTGTGTGTTTGTCTCCACATTATTCGCATCGGGACAGACAATGATACATTTTATTTTGAAACGCAGTTGCCCCATAAGGTCGAGCATGTCTTCACCGGGCATTCCGGCTCCATGCCACGCCCAAAGTAAGGGATAGACCTTCGTAGAATCATAGTCTTCAGGCACATACATATAGACGGAGCTTTGAATTCCGTTGTTATCAAAAGTGTAGTAAAAAGGCCCTGTCTGCTGTGAATAGACCGATTGACAGCACAAAGCGATCGTCAGAATCAGTAAGCATTTCTTCATGTCAATACTCCTTTACAAGTGTATCTAATCAGTTAATTATCCCGATAGACACACAGCTGTGGCGAACGTTACAGGAGCAAAAGTCGTCAAAACATAAGAAAAACACTACATATTCCGCTCTGAATGCGGGTGATCATACACTACGCAAGGTGTATTCCTTTAATTATTACTTTAATCTGCCGACAAATACTATCTTACAAGTATAATCTTCGAAGACTGGGATTTACTGCCGGTTTTAAGGGTATAATAGTAGCTGCCGGGTGCAAGGCCTTCTCCGCTGAATACGGCTTCGTAGTCCCCGGGTTCCATGAGTGCATCGACCAGGACAGCGATTTCATTGCCCCGGGCGTCAAATACTTTCAGTTCCACTTTGCCGAATTCGGGTACTATATAGCTGATTGTTGTACTTCTGTTGAACGGGTTGGGGTATGCAACAGATTGTGAAACTGCCATCACAGGGTACGGTACACCGAGGACCTGCGAGCTGACGGCGCCTCCTTCATTGAGCGTATATATCCTGTTAGGCTCCAGGTTCTTGTAAACATCCCTCTTCTGGGGCTTGACCGGCCAGAGGACAACTACCGAATCGATTGTCTGCAGCCGGCCCATGCCTATATGGAGGCGGTATGGAAACTGTACCCATTCATCCTGTCCGCAAACCACTTCGCGCATGAATGTACTGTCGCCGGAATGGACACAGGCCCTGGCGCCGATGGCAAATTTATTGCCGCTGGTACACTTCAGGTCGAGTTCGACCTTGTTCATGCCGTTACTGATGGTATTCTTAAACAGGGACATCTTGTCATTGTTTGTGATGATGAGGTCCAGTTTGCCGTCGTTGTTGTAATCGAGCCATACCTGGCCTGCATTTCTTGCGTCGAGCCTGTCCAGGCCATATTCGAAGCGTTTCATAGTGAAACTGTGGTCCGGCTGCTGTTCGTAAAAGCTGATGAAACGGTAAGGATTATATGTTTTAAGCAGCAGGTCCGGAAGGCCGTCATTGTTAACGTCTGCAAAAGCAGCGCTGGAATGGTAGTCTTCATACTCCAGCCCGCAGGGGGCAATCTGCCCGGGATAGTCGTTGTACTGGCCGGTGAGATCGGTGAAGTTAAAGTCCGGGGGACCTTCGTTGCGGTAGAGGACTGTTCCCCTGTGGTCGTACTCTCTGACGAAACGCGAATGGGCAATTCGCGCCACGATGATGTCAAGGTCACCGTCGTTGTCGTAATCGAAGAGATTGACGCCGCAGCCGTGCATGGAGCCCGTGTTTGTCAGGTCCAGGCCCTTGTAGGGAGCAATATCGTCAAAATTGCCTGTACCGTCGTTATAATAGAGCTCGTCGCGGTTCAGGAAATAATTGCCTATGTAGAGGTCCTGGTAGCCGTCGTTGTTAAAATCTCCGAACTGGGACGCCCTTGCCCTCCTGAATACATGGAATTTTGAAAACATACGGGTGGATTCGTCCGTAAAATCATTTTCTTTATTATTAATAAAAATAAAGCTCGGCAGGATGTCGGGGCCGTCGGCATAGTAGCCCGAGGCCTGCTGGCCGGCGTAGAGGTCGGGGTAACCGTCGCTGTTCAGGTCAGCCCAGTTAAACAGCAGGGGTGAATAGCCGAAGGTCAGGAACTGCGGCAGGGACAGTATTTTCTCCGTGTACTGCCCGTTGTTGTTGATGAACACCACGCTTGTGTCCCTGGCGAATATAAAAATATCAAGGTCGCCGTCGTTGTCGCTGTCAACGAAGGAGTAGCAGCGGCCGCTGATTGAAGTGTCGCAGGGATTGTGCCTGTTGACAACGCCGAGCGACTGTGTCACATCCCTGAAAGTACCGTTCTGTTCGTTATGATACAGTTTATTATTTATCAGCAAGTCAATCCAGCCGTCCAGGTCATAGTCGGCGGCAGCAATGCAGGAATTGGGCAGCTCGGCAGTAATCCCGCTTTCTTCGGTTACTTCCCTCAGGTATGCGGGCGATGACTTCGTGGGATAGGTTACAATTGCGCTGATGAAGTATGAATACGGGGAAATTGACCACACTGTGTTGTCGTTGCTGTGTATTGCCTGGTAATAATAGGTATCGTAGGGTATTTTCAGGGTGAACGTATCTGTAAGAAGCACCACCCCGTTGGAAAGGCTGTCGATGGCCACCCAGAACCAACTGTTGTCGAACATCACAGGTTCGGGCAACTCGACGGTAACAGTGCTTATTAAGGAATTACTCTTTGTAACCTTGATCGGCGCTATCTTGTCGTTCATCAGGTCAGGTATCTGGTCGCCTGCTTCATAGCCAAAAAGCCTCAGGCGGAAGGTACCGGTTCCACCTCCAAGCGTTACGTTAATCTTCTTAAGGTAACAGGGGGAAGCGACAGGCTCAAACCTGGCGCACTGCAGGTCGATTGCCGCATTTTTGAAGTGGAAGCCCCGTGGGATATCTTTGTAATACTTGATTGTATCTTCTGTTTCAGCAAAAATTAAACAGCCTGGTATGACGAATATAATGGCAAGCAGTAGTTTTTTCATTTTATTATTCCCAATAATAACAAATAATAAAAATAACTAATATCGCTTCTATTTTCCAATAGAATTGTGTTTGTAATCTTTTTGCTTTATTGAAACCTTGCGAAGGTTCCCAACCCTTCAGAAGGTTATGCTGCCGGCTTTAGAGAATCGATAGAGACGTACAACTTGCATCTCTGCAAAATAGTTCAATAACAAGGCTTCTTACAACCATCTTGATTACTATAATAATTTTTTCCATACGAACAGTGAAGAACCAAAATTATATCCACTCTTTAGTCTTATCATCTATCTGCTTCATTATCCTGATTGTTGCGTCCAGGACATTGACGACTTTAATAAAGTGTTGAATGTCTTCGGCAGAAAGCGTTATTTCGTGCTTTTTACGCTCTTTAAGCCACTTTTCAAGTACCTGGTAGCCGCCAATATAGAAACTCCATATCGGTTCCGGTATGGGTTCGAAACAGCGCTGTTTGTTGATCCAAACCCGTCCGGATTTGACGCCGGTGGCTTTGTAAAGGAAGTTCGCTTCACGGCTTTCGTTCATGTCCAATTCTTCATATTCAACCTTTTCGACTTTGAAGTTTTCGCCTGTCCCTTCGAACCTGCAAATATTATCCGAATATGTATTTTTCAAAAGATGATGATCAATCAGTTCCGTTCCGATTTCTGACAGTTCCCGGAACAGCGCTTCATCGTCTGTAAACGGTATTCTTGGAAAGTCAATCTTCAGGAATTCAATATACTTGGTTCTGTATGTCGGGCTGTGCAGCGCTGCGTAAATATAACCAAGTATTTGTTCCGGTGTGTATGTCCCTGAATATTTCGTTTTGATAAACTCTTTGAATTCCTTTGTAAAGTTGTCAATATTTTCTTCTAATTCAAAGGGCAAAGCATAAGTTTCATCATTTTTATAAATAAAAATTGGGAAAATGTATGCAGCCCCCCTATTGCTTGTTGTAATTCTTCTATCAGTAATTAAATTTGTAACAAATGAAAAGCTAAATTCAATATTTTCAACATATTGACGAGTTGTAATCAAAGCGGTATTATTCTTTTCAATAAAATATTTCATTATTTCATAGGAAGGCCTTCTTGTTAACCCTTCTTGATAATATGAAAATCTTAAATCAAATGGTCTATAGCAAGTGTTAAATATGTTTGATTTATTGTATTTAAAATCATTTATTCTTTTTATTAAAGAGAATCCACCGGTATCTTTAACATTAAAGAAATTAATAAAGTTTTCATCTAATTCATTAGAAAATAGTTTTATTATTTTATTATCAAGATCATTTTGATTGAAATCAATGAACAAATCATCTCTTCCAAATTCAATTCCACTTCCATATTCATTAAATATAAAGTTTAATAAAAGTCCTTTATCATAGGTATAATTATTTGACAATTCTTTAATTGAAAAGAAGAAATTACTTTTCTCTGGAAATAATTCAATCCAGTCAACTGTTTTGATAAAGTTATTTAAAAGAAAATTATATTTGTTTTCTCTTAAGCCGTGTAAATCTTTGTAAAAGACCTTACAATCCTTGTTGCTTTGGTTGTCTTTCTTAATGAAAAACGAGATACAAACCCCTTGCATTATATCAAAAACATTTTCATCTTTGGAACCGTCCGGACTGACTTCTTTAATCCTGGAATTGCCATGCAAATTCAGGATATAGATTTCATCGAAATCTTTCATCAATTCCTGTCTCATACCCCTGTGGATCAGCCCGTCAACAAAGGAATTATTCGTTATTATGCCGATTACGCCACGTTCGGCGTTTTCCATTTTCCAGTGGGCAAATCGTATAAACTTGATGTAATCATCTGACAGGGGCTGAATATTCTTTTCGCTCTTAACAGCTTCTTTGTAACGATTCATTTTCTGTTCGGCAATAAAGCCGATTTTATTGCTGCTGCTGACAGAATAGGGCGGGTTTCCCAAAACAACTAATATATCTTTATTCTTTACTTTGTTTGCTTCTTTTCCTTCTTTCGATAGTGAGGGCATTGTCTGGAACGACGCCGGTTCCTGATTTGTCAAAGTATTAGTCAGGAAAATGTTAAGCCTGTTTCCCGGATTGATAGAAAAGCCCTGTTCTTTCAGGAATTCAGAGATTTTCAGGTGTGCAATAACATAAGGCGCTACGAGCAATTCAAAGCCGTAAAAGTTCTTTATTACCTGTTCATTCAGGATTTTGTTAACCGTCTGTTTGTCGCCGATCTTCTTTGCCTGTTCAATTGCTAAGTTTATTGAATTAAGAAGGAAAGTTCCTGTTCCCGTCGCAAAGTCCAGCAGGGTAACGTCTTTGTTGACGAAACCGTCCTTAATGCCGAATGTTTCTTTCAGTATTACGTCAATCGAACGGACAATGAAGGAAACAACCGGTTCCGGTGTGTAGTAAACCCCTCTCAGCTCTCTTTGTGATTTGTCATAATGTTTAAGGAAATCTTCATAGAAGAAAATGAACGGATCATTGAACCCTTTTTCTTTATGCCTGTAATCGGCAAATTCTTTCTTAATGGCAGCAAAGTCCGTTACTTTCAATATGCTTATGATTTCATCGACAGCCCACACGATTTCAGCCGGGAAATCATCTAATCTATGGAACAGCTCTTTGATCAACGGAAAAGTATTTGGCAAAAGGGAATAAGCAGTTACTTTGTTAAGTTCCTTTTCCGGATCATTGCAGTTAAGCGCTGCCAGGAACAGCCCGTAAGTAAGGGTTTGGGCATATATGTCGGCAAAGAATTTCTTTTCAAGCAACGGCAGCAGTGATTTCTGGAAGGCGCTGAACAGCCCGTGCAAAAGGTTTTCTTCATCGTTATCATTTTCAAGAATGGCGCTGCCGTAATCTTTCAGGAAACGGGCTTTTTCCGACAGTTTAAGCGCCAAATCCTGAGTTCTGCCGATTGTTTCGGGTTCCGATTCAAAAAAGTTAGTAAACAGCCTTGTAAGTTCATCGATCCGGGATTGTTCCAGTTTGAATCTTTTGTTCTGAAGGCTGTAATCGGCAAAGAGTTCGGTGTTAAGTACGGGTTCGCCTTTCCTGATCAGGTAAAAGTTCATGTAATCGGTTAAAATGATGTTATCCGACAATTGCTTATAGTTATTCAACTGCTTAGTATTGAGGTGTTTTTTCAGGTCTTCACCGGGTTTCTTTGTCTCAATCAGGCCGATAGTAAGCTGTTCTTTTGTCGTAATCTTGAAATCCGGCCTGCCTTTGTCTTCCTGCTTTGTCGGTTCATGCTTAACAACTAAGTTTCTATTGATATTAGCCCCGACAAACGAGTTTAAGAGGGTTTCCAGGGGTGTCCTGTAAGTCAGTTCGGAACTTTCGCCATCGGCTAAATAAAGGCTTTGGAACGTCTTGAAATATGTTTGAAACATAGCATTACAAAGAATAAATGAAAAAAAACTCAATCGGCAATTTAAGAAAAATATTGATAATATTTAACATTTTGAAGTTGTTTTCTCTATTTCTCCCCCCAAAACAAAAACAGCCGGAGAGGAAGCCCCCCGGCTGTGTGTTAGTCTGATTTCTATCTTCTGCCGCTTAAGCGATTACCACTTCTTTGCTGCTTCTTCGATGAGTTCTTTTACTGTCGGCTGGCTGACTTCTACCAGTTCATAGTAAACCCTGGTGTTGGGTTTCTTGATGTTGATGAACCTTGCGAGGTTGATCGGGGTGCCGATGACGACGGAGTCACATTCGGTATTGTTGATCGTAGTCTCGAGGTCTTTCATCTGCTGGTCGCCGTAGCCCATTGCAGGAAGAAGGATGCCGATTTCGGGATACTTCTCGAAAGTCTCGCTGATCTTGCCAACTGTGAAGGGCCTGGGGTCAACCAGTTCGGCTGCACCGTAGCGGCGTGCTGCAACAAGGCCTGCACCCTGGTCCATTTCACCGTGGGTAAGAGTCGGGCCGTCTTCGACGACGAGGACATTCTTGTCCCTGATGACTTTGGGATCGTCAACCCTGATGGATGAAGCTGCAAGAATGATCTCTGCTTTCGGGTTGTATTCCCTGATGTTGTACAATACTTCTTCGACGTCCTCGGGATAGGCCGAGTCAATCTTGTTTACGACAACGATGTCGGCCATGCGGAGGTTTACTTCGCCGGGATAGTACCCAATTTCGTGTCCGGGGCGCAGAGGATCGACAACTACGATCATCAGGTCGGGTTTGTAGAATGACATATCATTGTTGCCGCCGTCCCAGATGACAACGTCGGCTTCTTTTTCGGCTTCGCGGAGGATTGCTTCATAGTCCACGCCAGAGTAGATGACGCTGCCCATCTCGATATGGGGTTCGTATTCTTCCATCTCCTCGATTGTGCACTCGTGTTTTTTCAGGTCTGCAATAGTTGCAAAACGCTGAACTTTTTGTTTTTCAAGGTCGCCGTAAGGCATGGGGTGACGAACGGAAACAACTTTTTTGCCCATAGCCATAAGTGCGCGGACTACCGCTCTGGTTGTCTGGCTCTTGCCGCAGCCTGTACGTACTGCTGTAACGGCAATTACGGGTTTGGTCGATTTGACCATTGTGGGATAGGAACCGAGCATTGAGAATTTTGCGCCTGCAGCCATTACTCTCGAAGCGATGTGCATTACTCTGTCGTAGGGAAGGTCACTGTAAGACAGGACACATTCTTCAACCTGATGTTCTTTGATGAGGTTTTCCAGTTCTTCTTCGGCGAAGATTGGAATGCCGTTCGGGTAGTATTCGCCTGCTAATGCTGCGGGGTATTTCCTGCCGTCGATGTCGGGAATCTGGGAAGCTGTGAAAGCAACAACTTCTGTGTTGGGGCAATTTCTGTAAACTACGTTGAAGTTATGGAAATCTCTTCCTGCTGCTCCGACGATGATAACTTTTTTCTTCTTGTCTGACATATTATCTCCATTTATTATAATAATACAAAACTTAAATATTAATCTAATTCCTTAACTACTTTTTCAATCTTTGACACTGCCCAGTCAATCTCTTCTTTGGTAATGACCAGCGGAGGAGCGAACCTGATGATGTTTTCATGTGTCTCTTTGCAGAGTATGCCTTCTTCTTTCAGTTTCTCGCAATAGGGACGGGCTTTCCTGTCGAGGACGAAGCCGATCCAGAGGCCGCGGCCGCGTACAAGCTCGATGTGGGGGCTGTTGATGGCTCTCAGTTTGTCCATGAAGTAATTGCCGTTGTCGAATGACCTTTGGACAAGCTTTTCTTCTTCGATGACTTCGAGCGATTTGACGGCTACGGCTGCGCCGAGAGGGTTGCCGCCGAAAGTGGAGCCGTGTTCGCCGGGTTTGATGACGCCGAGGATTTCTTTGTCTGCCAGTACTGCCGAAACGGGATAGAAACCGCCGGAGAGGGCCTTGCCGATGATTACCATGTCGGGCCTGACATTCTCATAATAGTGGGCGAACAATTTGCCGCTCCTGCCGAGTCCGGACTGGATTTCGTCGCAGATGAACAGTACATTGTTTGCTTTGCAGAGCTGCTCTACCTGTTTCAGGTAACCTTCGGGAGGAATGACGATGCCGCCTTCGCCCTGGATGGGTTCGATGAGCACTGCTGCTGTATTTTTGTTAACGAGCGCCTTCATGTCTTCGATATCGCCGTATTTCGCAATTTTAAAACCGGGAGTGAAGGGGCCGAAGCCTTTGAAAGAGCTGGGATCGGTGGAGAAACCTACGATGGTCGTAGTCCTGCCGTGGAAGTTGCCGTCGGCAACGATGATCTCAGCCTGGTTCTCGGCGATGCCTTTAACGTCGTAGCCCCAGCGGCGTGCTGTCTTGATTGCAGTCTCGACAGCTTCAGCGCCTGAGTTCATCGGCAGCGACATGGTGTAGCCGGTCATCTCGGTAAGCTTTTTGTAGAGAAGAGGCAGTCTGTCGTTCCTGAAGGCGCGGCTTGTGAGCGTTACCTTGTCGGCTTGTTCGACGAATACTTTTTTGATGGCGGGGTGGCAGTGTCCCTGGTTAACGGCGGAGTAAGCCGCCAGACAGTCCATATATTTCTTGCCTTCGACGTCCCATACCCATACACCTTCGGCTTTGGTAACTACCACGTCCAGCGGGTGGTAATTGTGGGCGCCGTATTTGTCTTCCATTTCGATGAAATCTTGTGTTTTCATAATTCCATTCTTCTAATATTGTTATAATAATCCGTTTTTATTCATTTTCTAATAAGAGTGAAAGCAGGGCCATACGAACAGCCAGGCCGTTCTCGGACTGGCGGAAATAGGCGGCGCGGGGATCGGTATCCACGCTCGTGCTTATCTCAACCGAACGGGGCAGCGGGTGCATGATGATGGAATTGTACTTCATGCGCTGCAGGACATTAGTGTCAATGTTGAACTTTGACAGGTCCATGTCTTTGTTTTTAAGCCTTTCCCTTTCGATGCGTGTCTCGTAGATGACGTCAACTTTGTCGATTATGCCTTCGGTAGAATTGGCTAACTGATACCATACGCCTTTTTCTTCGAGGTGTTCGAGGATGTCCTTCTTGATCTGCAATTCCTTAGGAGCAACGAAGTAGAGTTTTGTCCTCTCATACTTGCTCAGCAGGTATGCCAGCGACCTTACGGTCCTGCCGTTGTCGAGCGAGCCGACAAATGATACCGACAAACCGTCCAGCGTCTTTGCTTCCTTGTAAATTGTGTATAGGTCGAGAAGCGCCTGTGTGGGATGCTGTCCGCCGGAACCGTCGCCTGCGTTGATGACGGGGACAGACGAGACGGCAGCAGCGCGTTTGGCTCCGCCTTCTTCGGGATGGCGCAGGACAATCACATCGCAGAATTTATCGAGAATTTTTATGGTGTCCTCAAGGTTCTCGCCTGGGATTTCAGAAGAGAACTGCATTGCCTGTTCCGTAGAGATTACTTTGCCGCCTAGCCTGTACATCGAGGCTTCGAAAGAAAAACGTGTACGGGTGGAGGGGCTGTAAAACAATGTCGCCATTATCTTATTGTCGTAATCCCTCGTACCGCCACGGGCAATTATCTTCTTCATCAGGTCGGCCCTGTCGAAGAGCTGCTTGATGAGCGGCACCGTAAACTGCTGCGATTCTAAAACATGTTTCAATTTCATATTTATACCTGAATTGGTTTATAAACGATTTAAGGTACAATGTGAGTTCCGGTTTTCCCTTCCAGGGCATCCATCAGATACTCATAGGAAGTTATGATAACCTTCTTGCCGCCGTTCCTGAGGAATCTGATGGCCGATTCGATCTTTGGCCCCATGCTTCCGGGAGGGAACTGCTTGTCGTCGTAATACTTCTGCATTTCGTCGGCAGTGGCAGTCCTGAGTCCGACCTGGTCCGGCTTTTTGTAATTCAGGTAAACCTGGTCTGTGTCGGTACTGATAATAAAAATGTCCACGTCGAGATTCTTTGCCAGGAGAGCCGATGACCTGTCTTTGTCTATTACCGCTTCCGAGCCGGTGATCTCGCCGTCTTTCACGATGACGGGGATGCCGCCTCCGCCGAGGGCGATGACGATTACTCCCATGTCCATTGTTTTCTTGATCATTGCAAGCTGGAGAACTTCTTTCGGTTCGGGCGAGGCTACCACGCGGCGGTATCCGCGGGCAGAATCCTCGACGATGTCCCAGCCCAGCTTCTTCTTCTTGTCCATAGCAATCTCTTCGCTGTAGAAGGGGCCGATGGGTTTGGAAGGCTTCTTAAAGGCCGGGTCGTCAGCGTCAACACGTACCATTGTCGGTATTACGGTTACGAGCCTGTCAACATCGTTCTCCTTAAGTGCTCCTTCGAGCGCCCGTTGCATAAGGTAACCAATCTCACTCTGAGTAGTGGCAACACACATGTCGAGGGTATGGGTATAGACTTCGCCCGCTGCCCTTTCGGAACGCAGCAGGGCCGCGCCTGCCTGGGGACCATTGCCGTGGGTAACGACCAGGTTCCAGCCCATCTTTACCATCTTTGCAATGCTGCCTGCCGTAGCTTTTGAGTTCTGGTACTGTTCTTCCAGTGTTCCTCGCTCGCCGGCGCGTATCAGCGAATTGCCTCCGACTGCTATTAATGCTCTTTGTGACACAATTACCCCTTTTTATTTCATGAGTTTGTACATTACTGCTTTTTGTGCGTGCAGTCTGTTTTCGGCTTCCTGGAATACGACCGAGTATTCGGCGTCGATGACACTGTCGGTAACTTCGTCGCCGCGGTGTGCCGGCAGGCAGTGCATGAAGATGGCGTCGCCCTTGGCGGCTGCCATCAAATCGTCGTTAACCTGGAAGGGTTTGAAGATACGTTTGCGGGCTTCCGTTTCGGATTCCTGGCCCATCGAAGCCCATACGTCGGTGTAAACGGCGTCTGCGCCTTTAACGCCTTCGAAAGCGTCGTTGACGACTTCAATCTTTGCGCCTGTCAGTTTGGCTGCTTCCGTAGCCATGTGGAAGGCTTTCAGGTTCGGTTCGAATCCTTTGGGGCATGCGATTGTAACGTTGACACCGAGGCGCGCGCCGCAGTTCATTAATGAATGGGCTACGTTGTTGCCGTCGCCGACGTAAGTAAGTTTCAGGCCTTCGAACTTGCCTTTAACTTCTTTGATTGTCAGGAAGTCGGCCATTGCCTGGCAGGGGTGCAGGAAGTCGGTGAGGCCGTTGATGATCGGAATGGATGCATAGCGGGCCATGTCCTCTACTATCTGGTGCGCGAAAGTCCTGATCATGATGCCCTGGACCATACGTTCGAGGTTCTTGGCAACGTCGTAAACAGATTCCCTCTTGCCGAGGCTGATCTCTGCGGGGGAAAGATAGAGCGAGAAGCCGCCGAGCTGCTGGATGCCCACGTCGAAGGTAGTCCTGGTGCGGAGCGAGGGTTTTTCAAAAATCAACGCCAGTGTCTGGCCTTTTAATGCTTCGGCAAAGGAAGCCCTGTTGGCTTTCATGCTCAATGCTACATCAAATGTATCTAAAATCTCTTCTGTTGTGAAATCCAACACAGATAAAAAGTCCTTATTCACAAATCCTCCATCTAAATAATTATTAAATATATATAAAAAATAAAACAAACAAATTCTGTTTTCAACAAGCTGCAATATGTCTGCTGACTTAGACCGGGGCGTCTGTCTGGTAATGTTTGAATTGGGTAATTTTGCTTGCGCGTGTTTTAGGCAGACGGATAGCGGGCTTAATCAGGTAAGCCTTCATCGACTGTTGTTTATATATGTAATCACTATACTTTTTCATAATAACCTGCCTTTTACTAACAGTTTACAAAGATACGAGAAATTTTCGAAATAGAAAAATGTATGTGATTTTTTATTAAACAGTTCAGTTATGGTAAATGACCGAATAGTGGTAAGTGTTTCTAATTGAGAAAGAAAGCAGGGCTTTAAAGAAAGAATTTGAAAAAGAAATATCCGGATTATTCAAAGAATCATATTTATCTAAATCAAAATTGGTTCTTCATCAATTAAAATGGGTAAAAAATTACAAAATTCCTGAGGTATTCAGAAAATGACTTATTAAAGATATAGATATGTCAGGTATTTACACACCCCCCAACGCCCTCTTGGTAGAGGGGGAACGGAACAACAGGTCTTAACCCCTCTAAATAGAGTGATGGCTGCGGCAGCAGCCGGGGTGTGTCCGAGGATTAAAAATATAATTTTGTCTTCATTACCCACTACAAATAGTGAAGAGCCTTTCAATGTATAAATATGTAATGAACGAGTATATGAAATTCCCTTGATATAAAAGCATCTTCTGCCTTATGTCCAGCAATGATTTGATAAAATGAATTATTTGAAATTTCAATGAGATAATTAATTTGATATTCGAAAAATAATAACTAAATTTAAAAGCTTTATTATTTGCTTTACGGGAGTTTATAAAATGATTGAGCCTTTTTCAAGCAGAAAAACATCTGTTCTATTGTTAAAAATGTCATTACTATCGACAATAGTAATCCTTTTGAATTGCTGTAATTCAGAATACTCCGGTAACCTTTACGATCAATGGAAAAAAGGGGGCAGTTTCACAAAATTACAGAATATCTATCCCGCCGAAGGTACCGTAATCCCACCGGAGATGGCGCCCGTTACCGTCATCTGGGAACAGGAGACACAGCAATGCAACAAATGGAATGTCATTGTGGAAGCCGGAGGCGAAATCTTAGCCAGTTCGGGCCTGCTGGACACATGTGCATGGAAGCCGGAGGCAGGCGACTGGGAAAAAATCAAGTCTTCCACAATCGGTAAGGATGGCAGAATAATCATTCTGGGTTGCAGTGCTGATTCACCCGACATCTTGCTTGCAGCCTGCGAAGTACGCTTCTCAACAAGCAGGGATTCCGTAGGGGCGCCCATCTTCTTCAGGACAGTACCACTTCCGTTCCAGTTCGCCAACGACAACCTGGACCGCATCTCCTGGTGTCTTGGGAATGTTGCCTCCGCCAATCCCCCGCATATCGTCGTTAATAAATTGATAGTCTGCGGGAACTGCCACTCGTTCTCAGCCGACGGTAAGGTCCTGGGCATGGACGTGGATTATGCCAACGACAAAGGATCCTATGTCCTCGACGAAATGGCACCTGTAATGAGGCTTACCCCGGACAAGATAATAACCTGGAGCAGCTATCACAGGGATGACGACATAAAAACATTCGGACTCCTTTCAAACGTGTCTCCCGACGGCAGGTTTGTGGCCAGTACAGTTAAAGACAGGTCCATATTCGTCCCGGTCGATAATAAGTTCTATTCACAGCTGTTTTTCCCAATTAAGGGTATAATCGCAATATATGACCGTCAGAAAAATCTATTCACATCTCTCCCGGGCGCCGACGACCCGGAATTTGTACAGAGTAACCCTGTCTGGAGCCCGGACGGAAAGAACCTCCTGTTCACAAAGACTAAAGCATATATCAGTCCCGAGGCAGAAAAATCGGAGAAGATAGTACTACCGACTTCTTACGCAAAGGAATTTCTCGACGGATCGCACAGATTCTTTTATGATATATACACGATTCCCTTCAACAACGGTAAAGGCGGCGTTGCCCACAAACTGCCCGGAGCTTCCGACAACGGCAAAAGCAATTATTTCCCCCGCTACTCACCTGACGGCAAATGGCTTGTCTTCACTCAGGCTGAGAACTTCATGTTGTTGCAGGGCGACAGCAAATTATATATTATGCCTGCAGCAGGCGGTACCCCCAGGCTGATGAACTGCAATACGAACCAGATGAATTCCTGGCATTCATTCTCCCCCAACGGCAAATGGCTTGTGTTCTCGTCAAAAAAGCGCGGCCCGTACACCAAACTCTATCTTACTCATATCGACGAGAACGGCAACGACTCACCCCCGGTATGTCTCGAGTACTTCACTCCCGACACACTGGCAGCCAACATTCCGGAATTTGTCAATATCAATCCGAATTCGAAATTCGTAATTACTAAGGATTTTCTCAATTCCGATTACTACCATGGTGTAAAAGCTTTCGACAATGTCAGATCGGGCAATCTGCCGGGCGCCCTGAGAGAACTCGAGCAGGCATTGCAGTATGACTCCAAAGATTTCATGCTCTATATGCAGAAGTCTATCATCGAGGATCAAATGGGACTGAATAAGAAAGCAATGGACGATATCAACAAATGCATCGAACTGGACAAAGACTGTGCCGAAGCATATTCACACAGAGCCAACCTGAAATGCACCGCTGAAGACTACCCCGGCGCCAATGAAGACCTGGTTAAAGCAATTAAACTCGATCCCAATAATTACATGTCGGTTTACTATTATGCATACACTCTTTTTCACCTGCATGATTACACAAAGTCCGTAGAGGAATGCAACAAGGTAATAGCTCTTGCACCAGAGTATTCCTATTCATATTTTCTGAGGGCAATGAACAATATACATTTAAAAAAGAAAAAGACCATCATCTGTTCAGACCTGCAAAAAGCTGACGAACTCGGCTGCCCTGAAGCCCGACAGACAATCAGCGAATACTGCGGCGGAATTTAACCGGCCTTCAGGCTTTATGAAGGATAGTAGGTACAATTCAATGAAATATGCCCAATAAGCGGGACTGATTGTAATATAACAGCCAGGCAAACTACCCCGCAACCCTTGTGTATTCAATTTAATGATAATTTGAATAATCATTGCCGGAAGAGAAAATCAATATTGAATATTTATAATGATTAAATACTATAATTAAAACATTTTCATTTTTAAAAGAATAAATGTATATTGCTTTTATGGGTAAATATTCAAAAAATATTGTTTTGCTGATTTGCCTGATGCTTTTCTGTGTCAGTGTGTCCGCCACAGACAAAGACCCTGTTAAATCAGCCCCCGACTACTTTAATTTTCCTAAATCCTATGATACCTGGCAGTATAAATTCCTCGTTGGTGCAAGCATAACCAAGCTGCCGACACAGATCGTCGAGGAAGAGATCAACACTTCACCCGTTGTTTTCGGCGATTTCAGGCTTGGATTGCCTCTCAATTTCTCGACCGACTTTCATTTTGCATCCAATTACATCTCCAATATCGGCACACTTGGCTTGCAGTGGGACTGGGTCAACAGCTTTATTTCACTGGCTCCGGGCGTCAAAGGTTCCATGTGGTTCGGCCATGTCGAGATGGAGTCCATCAGGTTGAAATCATACGGGATGTTGGTTACGCCTTACATCTCTGCCGGCGTGGACTTCGGCGACCTCATGGTAGCTGCTTCTATTGAGATGCAGTACAGCCACATGTTCACCTTTTCAGAGGATTCGTTACTGGCAGAATTCGACCAGCCCAAGAGCGGCCTTACATTCAGAATTACAATCGAGCAGCCGTTTTTCAAGGACCAGTGGGTACTGGTCGGGCTTGCCCTGCACTATTCGACATTCTATTACCAGTCCTGGCTCTCATACTCTGCCCTGAAACAGTACCTTCTCTATCCCGAATTCTACTTTGGATTTATTCTATGATATACCGGTACCATATAGCCTCGCTCTTGTGCCTCCTGTTCCTGCTTTCATGCGAAGCAGACATCAACGATGTTTCAATACCTGCCGTCGAACACTCCGAACTTAACGGGACAAAGGAGCTGACGGACTTCATGAAGACCGCCACCGAAGGTGTTTACTATTGCACGGACAAATCATCGCCTTTCGGCGACTCTGTCGTCTTCAATTGGAGTGGGGACATTGTGTCGGTTTTCACAGGTAAAAACACCAACTATATGGTTCTTGAAACCGGCTACAAAGGCAGTGAACTGGTTTTCGAAGGTTACTGGCGGCAGGCAAACAGCGACAAAACCGGCTCCGCGCAGTTCAAAATCACTTCAGGCAACGGTGGGAAAGACCTTGCAGACGGACTGATGCCCGCTTCAATCAGGATTACGGGTGAATATGCCGGTGGTGAAGGCGTTAACCGAACCGTTGAGTTCATTTTCGCAAGAAAATTCTACAACACAAAACCCGGTTTCTGCATCATTGCCCACAAAGGAGGCGGCCGTAACATCGACAAGCTGCCCCATTCCGAGAACTCGGTGGAACTGATTGAATACATCGAAAGGCTCGGAGCCAACAGCATCGAGATAGATGTCCAGCTTACGAAGGATAAGATACCCGTATTGTTCCACGACGAGTACCTCAGTAAAAGGACCATCAACGAAGACTATTTCATCGGTAAGGTCTCCGACTATACATTCAGCCAGTTGTACAAGATCGTTACTCTCAGGAATTACAACGGTACCGGCACTGAAGAGAGGATACCCACGCTTGAACAGGTACTTGTCGCTGTTGTCAACAATACGAATCTGCGCTTGGTCTGGCTCGACATCAAGAATCCTGAAGTCATTCCATACGTGGATACGATACAGAAGAAGTGCCTTGCTCTTGCCCAATCGAAAGGAAGAGACCTGGAGGTATTCATCGGAGTACCTGACGACGGCATAAAAAAGGCAGTGATGAGCAGGCCTTCCTACCAGTACATTCCCACACTTTGCGAGATGGACGAACCCAACGTCCAGGAGCTGGGATCGCTCATCTGGGCGCCGCGCTGGAGCCTCGGCTTACTCGTGGACAGGGTCAGCGCCATGCATTCCCTCGGCAAAAGGGTTTTTGTGTGGACTCTCGACGACCAGTCCCTGATTCATACATACATTAACGAAAGCGATTTTGACGGCATTGTTACAAACTATTCACCTGTGGTGGCCTATGAATACTACATGGCTAAGTAGAATACTGCTGATGATGGCTGTGGCCATTCTGCCGGCACAGGCCTCAGGCGCTGCGGCAGACAGCCTGTCCCAGCCTCCTGCCGACAATTACGCCTTTACCGTCGAGGCAATGGGAGGTATTACTTTCAATACAAAAGAAGATAATTTCAAGTCGAAGAAATTCCATCTTTCCCCTTCGTTCCGACTGATGTGGAAACCCGACCACAGGCTGAACATAGGCATTGAGAGCACATACATGACAGTACAGAATATCGATTTCACAAAGAATAAGAATAAAATCTCGGCGAAAATGGAAGCCGTACCTGTCTTTCTGCTGTTCAATATGAATGTCCTGTACCTCGACCTTACTGCCGGCATAGGCGTCAGTTACATGAGTTCTACAATCGAGGTGCAGAATGAAGAGTCCAGGGCTACAAACTGGCATTACTGCTTCAACTTCGGCCTGGGCTACACCCTGATTATCACAGACAATTTCGGCGTCGGCCTCGAGGGTAAAATATTCACTCTCACCAAAACGGACGACCGGATTGCTTCACTTTACCTTAAACTGGTCTATAATTTCCTTTATTGATGTAATTTCACTTCACAACGACAAAACTCTTCCGGCAGGAGACGGCGCCGCCGCAATCAACAGCGACGAAGTATATGCCGGCAGAAAGCCCATGCAGATCGACGCTGAAGTTACCGTTAACGTTGTATGAAATTGCAGCTTCAGGAACCTGCCTGCCGTAGATGTCGGTAATAACCACTTTTCCAGGAAAGCCGGCCGCTTTCTCCGGGAGAATGACTGTAATCCGGTCAGTTGCCGGATTGGGTGCAATTGCAATTGCTTCTTTCTTTTCGGATCCGGATTGGACTCCCTTTGTTGGAGCAAGGCCCGTCAAATCCCAGATCCTGACGGTTTCATCGTTGCTGCTGCTTAGCAATTTGTTGCCTTCAGGGCTGAAGCTGACGGCAGTGACAGAGTTGCAATGCCCTGTTATTGTTGACAGCAGTTCGCCTGTTGCTGCATCCCAGATTTTAATGGTTCTGTCCATGCTTCCACTGGCAATTCTTTTGCCGTCGGAACTGAAGCAGATAGCATTAACCTGGGAGTTGTGTGCAGCCAAAGTCCTGATCGGCGCCCCCGTGTTAACATCCCAGATTTTTATTATTCCGTCCATACTGCCACTGGCCAGAGATTGACCGTCCGGGCTGAAACAGACACACTGAATCTGGTAGTAATGGCCGTTCAAAGCCATGGCTTCCCGGCCAGAACTGTCAATAATATAAATTGTTTTATTACTGCTACCAACTGCTAATTGACTACCGTCCGGATTGTAACAGAGGCAGTTTATCCCTGTACCCGGAGGTTTGACGGTACCTGCGCTTGTACCTGTACTCATATCCCAGAAAGTAATAGTATTATTATATCCTGCGGCAATTATTTTACTGTCAGGCCTGTAACTGAGGATCTCCGCAACGTCTTTACTCCTCAATGACCAGTTCAGATTGCAAGTATCAGCGTCCCAAACCTTAATTGAAAAATCTGAGTATAAGCCCGCCACTTTTTTGCCGTCAGGGCTGTAACACACTGAAATAACATATGAAACGTACCCGCTGCATTCATTTACTATCGAAAAATTCTGACTATCCCATATTGTAAATTTCGCATCCGAATTCCCTGCGGCAATTTTACTGCCGTCAGGGCTGTAACAAGCGCTCAGATAGACGTTGTAATGGCCGGAAAAAACCTTATCGGGGTTCCCTGTGGAGCTTTTCCATATTTTTATTGTATTATCCGAACTGCCACTGACCAGATGTTTACCGTCAGGGCTGAAAAACACGCTGATAATTGCCAGGCTGTGGCTGGTAAGAGTCCTGATCAACTCACCGGTACCGGCATTCCACAGCTTAATGGTATGATCCGAACTACCGCTGGCAATAGTAAGGCCGTCAGGGCTGTAACTTACACATCTGATCACCCCGAGGTGCCCTGACAGTGTCCTGAGAGCAGCGCCTGTTTGAGCATCCCAAACGACAACCGTACTGTCGCCGCTGCCGCTGGCGATAGTACGCCCGTCAGGGCTGTAGCAGGCATAGTAAATCAGCCCGTTGTCTTTTGTCAGTTTCTTTTCTACGGCGCCGGTGTTAACGTTTACGATTTTAATTTTTTCTTCATCGGAGCAACACAAGAGTTTGTTCCCGTCAGGGCTGAAATTGACACAATAGACTTTCATGTTTATGGTTCTTAGCAGGCTTTCCGAGGCAACATCCCATATCTTAACCGAGTCTTTGCTCCCAGTGGCAATTATCCTGCCGTCAGGACTGAAAGCAATGCTGGTTACGTTTACCTTGTGTTTTCCAAGTGTAGCAAGTTCACTTCCAGTAGCAACATCCCAAAGTTTTACCACACCGTCGCAGCCGCCTGCAATCATGCTGCCGTCAGGGCTGAAAGCGATACATGCCATCTCACCCGTATTTTCACGAATACTGAGAACTGTATCTCCTTTTTCCAAATCCCAGATGAAAATCCCACCGCTGCCGCAGGAAGCCAATTTTGTCCCGTCGGGGCTGTAAACCACTCCGGCCAGGCTTCCCAAACCGAGTATCTTTTCACACTTTACCTGGGCACAAACCTGTACTATCTGAAAAACAGTGAAGATTAGAACAATCAGCTTTTTCATTGATTTCTTCCTGCGAATATTAATGATTTTTCAATACTATTTTTTTACAGAGATTGCCGAAATAATCAATCACAGATTGACAAAATACTACTCTGGCTATTCATAAAACCAAAATTCCAAAACCGTCAGTCCCCCTCAAATATAATTATTTTAATCCCGGGAACAATAGTGCAAGTTAATCTACCTCTATTAAAAAACAAAATTTTTACTTCGTAGTAATAATACTTTTCAATCATATTTATTGGCACACATTAATTTATTTGCGATTAAGCAGGGAGTTAATATTAAATTGAATAGGCAGGATTTTTTACTTGTGTTGAAGTTTGAAGGAATCCATTTCCTTCTATTCCTTGAAAAGATAAAGAATTCTATGTACTGAGACACTCAATAATCATTGAGCCATTCGCATGATGTTTTTACGGATATACAACCCCTAACGGGGTTGGCAGAGACTCAGGATACCTATTGTTACAGATATTCAACCCCTGACGGGGTTGGAGAAGACTATCTATTCTGAGAACTCCATAGGAGTTCAACATCTGTAACATAATAAAAAAGTACATCTCAGAACTCCGTAGGAGTTCAACATATGTAGATAATATCGAATTACAGACAGGTTTGCTCGTGGCCGTGAAAAAATTAATTTAACTCTTCTCCTCAAATTTCTCATCTGACCCTATTTATTTTTTAATAATTCATCTAAACTATTGAGAATTTGAATTTTAAATATTAAATTGTGAAACAGGAAAAGGAAACGTTTTTATTCTATTGCGGTTTGGAGCTGAAAGAAGAATGGGGATAAACGGATCAGATAGCTACAGTCAATTGTCTCAGAAACTTTTAAGCCTTTCCAATAAGAAAATACCCGGTATTGACTTTTTCTACGAGGTAACGAGGCTGCTGCTCGACAATTTCAACACCGACTGTGTAGAAATGCTCGTTTTGGAAGACAGCAAATACCTCCATTCACGAATCTCAAGCAAGACCAAGTACGCGTTTAACTACGATTTCTATCCATACCACGACTCCGGCACCGGCACCAACGCCCGGATTGACAGGATATTCCCCCTCTACAATTACCTCAGGACAGCCCTCGATAGGGGTAAAACTGAAAATTTCACAGGCATATGCACCGGGAGCGGTATAATACTCGTCAATAGATTCGACACCGACGTCGCAGGGTTGATTGCAAAACTTGACACAAACCGCTTTTACGGTACGGTCAAAGCTGGTTCCATGCTTCTCATACCCCTGACCTTCGACAACAAGGCAACCGGCCTTCTGAACCTCATCAGTGAAACACCCGGTGGGTTCCCTTCCGACCAGCTACCGGCCTGGGAAGACATTGCCATTTTCCTTGCCATTGCCCTTGCTAACCACCACAACCAGGCTGCCCTTACTGAAAGAGTAAAAGAGTTGTCCTGCCTGTCCCTACTGACACAGATCTCCGTTCAGAATCACCGGACACTCGATGAATTCCTTGCTTCGGTCGTAGAGCTGCTGCCCCCCTCATGGCAGTACCCGGAGATAGCCTCTGCGCGCATCTGCTTCGACGGACAGATCTACTACTCGGCAATGTACCGTGAAGGCTGGCAGAGGCAAAGCTCGGACATCATCGTAAACAAACGCAACCGGGGCTTCGTCGAAGTTGTTTACTCCCAGACAAAGCCAAAATTGGACGAAGGGCCTTTCCTTGCCGAAGAACGCGACCTGATCGACTCTGTTGCAAAGCAGCTTTCTTTCATCATCGAAAGCAAAGAAGCCGAACGCGAGCGGCAGAAACTCCAGGAGCAGCTGCGGCACACCGACAGGCTGGCGCTCATCGGCCAGCTTGCCGCGGGCGTGGCTCACGAGTTGAACGAACCCCTTGGCAGCATCCTCGGTTTTGCCCAATTGGTGGGTAAAACGCCGGGGCTGACGGAAGACGCCAGCAGAGACCTGAGCAAGATAATCAAAGCCTCGCTCTATTCGCGTGAAGTAATTAAGAAACTCCTCGTGTTTGCCCGCGAAGTACCGGCCCAGCTTACCGAAGTAAGCCTCAACACCGTCATCGTTGACGGCATGTACTTCTTCGAAGGAAGATGCGTCAAATCGCAGATAGAGGTGGTTCGCTCGCTGGCGGCAGGCCTGCCAAAAATACTCGGAGACGAATCGCAGCTCAACCAGGTGCTGATCAACCTTGTCGTCAACTCCATCCACGCAATGCCCGGCGGCGGCAAACTGATGATCCAGACGTCTTTCACTCCGGACTATGTAGCCCTGACCATCGAAGACACCGGAACCGGCATGAGCGAGGAAGTAAAGAACAGGATATTTATGCCCTTCTTCACAACGAAAGCTGTCCACGAAGGTACAGGGCTGGGACTGGCTGTCGTTCACGGCATAGTCTCCTCCCACAACGGGGAGATCAGGGTCGAAAGCTGGCAGGGGAAGGGAACACGGTTCGAGATCAGGTTCCCGTTAATTAAGAATGATGAAGAAAACAAATAACTAATAATACATTTTGATACTGAAAAATTGAAATGGAAAAAGAAAGCATTCTCATTGTCGACGACTTTCCGGACAACCTGGAGCTTCTGAAAAGGAACCTCGAATCACAGAATTACAGGATTTACACTGCCGAATCCGTCCCATCGGCAATCGATGTCCTCGCCGGAACACACATCGACCTGGTAATAACGGACATGAAAATGCCCCAATACAGCGGCATGGACCTAATCAGGCACGTTCGGGAGAACCTTAAGGACACGGAAATTATGATGATTACCGGCTATGCTACCGTCGAAGGAGCTGTCGAGGCAATGAAAACCGGAGCTGCTGAATTTCTCTCCAAGCCTTTCACCGACAATGAACTTCACAACGCCGTGAACCTGGCTTTAGACAAGCGGAAAGCAAAGAAACATTTCACATGGCCGCGGGACGAAAACGGGGTCCATTATGAGGAATACGGCATCATCGGCAGGTCAGAACCTATGAAGAAGGTTTTCCGGGCCATCAGCAAAGTGGCTTCCACGAACGCCAATGTCCTCATCACCGGCGAAAGCGGTTCCGGCAAGGAATTGGTGGCCAGGGCCATCCATTACAGCAGCCAGCGTTCCCTCAGCCCTTTTGTTCCGGTCAATTGCGGCGGCATACCCGAGAACCTGCTTGAAAGCGAACTGTTCGGGTTCGTTAAGGGAGCTTTCACCGGGGCCTATGAAACACGTTCCGGTTTCTTCCAGACTGCCGACGGAGGCACCATTTTCCTCGACGAGATCAGCGAAACAAGCTCTTCCATGCAGGTAAAACTACTACGCGTACTCCAGGACAAGGAAGTCTGCATGATTGGCGCTAATAAAACCGTGAAAGTCGATGTACGGATCATCGCAGCCTCAAACAAAGACCTTTCGTACTTAGTTGACAAAGGCTTTTTCCGTGAAGACCTTTACTACAGGCTCAATGTCCTTAACATCCAGATGCCCCCTCTGCGCGAGCGTGGAGACGACATACTGGAGCTGGCCCAATACTTCGCAAAGAAGTACACCCGCGAATTCAGCATGAATGAACCAAAATTCTCGGACAAAGCTCTCGATACGCTCAGGAATTATTACTGGCCGGGTAATGTAAGGGAATTAGAGAACATCATCCAGAGGATCGTTGTAATGGCCGACGAAGGTGTCATCGATGTTCCCGACCTGCCCAGCCTCATGCGCTACTCAATAGCGAAAGACCATGGATTCACCCGCTCACTTGCCGAAATGGAGACCGAATACATACGCAATGTACTTACAAAGGTTGACGGCAACAAAACAAAAGCCGCCGAAATACTAGGAATCGACAGGAAGACACTGAGGGAGAAACTGAAATAGCAGCGCCCCCCTGCGTCAGCTGAATATTACGTCTTGCTGTTCCTGCTTGTCGTCACGGCCGAGTATTTTAACTGCAGCAATCTCGGCAATCAACTGGTGGTAATAGAGAAGGTGGATCGTCTTCTCAAGAGCATATTCCATGTCGGCGTTCCACTGCCTGAAGATGGTTCCGTCGCGTACGAACTCATCGCCGCTGTCCTCAACCGGCTCGAAGACCTGTTCTTCAGGCTTTAACTCATTGTTCCACAAGCGGTAGATGATCTCATTAATATTTGGCGGGTATTCCTCGGCACGGCATACCCAGAACCCCAGTATCAACGGTAGTTCGAACGAGTCGGTCCATATCTCGGTAATGTCGAGGGCGCCGCTGTTGACGGTATTGCTCTCCCAGACAATGGCAGAGTCAGCCTTCTTCAGCAATTCTTCCTTCAATCCGGCCGCTTTTTCAACTTTGAGGCTTAGTCCGTACCTTTCCATCAGCAATACCCTGCCGAGAGCCACCATGTAATCATCGGGTACGGGAGAGGCACAACTTTCGACGGCATTGATGCCTTCCCTGAAATATATTGAAGCCACCCCCGTAAAGCCGCTGAGGGCAAGGATGGGGCCGGGTACAATCCTGAAATCACCGGTGTTGATGCCGTTACTGTACGCCATTGGAGAAAGAAAAGCAGCGTCCACCCTGTTGGAGTAAAAGAGTTCTGTACATTGTGCTTCAGGCACCCTGAAAACGGTAACATCCCCGGTTTTGGAGAGCTCCGAAACCCTGAACACCAATTCGTTGAAAACCGGGTTTTCCGGTACGGCAATTTTTATACTCATCATACTATTTCAAATTATCAAACAAAATCATTTTTTTATAAAGTTTATTGAAACCTTTTATTGTTTCATGTGTCTATACAGTATGAAAAGATTTCCAAATACGAACAGATTCATAAATAGCGATGCCGGCAGCAACACCGACATTGAGGGAGTGCTTTACGCCGTGCATCGGGATTTCGACAGCGTCATCGCAGAGACTGAGAACCTCGTTGTCGATGCCTGTCAGTTCGTTGCCGAAGACAAGGCACATCGGGAAATCCTCTTTCAGGAGCGAATCATAGGTTCGCTTCCTGTCTGTAAGCTCCACGGCAATTACTTTGATTGCCTTGCTGCGAACATAATCGAGCGCTTCGCCGCTGTTTTTAAAGTAGCGCCAGGGAACAGAGTCCACAGCTCCCAGCGCAGTTTTTTCAATTTCTTTACGGGGAGGATGGGGAGTAAAACCACAGAGCAGGAGTTCGGACACCAGAGCAGAGTCAGAAGTACGGAAAACAGAACCTACATTGTACAGGGACCGTACATTGTGCAGCATTACACTGACAGGATGGCGTTCAGCAGCAAGCGATTGGCCAACAGTCTTTCGCTCGCCCAATATTTCGGAATGAATTAATTTTCTCATATTTGTTATTAAAATATCTTTATATAAATATTGTCTTGACTAAAAAATAAACTGATTTAGAGGAAAGTAATTATGCAAAAAAATATATTCTCCTTTAAAAATATCGACATAAAACGAAATTGTAAATTTATTAATCCAAAATTACTATTTTTTGCCGGATTATTTATAATTTCGGTTTTACCGTCATGGTCGCAGGTGGACACTGCCGACAGTAAAGGCCGTGATTTCTGGCTTACCTACCCGCCCAATTACCACAATAATTACTACAATAATTTTGAAGACAGGGCCAGGCTGGGCGATTCACTTTACATCTTCATCGTTGCCGACCAGCCCTGCAATGTAAAGATCGATTACTTCGACCGCGACGGCAATATCTACAAGAGGAATATACAGATTGTCCAGACAGATACTATATACACATTCAAGCTCTGCTTCTGGGACTATGAACTAAAAGGCTACAACAACAGCAGTTATCTGTTGGACCGGGCAGAAAACCAGTGCGAAAAAGTCTCCAAAACGTCTTTCCATGTCACTTCTGACCAGGACATCTCAATCTATGCTCACAACCAGGCAAAAACCACCAGCGAAGCTATGATGGTAATGCCTACCGACGCCCTGGGCTATGAATATATCGTATTAGGCTATAACAGCCATGATATCTCCATTTACACCGACTTCGACGGCGGCTCCCAATCGACGCCTTCGCAATTCGCCGTCGTCGCTTCCGAAGACAGCACAGATGTGACAATCATTCCTTCATGCCCGACACAGTACAACGACATGGACACTCAGAGGGTAAGAATGAACAAAGGAGAAGTCTATCTTGTCCAGGCGCTTCTTCTTGGTAACAATTCGAACTTTGACCTGAGCGGTACGGCGGTACTTTCGACAAAGCCTGTCGCCGTCTTTTCAGGACACCAGAGAGCAATGCTTCCGATTACCAGAAGCGGCCTCAGCCCCTCCAGGGATTACCTTCTGGAACAATTGCCACCGGTAACGACATGGGGTAAGCGAGTGTTCCTTACTCCATATACACAATTGCCGAATATGGAAGGGTCTTTGTCGGACCTGTACAGGATTATCGCTGCCCGTAACGGTACTGAAGTCTTCATCGACAATGTAAAAGTTGCCATATTAGACAGGGGTAAACTCTATGAAGCAAAGTTGACAAAGCCCGCTGTCGTTACTGCATCCGGACCGATATTGGTTGCCCAGTACAAGAAAACTTCCAGTCTTGGTTCTTTACAGGATTACAATCCCGGGGACCCGTTCATGATGGTCATCCCACCCAAAGAACAGTTCATGACATCATACAGGGTAATTAACACCCAGGCCTATGAATTCTATTCCGGCACAACCTACACCAAGGTTTACGATTACCAGTATATCACTGTAATCGTACCGGACACTTCCATCTCCACCGTTACAATCGACGGCTATCCAATCACTAAGTCCCTGTTCCAGATCATACCCAATTCCGGCTATTACTATGCAAATAAAAGCGTTACCGACGGCATACACACTGTACAAGCCGGCGCTCCCATCGGCATCTATGTTTACGGTTACGGAGGCGCAAACTCTTACGGCTACGTTGGCGGCATGGGCTACACGCCTTTCGATTATAAGAAACCGGAAATCGCCTACAATGTACATTGCTTCGAAGTAAGCGGCACAATCTGTGATACGGCAATGTACGACACCGGTATCGGCGAATTCTATTATATGGCCGATTCTTCCGAAAACGTAACTGTCAACGTCGATGGATTTAACAGGGCCCAGGGCTCTGTCAATTTCAACGCAAGGCTCATCAATGTCAGGTATGACGGAAGTGCCGTGTTGTACAGCAACGACTGCCACCAGAACAAAGCCAATTACAGAATCGACATTCCCGGCTTCACAGTCGCCGTTAAAGGCACGGACCCAAACGGCGCTTTGCCTGTCTATTACACGGAAACAAGAGTTGACAAGGAATGCTGTACGGACATAGTGCTTCATAACTATGGCAAATTTGAACAAAAGATTAGAAACATCAGGTTTAAGAAGGGCCTGTTTTCTATGAAAAATGACAGCATCAATACTATTGCAAGCAAACAGGAAAAATTAATCACAGCGTGCATTCCCATTGCCGATGAAGGGGTCTATACCGACACTTTGATGATTGAAAACGAATGCGGCTTGTGGGACATGGCTATCGTTACCGTCAATGCCATTTTCGACAAGCATCCTCCTGTCATTACCTCAGTCGGCGACCCCTGCGAGAAGGAATTCAACCTTACAATTTCCGACTCCCTGATTTCCGACGTCGGGATTGACGCCGTTGTCTTCAATGAATTAGTCAATATGACCGTTACAAAATTCTCAGGGGACAGTACCGTCAATCATTATACTCTCGAAGTTACCGACCCATATAAGGATGCCATTTACGATATTACTGTAACTGACAAAAAAGGATGGACTTCAGGCATTAGGGATACCATCAGGGGATTTACACTGACACTCAGTGCAGGCACAGAAAAGAGCGCCCTGGATTTCGGCTCAATAAGGATCGGCGACAGGATTTGCGACACGATAACCATTCACAACTACGGCCTGTTCCCGTTCATCCTGGACGACGCCATGGTGCTTCGCAATATCCTGTTTTCAATTCCCCAAACCCAGTTCCCCCTGGAAATCCTTCCCGGTGAAACTGCGTCCCTGGCTGTCTGTTACAATCCTCTTCAATATGAGAAAGGGCAGGTATTTACCGACACACTTATGATCAGTTTTAAGTGCCTGTCAATGTTTCTCCCCTTCGCCGGAGAGTCTGAACCGATTGAGAGGGAAGGAACTTTGAAATGCGGGCTGCCCGTCAGGATCATCAGTACATCCGTACCTGCCGGCTACATCCTGGGACAGAACATTCCCAATCCCGTAACAGGCGGCGTAACGACAATCATATTCGGCATTCCGGCTACAGACATTGTTGAATTGAATATATACAATGTACAGGGCATCAGGGTCATGACTCCGGCCACCGGGCAATACAACGGCGGAGTGTACGAGTCGGTGATAAACACACAGGGACTTCCTGACGGTGTTTATTTCTACGAACTGAAAACGACTGTAACAACATTAACGAAGATGTTTATTATTAATAACTGAGTATGTCTTTCATATATCTTTTTTCTATTATCATCGCAATGATAATACTAAGTAATTTATCTTTTTCCCCAAAGCATTATGACTCGGGGGACAATGACTTCCATGTTGCTTTTCCACCTTCATCCCGCCCGTTGCTCCTCTGCAATGCTGCAGTCAGATATTCTGCCGTCTTTTGCGGGCACGAACGAACAGGATTACTCCATCCCCTGAATAGTTCCGGCGCTTGTGCTATGAAGGCGGGACAACTGCCACCCGAACAAGTCGAACTTAACATAGATAATCTTCATGGGTTGAACATCCCGGAACCTGGCAAAGGACAATTTACTCCGTTAATACAGGCAGCAGAAACCGACACATGCTCTCTTGTAAATGGTGTCCGTTCCCGGGAATTGGAAACCTTTTGCACCAGGTGTAAAGAAGTATTTGTTATTAATCACTGGGTGAGATAATGAAACATTGTTTGCTTTTTTTAATAGTTATATTACTTTCCGGAAGCGCAACATTTTCAAGGGATTATCCCGATTCGAAAGGCACGGAGTTCTATATTGCTTTCATGCCCAATCCAATACATTACAGCGGGAATACCGATTCGGTTTTCATATACATATCTGCCACGGAGCCGACCTCAGGGCACATAGAATACAGGGATTCCTCAGGCAGGCACTACAATAAAGATTTCTCGATCGAAAATATATCAAAAATATACACATTTGCATTGCCATTTAAAAATTTCTGCATGCCAATAACTCAGGAAGAGAAGGTAGTAAAGCCGTTCTTCAGGGTTGTTGCCGACAAGGAAGTGTCTGTGTATTGCCTGACGTCAAACGAAGCTTCAAGCGATGCATTTTTGGCATTGCCTGTCAATGTTCTGAGCAATCGGTATCTGGTAATGTCCTATTACAATAATTTCAGCCGTTACTGCCCCTCAACATTTTCGGTACTTGCAACTTCAGACGGTACCACCGTTGAGATAATACCCAGTTACCCGACGAAGAATAATTCCACCATGAAACAGACGATTGTCCTGAACAGAGGAGAATCATACTATGTCGAAGCAAGTGTTTACCTGAGAGAATTCAACGTTGACCTGACGGGTACGGAAATTGTCTCTGACAAACCGGTAGCCGTTTTCGGCGGGCATTCATGTGCTGCTGTAACCAATGACCAGGCAGAGTACGGTTCGGGAGATATATTAATAGAACAGATAGTACCGGTATCTTCCTGGGGTAAGAATGCATTCATTGCGCCGTTTGCACAAATCGATAGCTATATCCACGACGTTTACAGGGTAATGGCTGCTGACGACAATACAAAAGTAACAATCAACGGCACCGAAACCATATATTTAAATAAAGGCCGGTTTTTCCAGAGGGATATCAATGAAGCTGTCTCTATCGAAGCGGACAAACCAATTTTAGCTGCTCAATACAAGAAATCATCGATCATCGAAAGCTCGCGTTACGGCAATGTCGGCGATCCTTTTATGACACTGATCCCCTCTAAAGAACAGTTTCTGACCAGCTACAGAATTATGAGCATGGAAACAAAGTACCCTTCGGGTAGAGCTTTTTCCCAGCATTACATTACTGTGGTTGCCGACAAGAGCTCAATCCACACTCTGTCAGTGGACGGCAAAACTCTGCCGTCGTCCTCTTTTTTCCCTATAGCTTCTACAGATCATGTTTACGCTATGATCGACGTAGCGCCCGGCCCTCATTACCTCGAATGCAATAAACCTTTCGGAGTTGTCTCCTACGGCTACGGACGGATCAATTCCTATGGCTATAACGGCGGAATGCTGCTGTCTGCCGAAGATCTTTTACCTCCGGAAATAATGACCGGGGAGTCCTGCTACAAAGTTGACGGCACTGTTACCGACAGTTCGGAGTTCGATTCGGGCCTTATTTCTGTTGCAATCGACAATCGTGACAATGTTGCCACAGAAATAAAAATGATTGATAAATACTACTATACATTCTCCTCTTCACTAATCAATCAGTATTATGACGGCAAATTCATGATCACCGCCACCGACGGCAGAAACCACAAAGCTGAAAAGCAAATCGATATCCCCGGTTTTACCGTCTGGCTTAAAGACTCCGATCCCAACGGCCCACCACCGGTTTACAACTTTCAAACCTACGACGACAATGAGTATTGTTTTGACATTGCGACAAACAATTACGGGAAATTCGACCAGAAAATTAAAAGCATTTACTTCAGGAACAATATATTTAAAGTAAAAACCGGAAGCTACACTTCCATTGCTGCCGGTGAAACAAAAACGCTCTCCTGTTGTTCCAATGTCCGGTCTTCGGGCATATACACCGACACCCTGGTCATAGCCAATGACTGCAGCCAACGTGTATTAGCCGTAATTACATTCAAATTGGACCTCGATGTCAATCCGCCCCGAATTGCAGTTTTGTCCGACCCTTGCAATTCAGGGCTTAACATATATATTACAGACACTCTGTCAACCGATTTGGGACTGAATCCACCCACATACAACCAATTAGAAAACTGCTATATCAGCAGTGAACAATTTTTCCCAAAATACCAGAACCTTGTTCTTACTGTCAGTAATCCGTACCAGGATGCCTATTTCATCATTACTTTCACTGACAAATCCGGTGGCACAATCATACTTAAAGACACCATCCGTGGTTTCACCCTTGAGGTCGTTTCCGGTTTGTCCGCCGGCAGCTTCGATTTCGGCAGTGTTCAACTCGGTTCCCGTTTCTGCGATACGATTGCTCTGCACAATTACGGGGTGCGGACTCTTCTCATCGACGAAGCCCTGGCTGTAGAAAATCTGCACTTCTCCATTCCACCCGGCCAGCTGCCGATTGCAATAGCTCCCGGAGAGACATTACCGCTTGCCGTATGTTTCATGCCGCTGGAAGCCGCCGGACGACCTGTTACCGACACCCTCAGGCTTATCTATAACTGCATTAATTTGGATGTGCCCCTGAATGGTGATGCCGAGCCCCTCGAGAGGAGCGGAACCACAAGATGCGGCGCCGGTCTGAAGATCATTTCCACTTCGATACCGGCAGGCTATGTTCTGGGGCAGAACTTTCCCAACCCTGTCACCGGTGAAAAGACTACTGTCATTTTTGGGTTACCTGTTTCGGAAGAAGTCGAACTTAATATATATAATCTTCAGGGGATGAAAATCTTCGGAACCGTGCTCGGACAGTTCACTCCCGGCCTTTATGAGGCAGAAATCGACACACGCTCACTTGCAAACGGTGTATGTATCTATGAATTGAAAACCCGTAACGCCAGACTGACAAAAGTATTTGTAATTAATCGCTGAGTATGTTATGAAAAATTATTTACTTTTATTCATCGCCTTACTGACGATCTGCAGTACGTCATTTTCACAGGACTATCCCGATTCGAAGGGCAGGGAGTTCTATATATCGTTCTTACCTTCTCCCTTACATTACTCAGGGAATCGCGATTCGCTTTATATTTATATTTCTGCTGAGGAACCGACTACCGGACATATAGAATACAGGGATTCCTCCGGGCAGTCTTTTCGTAAAGATTTCTCAATTAGCAATGTTTCGGAAATATTTACATATTCATTACCATATACAAGTTTTATCCTGCCCACTACAATGGAAGAGACGGTAGTAAAGCCGTATTTCAGGATAGTAGCCGATAAGGAGGTTACAGTATATGGACTGTCATCGAATCAGGCGTCAAGCGATGCATTCCTGGCTTTGCCTGTCGATGTGCTGAGTAATAACTATCTGGTTATGTCATATTACAATAATTATGATAGGAAATGCCCCTCATCGTTTGCAGTAACTGCAACGACAGACAATACTACCGTCATGATTAATCCCAGTGCGGAAACAAAAAGGAATTCCACTCGGAAACAGACGATTTTCCTGAACAGAGGAGAATCATACTATGTCGAAGCAAATGTCTTAATCGATCAGCTTAACATCGATTTGACAGGGACAGAAATCCAGTCGGACAAACCTGTAGCCGTGTTTGGCGGGCACACATGTGCCGCAGTTGCCACTGATCAGAAAGATTACGGTTCGGGAGATGTATTAATAGAACAGATGGTACCTGTATCTTCCTGGGGCAAAAATGCCTTCATTACGCCGTTTGTACAGACCACCAATGTAGATACGGCCAACTTTGACGTTTACAGGGTAATGGCGGCTGACAATAATACAAAAGTGACAATTAACGGAACCGAAACCATATATTTAAATAAAGGCCGGTTTTTCCAGAGGAATATCACTGAAGCAGTCTGTATAGAAGCGGACAAACCGATATTAACTGCTCAATACAAGAAATCATCGATTATTAAAAGCCAGCATTACGGCACCATCGGCGATCCTTTTATGACACTTATCCCCTCTAAAGAACAGTTTTTGGCCAGCTACAGAATTATGGCCATGGAGACATATAACGGCTTTGGGAAAGCATTTACAGAACATTTCATTACAGTAATAGCCGACAGCAGTTCACGCAGGACACTAACACTGGACGGTAAAATCCTCCCGTCGTCAGACTATTACCCGATTGCTTCGACGGATCATGTTTATGCAAGGGTGAATACAAAAATCGGCCCTCATTACCTTGAATGCAATAAACCTTTCGGAGTCCTCTCCTACGGTTATGGCTCAATCAATTCCTACGGCTATACAGGTGGAATGAAACTATCACGCCCGGATATGCCGCCTGTGGTTACCGTTACCGATTCCTGCTTTTCCGTTACAGGTACCGTTACCGATTCTTCCGGCCTTGAGTCCGGGCTATCAGATATTACAGCTCCCTCCGTAAACATTGAAAATGCAATTGTATCGATCAACAGCTTCCAAAAAGACGACAAGGCCGCTGCCTTCAGCGCCAAGCTCATAGACAGGTACAAAGACGGAAAGTTCACAATTGTTGCAACTGACTCCGCCGGTAACGTGGCAAGCAAAGAAATCGGCATTCCGGGATTCACCGTCAGCCATCCCTATACTTACACTGCCGATACGATTCCCGTTTACAGCCCGAAGCTGACAATCGGCACTAAGTACTGCTTCAGGATACCGATATACAATTACGGGGCTTACGAGCAGACGGTACAGGCGCTCTCTGTCGGCAACCCGGCCATTACTATTAACCACGCAACTCCTCACAAGCTCGGAGTAAAAGAGACCGACAGCGTCGAACTGTGCATACTTATTGCGAACAACGACCCCATCGACGACATTCTCTACCTGACAGGGCCTTGCGGTACAAGGCCTATCGCCAAAATTAGCGCCGGTAAAACCGACTGCGACGAAACGATGTTCGTCTATGATGACTTCGATAACGACCCATTCATCGAATACAACGCCTCGGCAAAAAGAGCCGCTAAGAACATAAGGCTGACTCCTTCCAAACCAAACACCAAGGGTTCCTGCTGGCGTACATTGAAAATGCCCGTCAGGAAAGGCTTCGTTACCGAGTTCGCATTTTCCGTCTCCGACGGTTTCAATCATACAAGCGCTGAAAACTCCCTTCCCGGCGCCGACGGACTCGCTTTTGTAATACAGAACGAAGGCCTGGGCGTCGTCGGCAACTACGGCGCCGGCATTGGCTATGACGGCATCGGTAACAGTGTTGCCGTCGAGTTCGACCTCTTCCATAACGATTCCACCCAACTCTTCGATTACTACGATCCCGACGGTAACCACGTCGCTGTACAGAGCCTCGGTACCCAACCCAACAGCTCCGCTCATACGAAACAAGCCACCCTGGGCATTACCGACACCCTCACGACCATCAAACCCAACGGAAGGCCGTACTATGCCAGAATCGAATACAACCTCCTGCCGAATGTACTCAGGGTTTACCTTAACAATACCAGGGTATTCACAACTCCTGTCCTTGAAGTCAAAAATTTCAAGCTGGAGAACTATGTCAGCCTCGAACGCGATGAATTTGCCTACGTCGGATTTACGGCGGCGACAGCCAACTCCTTTGAAATTCATGAGATACTCAACTGGTATTTCTGTCCCAAACCAACTGACGGAATCCAGACCGGAGCAGAAGACCAAATCGACAACGGCACAGGCCTGCTGATATATCCCAACCCTGCCGGGGATTACCTCAACGTCAACCTGCACGGTAACAGCGGAGAAATCGCCATTTACAGCCTGCTGGGCGAAGAAGTGAAAAGACTGGGAGCCGACGGCAACACAAGGGTGGACATCTCCGAACTGCCCCGTGGCTGTTACATTGTCAGGATCAATTACAACAACGGGCAAAGTTTGGCAGGAAGCTTCATTATAAACAGGTAAGAACTGAAACTTTTTTCCGCTTCGATTGTTTAACACTATTATATTCTGAGTTCTTTGAAATAATTAAAAATATCAACATCAATAAACCCGGATTGAGCATTTGATAACCTAAAACACGGAAAATCCAACCACCCCTGGCCCCTCCTTATCTAAGGAGGGGGAAATCGTTAAATTGTTGTATATCAAACTATTTATATGATATTTGCAACTCCTAACGCAATATTCGGGATAAAGTGATAACATATTGAAAAATATTCGTTTTCTATAAGTATTTCGACTCAGAATATCTTGTCTCCTGAATATTGTAAGCAATAACAAAGTATTGTTATTAACGGAATCAACAGGTAACGGAAATGGTCCCGTTTTCATGAACTGAGAAATAATACAACACACAAGAAATAAATAGTTGAGGATTAATATGAGAAACTGTTTTCTTCTGATCATTGCCGTATTTACTATGGGCAGCACTTCATTTTCGCAGGACTTGCCGGACTCGAAAGGGCGGGAGTTCTATATGGCTTTTCTTCCCAACAGCTATCACAGAACTGTGAATCGCGATTCCATTTTCATCTGTATTACTGCTGAAAAACCGGCCTCGGGGAAAATTGAATACACTGACACATCCGGTACAGCTTATAGTGAGAATTTCACAATAAGCGATGTCAGTAAGTCTTATATTTTTACTGTGCCAAACACCAGATTTGAGCATCAAAAATCTAAGGAGGAATCTGTCAGCAAGACTTTCTTCAGGGTTGTTTCCGACGAAGATGTTACGGTCTATGGTGTGTCGTTGAACACATATTCGAGCGATGGGTTTCTTGCGTTACCTGTCGATGTACTGGGTATGCATTATTTTATTATGTCATATTACAATCACCCTCATGGCTACCTTACAGGCGATTTTGTTGTTGTCGCCGTGGAAGACGGTACTACCGTACAAATAGTTCCAAGTGTACCGACAAAGAAACACTCGACAAACAAACAGACGATTGTCCTGAATAAAGGTGAAACCTATTTTGTTGAGGCACAAGCCGATACCTTAACAAAGAATTATGACCTGACAGGCACTGAAATTACCTCGAATAAACCGGTTGCTGTTTTTGCCGGCCACGAATGCGCATCCATAACCAATACCAAGACAACGACGGGTTCCGGGGATCTCCTGATCGAGCAGATGATACCAGTCTCATACTGGGGAAACAATGCTTTCATAATCCCGTTCATTCCCGGCCTGGATGAAGAAATCAGCAGCCATAACGACAAATACAGGGTAATGGCTGCCTGCGACAGTACAAGGGTGATTATGAACGGTACAGATACAGTGTATCTTAATAAAGGTAAGTACCTGGAAAAGTTAATATATAGCGTTGTTTCTATCGAAGCCGACAAACCGATACTAACGGCGCATTTTAAAAAGTCCTCAAATATTACAAATGTTAAGGCTCAACCAAATGCGGACCCTTTCATGGTACTCGTTCCCTCAAAAGAACAATTCCTCGATAAATACAGAGTTGTATGCCTCAGGTCAATCACAATTGATGGGACATCAACACTCCTTGCAATTGTGGAACAGTATATCAATGTCGTCGTTCCCGAAACAGCATATATGACACTGAAACTCGACGGTTTTATCGTTCCGAAAACTTCATTTACTAAAATTGCCGGTAGGGCCTATTATTACGCAAGGCTTAATGTTGACTACGGAGATCACTACCTTGAATGCAATGAACCATTCGGGGCCATTGTTTACGGCTATGGCGCTTTCAATTCCTATGGTTTCTCCGCCGGCATCAGCTTCTCTGCAAAGGACAACCCGCCAGTTGTTACCGTTACCGATTCCTGCTTTTCCGTTACAGGTACCGTTACCGATTCTTCCGGCCTTGAGTCCGGGCTATCAGATATTACAGCTCCCTCCGTAAACATTGAAAATGCAATTGTATCGATCAACAGCTTCCAAAAAGACGACAAGGCCGCTGCCTTCAGCGCCAAGCTCATAGACAGGTACAAAGACGGAAAGTTCACAATTGTTGCAACTGACTCCGCCGGTAACGTGGCAAGCAAAGAAATCGGCATTCCGGGATTCACCGTCAGCCATCCCTATACTTACACTGCCGATACGATTCCCGTTTACAGCCCGAAGCTGACAATCGGCACTAAGTACTGCTTCAGGATACCGATATACAATTACGGGGCTTACGAGCAGACGGTACAGGCGCTCTCTGTCGGCAACCCGGCCATTACTATTAACCACGCAACTCCTCACAAGCTCGGAGTAAAAGAGACCGACAGCGTCGAACTGTGCATACTTATTGCGAACAACGACCCCATCGACGACATTCTCTACCTGACAGGGCCTTGCGGTACAAGGCCTATCGCCAAAATTAGCGCCGGTAAAACCGACTGCGACGAAACGATGTTCGTCTATGATGACTTCGATAACGACCCATTCATCGAATACAACGCCTCGGCAAAAAGAGCCGCTAAGAACATAAGGCTGACTCCTTCCAAACCAAACACCAAGGGTTCCTGCTGGCGTACATTGAAAATGCCCGTCAGGAAAGGCTTCGTTACCGAGTTCGCATTTTCCGTCTCCGACGGTTTCAATCATACAAGCGCTGAAAACTCCCTTCCCGGCGCCGACGGACTCGCTTTTGTAATACAGAACGAAGGCCTGGGCGTCGTCGGCAACTACGGCGCCGGCATTGGCTATGACGGCATCGGTAACAGTGTTGCCGTCGAGTTCGACCTCTTCCATAACGATTCCACCCAACTCTTCGATTACTACGATCCCGACGGTAACCACGTCGCTGTACAGAGCCTCGGTACCCAACCCAACAGCTCCGCTCATACGAAACAAGCCACCCTGGGCATTACCGACACCCTCACGACCATCAAACCCAACGGAAGGCCGTACTATGCCAGAATCGAATACAACCTCCTGCCGAATGTACTCAGGGTTTACCTTAACAATACCAGGGTATTCACAACTCCTGTCCTTGAAGTCAAAAATTTCAAGCTGGAGAACTATGTCAGCCTCGAACGCGATGAATTTGCCTACGTCGGATTTACGGCGGCGACAGCCAACTCCTTTGAAATTCATGAGATACTCAACTGGTATTTCTGTCCCAAACCAACTGACGGAATCCAGACCGGAGCAGAAGACCAAATCGACAACGGCACAGGCCTGCTGATATATCCCAACCCTGCCGGGGATTACCTCAACGTCAACCTGCACGGTAACAGCGGAGAAATCGCCATTTACAGCCTGCTGGGCGAAGAAGTGAAAAGACTGGGAGCCGACGGCAACACAAGGGTGGACATCTCCGAACTGCCCCGTGGCTGTTACATTGTCAGGATCAATTACAACAACGGACAAAGTATAACATGCAGCTTCATAAAAAAATAGCAAGCTAAGTATAGATTATTCAAAACAATAAGTCATTTCAGATAATCGGAAAGCGCGACCTCCTGTCGTCAGCGATGATGTATCAGTATGTGACAGATTGGTACTGCTTATTTTTCCGGAACATGGTAAATGGCAAAAAACTGGAATACCCACAAAAGTAACCAGGAAAATAACAGCTAACGTACTAATAAATAACAACATACCCCTGTTTTACCTACCTGTGCCAATGCCTCCCCTGGCCCATGGCAAATCATACCCCCAATCCCGTTACCGGCTGTTACATATCCGTCATGTTCAGGCTTCGTGAGGAAAATCCCTTGAAGTTGGGCGTATATAGAGTAGATGGAGGATACATCCGGACAATGGCAGAAGGAAACTATGGAAGCGGCTTCTACCAGGCAGCCTCCAACACCCGGGATATGCCGAACGGAGTTCACTTTTACGGACAGCAGAAAGTCCGTAAAAGGATTACGAGGATGTTTTACATAAAAAGGTGAGGGTCATGAAATATTTGATAATAGCGGTCGGGTTGCTTCTTTCAGGAGCCACACCAATGGTGTGCAGCGAATTCTTCGACACAAAGGGTACCGAATTCTTCCTTACCTTCATTCCTAACGATCATAACAATGATGAAGGCGTGGATTCAATCTCGCTATTCATCGCCGCAGACAAACCGACTACCGGGTTCATTGAGTACAGGGACAAAAACAGTAAGGTTTACACTCACAATTACACGATCACAGATATTAGTAAAATTCACGTTTTCACACTTGAATACTCCAATTATGAATTATCGGGCGACAGTCAGGATGAAACCGTCGCACCACAATATTTCCGTGTAGTATCGAATTCGGACATTACTGTTTACGGGCTGACAACAGCTACCACTTCAAGCGATGCTTTCCTGGTACTGCCTTCAGACGTGCTGAACAATCACTATTTTATTATGTCCTATGGCTCATGGGACAGCAATCCTTCCCAGTTTGCAGTCACTGCTGTCGAAGACGGCACTACCGTAACAATCCGCCCGACTGCCGCAACTGAAAAGAATTCAACAAAAGTACAGTCAATCACCCTTAACAAGGGCGAATCATTCCTGGTACAGGCAGCAAGCGGAGACCTGACAGGTACAGAAATCACTTCCGACAAGCCCGTAGCTGTGTTCAGCGGCCACGAACGCGCTGCCATCCCTTCGACGCTGACGTCAGCCTCGAGAGACTGCCTCGTCGAACAGCTGCCGCCTGTTACTACCTGGGGAGAAAATGCGTTCATAGTTCCTTTTACGGCAATCAACGACGACGAAAACACCTTGTATAAGGATATATACAGGGTACTGGCAGCCTGCGACAACACAAAAGTTGTTGTCAACGGTACTGAAACAATCACACTCAATAAAGGAAAATATTTCGAAAAGAGTATTACCGGCGCCGTTTCTCTCGTCGCTGACCAGCCTGTAATGACTGCCCAGTTCAAGAAAACCAGCAGTACAAGCAACCAATCTGAGACTCACGGCGATCCCCTGATGCTGATGATACCTCCGAAAGAACAATTCATGGACAAATACCGTGTCGTCAACATCCAGGCCTATGAATACAATAACAAAAGTATTGTCGAATCCTTCGAGGAGCATTACATCGCTGTTGTAGCACCTGCTTCAGCTTACAGTACCATTACCCTCGACGGAAGCTCAGTGCCCTCGTCCGGTTTCAATGCGATTTCCGGCTCAGAATACTATTACTCAAACATCAAAGTCTCTGCTGGTGTCCACTACATGGAGTGCAGCGCTCCTTTCGGCATCTTCGTTTACGGTTACGGCGAAAGGAACTCATACGGATATGTAGGCGGCATGGCCATGAAACCCTTCGACTCGGATCCGCCGGAAATACTTGTTAATTCGGAGTGTTACGAAGCCGAAGGCATTGTTGCCGATACCGGCGGCCATAATACCGGCCTGCAGTCGGTATTGATCCCACCGGACAGTTCAGTGAATGTCACAACGGAAATAAATGTCGTAAATTCAGGATATTACACATACAAAGCTACATTAGTCAATCAATACTATGACGGCCATTTCAGTGTCGTCGCTGTCGATTCTTCCAAACTGACAACCGGAATCAGTGTGGACATACCGGGATTTACCGTGTGGATCAAAGGCTCAGACCCCAACGGAACAGCCCCTGTTTACAGTTTCGAAGCAATGGCGAACAAGGAATTTTGCTTTAATATCATATTGAATAATTATGGGAAATTCAATCAGGAGATCAATGATATATACTTTAAAAATAAACTGTTTACAATTAAAAGTGAAAAATTCGGCGCCATTGAAAGCGGACAGGAAAAGACATTAATTTCCTGCATTACACCCACATCCATCGGTGTTTTTACAGATACCCTGGTAATGGTACATGATTGCGGTAGCCGTGATGTTGCCGTTATTACCCTCGATACGAGACTGGATTATTACCCGCCTGTCATTGCAGGCACTGTATTGTGCTATAGCGCCGAAGGCAGCGTTACCGACACCTCGGAATATGACTACGGCTTATTGTCGGTAACGGCAGACGCCGACAGTACGGAAAACACCACCGTAGAGATAAACAAGACCGACGCATTCAATTACACATTCAGGGCTGAGTTGATTGACAGCAACTATGACGGCCGGTTCACCATCATCGCCGCCGATTCGGCCGGCCTGAAAAGCAAACGAACCTTTAATATACCGGGGTTTACAGTCTGGCTCAAAGGATTCGATCCCGATGAACCGGCGCCGGCCTGGAACTACAGGACAAGAAAAGGCCAGGAACTATGCTTCGATATTATTTTTAATAATTACGGCAAATATGATCATACAATTAGCGGTATTTACTTAAAGAATAAGATATTTACAATCACAGACGGTGAATTCACTACTATTGCCGAAGGTGGGGAAAAGACCGTAACGGCCTGCATTACTCCCGATACGGCGGGAATATTTACGGACACACTCGTAATTACTCATGACTGCGGCCTCCGCGAGGTTGCCTTCATTACTGTTGAAGTACCTGCCGACAGGCATCCCCCTCAGATTGCAATCACTCCCGATCCCTGCAAGACGAAATTTACAATTACAATTACCGACTCCCTGTCGGACGATTACGGCTTAAAATCAATAATTTACAATGAGTTAACAAACTGCTCCGCCAGTGAAACATCTGTGGCTTCCCAATCATGGACCATCATACTGACTGTTACCGATCCCCTATTTGACGCAGTCTGGGATGTTACGGTAACAGATGAGTACGGCCTGACAACCAACATAAGGGATACGGTACAGGGATTTACTTTAAGTATCAATTCAGGGCTGCCCGACGGGGCGCTCGATTTCGGCGCTGCAATAATCGGCAGCCGGATTTGCGACACAATAATCCTGTATAACTATGGCCTTCTGCCGATGGTATTTGATGACATCCTTATGGCCGGCAACCTCTGGTTTTCAATCCCGCAATCGCAGCTCCCACTGACAATCGGGCCAGGTGAGATACAACCCCTCGCCGTTTGCTTCTATCCCTTGCAGGCAAGCGATGCAACACTCAAAGACACTTTGAAGCTGGAATTTAACTGTGTGTCAAAGACTGTCCCCATCAGTGGAGAGGCTGACCCGCTCATTTTCGAAGGCAAAAACAAGTGCAAGGTACCCCTGCGGATCATTACCACAGAAGTTCCGCACGGCTATGTTCTCGGACAGAATGTCCCCAATCCGGTAACCGGCAATATAACATCAATAATTTTTGGCATCGATGAGGAAAATTATATTAATTTAGACGTATATAGTAGTGATGGGAAAAAAATATGTACTTTGGCAGAAGACTGGTTTAAGGCCGGCTGTTACCAGGTAGAATTCGACACAGGGAACCTGCCTGACGGAGTTTATTTTTACGTGCTGCGTTCAACAGGCCATCAGTTGACAGGCAAATTTGTAATTTACAGATGAGAGATGCTATGAAATACTGGGTTGTACTTTTTTTCGCATTGCTGACTGCTGCTGGTTCCATTAAGTGCGGGGAACAGAAATTCTTCGATACGAAAGGTACCGAGTTTTTCCTTACCTTTATTCCAAACGACCACATCAGTACCAGTGGCGTTGACTCCCTGTCGATATACATCGCAGCCGACAAACCGACCGTCGGTTTCATCGAATACAGGGATATAAACAAAAAGGTTTACACCCACCAATTCACTATTACCGACGTCAGCAGGATCCATGTGTTTACCCTGAAATACACAAACTATGAGTTGGTAACCTCTACCCAGGACGAAGTCGTAGCCCCCCAGTATTTCCGGGTCGTATCCGACTCCGATGTCACAGTCTATGCGCTCACGACAGCTACCACTTCGAGCGATGCTTTCCTGGTTCTTCCTGTAGATGTACTTAATATGCATTACTTTGTTATGTCATACAACACCTGGAGCAGCGACCCTTCGGAATTTGCCGTACTGGGAACCGAAGACGGCACGACTGTTACGATTGCACCGACGGCAGCCACCGCAAAGAACTCCACCAAAGTACAGACCGTTACCCTTAACAAAGGAGAATCATACCTCGTGCAGGCTAGCAGCGGCGACCTGACCGGGAGCGAAATCACATCCGACAAGCCTGTAGCAGTTTTTGCCGGGCACGAACGCGCGGCCATACCTTACACCCTCAGTACCGCTTCCAGGGATTGCATTGTCGAACAGATGCCTCCGGTCGATACCTGGGGCAAGAACGCTTTCATCATCCCTTTCGTTGCCGCCAAATACGAAACTTACACATCGAACAGCGACATTTACAGGATAATTGCAGCGCTGGACAACACAACGGTAAAAATCAACGGGACTGAAACGGTTACGCTCAATAAAGGCAAGTACTTAGAAAGAAAGATTACCGGAGCTGTCTATGTCGAGTCAGACAAACCGATAATGACGGCACAGTACAAGAAAACAAGCGGCGCCAGCGGCTCTGATACCTATGGCGACCCGTTGCTGCTGATTGTCCCTCCAAAAGAGCAGTACATGGACAAATACCGTGTGATCAATACCCAGGCTTATGAGTACAGCGGCGGCGTTGTCTCTTCTTTCACCAATCATTACATTGCCGTTGTTGCGCCTTCCACCGCCTATAACACCCTTACTCTCGACGGCAGCGCCGTCAGTGCCTCGAGCTTCAAAGCCATTTCCGGTTCTGACTATTACTACGCAACCATCGAAGTCAAAGCCGGAGTCCACTATCTCGAATGCAAAGAGCCTTTCGGGATTTTCATCTATGGCTACGGCGAAAGGAACTCTTACGGATACATCGGGGGCATGGCAATGCAGCCCTTCGACACGGAACCACCTGCAATTCTCGGGAACACATCATGTTACAAAGCCGAAGGAGTTGTTACCGACACTGCGCTTTACGACTCCGGCTTAGAGTCGGTTTCAATTCCTGCGGACAGTTCCGAAAATGTAATTACAAAGATTACTAAAATTGACTCAAAGAATTATTCTTACATGGCCACACTGATCAGCCAGTATCATGACGGTTATTTCAGGATCGCAGCGGTGGACTCTTCCGGTTTGAAGTCCGACACGACCATTGATATCCCGGGTTTCACCGTTTGGATCAAAGGACTCGACCCTGACGGCCCCGCTCCGTCCTATAGCTTCGAGACCAGGACAGGCAAAGAATACAACTTCGACATCATTTTCAACAATTACGGCAAGTTTGACCATACAATCAAAGACATCAGGTTCAGGAACAATGTCTTTACCATTAAAAGCGGCAGTTTCACGGATATTGCAAGCGGAGAGGAAAAAACCATTACTGCGGCAATTACTCCCGATACGCTCGGCTCCTATACGGACACTCTCGAGATTACCCATGAATGCGGGAACAGAGAAGCTGCTTACATTAAACTTACGACACAACTCGATTACAACCCTCCACTGATCCAGGTCACTCCCGATCCCTGCGGTACGGTGTTTTCAGTTATCATCAGCGACTCTCTTTCAACGGATTTCGGCCTGGATTCCATCATCGTCAACGAATTGGTAAACTGTACACTCAGCAACAACTCGGCAACAGAGAAAAGCAGCAGCTACGGGATGGCAATCACTGACCCCTACTACGACGCCATCTATGACATCACTGTTACCGACCAGTTCGGCTGGCGTGTCCACGTCAGGGATACCATACAGGGTTTTACCCTTAGCATTAACGGCACAGGCAGCACGGGCATTCTCGATTTCGGCTCACAGCTAATAGGAACCATTGCCTGCGACACCTTTTCCATTAAAAACTACGGGATCCTGCCGTTTGTTTTCAACGACATCCATGTAATAAGCAACACACAATACTCACTTCCTCAGACACAGTTCCCGCTGACAATCAATCCCGGCGAGACAAAGGACCTGGCTGTCTGTTTCCATCCGCTCAGCGCCGGTGAAACTCCCATTACCGACACATTAAAAATCGGCTTTAAGTGTATGGCCATCGTAATACCTTTCTCCGGCACCGGAGATCCAATCGAGAGGCAGGGAGAAAGTCGCTGCGGCCTTTCAATCAGCATCGTTACAACCTCGGTACCGGCAGGATTCATCCTCGAACAGAACATACCCAATCCCGTCGTCAACTACAGCACTGCCATCCGCTTCGGCATACCTTCCACAGAAAATGTGGAAATCAGCATTTTCAACCTTAACGGGATTAAAATACAAACACCGGTTGAGGGCACTTACACCGGCGGTATTTACCAGGTCGCTGTCGATACGCGGAATTTCAGCAACGGAGTTTATTTCTATGAATTATCAACCAAAAATGTTAAATTAACGAGGATGTTTGTTGTAAATAATTAGAAAATCAATGAAATACTTTGTTACTATATTATTATCGGCGATAATAATCGGTAATAGCCTCTTTGCGCAGGAATACTTCGACACAAAGGGGAAGGATTTCATTGTAACCTTCATGCCTAACATCCACACTCTCAACAACATCGATTCACTCCTACTTTTCATTACTTCCGACGTACCGACCAAAGGCTACATCGAATACAACGACGTGTACGGCCGCGGGTACCTGCACAAATTCACAATAAACAACCCAAACGAAATATACAGATTCGCCAGGGAGCAGGATGACTTCGAACTAAGCGGCGTTACGGAAGGAGGCTATTTGTCCCAGGATGAAACGATTGCCCGCCAGTCTTTCAGGATCACATCAGAAGAAGAAGTCACCGTTTACGGGCTGAACAATGCAAGACAGACAAGCGACGCTTTCCTGGTACTGCCCGTTGACGTACTTGGCAGCCATTACTATGTCATGGCGTACAACAGCGACGGTTCGATCAACAACAAGTATTCCACCCCGTCCCAGTTCGCGGTTGTTGCCGTCGAAGACGGTACAGAAGTGCAAATCATGCCTTCGGCGCCTACTTTCAGGTACGGGAACTCGAAGCGGACAGTAATCATGAACAACGGCGATGTCTATCTCGTACAGGCCTATGTCTCGGCTTCCGAACCGAGCCGCGACCTGACCGGTACAGAGATTATCTCAAACAAGCCGGTAGCCGTTTTCTCAGGCCAGAAACGCGCCTCCGTACCCTTTACCATCCCCGGCGATTTCCAGTCGAGAGACCACCTGGCAGAACAACTGCCGCCGGTTTCAACCTGGGGTAAAAACGCTTTCGTTATGCCCTTCAAACCCGGGCTGAACGAAGATTACAGCATATACAAAGACCTGTACAGGGTGATGGCTGCATACGACAACACAAGAGTAGTCCTGAACGGCAGTGAAGTATTATACTTAGACAAAGGCCGGTACATTGAAAGAGAAATCAGGTCGGCGGGCTACGTCGAAGCCGACAAACCGGTGTTGACGGCAGAGTACAAGAAAACGGCAAACCCTGAAGATACCACTTTCTACTTCGGCGACCCCTTCATGGTGATCATGCCTCCAAAGGAGCAGTTCCTGGATAATTACAAGGTAATAAACATCGAGGCTGTACAGGAACTGGGCAACATACCACAGCCTTCTTTCACTACCCATTACATCGGCATCATTGTACCCGGAACAGCCTATTCCACAATAAAGATCGACGGCATGGCTGTTGACCAGTCCCAGTACAAGTTAATCAGCGGTTCCAATTACCTGTACGCAAATATCGAAGTTAACGGCGGCGTTCACATACTCAGCGGAGACCAGCCTTTCGGAACCATCGTTTACGGATACGCCTATGCCAACTCCTACGGTTATATCGGCGGCATGGGAATGAAACGGCTCGACAACCAGCCACCTGCAATTACTGTCTATGATTCATGCTATTCAGTAAGGGGAACAGCCGGCGACACCTCCGGCACAGATACGGGAATGGATTCGGTTTACTTTCCCGTCAGCGGATATGAAAACATGAAATTCTCCGTTAAACGGACGGACAAGTGGAATTACAGTTTTGAAGCTCGCCTGGAAGACATATACTCAGACGGCTATTTTACTGTAGTCGCCATCGATTCCCTGGGGCTGAAGACGCAAAAGAAGATTACCGTTCCCGGATTCACCGTCACCGCCGACACCGCGGCCCCATGGAACAATGTACTGACCGTAAATGATACCCTCGAACCGGGCATCGAGAAATGCTATTACTGGAAATTGTCCGATTACGGCGGCTACACGATGGACAACATCAGACTGGTTGCTGTAAACAACCTCATGACAGTCAGCCCTGATGCGGGGATAATTGTCAACCCCGGTGAAAATATTCCTTTCTCGTCCTGTGTTACCCTTGCAGATTACGGCAGCTACCACGATACGATCATCATCAGGGATGATTGCGGACAGAGAACGGCAATAATTTTTAATCTCACAACAATAAGTACCGACTCTCTTCCACCTTCAATTACAGGAGTAACGGATTCCTGCGACCAGGCCTGGCACCTTACAGTAAGAGACGACAACGATAAGCGCGACATGGGAATTGAGAAAATTGTCGTGGTTGACACCGTAAACTGCACAGTACTCGTCAACTATACCAATTCGAAGCAAACCGACGTCGATGTCACTGTAACAGATCCCTACAGAGACTCCTATTTCAATATCAAAGCTGTGGATTCTTCAGGCAACCAGACGACTTTCAGCAGGTCCATCCCCGGCTTTACCGTCAGGCTGGAAAACGAAGGCGATGAGCACCATTTCGGCACCAATCCAATAGGCTTGATGAAATGCGACACTTTAACACTATATAATTACGGCAGTTACCCGATTACCTTCAACGACATACCCTTAGAGGCCAATCTCCTGTTTTCCGTTCCCCAGTCCCAGTTTCCGGTCACAGTCGAACCCGGCGCCAGGAAGGAAATTGCTGTGTGTTACAGGCCTTTCATCAACGACAACGATAGCGACAGCGACAGGGCGGTGTTAGTTTTCAAATGCCTCAGAAAATCCCTGGCCCTTGCTGGCAATCCGGACGGGCTTGTATTCTCAGGGGAGAACAAGTGCAAGGTGCCTTTGGTAATTACCACCGACACCGTCCCCCACGACTATTCCCTTCAGCCGGTCATTCCCAACCCTGTCCGGTCTTACTGCTCCGTCATCTACAGCCTGCCGGCAAAAAGTGCCATTACTCTTTCAGTCTTTGACCTTAAAGGTACCAAAACAGAGGACCTGTTCACCGGCCTATGTGAGAAAGGCTGGTACAAACTCGACATCGATCTGTCGTCCCACCCGGCAGGCACCTATTTTATTGCCCTTGTCACTCAGGGCGTTGTCAGGACAATACCATTTATTATCGAATAAACAGTCATTTCCTGAAACATTTCTGAAATATTTTCGTTAAATTTAGATTAAAGTAATAGTTCAGATTATTTTGGGGTCGCAATGAAGCGCAAACTGTTTTTAATTCCTGCTTTTCTTGTTGGTGTCCTGGTTGGCATCTACTTCCAGCCGTTGATTTCAGAAGATAATATATACAGCCATATAAAAAAATTCAACAATGTATTTCAGTCCGCCTACAAGAACTATGTTGACGAAGTGGACTCAAAGGAGTTGATCGAAGCAGCCATCAGGGGTATGCTCAGCGAGCTCGACGCGCACTCTGTCTATATCCCGAGCGAGGAACTGTTAGGTGTCCAGGAAGAGATGCAGGGAGGCTTTGACGGCATCGGCGTCGAATTCGACATCGTCAACGACACCATCGTCGTAGTTACTCCCATAATCGGCGGTCCCAGCGAAGCCGTAGGCATTCTTGCCAACGACAAAATCGTAAAGATCAACGACACTACCGCCGTCGGACTGTCGAGGGAAGACATTCCCAAAAAGCTAAAAGGACTGAAAGGTACATTGGTTACAGTTCACATCAAACGCGAAGGCACCCCCGAACTGTTGAAGTTCGACATCATCAGGGACAGGATACCGGTGTACAGCATCGACGCCAAATATATGATCGAAGGAACAGACATCGGTGTAGTCGAAATTAACAGGTTTGCCCAGACCACTCACGACGAATTCCTCCAGGCTATGGACACCCTGAGAAAACAGGGCATGAAGAAAGTCATCATCGACCTGAGGTGGAACCCCGGCGGCATCCTCGACGAAGCCTATTACATTGCCGATGAATTCGTCAAATCCGGCGATACTATTGTTTACACAAAGGGCAGGATCCCGGATATGTTCGAAACCTATATTTCGACCAAAGGGCAGGAATATGAGAATATGCCTGTCGTCGTGCTCATCAACGAAAGCTCCGCTTCCGCCAGCGAGATCCTCTCCGGTGCCATCCAGGACTTAGACAGGGGGCTCATCGTCGGCGAAACATCATTCGGCAAAGGGCTTGTCCAAAGGCAGTTCCCATTGCCGGATTACTCTGCCTTCAGACTGACGGTCGGCAAGTACTATACACCTTCCGGCAGATGTATCCAAAGGCCATACAAAGATAAGGACAAATACTTCCACCTGGCAGGCAGGCTCGAGCTTGAAGAAGGCTCATACATAGAGAACGGATTCAACTCCATAGTGTCTCAACTGGAAAAGATGAATTCCGGTAAGCCTGCTTCCGAACAGATCAGCGTTTCCAGCCTGCCACTGTACAAAACCAAGAAAGGCAGGACCGTTTTCGGCGCCGGCGGCATCACTCCGGATTACATCATCAAATCGGATACCATCACGAAGTTCTCGGTTGACCTCCTCAGGAAGAACACCCTGTACCTCTTTTCGAAGAAGTACTGCGACGAAAAAGGTAAATCCCTGAGGGAGAAGTATCACAACAACTTCCGCGAATTCTACAACTCCTACCGCATCGACAACGAGGCCCTGAAGGAATTTAAGGAATTTGCCGAATCGAAGGGTGTCACCTGGAACGAAGAACAGTATAAAACAGACAATAATTACATCAGAACTGTGCTCAAGGGATACATTGCCCGTTACATCTGGAACAGGGAAAAAATGGTACAGATAATCAGTTCCATCGACAGGCAGATGCACAAAGCCATAGACCTCTTCCCACAGGCAGAGAAACTGATGGCCGCATCATCTCTGAAGCAGAAATAGGGATATATATACAATGATCGGAGCTTACAATTGGAGTTAGTAATAAAGCCTAAGCTTTTGGTTGCGCTTTTTTGTTTATTTATTCTTTTTACGGTCATCGGGACAGTTTCCCATGAATGCGGGCACTATGCCGTAATGAAGTATTACGGTTACGGAGCCAGTATTCATTACTCATACTGTAGTATTGACTCCAGGTCGCCAATGGAGGAGAAAGATTTCGATTTTTTTCCTGACAGTATTATAAATAAAACAGAATTTTCTGATTTTTATAAATACATTGATTGGTATTTATACGGCTATGAAAGGAAACTGGCCTCTTTTCATTTCGATCTGGGCGGCCCTGTACTAACCCTCGGAATTGGCACATTGGGATTGGTTCTGCTCTTTCTGTTCAGGAGAAGGTACCGGAGCGCCGGAAGGCTTACCTATCCCCAGTGGCTGCTGCTACTTGCGTCTTTGTTCTGGCTCAGGCCTGTGGCCAATCTTGCTTCCTATCTAATACACGTTATTGTTTCCGGGAACTGGCTCCCCCATGGACATTCCGATGAAGAAAAGATCTCATTATTCCTCGGCCTTCCCATCATGACTACGGGCATTGTAACGGCTGCTATCGGTCTTGTAGTACTAATACTTGCAGTATTTTACTTTATCCCCAAATCCGAACGTATGACTTTCCTCGTCGGAGGCCTGACAGGCGGCATTGCCGGATATTACCTCTGGCTGATCCAATTCGGCAGGTATATCATGCCGTGAGAAAACATTTCCGGAATGTTGTATTCTACATTCCACATTCAGCATTCTACATTCAGCATTCTACATTCAGAATTCAGCATTGCCTACGCCGGTCTCGATGCGCTCAGAATTCTCATTGCTTTACAAACTTGACTACCCCATCCCGGCCTTCCCCAAGGGGAATTATTCCCCAAGGGGAAGGAGAAAGAAACACAGTAGAAGCTTTTCCTTACTTTATGAACTTTACAAACTTGACAAACTTGACAAACTTGCACACCCCATCCCGGCCTTCCCCAAGGGGAAGGAGAAAGACGCTCCGGGTCAGCTTATTCTTACATTCGTAATTCGTAATTCGTCATTCGTAATT
>CAZWLN010000001.1:0-261139 GCA_964634885.1 uncultured Hyphomicrobiales bacterium | reverse complement strand
TCTCTGGCGGGTAAAGGACGAATCTTAATGCAGAAGCAGAGTAAACGGAAGAAAAATCCGTAAGAACAGATGTGTTATGTTTGTGCAGAAAGGAGCGTGCCTATGATTGTTGGTTAGTGGCCGGTGGCTGGTGGCTGGTTGCTGGTGGTTAGTGGCTGGTGGTCAGTTGCTGGTGGCTGGTGATTAGTGGCTGGTGGCTGGTGATTGGTTGCTGGTGGTTAGTGGATGGTTGCTGGTGGCTGGTGACTGGTGATTAGTGGCTGGTGGTTAGTGGCTGGTGGCTGGTGATTGGTTGCAGATAGTGAGTTTTTTCCCCCGCCTTGGATAAGGAGGGGTAGGGGGCGGTTCGATTCAGCAGCAGGGGGCCTGCACCCGTAGCGCAGGAGCTTGTCAGATTTTCCCGGTGATTGATAAATGGCGGGTAAATGGAATTTTCCGGGAGATGATTTTAAAAAGCTGCTCATGGGTGAATTGTCGCTATGAGCCGCATCATTGGATGAATTAATAAAGCTCACAGCGGAAGCACCGCTATGAGCCGCATCCGAACTTGCAGAGACTCAAATCCTTGCAAGATTACCTCTGTAAGTTCGGTGCAAAATTAAGAATTTTGTATATTAAAGTTAAAGGAAATATTATGAATTTCAAGATATTGATCTTGGCATTTGCAATGCTTTTTGTAGTCGGACATCAGTCTATGGCACAGGATGTTTGTGAACATAGAGACGGTACAACAGGAATAACTACTACTATTCCATATAGAGTCGGTTCCTGCGTATATACTGTTCATTTATGCGTAACTTGTAGTGTAGTTGCACATATATTTAAAGTTGATATAGGTGATATAGATTTTGATCCTAATCTTTGTGATCCTCCATCTGCAGCAGTTAGAGAAGCAATTGCAAATTATGTATTAAGTGAAGCTGGCTTTCGAGCATATTGTGGTTGTCCTGTACCACCATGCAATGAAGATGTAATAGTATTATATGGTTCTTTAAGCAATTGCCATATGGTTCAGTTCACCAGTGAAACTGAATGGCAAACTGTTCCGTGCGGTTCAGCCTATTGTTATTTTTATAGAACAATGTGTTGGAATGGTGTAGAATATGAATATGGCCCAATGGTGAAAAGCCAGGTTGGAACTTTTGATTGCCCGAGCATAGTAGATGAATCTGACCCGCCGTTGGACGGATCATGTTACAGGACCTGGACACCTTGCGACGAATAGAAAATTATGAAATATTAAGGGGGTGGGAAAACCACCCTCTTATTTTAATAAATATGTAACTTTTTCTGTTCATGATTGTTTATACAAAAGATGATTGAACATTCTGAAAAAAATTATTTTTGAAAACAGTGGAAGTTCCGCCTTCCAGGATGTTAGTATTATGAAAGGAATGATAATGAAAAGAATGTATTTATGCTTCCTTGTTTCCATCGCACTGACAGTAACAGTTTCAGCAAAAGTCAAACTGGAACCCGTACCGGTAACCATCGATTACAAAGGCGCAGTAACACGCAATGACACCATCATTGCATACGGCACTCTGGGATCGATGCATATCGGCATTGGTGAGAAATGGGAACAAAGAAGCGTATTTCTAAAAGGCAACATTGAGGCTCTGTTTTGGGAGGACAACAGGATGGCAGCTTTCAATGATTTCGGAGACGTAGCCGTTTCCGGTGATAACGGCAGGACTTGGGATGTCAAGCATAGGTTTGACGATTCGGTCCTTTCAGTACTTGCTTATTCCGGAGGTTATCTGATCAGGTCCATCAACAGGATTTTCACTATAAATAACAGTTTTGAAGTTATTAAGGAAACACAGCTCTATACTAAGTCCGGGACCTATAAGTCTGCACCACTGTATTACAGGCATTCGACAGTATTCTTTAAAGATAATTTTATTGTCGAAGCGGATGGCGCCAACTTCTTACGCTATAATAAAAATCTGGAGTTTATCGATACCATTTCATTCTCAAAACTCGGTTTGTGCACTTCATTTGGTTCAGGCCATCAACTCAGAACCGATTCCGATTATATTTATACACTAATTAACAGTAAGATTTTCAGGAGCAACGATCTTATACACTGGGACACAATCTTTACCTGCAAAGGAAATTCAAACCTTTACAAATCCATTGATGGGCAATTATTAGCAGTAGAAATTAATTACAAAAACCAGCCATTTAATTTATCAGCATATAGAATTAATGATAATGATATGGACTCAATATTAAAATTGGGCGATTTTGAGTCCGAATATGCTGCTTACCCGGAAATTACAGATATGGTAATGCAGGGTCAAAATGTATATGTTTTTGGTATAAATAATAATATAATATTAATAAATAAAAATGATAGTAGTATGAAAGTGATTTCTGAATTGACTTCATTTTCAAAGTACTATACAACTCAAAATTTGAAACAATTTAATAATTCTACAAATTTCTTGATGTGTAATAATCTTCTTTATAATAATGATAACATAATTTTTACGCCGTTAATTAATTATTCTAATAATACTGATTATATTAAATTAAACAAAATTAATTTCTATTACTTTGACGATGTGGAAAAAACAATATATCTTGGAGGGACAAAAGGCGAAAATGCTACAGAAGGAGTTTATATTTCAGATAATTACGGAGAATCATTTAAATTCAATCCTACTCCAAGTTACTATTTTAGTTTAACTGATCCATTGTATCCATTCTATAAATTAGCAGTATATCCATTACCAGTCCAAAAAAGAGAAAATTGTTTTATTACTAGCTGTTATACAATATATAGTAAAACTGTTTTCACTAAGATATTAACTTTTGATAATTATTTTAACTTAATTTCATACTTTATTGATACAACATACGCTATAGATTTCGTCGATTCCAAAGATACCAATTCATTTCTTGTGCACTGCCTTAATGTCAAGGACAATACCTATGAGATAAAATATACGACAAACAAAGGCCAAAACTGGGAAATGATAAAAAAGTACAGCGAACCCGACAGCATGTTCTTCTTTAATGACCTACAAATAAAGGGGAAACGTGTTTTAGCCATGTTTATATACAATCCAACTGACTCTATGTACACAGTTGAAGCCTTAGACGTAGAAAAAAGAGCTGTCAATGAAATTTATAAATATAAAATTTTAAGTCCGGATAAATTTACAAGCAGAATAAACGGTATTTGTGTCGAGAATGATACGGTTTATCTTGCAATCGATGATACAATTTTCTATACCTCAGATATTTACAATCGCAGTAAATGGCAATATTATCTATTACCGAATAACGGAAGAATAATGCGTACGTTTCAAAAATTCGGCAATCGTTTCTGGACTTCATACATGGATAAGAATTTTACTCGCAGAACATTTGCAGAGAACAATTTATTTTGGTTAAAGATAGTGAATGACAGTACTGTTAATGTGGTTGACTCTGAAACGAAAAGCGACGAAACCTATCTTTACATATATCCGCCCAAACCTACACCTTCAACAAACCATGTCCGTACTCTGATCTATTTTGATCCGAAGATTGAGTTTGACTTGAACAAAGTTGGTATAACAGATGTTACAGGTGCGAAAATCGAAGGCAGTGAAAACATCAGCCTCGATAGGCTGTCGCCGTATAGCGGCTACCTGAACTGGAACTGCTCACGAGTAGGCAACGGTGTGTACTTTATCCACATACGCCACGGCAACAACGCACGGGTGGTGAAGGTGATTGTGAGCCGGTGAGGAGTTTTTTAATTACGAATTACGAATGACGAGTTAAGAATTATGAATGCTGAATTATGAATTCTGAGCCGAGCGGAGCGAGACCGGCGGAGGCAATTAATAATTGGAAAAAAGAGATTTTGCTATTATTTTTTAATTTTATATTTTTCAGGAAAAATACTTAGCATTTATAGGAGCATAATAATGAGGACCATATTCATTCCATTCCTGCTTTTGATGTCGTTGGCTGTGGCAACTATTGCCGGTGAATTAAAACTGATACCGATAATAGTTGACTTCAAAGGAGTAGAAGTCAAAGGCGACACAACTTATGCTTATGGCAATTATGGTTCATTGCTCCAAAACTGCGACGGCCAAAAATCCTGGAAACAACTCAGAGTATTTGAAAAAGGCAATATATCCGGATTCATTAATAAAAATGGAAGAATGGTTTCATTCAGCAATTATGGCGAAATGTCAGTATCGGACAACAATGCCATTTCCTGGACAAAGATTAATGATTTGAATGATTCGGTAATTGCTGTTATTGATGCATCAGATAGATATTTCGTCAGGACAAAAAACAAAATATTCGAATTAAATGATTCATTTGAAGTTGAGAAAGAATGCAGTTATTATACTAATATACCATCATCAACACTCAATCTGTCCCAATCAATGGTATATATGAATGGATATTTAGTTGTCGTCGTTGACTCCACATCATTGGTAAGGTTTGATGAAAGTCTTAAAATAATTGATACAATATCTATAAATAAGTATTGCCCTTCACAAAACGATGATGGCAAATTCCATATTTGCTCTGACAATAATTCAATATACTTCTTTGTTTCAAGTTATCTATTCAGAATAAGAAATTTCGAAACAATTGACACAGTATATACGTTTTCAAGAGGCGATCATTATTATTATAAAACAATAGACAATGTACTTTATGCAATTGAGAAAGAGGAAATAATAAATCATGCTCCGTTTTTGAATATTTACAGGTATATTGAGCCTGATTCCGTAATTGCTTTAGGTTCATTAGACTGTGCGATTTCAGATTTTGATATCAGTGATTTCACAGTTTCAGGCGATATGATTACAATTGTTTCAAAAAGTAAATTGATAATTCAGAATAGATTAACAGATAAAGTAGTCAACCGTATATCAGACCTGAGTGGTATCAGCGCTACATCAAAAATATTACCCGAGCAAATTAATGATTCATCATACCTGTTCTATATGGGTTCGCCTTTTTACAGGACAGATGATAGCGGCGTAACTTTTGCCCGCACCGTAGGAGACAGTATTTTATCGAAAAAGAATTTCATTACAACTTTCGTGTACAAAAGCAATAATGATAATAAGCTGTATTATGGCGGATATTACTTGAATTATAAATCAAATGCATTGGTCTTAGTAACTGATGATTTCGGAAATTCTTTTGACACCTTGAAAATGGAGGATTTTACTTATAACGGAAGCGGTATTCAAATATCAAACATTCAAAAATGCGGAGATTATTTTCATATTGCCCTTAATGCCTATGGTAATAAGAAATATAATTGGATTTATACTTACGACAAAGACTTTCATTATATTAATAAACACAGAGATTCAAATTATATTATTAACTATATTAATTTGAAGGATACAAACAATTATACTTTATTGGTTCTGGATTCTATATGGAAAATTGAATATACAACAAATAGTGGTATTGATTGGAATGTAGTGAAAGAATATCCCAATTCAGTTGACACCCTTTGGACCGACTCTGTACATTACACCCTCATACATAAAAGCCATTTATTAAACTATAAAGAAGTAATTTATGATAATAAAACTTATCTGGTAATATTCAGTTACAACAAAACTGATTCAATTTATACTATTGAAGCCCTTGATATTGACAACAGGGAAATGAAACAAATATACAATGCTAAAACGAAGGAAGCCATTTCTGCTGCAATTGATTACGACAATGACAACGTTTATTTATCACTGAACGATACTCTGTATGTTATTGATAATATATTTGAAAGGGCAAAATGGTATTATTATTTGTTACCCTATAATGGGAAAATCAATAATTATAAATTAAAGAAGTACAACAAGAGATACTTTGGGTACTATTCTGATGATGTTCATCAGAAAAATCTCTACTGGCTCGTACCATCCGGAGAATTAACCTCTGTCGAAGATTGTATTGTCGAACTGGAGCCATATTTCTATGCCTATCCTCCTTATCCCATACCATCGGGCAATTCAGTGCGTACACTCATATACTGGGAGTCAAAGTACAAACTTGAAGAAACCGGCTTTTGCATTTATGATGCAGAAGGTGTTAAAGTAGAAGGCAATCAAAATATAATATTCGATAAGTTATCGCCTTACAGCGGCGCCATCATCTGGAACTGTTCCCAGGTAAGTAACGGCGTGTACTTCATACATATACGCCACGGCAACAGTTCACATTTTTTGAAGGTAATGGTTTTTCGGTAACCGACGCCGGGAGGTGGCTCGTAGAGCAGGGGTGACAGATTCAGAATCTGTTGTCTGACGAAATAGTGAAATCTCTTCTTCTAAACCTTCCTTTGACTCTTGTCTCCGGGAGGTTTAGTCTTTTCTGAACGGAAAATGCCTGTACTTCCGGACAATGGCCCGGCTGTTACAGGCATTAAAAGCTTTTGGTGTTACTGTCCAGGCCCTATTCGACGCCGAGTTCGGCTTTGGCATCCTTGATGCTGAAGCAGACGCTTACTACGTCCGAGAGCCGTGTAAACTTGAACATATCTGCAAGATAGGTGTTCGGATTGAGCAGCGCCATCTTGCCGTCATACTTCCTGAAATTGGCGTTTGCCGAAAGGAATACGCCAAGCGCCGGCGAGGCAAGGAATTCTACTTCGAGTAGGTCGATGACTATCTTGTTCTTCTCGCTGGCGGCAATCCTCTTAAGCTGGTCACGCAGTTCCTCCGTCTCCGGGCCGCCGGTGTAGCTGCCGGTAAGGATGATCTCGTAATAGCTTTCTTTCTCTTTGATTATTGTTTGAGCCATGTTCTTTGATTATTAATATGGATAATTCTTATACTTTATTGATTGCTTCTTCTAACGTAGCATAGATCGGGAAAATGATTGTCAGTTTCGTAATCGAGAAGATGTTCTCGATGTACTCGCTTGCGTTGCAGAGTATTATCTTGCCCTTACCTTTGGCAAACTGTGCATTGGCCGAAAGGAACACGCCCAAAGTGGGTGAGGCAAGGTAAACCACGTCTTTAAGGTCAACGATGAGTACCTTGGTGTTGTGGGTTGACAGTTCCTTCAGTTTCTCCCGCAGTTTGTCGGTTTCTTCACCTCCGACGAAGTCGCCTTCGAGGTGAAGAATGTTGTAAGCGCCTTTTTCTTCGATTTTCATTGATGCCATTTTTACTTCTTCAATATTCTTTTACAATTTGATTTCATTCCAATTTTCAAAAATACAATTATATAAGGAATCATAGAAGAAAAATTGTTAAAAATATTGTAACCGGAACTCTGTTCAGTCCGTTTTCAGTTCCACAAGGACGGGACAATGATCGGAGATCTTCCGTGCTTCGTTTTCACCTATGGTAAGGTTGAAATCATAGGTTCTGAGACTGTGAGGCAGTACTCTCTCTTTAAGTTTTTTCGAGACAAAGATGTGGTCGATTGTTTTCCGATTCTTGTACCGGCAGCTCTGTAAGCCCTGTGTCAACATCACGAGTTTCTTATTGACACACAGCGGGAGGAGGGTGTTTGACGAGTCGGTAACCGGCTTTTTGTAGTCGTTGAAGTCCCCTGCAATCATCAATTCCTTTTCCCGGCCGTTTTTCATCACGGAGTCGGCCCACAGGGAAGCGAGCATTGCCTGGCGGTACCTGATTGCCAGGGCTTCTCGGTTTTCTTCGGCAGTGTATATTTTGGATGATGTGGCTTTGAAGTGGACAATCATCATCAGGAAAGAGGTTTTGCCTTTTGTAACCTTCATCACCATTCCACCCCGCATCTTACCGCTGACGGACAGCGGGGCGTAATCGCCGACATATTCGACACTAAGGCCCATGCCTTTTTTGTATATGCAGGCCAGGCTCTGGTCGCCGTAGGGTTCGGAGACGGCAGAAGAAAAATCCGGCAGGTATTTCATAATTCTGTCTAATGCCTGCCGGTTCTCAATTTCCTGAAGCGCGAGGACATCGACACCAAGCTTGTCGATGAGTTCTGCAATGTTGCGGTAGTCGTCTTCGCTGCGTATGAATTTGTCGTCGTTACCGTCGCCCAGCCATTCGACATTGAAAGTGCCGACAGTAATCGTCTTCCCGTCCGAGCCGGAGCAGGAGTAACAAAACAACAGGGCGATTATTACAAGCGCAGCTCTCTTCATTGGGTAGCCTGTCAGCTACGGCTGAAGAATGCTTTAACGACATTGCTTGCGAAGTTGGGGCTTTCTTTCAGCCTGCGTGTTCCGTATCCGTACCAGTCTTCGCCGAAGGGGACATAGACACGGAGGCGGTGGCCGGCTTTCAGCAGTTCCTGTCTCTTGTGTTCCCTGACGCCGAGAAGCATCTGGAATTCATAGTTTTTGTTTGTAAGGCCATTCTTACTGATGTACTCTTCGGCAAAGTTGATGAGAGGCTCGTCGTGGGTAGCGATGCCTACGAACAGGCCTTTGTCGAACAACAGCCTGAGGAGTTTCTTGTAATTGTTCCTTACTTCGTCTTTGCCCTGGAAGGCGATGTCTTCCGGTTCGCGGTATATGCCCTTGCAGAGGCGGACGAAAGGTTTCAGGTCGGCGACACTGTTAATGTCGTCGAAACTTCTTCTCATGTATGCCTGGATGACGATGCCGATGTTGTCGAGCCCTTCGGATTTCATCTTCCTGAACAGGTCGAGAGTCTGTGTTGTATAGGGAGAATTTTCCATGTCGATGCAAACCTGCAGGTTTTTGCTTTTTGCTTTTGCTGCAAGATCTTTGATGTTTTCATAGCCGTAGTCGAAGTCAATTCCCATGCCTAAGGAAGTAGGCTTGAGGGAGGGATAGGAATCGAGGTTGTTGTCGGCGATGGCGTCGATGACGGTCCCGCATATTTCTTTTTCATGGAGAGCCATCTCCTTAGAAGTTACAAACTCGCCGAGGACATCGACAGTGGAGGAGCCGCGGCTCTTCATCAGTTCGAAAGTAACTGTTACTGCATCTTCCAATGTCGGGCCTGCGATATACTTTGATGCTATTCTCTTGATGATAGACTTAGGTATCAGAGGCATAGTTTTTAAAACCAACGCGTTAAGCATAATTCATTTAGCCAAACTGTTCATAAATAGTTAACTTACCAGTTGGCAAAATTATGATATTATTACAAGAATTAATAATTTATTAATGATTAATAATATACTTTTTATAATCGGTTTACTTTGGCGATTGTAGTAAGGGCATTAATTTCCAAAAGGATAAATGCCTTAAAATAAATGAAATATTTTGATGGCCGGCTTCTGTGTCCAATACACAACGGCATGATCTATCGATAAATTATTATTAACTGTGAAACTTTTTCTGGTTTTAATTGTTATTGCTATAGATTAGGCAACAAAAAAACTGAAAGGAGATCAAAATGAAAATTTTTACCATTACCCTGATCCTAACATTGTTTACTGTCATTAACACCTGCTATTCAGAAGATTACTGGGAAAAAATACCATATAATCATGGTTATCTGAGTTCACTAATTTGCGGTAAAGGCGAAACTGTTTTTGCCGGTTTAGATGGCCCTACAAAGTTTTTCATTTTTAGTACAAATAATGGATTGACCTGGAATGAGATGAAATTTGACACGGCTGTCTATCACATCCTTTCATTGTCAGTAAACAAGGACAATGGTTACCTGTTCGCCGGAACCGAAGATGATGGAATACTGAGAAGTACAGACGATGGCGCCGGTTGGAGCCGGATCTGTACAGACTCAATCATAGGATGTGTCCCATCTGTTCTGGCGGACAATAAAGGCAATGTTTACGCAGTACAGTGTTTTACCCATGTATGGCACAGTCCCGACAACGGTGAAACATGGGAAAAACTAATCGGATTATACTCGGAATCACTGGGATATAATTCTTTTCATATCAATAATAAAGGATATTTCTTCGCCAATTTCGGCAAGTATAACTTCATCAGCAGAAACGGCGGCTATGATTGGGAGCAACTGAATAACCCAGACAGTTCAATATTTCGATTTTACCTTGATAAAAATGACAATTTGTACTATTTTAATAATGAGATTTATAAGAGCACTGACGATGGCGCCACGTGGAATAAGGTGGATTATCCTGACTCGATCGGCAAAATTACCAATGTATTTATCGACGACAGGGAGAAAATGTTTGTAACAACAAATATCGAAGGTAGATTTAAAGTATATTTAAAGAAAAATCCCGACGCCAATTGGATGGATATTACTGCCGGCATCGGCGAAGGATCCAATTATTCCCGGGAAATACTGTTGACAAACGACAAACATTATCTCATAGGTGCAGATTCTACCGGATTCTACAGAAGTACATTCAGCGAGGATGACGACATAATCAACTCTGTTGAGCAGCCTGCCCGGGAAGAAATCAGGCTTGTCGGCGATTACCTGATATTCCCCGATGAATGGGACTGTAACAGTGAGGCAACAGTCTATTCCACACTCGGTTCGGAATTGTTAAGGGCAGCAATCGGACAGGGCGTTTACGTCGGCAGCCTTTCGCCGGGAGTTTATTTTGTAAAGGTTAAGGACAGTTACATTAAGTTTGCCAGGTTTTAGATTATTGATTAATGAATGCAGTAATTTTGATTGTAGCATACAAAGAATACTACATTGCCACAAACCCGCGGAACAAGTCTTCGAAGTCTTTGCGGTAGTCATCGATGAAGCGTTCAAGTGTGAAAGCCGATAGCTGGAAAGAGCCTTTGTCGGAAGAGTAGAATAATGTGTGATAGACAAAGGACATATCCTGAATGGTGGCTTTGACAGTAACAATTGAAACCCCGACGCCGTTGACGGTGCCGGTAGTGTCTTCGAGAACCTGCAGGGAGGAAGCCGTTGAACGCATCTTCTCCATGAATGATTTCTTAAGGGCGATGGGCGGGAGGTTCGATTTGTCGCTGATCAGCAGGGCATAGGCTTCTTTTGTTACGTGTTCAAGCTCGAATTCAGCGCTTGGGTTGGTTTCAGTATTTTTCTTCACTGTCCACAGTACCGGGTTGTAATTGACAATGTATCCGGTAACGCTGCTTTTCAGGGCTTCAGTACGTGCAGCGCCATGGGAAAGGGTGTCGTATTCCCAGCTGCCGTCAGTGTGCAGAACAACCTTCCTGCCTTCTTCAGTTACTGCTCTGATGTCGCCGGCGAAAGTCATCAGGCAGGTTGCGAATGACAGGGCAATAAATAACAGGGTTTTGTACAGATTCATATATTTATTCCAATCCTTTGCTGATTCATACGACAACAGAAAAATTCTTCAATTGGGAAGCATGGTTTTTAAGGCTGATCTCAAAATCATCGTCGGGGTAATTGCTGATCATTATCGACACAGGCTCTATGTTCAGGTTGGGCAGAGTGTCGGCAATCCTGTTAAGCCGGTCGGCAAGCATGGAACAGGCTTTTTCAGATTGGGAAAAGAGGCCGTGCCTGATGGATTTCTTGTCGTTGACGAAAGAATTTGTCTGGATGATGGAATCCATGATATCTGCCGGTTTGACGGCGCTCTTGTGGGAACGGTCCTCGCCCTTCCTGTAATTCCTGACGGTAAACCTTGCAACGGTATAGAACATATTGACACTTACAGGAATGAACAGGAAGAAGGAATTCTCTCTCTGTTCTGCAATGCTCATCATGTATTCAGCCGACTCGGCCAGGCTGATGAAGAAGTCCGTCAGTTCTTTGTTTTGAGAGCTGCCCGCAGAGTACCCCGCGTATTGAAAAGCAAGCTTTTGCAGCCCGGCCTGTTTCCGTTTGTATGAGTTCATCAGAGAAAGCCTGCTGACTAAGTCGGCGCCGCTGTTCTTCATTGTTCCGAAGAAATCGTTGAAATCAGCCTGTAGAGCCGGAACAGTACCGGCGATGCTCTCGAGTTCCAACAATCTCTCGTGTATGAGCCGGGGACTTTGAAACGCCGGCTTTAGCTTTGAAAAATTGGTTGACGTGGAGGGCACTTCGTTTTCCTGCATGAAATAGACTATCTCGAACAGGTCCTTGACAGTAATGTCCGACAGTACATCCTTGTCGATCTTTACCGAAGCTTTTTCGATTTTGAAAACGTCGTCCCTGGACAGTACGGACTTTTTACTTCGGTAGAAGGCGATTATACTCCTGAAGAATTTGTCGTCCGGGAGATTGAGGATACGCACCAGTTCATCCTCGGGTACATCGACGCCGTCCACTTTGAGGGAACTGGAGAAAATCTTCAGGAGCAGCGACGGTTCGGTTTCCTGTACCTGGAAGAACAGCGAATCGCCTTTTTTCAGGTTTCCGGAAACGACGGCTGTGAAATTGCCTGAAGGCAGGCTGATGTATGCCTCGCTGGGACTGATGATGTCAAGAATGATGCCGTGGATGATTTCACCTTTGTGGAAGCGCCTGGGCGCTTTTTTCTCACGTTGACGCCAGGGCATGTCCTGGTTCAGGTATGTATCCGGCAAATTTGAACCGAGAGAGGCTGACCCTGTATTTATTCCCTGAACGTCAGGCATCACAATTACTTATTTAAATAAACATCACAATATATTGTATTAAACGCAGTTACATGCATTTAATTATTAATTTCTAATAAATATATCAATTCATTTAATAAAATAGTTTAAAAAGTAAACCACATCTTGTTGTAACATAATCATTTTTTTAATTTTTTCTATTGAAAATCACACTAAAATATTTTATATTCGCAGGAAATTGTAACATAAATTGTTACAAGAGGAAACAAATAAGATTACATCGTTCTCTGGAAGAGAATCGGACTATCGGCGAGGGTCAAATGGAGAAGCCAGTATTGACAACGGACAAAACCCTCGATGTTGGAATAGACATTGGTTCCACAACAACGAAGGTTGTTGCATACTCCGGGGCCCCTGAGCCTGTGTTCAGGGAATACGGCAGGCATTTCGGAAATATCACCGGGTCGCTGGCTGAAGCTTTAACCCATTTGAAGCAGGCTGTCGGCAATCCGACACTCAGCATTCTTCTTACCGGAAGCGCGGGAATGGGTATTGCTGAAAAATACTCCCTGCCCTTTGTTCAGGAATTGGTTGCTGCCGCAGAATTCGTTTCCATTTTCCACCCCGAAGTTAATACCCTCATAGATATTGGGGGCGAAGACACGAAGATCATCATGTTCAGGAAAAACGGCAACCACGACATTAGGATGAACGGCAGTTGTGCAGGCGGTACCGGCGCTTTCCTCGACCAGATGGTTTCAATAATGAACATCGGCCTCGGGGAGTTCGACAGGCTGGCAGAACAATCGGCCAAGGTCTATCCCATTGCCTCGCGTTGTGGCGTGTTTGCCAAGACCGATGTCCAGAACCTGCTCAGCAGGGAGATACCCCTGCCTGACATTGCCCGCTCGGTTTACCATGCCCTGTCGATTCAGCTTAAAAATTCGCTGCTCAAAGGCAGCCCGATTGCCCCAATGACTGTTTTCTCCGGAGGGCCCCTCAGTTTCCTTCCCAATCTGGGACGAATCCTGAAAAACATACTTCAGATTGAACCCAATGATTTCCTGTTTGTAAAAGACCAGGAGTACATTACTGCTTCGGGCGCCGCCGTTTTGCAAAATGCAGAAAGAAAGACAGTGGGAGTCGATGAACTCATCAATTGCCTTTCGGACACTACTGTGTTGAAAAACGTTACGGCCAGGGAATCAGGCCCCTTGTTCCATAATTACTATGAGTTCAGCAGGTGGATGATGGAAAAAGACGCTCACAAAGCTGAACGTGCCGGGTTACAATCTCCGGAAAACGGTAACTGTTTCATTGGAATAGATTCGGGTTCCACTACAACCAAGATCGTTGCAATTGATACTTATGGCCGTATTGTCTTTGACTTCTACCGGAACAATAACAGCGACCCCATTGGGACTGTCAAACAGGGACTCCTGGCCCTCGGGGAAAAAGCAGTGGACAGCGGTGTTGAACTCAACGTTCTTCGCTCGGCAGTGACAGGATACGGAGAAGACCTGATCAAGTCCGCTTTTGACCTCGATCACGGCATTGTTGAAACACTTGCCCATTACCGCTCCGCTGTGGTTTTCGACCCGAAGGTGAGTTTCATCCTCGACATCGGCGGCCAGGATATGAAAGCCATTTTTGTTAAAGACGGCATCATCCGTAATATAGAGATAAACGAAGCTTGTTCCTCCGGCTGCGGTTCGTTCATCGAGAATTTTGCCAATTCACTCAATTACTCTGTCGAGAAATTCTCCGAACTTGCCTGCGAAGCGTCCAACCCATGTGACCTCGGAACGCGGTGCACCGTTTTTATGAATTCGAGAGTGAAACAGGCTTTTCGCGAAGGAAATGAGATCAGGGACATTTCTGCCGGCCTGGCAATGTCCGTAGTTTATAACTGCCTGCATAAAGTCCTGAAAATACATGACAAGTCACTTCTGGGGGACAGCATCATCGTACAGGGAGGAACTTTCCGCAATCCCTCTGTCCACAAAGCTTTCGAAAATATACTAAACCGGAAAGTGATATGTCCCGACATTTCTGAACTGATGGGTGCATACGGCGCTGCTCTCAGCGCCCTCGACATGTACAGGAACGGGAGGGAAGCAAGCGGCAGTTTCCGTAGTGTGAAAGATGTCGCCGACAGGGGTAATTATACAATTAAACACAGCCATTGCAAGGGCTGTGAGAATGTATGCCCGGTCAGTGCCCTTTCTTTTGAAAACGGTAACAGGTTCTTTACAGGTAATAAGTGTGAGAAACATATCTCTAACAAAGGCACAGCAGTCGAAAAAGGCATTAACTTCCAGCAGGTAAAGTACGATATGATTTTTAACAGGCGGAACAAACCTGTCAATCCGCCTGCCGTTGCTGTGAGGATCGGCATTCCACGCGTATTGAACTTCTTTGAGAATTTCCCGTTCTGGAACACACTGTTCACTGAGTGCGGATTCGAAACCGTGCTTTCAGACAAGTCGTCACAATCGCTCTACGAAAGCGGCAGCGGCTTCCTGATGTCCGACAACATCTGCTACCCGGCAAAACTTGTCCAAGGCCACATCATCAACCTTGCCGGTAAAGGTGTGGACAGGATGTTCTTCCCGATTGTCACTCATGAGCAGGATGAAAACCCGGAAACCCGGAACTGTTTCAACTGCCCTATCGTTACAGGCTATCCTGATGTAATCAGAAGTACGATCAATCCTCTTTCAAGGTTCAATATTCCTCTCGATACACCCAACATTACTTTTAAAGACAGGGTCCTGTTAAAAAGAGCATGTTACTCATACTTCAAAACTCTTGGTGTCGGCAGGCAGAAGTTCCAGGCAGCCTTCTCGAAAGCCCTGGACGAACAGATGAATTTCCGCAGGAAGTTGAAAGAAGCCGCGAGGAAGGTTATTGAGAATGCACGGAAATCAGGCTCAAAGATCGTCGTCATCGCAGGCCGGCCCTATCACACAGACACTCTGATCAATATGAACATCCCGGATATCGTAACGGGTTATGGTATCTCTACTCTTACTGAAGACTGCCTGCCGGTAGAAAACGAACTGCTTACAGATGTCAGCGTAATTACCCAGTGGGCTTACCCGAACAGGATATTCAAAGCTGCAAAGTGGGTAATAAAGCAGGATAATGCCGAGTTCGTCATGATCAACAGTTTTGGATGCGGGCCTGATACCATTGCTGCGGACGAAGTGAAAGAAATACTCGAATCGTACGGAAAGGCCTTCACTCTCATCCGGGTCGATGAATTGAACAGTACCGGCTCGCTGAAGCTTCGGATACGCTCCATGGTCGAATCGATGAAAATAAAAGAAAGCGCAGTTGGGAATGTTAAGGCCGTAAGAGAACGGCGCTCGACGATGCCGTTTACCGCAATGGACAGGAAACGGACAATACTGGCTCCGCATTTCTCGCCGTTCCACCTGGCGTACATTGCCAATTCATTCAGGTCCTTCGGCTACAACTTTGAGTTACTGCCTGCTTCCGATCCTGCATCAATCGAGATGGGCCTGAAATATGTGAATAATGAAATATGCTATCCCGCAACGATCGTCATCGGTGACATCCTGAAAGCACTCTTGTCCGGAAAGTACGACCCGGACAGTGTAGCTGTCGGACTCACCCAGACCGGGGGGCAGTGCAGGGCTTCCAATTATATCCCTCTGCTGAAAAAAGCGATGATCAAAGCCGGGTTTGAGAATGTTCCTGTGGTTGCAGTTACATTGGCCGGAGGACAGCTCAACTATCAGCCGGGATTCAAAATAAACAGGAAGGATCTGGTCCTCCAGGGCATCAAAGGCCTTCTGTTCGGCGATGCACTTTCCTCGCTCTATCATTCGACCGCAGCGAGGGAGAAAATGAAGGGTTCGTCGATGGCCCTTGTGAATAAATACAATGACCTACTTCTCGGTAGCGATGCGCATATGAGCACCGACTTCCTGACATATCTGCTCGACAGCGCTGTCGATGAATTCAACGACGTCGAAACAGAAGGGGGCAGTGTACCGAAAATCGGCGTCGTCGGCGAAGTCTATGTCAAGAATAACCCCTTCGGCAATAATTATATTGTCAACAGGCTGGTGAAGAGCGGCTATGAAATAATAATGCCCCCGCTTATTAACATGTTCATCCAATGGTTTGTAAACGCCGGTGTGAAACACAGACTCAACCTCGACCGCAACTTTGTAAAGCGCAATCTGACATATATACTTGAACTATACTACAATCATCTGCACGGCAGGTTTGAAAGCGTCCTCGAAAGGTCCAGGTTCCACTTTCCCCATCCCTCCATCAGGGAGATCGGCAGGCTGGCAGAACCCATTACAAACATGGCAAACCATTACTTCGGCGAAGGCTGGATGATTGCCGGGGACATTGCCTGGATGTACAGCAAGGGCATTAAGAACGTCATCTGCCTACAGCCCTTCGGCTGTCTTGCAAACCACATCGTTGCCAAGGGAATAGACAAGAAACTCAGGGAGATGTTCCCTGACCTTAACGTTGCTTTCCTCGACATCGATTACGGTTCCAGCGACGTGAACCTGCAAAACAGGATTCACCTGCTGCTCAATAATATTAACAGGGAGAGGAAAGCAGAAGAAGTATTTGTTGCCGGATGATATATATAGTTGTATTATTAACGGCTTATCCCTTTTTCCTTAACAGCATTGAAATCCTCAGGCATTTCCACAGTTTCTTGTTGTTAATATCCAGGCCTTCCATGTCTTCCTTCATCCACTTTTCGGCTTTCTTTAGGGCATATTTTTTATTGAAGAAATACAGGGGTATTGCAAACTTCAGTTTGCCTAATATACCAATGACACTTACTATTTCAAACCGTTTGCCGATTTCCTTAATCGTATCTTTTGTAAACGGATATTCCCAGTCCTTGTCTTTTTGGAAAGGCCTGTACATGGAACGGGCCATGCGTATGGGCAGGTAGGTATTCAAAGGATCCAGCGTAAAGATTAAAGCGCCGGGTTTGAGTATGGAATCGAGTTTTTCAAGGAAAATGTCAAAGTACTTGAAATGGTGTAACACTCCGATTGCATTGACAAGGTCGAAGTCTTTTTCCTGGAAATCCGTTGAAAGAAAATCCATGTCGTACAGTTTATAGTTTGTAATGCCGCTGTTCTTTAGTTTTTCTTCGAGTACGTCCAAACCTGAACGGCTAAGGTCCAGCCCTACATAGGAACTCGATTTCTTCGCCAGTTCGATGCTCAGCTCATTGCCCATGTGACATCCTAATTCGAACACCTTAATGTCATTCAGGGGACTAAGCCACTGACGGTGCAGGTCATATACCTTAGTGTTTAATTGCAGGTCATCGCCCAACCTGTAAATGAACCCCCTGAAACGGGACCACAGCTTAGTGGAAACAGTACCTCCATGAGAGAATCCTTCTGATTTGTCAAATTCATAATACTCTTTCTGAGATACATTTTTTTCAAGCATAGCTTTCAGTTTGTCGTCACCTGAGTCCATCGGTTCCATATATAAATTTCACATAATAAGAGCAGATAGATGAATTATCTGAAAAATTATTTTAATGGCTCATTGATAAAAGAGATTTTGCTGATGTCGTCTGTTAAAAAAACTGGGCCCCGGCAAAAATTTTTGAGCTGAATATTTTTTGAATTCTGGAGCCTGCTTTGCCGGGGCCGTTTGGCGGGAATAGGAAATCTATTTACGACGAACGTATTTCAATCCTAAAAGTAACCTGGTGGTTGAGGTTGTGTTTTCTGTTCCTGATATTTTGGCGTATTCTTTCACCAATAACTTTTTCAATTATTCAACAACATACTTAACCTAATGACACATGAAAAGGTAAAAAGTTTCCGATAAATTTGTAAAAAATTGTAAAAAAAATCGAGACATTCCTTTAAGTAATTGAAATATTTCCACATAGAAAATAATTAATTATTATTCATTATTCTGTATTAACATTATCATTATTAATAAAACAAGGTTTGACAGATATATACGTTAAAAATATTTTTGTGCTGTTGCATTCCTTGCTTAATTTTCGGAAAAAATTGAAAACCGGATTGGATATGATAACAAAAACGAATCCCGAATACATCGAATCATACAACAAAGACGCTTCCAATTACCGTGGCAATGCAGATGTGGTCTATATACCTGAGAACACCGAGGAGCTTGCGGCTCTGGTTGCAGAACTTTACGGTAAGAATGTCCGGTTTACTGTCTCAGGAGCCGGTACAGGACTCTGTGGCGGCAGGACAGTACAGGGCGGTGCAGTAATATCGACGGAAAACCTGAGCCGCATAATCGATATCGACTATGAAAAGAAAACTGCTGAGGTTGAACCCGGAGTATTACTTAGCGATCTCGAAACCCGCCTCCACAGCCATCGATGCTTCTATCCGCCCAATCCGACGGAGAAGGACAGCAGCATCGGCGGGAACATCGCCAACAATTCTTCGGGGTCGCGAACATTCAAATACGGCCCTACCCGCAACTACGTCGAAGCCCTTCAATTAATACTGCCTGACGGAGACAGGCTTGCAATCGAAAGGGGAGAACACTGCGCCGACGGCGACAGGCTGGCTTTGAGAACAGACGGTGGGCGCCTGATTGAGTTGAAAATACCCGACATAAAAATGCCTGCGGTGAAAAATGCTGCCGGCTTTTGGCTGAAACCCTCGATGGATGCGATTGACCTGTTCATCGGCAGCGAAGGTACACTCGCAGTTGTTGCAGGGGCCAGGCTTCGCTTTCTGGAACAACCGGAAAGAGTTACAGGCTTGTTGATATTCTTTGATGAAGAGAAAAAATTGTTCTCTTTTGTCGATGAAGTGCGTGAGCTGAGCCTCGCTGCTTTCGGCAGCTCCCGCCGCAGTAGCGGCCTCTCCGCCCGGCTTATTGAATTTTTCGACAGGCAGTCGCTGACCCTGCTAAGTGAGAAATACCCGCAGATACCATCAGGGGCAGCCGGAGCAATTTGGGTGGAACAGGAACACACCCTGGACGACGATGAAGAGGTCTTGTCGGCCTGGTATTCCTTGATTGAAAAATACACTGTACTTTTTTCGGATACATGGGCTGCTACGAACGAAAAGAGCCATGAAGAGCTGAGGGAGTTCAGGCACAGCCTGCCGCTGATGGTAACAGACATCATCGGCAGGAACGGCCAGGTCAAGTTCGGTACGGACACTGCCGTGCCCGACGTTCACAATTACCGGTTCTACCGATCGATTATGGAGCATATACAAATAGCCGGGCTGCCCTATGTAGTGTATGGACATATCGGCAACAGCCACTATCATGCAAATGTATTTGTGAGTAAGGATTCGGAAATTCCTCGTGCCAGGCAGTTCTATTCTTCTGTCCTGACCGAAGCGCTTAGTCTTGGCGGTACAATTTCAGCCGAGCATGGGGTGGGGAAGATCAAGAAAGAATACCTGGTGCAGATGTACGGGCAGCAAACTGTCGAAGCAATGAAAGCAATAAAGAAAGCATTTGACCCCGCGATGCTGCTTGGCAGGGGCAATGTATTCGATTGAAATAAAAGAAACCGGATGAAAGAAATTTCCGGTGTGAAACGATTCAACTATACCTGGGGCAGGTAAACCGAGATTTTGGTAAAACTACCGGTTTTGCTCTCAATTTCGAGCCTGCCGTTGTATATCTGCGAGATGCGTTTTGTAATAATCAGTCCAAGCCCTGAACCCTGCTGTTCGTATATTTTCCTGTCGAACTGGATGTATGCGCCGATGTTGTTCATCTGCTCTTCAGACATTCCCCGTCCGTAATCTTTAATGGAAAGGATGAAATGGTTGTCGTCCAGGAAGGTGCTGACTTCAATCTTTGTACCCGGGGCCGAGAATTTCAAAGCATTAACCATCAGTTCGGTGCAAATGTTCTGGTAATGTTCAATGAGCATATTAAGATTGAAATCGACAAGGTCGAACACAAGGTCCGAATCGCGTTTCTGCTCACGTGCAAGGTAATTCAGTGATTTTTGGGTCACTTCGGCAGAATTGAAGAGGACGCTGGCGTCTTTAATCAGCTTTCGCCTTTCCTCGTTGTAATACAGGAGCTCGATATTGGAATAGAACAGGTATCTTGACACCAATTCATGGAGCCGTTTGGAGGAATCATATATATTCTGGTGCAATTGCTTGATCTCATCGTCATCCATGCTGTCATAGTAATCGATGAGTATCTGTGAAGAAGCCATTATGCTGTTGAGCGGAGTCCTGAGTTCGTGAGGGACAGTGCTTGCAATCTTCAAACGCAGGTCTTGAAGCTTTTCTTCTGATTTATACGATATTTTCTCGAATTTGCTGAATCTGGTATGAATTGCGTCATATAGTTCATTGGGAAGGAAAGGTTTTGTAAGGTAATCGTCGGCGCCCAGGGTCATGCCGTTTCGGATGTCCGACAATTCAGCCTTGGCAGTGAGAAAAATGAACGGGATGGAGGATGTCTTTTCGGATTTCTGCAGTTCTTTAAGGACGCCAAAACCGTCCAGTTCCGGCATAATGATGTCGCTGATGATGAGGTCCGGTATAAAATCCAATGCTTTTTCAACCCCCATCTTTCCGTTGGAGGCTCCTCTTACCTCGAATTCATCGTTGTCCAGTAACTCCAGGATATTATCCAAAACTGACGGTTCATCTTCGATAACTAATATCTTTTTCTTTGCCATAACTTTAAATCATATTTTTCAAAAACACAAACAACAATTTATAAAATCCGCATTATATATAAAAAGTTTATCGGTAATATAATGATTAATTAAAAGGATAAAAATAGATATTATTATTTTTTTTTTCTTAATTTAGTTTAATTAAATGAATGAATTGTCTATTATATAGGCTTTAATGATGAGAAAGATACTTACACTATTGTGTATAATATTAATGACGGGTGGGGCAAAAGGCCAGGACGGAAAGCTTAACAATGAGGTTTACAATCAGTCGGCCTGCGGCCTGAAATATATTCATAAGGCAACGAGGGTTGCTGCCAGGGTGGACGACTGGGTCTATAACACTCCTATTCCGACACCCGTTACCATCAGCATTACAGAGTTCCCTTCGACCTGCTTCGATGTCCAGAAAGCTTATGTATGGTGGGTCATTTCCGATTTCTACGAACAGGAACTCAATCCCAAGCTGACAATTACTACTCCCGATAATAAAACTTACACTGTCAACGCCGTACAAACCGGAAGAGATGTCAACAAAGGCTATTTCGAAGATTTTACCCGCGGGTTCAGGGCCGATGTAACCCCGTACATTACCGGCAACGGGCAGTACAAGATCGACGTCAGCAGCGAAGATAATGAAACTGACGGCATTACCTTAATGGTTATTTACAAGGATTACAAAGCCAGTCCCATGTTCGAAGGACATATTGTCCTGCAGGACGGACTGCATACCGTATGCCAGGCAAGCACTGTCCTGCGCGAGACCCTGAATAACGTAAATGCATGTAACAATTCGACTTCAGCCCAGGCCTTCATGATCATATCAGACCTTCAGTACCAGTATAACATTTATAACGATTACGATACTATTGAAACTGCCCGGATCAACGCTAATGGTACCTGGTTTACCATTCCGAGGAAATTCTGGAACAGCGAGGTCATGAATACGACCATTACAAAAGGGCAGGCCAATTGCAAGTTCCTCATCGATGAGACATGGCATAAGTGGCAGGAATGCTATTCATGGCAAATGATGGGTTTGTATTACAGGACCGAACCATGCCAGGTCTGTCCGGAACAATTGCCGGTCAAGGCTGTGAAACCCGATTTCCTGATTTGCCACGGGGATAAGATAATGCTGGAAGCTACCGGCGGTGACAGCTATGAGTGGACTTCGATACCTCCCGGATTCGTTTCAACTCAGACGAAACCTGTCGTAGCGCCTCAATCTGACATTAAATATGTGGTTAAAGGCATCAGGGGTGATAATTGCATCTATGGTTACGATACCATCGACGTTAAGCTCTACCCTGCAATATTGACCAATTTCGACAAAATTGTTGAGGTATGTAAGAACAACTCTGCCTCAATAGGCGGCGAAGCTTCAGGCGGCAGGGCGCCTTTCAGCTATAGTTGGAGCCCTTCCGTTTACTTGTCTGCCGACGATGTTGCAATGCCGGTAGTTACGCCTCTCAAAGATACGAGCTATATCCTTACAATTACAGACGCTAACGGTTGCAAGAAGTATGATACGGTGAAAGTCAGGATTAAGAATTATAAAAATGTAAAAATTAACTCGACGGGGAAAACCGAATTTTGCCCCTGCGACAGTACTTTGCTTACTGCCGAGGATGGTTTCAATTCCTATCTGTGGTCCACAGGCGACACGACAAAGTCCATCTGGGTAAGGAAGACCGGGAAATATACTGTGGAAGCTGTCAATGGAAACGGTTGCAAGGGATTGTCGGATACTGTTGCAATTACTGTTTACAATTCCAATGCAGTCGTTGCAATTCCTGCTTCTTCTGCCGAACCGGGTAAAAAGGTGTCGCTGCCTCTCATCCTGAAGTCCGCAGAACATCTTGACAAATGTAACTACAAAGACTATTACTGTGTGGTGAGCTTCGACATGACAATCATGGTTCCCGACGGTAACTATCCATATTCCGAAATAATTAACGGCAGAAGGTTCGTAGGTTTTACCGGTAAGATCGGCAGCAGCGACACAATCGGCACCCTGAACTGCATTGCCACCCTGGGCTGTACCGAGACAAGCGGCCTTGTCGTCGAGACTTTCCGCTGGGTGGACTGCCCGGAAGAAACCGGTACTGGCGACACTACGTCCTTTACTCTCGACAGCCTCTGTAAAAAGAACAACCAAACAAGGCTGGTCTATGCAACTGCAGCATATATGAAGCTGGCGCCAAATCCGGCAAGGGATGATGTGAAACTGGACTACAGGCTGAGCAAGAGTGGCTATACGAAGATCAGGGTAATGGACCTCCTTGGCAGGGACATACTTACTTTGAAAGAAGATATGATGGTGAAGGGTGACTATTCCGAGACCTATTCCTTGGACGCTTTAAGCAACGGACAATATATGATAATAATGACTACGCCGAATGACGGGACAATAATGAAAATGCTGGAGGTTAACAGATGAGGCGCTGTGTTTTGCTTTTTTTTCTTAGTGTATTATGTGCAAGTGCCGGAGAAAATGATGTGTTCAGGAAATCCAGTTTCGGACTCTGGGCCCACCTGAACTATAATATTTACAATGCCGATTTTACAGAGTTACCCGGGGTACCGAGCTGCTGCCCCCATTTTACCGAGGGTTCCGGGGTTGGTTTGTCGGCAGGTTTACTCTATGAGATACCCCTTTCAAATAAATTTTTCATCGACCTGAGAGCCGGCTACTACCTGTTGAGTGGTAAGCTTATCACAAACGAGTTTAAAGCTGTGAACATCGACGGTACTTTGCAGGCCGGTACTTTCGAACATACGATCGACGCTGTGATCGGCGCTGCAGGCCTCGAACCCACACTCGGTTTCAGGCTTTTCAACGGCCTGTCGGTAAACGCCGGAGTGTTGGTCGGCTATATCGTTCCGAAGAAATACCAGCATATCGAGAGGATTACTTCACCCGAAGGCGCTGCTTACGATCCGTCGGGTACGACGATCCGCCTCTATTCGGAAGGTACTTTACCCGAGTCGGCTGATATATACACTGCTTTGTCCGGCAGAATCAGCTGGGAGTTCCCTCTCAACGAGAAAAGAACTATCTGGGTGGCTCCTGAATTTGCCGTTACACATTCACTTTCAGACATCGTGAAGGACATCGACTGGGGCATTACAAGCCTGCGCTTTGGCGTTGCTCTCAAGTTTTCACCTTCATACAGCCTGAAACTGCAGCTTGAACCCGAAATGAAAGAATTGAATGTTAATGAATATACATTGTGCGACAATCGTAATATCTATTTCTGTGAACCGGACAGCGTTGAGTTTGAAGTCAATTACGACGCCGAGGTAGGCATAGAGAAGTATTCGTATTCGATAATGCAGAACGGGCGTGCGTTGGACTGGCATGATGTCCCTGTCGGCACCCTGCCGGAGAAAGTGGTATGGAAAGTACCCTATCATCTGCCGGAAAAACTGTACAAATATGACGATTCGCTTCATTTTGTCCTTCAGGTCTTCGACAAAGCAGGCCAGTCAAGGATCGATTCTTCATACATAGTCATACTCAAAGGCCGTTCGAATTTCAGCACAGAGATCGGCGCCTACCAGCATAAAACCGATTACAACCTCAGGAATGTCAACATTGAAGATCTGGTCGGCAACACAGGAACTGTGTCAACCGTTACACCTTCATTGGCAGATTTCAGGCCTGCATACACATCACTGGGTACACCACAGAAATGGTCGCTGATGATCCTTACAGAGAACAGGAAACTGTTCGACACCTCAAGCGCCGGTGTCCCGCCTGAGAACATAACCGTGAACCTTGCAAAGGCCATGGCCTCATTGCCCAAGGATTATAATAAGGATGTTAAATATATTTTTGAATTGACCGATTCGCTTGGTAACCTCTGTATCGACGAACAATCATTCCCGGTTACACGTAAAACTTATGCAATCAACTCGCAGCTGACAGCCTATTCCATGTACCCGACAGATTATGGGACAGAAATCAAGCCTGACCCGATAATAAAAATCGAGGAAATGATCTCTACGAGGCTTCAGCCACTCCTCAATTATATATTCTTCGATGAGAATTCGTCGGAACTGCCGGCCCGTTACAAGAAACTGACGGCGAAAAAGCCCAAGAGCTTCAATATCGACGATATGCACGACACCCCGACACTGATTACCTACTATAATATCCTTAACATCATCGGTAAGAGGATGCAGGAAATACCCTCGGCAACGATTACCATTACCGGGTGCAATTCCAACAGCGGCCTGGAAAAGAACAATCTTGGCCTGTCGGAACAAAGGGCAAAGGCAGTGTTCAATTACCTCAATGATATATGGGATATACCTGAAAGCAGGATGAAGATACAGATCAGGAACCTGCCCGACCAGGCTTCTTCTGCCAAGCAATCCGGGAACCAGGACTATCCCGACGGACTGGCAGAAAACCGAAGGGTGGAAATAACATCTGATAACAATGAGATTTTGAAGCCCCTGCTTACCTACGGTAAAAGGTTCAAAATCGATCCGCCCGCGCTTTACCTCAAGGCGAAAGTCAACACTGACATAGCAGTTCGGGAGTGGAACATGAAGTATTACAGCAACAGTGTGATGATAGATTCGCTGGGCAGGAGTAATATCGCTCCCGATTCCATCTTCTGGGATGTGGATTCGCGCAAGCTGCTGATTTCCGAAACGAAGCCCGCAAAGATTGATGTCACTTTCAACGTTGTCAATCAAAAGGAGCAGAAATCCTTTGCAGAGACCGCCATACCTGTGGAGATTACGTCCAAATCCGAGGGCGAAGGCAAAGACACGACCTATGATGAATACAGCCTTATTCTTTTTGATTTTGCTTCGGACAAGATCGGCGAAAGCAACCAGAAGATCATCGATATAATCAAACAGCGGGTCAACCCCGGTGCAACAGTCTCGATTGTCGGACACACGGACAGGGTCGGAAGCGAAAAAGTTAACCAGAAACTGTCGGAACGCAGGGCAAAAAGCTCAGAGAGAGCCCTCAGTTTCGATGCCGAGAATTTCAGGGTTTCGGCTACCGGTTCAGGCGAATCGCAGTTGCTCTATTTCAACGACTATCCCGAAGGCCGGTTCTATTGCCGGACAGTGAAGATTGAAGTAGTGAACCCTGTGAATAAGTAGATTTACCTGAAGATGAAGTACACTGCACCCAGGATGCAGAGTCCGGCCCAGATGTAATCCGTTTTAAACGGCTGGTTCATGATGAGAATGGAAAAGGGCACGAAGACAACGAGGGAGATGACTTCCTGGAGAATTTTCAACTGCGGAAGGCTCAATTGTGTGTAACCAATCCTGTTTGCCGGCACCTGAATCAGGTACTCGAACAAAGCAATACCCCATGAGATAATTGCCACTAAGTACCATTTCTTGTCGTTAAGGGTTTTCAGATGGCCGTACCAGGCATAGGTCATAAAGAGGTTCGAGCAAATCAAAAGCAAAGTAGTCTGTAACCAAACGGGCATATCTAACCTTTACGTAATAATTATATATTCTAACGAATTATCTAAGATATTTAAAGAGCGTTTTGGTATATATTAGAAAAGCCCGCTTTTTACAGCAGGCTTAAGAAATATATCAAATTATGTTTAACGGCTTAGTCTAATTCCTGGGAGATTTTCTGCTGGCGTCTTGCAGCTTTAAGCCTTGAGAGCCTTTTCTCGACGGAAGGTTTCATGAAAGCTGTTCTCTTTTTAAATTCGCGCAATACCCCGCTGCGTTCATATTTTTTCTTGAAACGTTTCAAAGCGCGGTCAATGTTTTCATTCTGTTGTATAGTTACACCAATCAATTTAACTACTACCTTTCTGATATATGAAACATAATTATAATAAATTCTCAATCAGGCGTTTTTCGTTGTTCTTTTCGAACTGTACGACGATTGCTCTGCCGCCGTTGCTTGTTACTTCTTTTGCCCTGACGATGCCGACGTCGTCCCAAACGGAGTGGAATATCACATCACCGATCTGGTATTCATCCCTGGGAGTGTATTTGCGGGCGTCTTCGCGGGAAATATGAACAACAGCTTTTGATTTATCGGCTTCTGCTTCAATCGCATCGAGATTCACCAGTTGGGAGTGCCTGCTGCGTGTGCAGCGTGCCCACTGGTGACGTCCGCGTTCTGTTTCAATCGGCTCACCGATAAGTTCGTGCTTCGTTTCCTTCATTAGGAAGGGCGAATAAAGAGTTATGTATTTAGCTCTTCTTGATCTTTTTCTACCTGCCATAACCCATTTTTTATAATTTATAAAAAACAAAATTTTATAGGTTACAAATTTAATGAAAAATTCTTTAATTTGCAAATTTTATAAAGAGATATAGCAGTTAAATTAAGATGAATTCTAAAATTAACGACACTTAAAGTCTCATTTTATTGTATCGGCATTGGCCAGCATTTCTTTCAATTCACTTATCATTGGTATTGGTGTCGGGTCGATTCCATTCAAAAGAGCAAGGTAATAGCTTACCCAGTCACCGAGATATATCAGGTCCATCATCCTGGTTAAAAGATGGTGTCCATCGCTCGTGAGCACCATGAAATTCCCCGCTTTTCCTTCAAGCGCCTTTCTCAGGAATTCGTACCTCAGGCTTACCCTCGGATTGTCTTCCCTGTCACTGAGTACCAGCACACTGAAGCGGGAGACGACGTCCCTGGGCAGTCCTAAGGGGGTAATGGTCCAGCCGTTTATTTCGTTATGGTTCATTTCAGGAAGGAAACTGCCGAATGCATGATTCTTGGCGTTTTCCTGAATCTGGTTACGCCAGCGGATGTTGACCGAATCCAGCCTCTCGTCGGCTGAATAGATCACCGGTATCTTCCCGTGCAGCTTTTCTGCAATCCTTAAAGCTTCGTTGTCGTTGCTGTTGTAATCCGAATAGCAGGCTGAGCGCTTTTCGAGTAATGGCATCAATTCGGCAATTGCCGCTTCAGTTTCCTGGACCGCATCTTTGTCCAGCAGTCCGTTATTGATGAAAGTAAAGAGCAGCGGGAAAAGTGAGTAAGCCAGCGCGCACCTCGGCTGCAATCCTCCCGGTATTATCGTATGGGGTAAATTCTTTTTCGCGGCAGTTTCGGCGAGAGTGCCTCCGGAAGTAATGCAGACAATGTTCTTTGTCAGCAACAGGGCGTCTTCCATTGCGCTGAGCGTCTCCTCGGTATTGCCTGAATAGGAACTGACAATGAAATTGGTGTTTTCGTCGTAATGGACCGGAACATGGTAATTCCTGTTCACATCGATGTTAAGCTGCGATGCTCCCGGCAGGGCGTTGAAGTATGACCTTACTAACGATCCGCCGATGGCAGAGCCACCCATACCAAGTATCGCAAAATTCAATGATCGGAATTCACCGGCAAATTGCGGGGCTTTCCTTCCGATGTCACATGCTTCTTTTGCCTGCAGCGTAAAGCCTTTAAGCACATCATACATATTGGACTTATCGAGTTCTTTCCTTAATTCACCAATCTTATTGCTGTTCATGTTGTCTCCTGTAATATTTATTTCTGATTTTTCAATATAAATGTCGTATCGTAGATGACGGAGGCAGAGCCAAAGACTCCGAGCGCTCCGTTGACGCTTTCTAACAGAGGTTGGTATTGGGCGCTTCTTTGAATATGCAGGAACCATTTGAGGAAATTGATGTCCGGTTTGAAAACTGCAAACTCATGAAGCCCGAACCATTTCAATACGGACCAGACGAACGGTGTCTGGTTGTTGCCAAGCGGACCGGCCCACACGACAGGGTCTTTGTAGGACCGGGCTTCGGGAGATGCCCACGGCTTGTATGTCCTTCGGTTCTTTTCAATGCTGCCGTCGAGATATTTCCCGTATTCAAGAGTGTCGAGGCATTTTACCCTGATCAGGAACCAGTTGAACCCGCCGGAACTGCCGTCCCATACATATTTCATTGTGTCTTCGGGAAGATTGACGGAGTCGATGGGATACTGAATTACAGGCTGAGTGCCGTTTATCCAATGAAATCTTCCTGGTGTGGTTGTTGTTCCGGTAATAACTGTTCCGTCACTGAGTGTAATCTGTAGTTTGTATGTTTTGTTCGGCTGTACTCTGTATGTCTCATCAGGATAGGAATAGCCGGGGAAGAGGCTGTCTTCCCTGAAAACCAGGGGATAGACATTGCTGCCTTCGCTGATGATCACATCGGCATCCCTTATCAGGCTTTCCCGGTAATCAAACGAATCGGTTACAGCCTGGGTCTGTTGTACAATGATACCACTTATCGGTTCATCTACGATTAAGTATCCTTCGACAAAAACCCTGGGTATGTACTTGACCGCAATCTCATCCTCGCATGAAAACAGGAGTAAGGCTCCGGCCACCGACAGCAGGAAGTATTTCAGTTGTTTGATATTTAGGATTGCTTTCATCATAATCAGAATTGTACCTCTAAGGAGATTGAAGGGATTATCGGCAGGAGCAGGACATCTTCCAGCGTCGTAACATCTTTGCTGGTATTGTAATACCTGAACCAGATGTCCCTTCGGTTGTAAACATTATATATGTCGAGAATAGCCTTCGATTTCAGTCCGAACATCAGGAAGCTGTAGCTTCCGTTGATATTAAGCTGGTGTGAAGGAGGCAGCCTCAATCCATATCTTTGATCCGGTATCATGATGCCCCTGCCTGTAAGTTTGCCCCATAGTTTCGATTCCAGCCTCGACGTAGCAAGAGTGTATGACTGTCCCGACTGGAAGGTGAAACTGGCGCCGACATCCCAGTCGTTATTGATCTGGTACTGAAGGACGATTTTCAGGTCGTGCCTCCTGTCGTATTTAGGCCTGAAAGCCTTGCCGTTGTTGATCTGGTCAAAGCGCGATTCGATGAAACCCAGTGCATAGCCGAACCAGCCGTTCAGCCGCCCGAATTTTTTCTGAAGGAAAACTTCAGCGCCCCAGGCAGTGGAATTGCCGATGAGGAAGACGTCGGAAACAGTTACTGCTGATATTATTGTATTGTTAAGTTCGCTTATGTTATCCATCTTTTTGTAATAAACATCGAAGTTGAGGTTGTATCCTTCCCAGGGGACGGTCTCGAGGCTGAGGATGTAGTGCTCTGCTTTGCTCGGCTGCAATGTCGTATCTGTAGGCATCCAGGTGTCGAAGAAGGAAAAGTCGGGTTGTGTTGCCAGCCTCAGGTTCTGGTGATAGATGCCCCAGGCAGCTTTGATTGCTATGCCTCCATTAATCTGGTAACGGAGAGCCAGGCGCGGGTCGTAGGTCTGATGGTGGCTCAGGTCCCACAGGTTGTACCTCAGGCCCCCCTGGAGCGAGAACTGTTCCAGGAAGTTGCAATTGAACTGGGCGTAAAGGCTGTAGTTCCAGTCGTCGATGTTCATATCAATGGTAGAACCCAGGTTCTTTGTTGTTGTCGTGTCGTCTTCGCCTGAAAAGTTGTATTGATAAATGAAATTGAATTTACTTACCTCGAAGCCTGTTTTGGCTGTAAAATCATCGGTTATGAACCATTCGAGGCCGCCTTTCAGGGTGAAGTCCTTGATGGAGTTGTCCACACTGAAACCGTAGCCGGACTGGTCTCCTTTGAGAAAATTGTAGTAATAGGAAGTGCTGAAGATCAGGGTAGAGAATACGTTGTCGGTAATGATCCTGTTCCAGCGGAGGGAACCGGACAAATTCCCGAGGCTCATTCCCAGGCTGACACCGTAACTGCTGTAGTCCAGTTTGTCGCGGCTGTTGAAACCGCTGAGATAGATCTTGTCCTTATCTGAAAGATTCTGGCATACTTTCAGGTTCAGGTCGTAGAAATTGAAGTCGGGGAAAGGTTCTTCAGGGTCTTCCTCGATGAAAGCCTTCACAACTTCCAGGTAAGTCCTCCGGGCGCCGATGAACCACGATCCGTTACCGGCAGGCCCTTCGAGGGTGAGCCTGGAGGACAGCGCTCCGAGTACGACATTGCCTCCGAAGTCCTTCGTATTGCCGTCTTTCTGTGTCATGTTCAGCACTGCTGACAGCCGGCCCCCGTATTCGGCAGGGTAGCCTCCTTTAATGAGTTCGACGTCTTTGATGGCTTCAGTATTGAAGGTCGAGATGAAACCGAAAAGATGGCTGGGATTGTAAACCGTGGCGCCGTCGATCAGCACTAAGTTCTGGTCGGGAGAACCTCCACGGACAAACAAGCCGCTGGATATCTGGGAAGAAGTGAGTATGCCGGGCAGGAACTGCAGAGACCTGAATACGTCTGCTTCGCCGCCGATTCTTAATTGTTTCAGCTGGCCGACAGGTATATTGATCTTACTGATGCTGATCTGTTTGGTCTCGATCTCGCGCATGGCGTTGACGGTAACTTCGTCAGTAAGAACAGAAGCAGTTTTCAGTTCGAAGTCTTTTCTGAGAGATTGCTTTTCTTTGAATGTAAGAGTGTCGATGCAATCCCGGTATCCCACAAATGATACGGTAATGATTACTTTGCCGGCAGGCAGGTTGTTAAGGCTGTAAAAGCCGCTTTTGTTGGTGTATGTGCCGGTCTTCTGATCTTTGACGGTAATGGTAGCGCCGACCAGGGTTTCTCCGGTTTCTATGTCCCTGACATAGCCGTTCAGGGTGCAACCCGATGAAGGCCTGGTGTCAGCCGCTAAGGCCGGGCCAATGAAAAGGCACGGAACCAGTACAATATATAGCAGTATTTGTATCCACTTGTAATTCACCATTTCTTTTATGCCAGCAAATTTCTTTCAATAAATTACTTGTTAACGATTATTCAGGGAATAAATTGATGAAATTGATAAATCAATAATTCGAAATATTTTTACTATATTGAATTTTTATTTTTTAATTTTTTTGATTGTTTATGGCTGAAAAATCTTATAGAGGCTTTGTTCTTAAAGGAATTATTATCATTTCGCTATTGTCGTCCTTGATAATTGCCTATTTCAGTTCAGCGGGCCTCGTCGAAAAGTTAAATGTTGACAGTTCCCTTGGAACAATGTTTTCGGGGATAATTAATTACTGGTTCCTTCTGATCATCCCCATTACCCTGTTCAATATCACGGCAAGGTACATCAGGTGGGTGTTCCTTCTCAGGGCTTTCGGCGTAATGATTCCCTCAAAAGAGTTGTTTTCAACCTACCTGATTTCATACGTCGGCAATTTCTTTCCTTTCCATCTGCCATACCTGATAAGGCTCATTCCTTTGAAGAACTCTCTGTTTGTCGGGTTGGTAATATTAATCCTCGATGTAGCTGTCGATGTACTTTCAATAATGCTCCTGTTCTATCTGAGCAGCAATTTTGTTGTTATTGCGGTTTCAGGCTTTGCGATTCTTCTGGTGTGTATAATTTATATATCAATGTCCCGCAAGTCCGGTTCTGCCAGCTTCGTTAAACAGGCAGTCTCGGTCATCTTCGCGTTTGCACTGACGGTAATCGTATGGCTGATTACTTCCACATCATTGCAATTGTCTTTGATGTCCTTTGGCGGCAATATTACAATGGAACAAAGTGTTAATTACTTTGCCAACAGTCTTTACAGCGGTTCACTGTCCTATGTCCCTGCCGGAATATCTATTACAGGCATGAGCATTATCGACAATCTTGTCAAATCGGGCATCCCGGTGGATATATCGGTTTATTCGGCTATTATTAACAGGGCCCTGACATTTTGGCTGGTGATTATCATTGCTGTCTTTTCTTACCTCTCATATTACAGGTTTAAAAAACGCAGCAGTGCCGAACAAAACCATTTCGACAATATATCCGGCTATTATCAGAAAATCATACCCGATCATGTCCAGGATATTTTCATTGGGAAAAAAATGAAAATAAACCTTGAATACCTTCCTCAGGACCGGTTCAAGAAAGGCCTCGATGCCGGTTGCGGCCAGGGATGGTACATCAGGGAGATGGCAGGCGAGGGCTATGACATCAATGGAATCGACTATTCTGCCGAACAGGTCGAATTTGCAAAGAATAATACCGGCTTGGGCGGAGACAGGATTACCAGGGCAAGTATAACCGAATTGCCCTATGAAGACAGCAGTCTCGATTTTGCCTATGCCATCAATATTATTCACCACCTGAGCAATTTTGAAGAACAGAAGAAGGCTTTCCGCGAGATATACAGGATACTGAAGCCGGGCGGCAGGTTTATCATTCACGAAATGAATATCCTCAATCCGCTTTTCCGCTTCTATCTGGGCTATGTTTTCCCGATCATCAAAGACATCGACGAAGGAACGGAAATGTGGCTTAAAAGCAACATTGCCCCCGAGCTGTTCAGGGAGGTCAACACCGTCTATAAAACATTTATTCCCGACTTTACTCCGGCTTTCTTACTGCCGTTACTCACAAAAATCGAAAGAAAACTTGAGGAAAACCGGTTCTGCGCGAAGTTTTCGGCTCATATTTCAATTATTTTAGAGAAGAAGTAATATGAATAGGAAGTTCTATATTTTTCTTACAATTCTTACTTTTTTGGTTTTTATTCTAAATGTCAATCACCTGAACCAGCAGTTGATCTATGAAAGAAATTTCCTTCCTGCTGCCGAAAACCTTCTCGAAGGCAATGGGTTTACACATTACCTGTTCCAGGGTAAACCCGCATTCTACCCGATGTGGGGCTATTCAATACTGCTGATCCCGGACGCCTGGTTCAACACCAATGGGTTGATCCTTTTATTCTTCCAGGCCCTGATGTGTATATCCGGCATATATTACTTCTATAGGCTGTTTAAAATCGAGCCGCAATACTTCCATCTTTTTCTTCATATTCCGTTTATTGCACTGATGTCGGTCAAGTGGCCCGACGGGATCACTGCCTATCTGATAATAGTATTCTATTACTATTTCAGGCAATACCTCGACGGAAAGAAGTTCAGGAACCTCATTATTGCCGGTGTTCTCCTGGGATTAATGATTAACTTCAGGACCGAATATATAGTAATGCCGTTTTTCTCATTGGTGTTAATCCTGTTTCCAGGGTTTAAACAATACAGAAAACAGGTTTGGGTTTCAATAGTGGCACTGTCACTGCTTGCCGGTATATTCATTTCTCCCTGGGCTGTCCGGGCATATAATACAAACGGAAAAATCAGCCTGACGACAAGCAATTTCGGCATTGTCGGCTATGTTTCCCTTGGAACACTGAAGAGCAATCCCTGGGGAGTCTATCTGCACGAGTATTCAGCTTATGATTACCTATGGAAAAGGGGAGTCACAATGCCTTACTCCGTCGTTGGAGACAGCCTTCTTACCGATGCATACCAGAAGGCTGTCAGGGATTACCCTCTGGATTATATGAAAAAGAATCTGTATAATTTTTGCAGGAATTTCACCGATGGTGTTTATACGGGTGAATATGGCAACATAATTATTGACCCCCACTATCGCTATGATTTCAACGAAAAACTGAAATTAAAAGGTAACAGCTTCAATCAGTTAATAGCTCTTTTCGATTATGATCCGGGCCTGTCTGTACCGATATTATTTGAAAAGTTCATCCAATTCCTGTTTATGCCTGTTAATTTCCTGATTTACGTTGGAATAATTATTCTTGGAGTTAACTTTAAGAAATTGAAGTATCCTTATGTATTTGTCTTTATTTCTGCATTTGCCTTGTATAAGATTGCAATGACTTCAATCTATATCTATGAACCCAGGTTCGTTAACATTGTCTATTATATGTTTGCCGGATTGGTTATTTCTGAAAAAGAGATATTTCTGAATATGAAATTATTTAAGAAGATTGCAAAGAAGAAAGCCTGAAAATTCATTATCATGAAATAATTATCTTAAATATTTATATAATATTTGAAGAAATGCATTGTCATAACCAGGAAATTATTGTTAATGATGAATTGAATTTATGATAAGTCCAAATACCGCATACGAAGACGAACTGTACTTCGAGTACCTGAAAGACCCTGACTCCGTCAGTCCGCAATGGCGGGAATACTTCCACAGGACACGCGAAGAGATTGCCGCAAAAGTAAAACAGTCCGACAAGCGAACAGACGAATACCCTGTACCGCTGAACGAAGGGGACCTGCTGGAACCCATGGGGACAGTGTCGCAGAAAATTGCCCTGAACATGGAAGACAGCCTCGGAATACCGACGGCAACCTCATCACGCACAATGCCCGTCAAAGCACTCGATGAGAACAGGCGCATCATCAACAGGTACCTGTCGAAGATGAAACGTAACAGAATATCTTTCACCCATCTCCTTGCCTGGGCCATTGTCAGGACTCTTGAAAAATTCCCCGGGCTGAATGATACCTACACCGTCGTCGATGGCGCTCCGTATAGGGTGAAGAGACCTTCTGTAAATATCGGACTTGCTGTGGATATTACCAAAAAAGACGGGACCAGGCTTTTACTTGTTCCTAACATCAAAGACGCCCAGTCCATGAACTTCTCGCAGTTCATCGAAGCCTATGACAATGTAATCGCCAGGACAAGAAACAACAAGATCGGTGTAGAGGACCTGACGGGCACGACGGTAACACTTACCAATCCCGGAATGATCGGTACCACAGCTTCCAATCCCAGGCTGATGAAAGGACAGGGGATGATTGTTGCTGCGGGATCCATCGATTACCCGGTCGAGTACCAGGCTGTCAAACCGGAAATACTTACCTCTCTGGCGGTTTCCAAAACCATTACCCTTACAAATACATATGACCACAGGATTACTCAAGGCGCCGAATCCGCTGAATTCCTTAGCTATCTGAGCAAACTCCTCATAGGCGAATATAAATTCTACGACCAGATATTTGCTTCACTCAGGATACCCTTCGAACCGGTCAGATGGACAACCGACAACACGGCAATCAACAGTTTCGGGCAAATAGACGAAAAAGTGGCTATCGAAAAGAGCGCCCATGCAATGCTGATGATTAATGCGTACAGGGTGAGGGGGCACCTGCTGGCATCGATTAACCCTCTCGGGTTCGAGTCCTATTACTATCCCGAGCTGGACCCCGCCTATTATGGTTTTACCATTTGGGACCTCGACAGGATATTTCATGCCGATGATGCCTGGGAAGAGAATGAACTGCCTCTGAGGTCGATAATTGAACTCCTAAGGGAATCATACTGCGGTTCAACGGGCATCGAATTTATGCATATCCAGGACCCGGTAAGGAAAGAGTGGATTAAAAAACATGTCGAAACCGGAGCTTTTTCAAGGAATTACAGCAGCGAAGAACGAAAAGAGATATTTAAGAAGCTGTTACTGGCACAGGAGTTCGAAGAATTCCTCCACACGAAATTCATAGGCCATAAAAGATTCTCGCTCGAAGGGGGAGAGTCCCTGATTGTCCTGTTGGACAGGCTCCTCAGCCTTTGTGCCGACACCGGGCTCGATTCTGTCTATCTTGGCATGGCACACAGGGGAAGGCTCAACGTACTGGTAAACATCATCGGAAAAGAGATTGAAAAAGTCTTCGATGAATTCGACGGTTCAATCGACGGGCGTTCTTACCATGGCTCCGGTGATGTCAAGTATCATCTCGGCAGCAGGGGAGTGTTCAGATCGGAGAAAGGCAACGCTATCACCATCGACATGTCTCCCAATCCAAGCCACCTGGAACTTGTCAACCCGGTGGTCGAAGGAATGGCAAGAGCAAGGGCCAATACCATAAAGGATAACACATATACAAAAGTGCTTCCGGTGCTGATACACGGCGATTCGGCCTTTGCAGGCCAGGGTATTGTTGCTGAGACACTCAATCTCTCCAAACTGAAGGGATACCGTACCGGTGGTACCATTCATGTCATCATCAACAACCAGATTGGCTTTACCACCTCTTCGGCAGAAGCCCGCTCAACAGTCTATGCAACTGATGTTGCCAAGATGATACAGGTACCCATCATCCATGTTAACGGCAATGAGCCCGAGGCCGTAGTCTCAGCGGTACTGTTTGCCTTTGAATACAGGCAGACATTCAACGACGATGTCATCATCGACATACTGGGATACAGGAAATACGGACACAATGAGTCGGATGAACCCGGCTACACCCAGCCCTTGCTCTACAGGAAGATCAAGTCTATGGCTCCCGTAGGCATCAAATATGAGCAGGAATTGATCAAAGAAGCTGTCTTGACCGAAGAGGAAGCAAAGGACATCATCAGTGGCCTGCATATGTATTTCAATAAGAAATTCACTTCCAGGAAAAAGCCTTCTGCTGTCCGGCCAATAATGGAAAACACCGGGGGAGCGGATTTCCAGGTTTACGGAAGTTCCACTAATCGGGAGGTCATCGAACAGATTGCCGACAGAATTACAAAATTGCCTGACAGGGGTTTTGAAACCAATCCCAAGGTTGCTGCCATACTTAAAAAACGCCGTTCAATGGTTTTTGGCGAAGAGCCGTCCATCGACTGGTCCATGGCCGAAGCGCTTGCCTTCAGTACCATTCTTCTGGAAGGCAGGGAGATACGGTTTTCCGGCGAGGATTCGCGAAGGGGGACATTCAGCCAGCGCCATGCTGTGATTTATGACGTGAACACCGAAGAGGAATACAATCCTCTCAACCACATAGGCGAAAAACAGGCTAAGCTGAGGATATGGGACAGTCCTTTGTCGGAGCTTGCAGTACTTGGTTTCGAGTACGGCTACAGTGTCGTTGCAAAGGACAGCCTCACGCTCTGGGAAGCACAGTTCGGAGACTTTGCCAATATGGCCCAGCCAATCTTCGACCAGTTCCTTGCATGTGGAGAATCGAAATGGGGACAGGCCTCCGGGATCGTTGTGCTGCTTCCGCACAGTTACGACGGGCAGGGCCCCGAGCATTCCAGTGCCCGGCTTGAGCGATTCTTGCAGTTGTGTGCAGGCAACAACATGATTGTCTGCAATTTGTCAACTCCCGCGCAGTATTTCCACGTCCTTCGCAGGCAGGCCATGATGAAAGAAAAGAAGCCACTGATTCTCTTTACCCCCAAGAGTATGCTCAGGAATCCACTGGCTGTCTCGCCCATGACAGAATTTACACGGGGCCATTTCAGGGAGATTGCCGGTTTCGAAGGTACGTTCGGGTCTTCCGGGACAGGCAGGGTCCTGCTTTGCTCCGGTAAGATATACTATGAACTGCTGCAGGAGTTGGAGAAGTCAGGCAGGAAAGATGTTGCCCTCGTCAGGATCGAACAGCTTTATCCCTTAAACATCACATTGCTGGGCACCATCCTTGAAAAGTACGCCGATGCGCAGGAGTATTACTGGGTACAGGAAGAGCCGTGCAATATGGGAGCCTGGAATTTCATGTTCCGGCAGAACCTGTTATTACCCGGAGCTAAGAAATTGGAATACATTGGCAGGGAAGAAAGCGCTGCAACTTCTACCGGTTCATATAAAAAGCACCTCGAAGAACAGGAAAGCATAATTCGAAAAGCAATATACCAGTGAAATGAATACTGTTTTTATTATTGACAAAATTTCTATAAGTTAATATTTGTGAATTACTGTTGTTCTTGGTGTATGTTTCATTTATTCTGAGGTTACAATGCTGTTTATCATTTTCGGAGCCGTCTCGATAATTGCCTCCATTGTTGTTCTGATCTTTCGGAACAAGGCCAGGAACCAGGTAATGGAAATGAAGTATCTTAAGACTTCAAAAGCAGCCGAACTCTCCGAACTACACAAAAAACTGGTTGACGAAGTCGGCGGCGACGCTGTCAAACAGCTTGCCGAGCTGAAAGGTGCAGGCAGGATGGTTACTCCTTTGCTGGCAGAAATAACAAAAACAGAATGCATAGGCTATAATTTCTCGATTACTGAGAACTATGAAGAAGATTATGAAACCCGGGATGATGAAGGAAGGATTGCCAGAAACATCAGGAAAGGTTCGAATGTCGTTGCTTCCAATTCCCGGTTCAATTATTTCATGCTCGCCGATGATACGGGTGAGGTGATGATTGACCCTGAAGGGGCCGACATCGACATGGTTAAAACAACCGAAAAGTATGAACCGCACTCAGGCGGTGTAGGCTTTCTCCAGTTCGGCAATTTCACTTTGAACATCAATACCCATCCACAGAGAAGGGTAACCGGCTATAACATTGTGGAAAGCATCCTGCCTGCCGGCAGCAACCTCTACGTCATCGGTGAAATGCAGGACAACAACGGCAGCCCCATCATCAGGAAACCTCAGGACAGGAACAAACCATTCATAATTTCACGTAAATCTGAGGAAGAAGCCATCAAACAAAAGGAAAACACCTCGACAATCCTTCTGGTACTGGCTGTCGTCTTTGCTGTCGCCGGCCTGGGTTTAATTGCCTGGGGTATTAGCAGTATTCTGTAAGACCGAAATCTGGCGCCCATCTGCAAATTCCATCTTTGTATTGAGCCAGTCGATGCTTTTGAGGTTCTTGTAATTGCCGTTGCTTAAAATGTCAACCCTGAGTTTAAGGGAGTCTTTCAGGTCGAAGTAACTCGATGTTTTCTGGTTCGGGCCGATGTTCAACGGCATATTCTCTACCGGTATCATAAAATAGCGCCCGTCCTGGCTGAGGAATCTCAGTTTACCGCTGTTTGTTTTAATAGGTGAGTCTGATTTGTTGGCAAATTCAACATAGACCCTGTACATGTTACTGTCTTTAATCTCTTCAAAGTTTGTAATGCTGATGTCGATTGCGGATTTCATTATCAGGGCGCCGGCAATATTGTCCAGTTCCTTGAGCCTTTCTTCTTTCATTGACTTCTCACCGTATGCCATGATCTCCTTGACCGACTTGCCGATCACCGAGTCGCCAAGATTGAGAAGGCCGTAGTGGAAGTTGTTCACGTCGAAGAAACTGACAAGGGTATCGGTTCTCAGCCGATTGACGATATCCCTGATGTTCTTCGAGTCAACCTTAAGGTTGAGTAAATCGCTTTTTGATCCGGCATTGTCGCTGCTGTTGCAGGCGATCATGCCGAGTGTTAATGCTAAAACCAGTAATAGGCCGGTTAAATGAATTTTTCTCATGTCAATCCTGTTAATATTATTTGTTATAATTACTTACTATTATTCTTTATCAAATCAAATAGCAGTCCGTATCGTAAACCCTGGACGCTGACGGATACCTCTTCGAGTTGAATCTCGTCCATCAGTGCTTTAAGGATTACTGTGCCGGAGGTAATGACGTCTGCTCTTTTTGGGTGAACGCCGTATTCTTTCACGATTTCCGGGACAGAATGGGACAGCAGCAGTTCCATTACCTCATCGAGCTTTTCAGGTGTGAGGACATAGCCGTTAATCTGGTTGTAATCGAATTCCAGTACTTTCATGTTAAGTGCTGCAATTGTCGTTGCTGTACCAGCAACTGCGATACACCGGTCAATAGTTCCGGCTTTGAAACCGGACCGGCGGTACTCATCGGTGATAAAACCCTTCGCGTTCTTCAGCTCATGCGAAGCAGGAGGGTGGCTGCCGAAGAATTTCTCGGTGATACGTACACATCCGACATTGATGCTCGTTGACGACTCAAAGTCAAGGCCCCTGCCTGTTATCAGTTCTGTACTTCCGCCTCCGATGTCTGTGACAAGAGTACGTTTGTCGCTGCTGTAACCGGTATCGGGGAACGTCATGTCCTTGTAATTGACAGAGCCGAGATAGCTTAGTGCCGCTTCGCTCTTACCCGGAATAATTTCTATTGGTAACCCGATTGCATCGGAAAGGACAGCGGCTGCTTCATCCCTGTTCCGGGCGTCTCTCATGGCGCTGGTGGCGGCTGCCCTGATCGATTCGACATTATGACTGCGGCAGATTTCCCTGTAAGATTTAAGTATATTCGAGGCACGTTCGAGGGCTTCGGGTTGTATCAGGCCTGTACTGTCCACTCTTTCACCCAGCCTTGCAATGTCGTGTTTGTCTTCCAGGACAGCAATCTTCCCGTTGGTGCCGAGTTCGGCAATGGTCATCAGAATTGTATTGGAACCTATGTCAATAGCAGCATATCTTCCCATCTGTCTAAGCCCTGAAAGTGATAGATACCCATTCTTCATCGTCCATCGTTTCGACATGAGTCAAAGCGTATGATTTGGCTTTTTCAATTACTTCCTCTTCGTTTTCGGCTAATATTCCGGAGACTATCAGCAGTCCGGAGCCTTTCCTGAGCGACTTTGTAAATTTCGGAAGCGAATTGAGGATGATGTCGAGATTGATGTTCGCCAGTATGCCGTCTGCCAGTGGCAATTCGACATCGTCGATGTCCCAGTCGTACAATTCGACGGCCGTCTCCACATCGTTGAGCTTGAAATTCTCCTTGGAGTTTTCAATTGCCCATTCGTTATTGTCGAAGGCAATGACCTTGGCAGCGCCGAGCCTGACGGCTAAGACAGCGAGCACACCTGTGCCGCAGCCCACGTCGAGCCATGTCGTTCCCGGGGCAATGTGTTGCTCCATCATTCTGCACATCAACCTTGTAGAAGGATGTGTACCCGTACCGAAGGACATCTTCGGATTGATCTCAATTTTGATCTTTGTGTTCAACTGGTCAATCTTCCTTGAGGGAGCAATGCCGACAGTGTCGGTAACCACAATGACCGGAACCTCTTTCTCCCATATCTCGTTCCAGTTCTGTTCCGCAACTTTTTCTTCCGAGACGATTGCGATGTCTGGACTGACCATCTTCATGGTGTTCACAAGTGAATCCCTTGTTTCCCCGTTCCAGTTCTCCTCCCTGAAACAAACAACCAGGAGGCCTTCTCTTTCCTCGATGCCGTCGGTGTTGTACAATGAAAGAAAGGCAACGGCAGTGTCCGTCAGTTCACTGTTTACCGAGAGGCTGATATTAATATAATTTTGCATCTGACAAGATTCTCCAAAATTTTAAAAGATTTAAAATCAAAGTACGTTTATGAATTAATATTTATTATTAGTATTTTGCATAAATTAGTTTTTTAAAATTACAAATGTAATTAAAATCTGGAAAATAATGGACGCTAATCATAGGGAAGAAAAACTGAGGAAGATAAAGTTGCTGCTGATGGATGTGGACGGAACTTTGACGGACAGCGGCGTGTACTATTCCCGTAATGGGGAAGAGCTTAAGAGGTTTTCCATTCGTGACGGCATGGGCATCGAATTGTTACACCTTGGCGGCATTGCCTCAGGAATCGTTACTACCGAAGAGTCGCAGATTGCCGCCGCAAGGGGCGCCAGGCTGAAAATAAAGCACATCGTCTTAGGCTGCCGGAACAAGAAAGCAGCCGTAATGGAACTGTCATCGAAGCTCTCTATTGCTCCGGAGGAAATTGCGTTCATCGGCGACGACGTGAACGACATCCATGCAATGCAGGTTTGCGGCATAGGGGCATGCCCCTCGGATTCGTCCCAAAGCGTCATAGCCCAGGCAGACATTGTCTGCACCAGGCCCGGAGGCAACGGCGCCGTCAGGGAATTGTGCGAAATGATCTTACAATCTCAAAATAAATCAGTAACACTACCTGAGAATTGGTAACATTATAGGAGGTTTTTATGAGTAAAAATTCAGAATTTGCAAAAGGCGTATTTGTCGGAACATTGTTTGGTGGATTGGCCGGCGCATTGACAGCATTGCTGCTGGCTCCGAAGAGCGGCAGGGAGCTGAGGCAGGACATCGCCGTCAAATCGGGCGAGATCTATGACAAAGCAACAGACTATTTTTCCAATATGGAAGCAAACATCGGCAGGACCGTCACCAGTACGGTGAACGAAGGAAGGCAACGCGCACAGGGCATTATCAATTCTGCAAAGAAACAGGCAGACGAGTTGTTAACAAACGCCGAACGTGTATTGAAAGATGCCAAAACTAAAGCTTCTGCTGCCAAAGACACTGTGCAGTCGAAAATCGAAAACCTCAGGGACGCTGCCAAAGCCAGCGCTGACGCTTTTCGCGACGAATTGAAGTCAACCGGGGAAGAATCATAGCCCTTAAGTTTCCAGGAGCCGGTTTTGGGCCGGCTCCGCTATTACCCTTTATTTTCAACGGGGTACCTAATTTATTTGAATTATCCATTGAGGAAATATGGAACTTATAGATATAATTAAAATAGTTGCTATCGTTGCGCTGGTTACCTTCATAATCTGTTCGGTATTCATGATGTCGGCTTTCAGGTCCGTTCTTACAATTATCAGGGACTCGCTTAAAACTGTCGATAAATTCAAAGGCGACCTTACTAACACAATGCAAAAGCTGGAAGGCGATGTCCTTCACCTGAACAGCGGTTTGTCAACCACACTCCAGAGTGTGGACCAGACAGTCAAGGCGGTCTATGATACCGTCATCGACATCTCAGACCTGAAAGACAGGCTTGTAATCACTCTGGATAATGTTGACAGGCTGGCCGATTCCCTTACACGCAACAGCGGGGAAGTCAGCGACCTCAAGGTTAAAATTGACGAAACGGTCGGCAATTTCAACCATCTCGCTCTTCAACTGAACCAAACCACAGACATCATCGGAAAGGAATCCATTCACATCATTCAGTCTTTCAAACCTTTCATCGACGCCCTCACTTTTGTCGAACAGAAGATCAGGCAGCCCTACGGAACGATTTCAACGTACTTCTCGGCTGCTTACAAAGCCGTTACTACCTTTACCAATTACTTTTCCGGACACAAGGGATACCATTACATCAAGCGAAAGCTGAACGACATCCCGATCTATACCAAAGATGTCGATGAACAGGTTCACGGCCCTTGGACCTACAACGACAGTGACTCTTCAGATTATATTCCCAGCGAAAAATTCAGTTCCAGTCCCAGGGCTTCTGATGATTTCATGGTAACAGAACCCGACAATCCCGATTTTGTGAGATATGGCAGGAATATTTCTTTCGAGGACAGCGAAGGACTGCTTAACAATACTTACCAACAGACAGAGGAACTGCTCAGACAGGCTGAACTTGAGATCGAAGGGGACAACAGCAAATCTGAGGAAGAACGCAACCAGTTGAAATCAGAGATTGCCAACCTGAGAGAAGGCCTCTTGCGCAGTGTCAGCGACCTTAAAAAAGAAATTGCAGGGTAGAAGAGCTATGGAACTATTAATTATTCTCGGACTTGCAGTGTTCATTGTATTGAATATAATGGTGATTACAGCTCTCGCTTCGCTTGTGAAACTCACCCGAAAAGGCGCTGCCCACCTCGACAGGACTGCTGAACTGGCCAAAGGCACCCTGAAGAATATTGACAATGAGGTTTCTCACATGAGGGACAGGGTTGACGAATCATTCGATTCCGTCGGTAAAGCCCTTATTACTTCAACCAATTACCTCGTCGAGTTGAGAACGATGACAACCAATGTCAACGATGTGCTTAAAAATGCAAGTGTTACTCTTATTACTATCAATGATAAAACAAGCAGGCTCGACGAACTGAAACCTGCTGTCAACCACACGGCTAACATCGTGAACCTGTCCTGCTTAGAGTTCATTGCCACCCTCAGGAAGATTGACTACAGCATCGAGAGGTTTACTGCCGATTATTCTCCGGCAGCAAAGTTCATCAACAATGCCTATACTAATTATTATAAGCCGGTAAAAAAAGTCTATTCGATGATGCAATTCCTGCGAAAAGGTTTTGGCCTCTTCAAAAAGAAGAAATAAAAAAAAATACCCGGCCTCAAGTGCCGGGTATTTTTTTATCAATAGTATTCAAAAATTCTTACACAGTCTCGCGGGCTTCTTTCTTAGAGAAGTAGAACTTCTCAGCGAGGGCATAGGCGCCAAAGAGAACGCCGCTATAGAATAAATCGCCAAGCAGGGAATTCCTGAAAAAGGGCAGAGCCATCGTGTAGCACTGGATGAAACCCGTATAGGTTTTTTCATAAAGTGAGAACGGATCGAGAGCCCATACGTAAAAGTTCGATACGATAAAGAATATTGTGGATACGGCAACGGAAGCCATGATTATTCTTACAATGCCGGGATTCTTCTTCAGGAAGAAGTATCCGATGATGTAAGAAATGCCGAATGTAAAATAGACAACGATGTTCAGCGAAGACAATCCGATGAACAGGTCGCTGATGAACATGACGCTGAAGGGAATGAACAGGGCCAGTTTCTCATTGGCAAAACATACGGCGCTGAAAAGAGCCAGTGCAAACACAGGCGTAAAATTTGAAGGATGGTCAATCAACCTGGACAATACGGCCAACACAACAATTATTGTTAAAATAATGTTCTTTTCATTCAATAGTTTCTTCATATAGCTCACTTACTTTATTTATAATTAAACATCATTCGATTACAAAATTATTTTTTTTACAGACAATATCCTAATAATAACATATATTTATGTGAACGTTCGACAATTGTATTCTATAAGCATTTAATATTTATGATTGTTACAATTGTGTATAAAAAACTCAAAGAACGTAAACCATAGGGAATAGTAAACAAAAAAGTTAGTTTATATAAGGATTCCATGACGTCGAAGAATTTTGCTTTTAACAGCAAAACCTTAAAGAACGTCAAAAAACTCAAAGAACGTAAACCATAGGGAATAGTAAACAAAAAAGTTAGTTTACATAAGGATTCCATGACGTCGAAGAATTTTGCTTTTAACAGCAAAACCTTAAAGAACGTCAAAAAACTCAAAGAACGTAAACCATAGGGAATAGTAAACAAAAAAGTTAGTTTACATAATGTATATTATATTACATTACTTTTTCTTGCTTTTCTGGTCTTTTTTATAGTCATCACTAAGCAAAGTCTTAATGGATCTTACAACAGCAGGATCTTCTTTTTCAATTCTTTCTTTGACTCTGTTAATGATTTCTTTTGCTTTCAGTTTTCGGTAAAGCTGATCGTTTTCCAGTTCGGCTTTCGAAGCTTTGTCCACAGACTGTTTATTAGCCGGTACAATATCTTTTCCTTTACCCATGAGTAAGCTCCTGCTTATAAACTACAAACTACAACCTTATTGTTATTAACGGCATATTTTGGCTTACCTTTAATTTTCATACCTTCAAACGGAGTATTCTTTGATTTGGACTTAAACATTTCCTTATTAATAATCCATTCTTCGTCAGGTGCAATAATCGTAAGGTTAGCTTTTTCACCTTTTTCGATTTTGATTTGGGGCAATCCAAGAATCTTTCGGGGGTTAACGGACATCTTTTCAATCAGTTGTTCCACAGAAATGAATCCTTTGTGAACAAGGCAATGCATAGAAATGCCGACGGCGGTTTCCAATCCGACAACGCCATTAGGAGCAATCTCATATTCGACGTCTTTTTCATGGAGAGAATGAGGTGCGTGGTCCGTGGCAATGCAGTCGATTGTTCCGTCGGCTAGGCCTTCGATGAGGGCATCTATGTCGTCTTTCGTCCTGAGCGGAGGATTCATTTTGTTATTGGTGTTGTATTCGAACAACAGTTCGTCTGTTAACAGCAGATGGTGCGGAGTAACTTCACAACTGACCCTGAGGCCTCTTTTCTTAGCGTCGCGTACAAGCCTTACCGAGCCTTTGGAGCTGATGTGAGACACATGGTAGCGCCTGTTGCCGCAGTATTCGGAAAGAGCCAGGTCGCGGGCAATGATGATCTCTTCGGCGATTGACGGGTATCCTTTCAGTCCGAGTTTGGTTGACACTTTGCCTTCGTTGCCTGCGAAGTCTTCGGTAAGGGCATGGTCTTCGCAATGTTGTGCAATCAAAAGGTCGCGCGAAGCTGCGTAGTCGAAAGCCCGGCGCATTACTTCCGAATCCATCACACAGGCGCCGTCGTCGGTAAACATCGGCACATCGTGGTTATTAAGTTCGATCATCGGCGAAAGCAGCTTGCCTTCTCTTTTTTGGGTAATAGACCCGGAAATTATCAGGTCAACCAGGTTATTCTTAGCTTTCTGGTGTATATACTCAACAACAGTGATGTTGTCGGTCGTGGGGTCGGTGTTCGGCATACAGCATACGCCTGTGAATCCGCCGTTAGCAGCTGCCATCGTTCCGGTCGCAATATCCTCTTTATATTCGAAGCCCGGTTCTCTCAGGTGAACGTGCATATCAAAGAATCCCGGAGAACAAACCAGTGCAGAACCATCGACAATTTCCGTATCTTTGTCAACGGGAACGGTGTTTTGGGACATTGCCATGACGAGGCCGTCCTTAAGCCACAAGTTGTAAATTCCGTTTACATTATTAATAGGATTGATTACCCTGATATTCTCGAAATAAATATTCACCCTGTCCTCCATCAATAAAATGTTTGTCAATACTTCATCATAAAAAAGCAAATTTAAGATTTTAATGATAATCTAAGAAATAGTTTAATTTTAATATTATCGAAATATTGAAAAAAAACTATTGTTTTTATTGAAATATTGATTAATTTTGACCTTTGTTTTTTGAATAGTGGTTGAAATGTTGAACAATAAGGATATTTCCTTGTTACCATTGATAATAAGTTTTCTGTTTTTATTAAACAAACTTTTTTAACTAATTTTTAGGAGTTATGTTATGAAATTTTTCAAACTCTTTGCTTTGCTTTTAATTGTTCCTTTAGCAATCGGCGTTACAAGCTGTGGCAAAAAAACTGAAGAAAAACCTCAGACACCCGCTGTTGATTCAGCAAAAGTTCAGGATCAGAAACCAGCTTTAACAAAAGAAGGTTTCATGAAGATTCTCAATGATATGGGCGCTTTCCAGAATTCTGAAGATTTCAAGAATATCGTCAGAAACGCTGTCAAAGAAGTTGTAAAAGACCCCGCAGTTGCAAAAGACTATGCAGCATTTGAAGCAAAAATGAACGAAATGATGAAACCCGGTTTTGAAGCTAAAAGCGCTGAAATCATGAAAGCTAACGGCTTCAATTCAATGGAAGAATTCGGTGCAGCCGCACAGTCACTCGGCGGAGATCCCGAAATCGTTGCTTTGAATGAGAAAATCACAAAAGAAACTGCTACCATCATCTTCTCAGTCTATGAAGAAGCTGACATTGCAAAGATTCTTCCCAAAGAACTGAAAAAGAAAATTGCTGAAGAAAAGAAAAAAATGACTCAGCCTGCTGAAGAACCCAAAAAAGGCGAAGAACCCAAAAAAGAAGAACCCAAAAAAGGCGAGAAAAAAGCTAAATAATTCAAACCTTTAGTTTGAAGGCTGTGCATTCTGTGTACAGCCTTTTTTTTTATATAATTGCGCTAAAGATGAAAAGTATTGCTGTTTACATAATAATTGCCTTCCTGCTGTTGTCCTGTTCCGGGAAAGAAGGCCATATTGCCGGTTCAAGGGTTGTCGAGGTTACCCGCAGCATTTCCGGAGTTTCTGAAAACAGTAAAAAGTTTCTGCAACAGGACAGGAATGTCGTCAATAATGACTCACTGAGATTGCTGAAGACGCTCGAAGAGATGATCGACTGGGCTGGTACCGATGAGTTCTCGTCCATGTACTCCGCTTCGGCAGGCTCGAAGGATTACTCGAACTTAGACAACAGGCTGGCTTCCATTCTGAGAGCAAACGGCTATTCATCATGTGAGGAATTCGAACTCTATTGCGGCAGGCTTGCCGACGATGGTTTCCTGAAATTGATGTCGGACTCGCTCAGATCTGTGACTAACGACAGGATCAGAAAAATTAATAAAGAAAAATCCGGTAAAAATAAATAGCTTTGTAATATAGGTATTGACAGAATTAATCAGAGGTAACATGAATATGATTGTAATCCGGCGCTTATCATGCTTTTTGCTATTATCTTTCACATTGCTGTCTTTTGTGTCTTGCTCGGACGAAAAGGAGAGATTGCCTGGCAATGAAAACAGTTCGGGTACTGTGGACAGCCTTAAGACAGATAGTGCCGTTGTAAGTGCAAACGCTGTCTCCCCGGCCGACACCATCAGCCCTGAAAGTAAGATACTTCCTGTTTCAGATTACCTTGCAGCTTCAAAGGAATTGTTGAAATGGGCCGGCTCCGAAACAATTCTTAAAGAGTTGAAAAAGGAAGTTAAAATTCAAAACCAGATTACGGCTTTCCTTGAAAACCATATTTCAGCTATAGTCAGGAAATATGGGTTTGCCAACCGCATCAACTATCTTACAAACGAAAACTTCTATGAAAAGAATAAAGACGTCAGGAAGATTGCCCAGGAAATCCAGGACGCTTTCGACCGTACTCTTACCCCCTACATCTCAGATTCAATTTTAACCGATCAACAGAAAAAGATAAAACAGGACCTGCTTGTTAAACTGGAGAAAGCGCTCGGCCTCATGCAATCCTCCAGGTTTGAGGAACTGGTGTTCGGGGAACTGAAAAAGAATAATAATGACCAGGCAGGCTATGACAGGATTAACGAGCAGATTTTCGTCGAATCGGGTTTCAGCAGCTATAAAGAGGCTCTTACCCTGATTAATACTTACAGGTCAGACCCTAACGTCCAGCATTATATCCTCGAGATGAACAAAACAGCTAACGAACTGATGAAGAAGCACTCTAAGTAGTGTTCAGAACAAGGACGGCTGCCCCGGGACAATCCTTGTCAGGAATGTTTGCCTGTGAATACGGCAGGGCCCGTATTTCCTTATCATCAAAATATGATCTTTCGTAGCGTATCCTTTATGGATGTTGAAATGGTATCCGGGAAATTCATCGTGGGCTTCTCCTTCCATATACCTGTCCCTGGTAACCTTTGCTATGATGGAAGCAGCAGCGATTGAACAGCTCCTGGAATCACCCTTGACGACAGTCGTAACCGGAATATCCCTGAAATTGGAATAGTTGCCGTCGATGAGAAGGTGGCATGGTTTGACTTCTAAGGATTCAACTGCTTCATGGGCGGCTTTCATCGTAGCCTGGAGTATGTTTATCCTGTCGATTTCTTCATGGCTGACAATTCCAACAGCATAATCGAGTGCTTTTTCACGTATTACTTCGAAGAGATAGTCCCGTTTTTTGGCCGACAGTTTTTTCGAATCGTTCAACCCCCCGATTGCCAATCCCCTTGGAAGGACGACAGCCGAAGCGACAACCGGACCTGCCAGCGGGCCGCGACCTGCTTCGTCGATTCCGGCAATTGAAGCTCCGTTGGGTGCATACTCTTCTTCGAGGCTGTAATCAGGATATGTTGTTTTTGCCTTGATGGATTTACCCTTCGAGCAGTTTCAGGAATTCATTCCTTAGTTTCGAGTCGGTTTGCAGGTAACCTCTCATTACCGAAGTGATCATGAAGGATTTGTCCTCGGAACCGCGCACACCACGGGCAATCATGCAGTAATGCCTTGCTTTGATGACGACGCCGAGGGCTTTCGGGTGGAGCAGGTTCTCGAGGTAATCGGCAATTTGTTCACCCAGTTCTTCCTGTATCTGTCCCCGCCGTGCAAACCAGTTGACGATCCTGGTCAACTTGGACAGGCCGATGACGAAATCGCCGGGAATGTAGGATATGGCGCACTCTCCTGAAATCGGTTGCCAGTGGTGGGAACACACAGACATGATTTCGATGCCTTTGCTGATGATCAGGTTGTCAACTTTCTTTCTGTTCGGGAAAACTGTAACTTTGGGAGCAGGCTCGAACCTTCCGGCAAATAGTTCGTTAACGAACATTTTTGCTATTCGGTGCGGCGTTAGCGTACTGTTGGGGTCATTCAAAGAGATACGCAATATATCCATTATCTCGACAAATTTCTTGTCGAGTTTCTTGATCATCTTTTTTCGTTCATCTTTTGTAAGCGGCACATTGCCGTTGGCGTCGAAGAGTTTAAGCCCTTCGGCGTTGTTCTTCGGATAGGAAGATTTGATTTCATAGCCTATCTGTTCATCGAATTCATCTTCATCCAAATCAAAGAAGACTTCTTCTTCCGTTGTCTTATCATCTTTATTTTCCATTACTTACTATTTCCTTATAATAAATACTATAATATAATATATTCTAAATCTTTGTATTATTAATCAATTAACCGAAGTATTCGGCGTAAGAATTCTCAGTCTCCCAGAGTTTCAATTTGTACAGCCTGCCGTTAGGTATCTTATTCTCGAGAACCCGCCAGAAGGCAGCAATAATGTTCTCAACCGTCGGAATGGTTCCGGTCATGAAGCCAACGTCGAAGTTGAAATGTTTATGGTCAACCTGGCTTATCAATTCCTCGATGAGAATCGCCTTGAGTTTTTTCAGGTCGATGACATAGCCTGTGTCGGGGTCGGGTTCGCCTGCAACCGTTACCTCCAGCACGTAGTTGTGCCCGTGGCCGTGGAGATTGTTGCATTTGTCATATATCCGAAGGTTCTCTTCTTCCGAAAATGCAGGGTTATGGAGCCTGTGGGCTGCCGAGAACTCAATTCTTTTTGTAACGTAAACCATTTATTTCAATCTTACATTAATTAATATTTCAAAATTAATAATATATTGGAGAATTAACGTTGAAATATATTTGATATTATCGTAAAGCAATATGAAATAATTTTGTTAATTTTACGACTCGTGAAATGTGTTGAACATTAGAGTATATCAATATATGAATAAAATTGTCTGTGTTTTGTGTATTGTATTATTTTCGGCAGCCTGTTCATCTGTCAAGCAGACGGGCAGTACCCCCCCTCCTGCTTCCGGCGAAGCGGAAAAAGTGCAGAAAGAAAGGTTCCAAAGCGCTAATAGCCGGATAGGGAACCTTACGGCACGGGGTAAAGTTACACTGAAACAAAAAGAAAGCAATTTACCCGGAGGGTTTAAAGCATATATTGCCGGTACCGACTCAATCTCTCTTTCTCTTACAGGCCCCATGCAGATTGCTGTGGGAAAACTGTACGCCAGGAAAGATTACTTCCTCTATTACGATGTTTTTAACACTGCCGCATACGAAGGTGTGCCAAGCGCCGGCAACCTGAAAGCTGCTTTCAATATCGAACTGGATTTCGACGACATGGTGAGGATGTTCCGCTGCCAGCCTCCGGGTTACGATTCTTTGTATGAATTCGTGGAGAAAAGGAATGACGGCGTTCTGTACAAATATATCAAGGCAAGCGAATATGTCGAGTTTGTACTTGTCAACAACAAAGGCACAATTATTCAGTATCAGCGGAAACTGCCCAACGGTACAATGGTGATGACGGCTCACTATTCGGACTATGAAACTGTCGGCGCCTACAGCCTGGCCAAAAAAATAGTCCTTTCCTTCCCAATCCGTGAAGTAGCTGTAACATTCGACATAGACAATTACTCAATCGACGAAAAATATGAACAGCCTTTTGGCATTACCCTTCCGTCAGACACAAAGAAAAGGACCTTTTGATACACATAGACATGGCCAAAAGCTACAAATATATTATCCTTGTTTTGATGGTATTTACTGCCTTCCAGACTGTATTTGCACAGGGACAAAAAAGTACCATACCTGAAAAAGACGCTTCTAAGAAGTCCTTTAAAACCACTCCTGTAGCACCTCTGCCCGACAGCGCCGTGAACACCGTTTCCAGGCCGCCTGCCGCTAAGGATACTGTCAGTACTCTTGTGTTCGACAAGGACAGCCTGAGGGAAGGTAAATCGGGCATGGATTCGGTGGTAGTCTATTCGGCCAAAGACTCGGTCGTTTTCGACTTCAGAAGCCGTAGGATGCATCTGCGCGGCGATGCGAAACTTGACCAGAAATCCCAGAAACTCGAAGCGGAGATAATAGACCTTTATTCGAAGGAATCGCTTCTCGAGGCTTCCGGCTTCCGGGACAGCTCCGGCAATGTCATCGGCTATCCGAAGTTTGACGACAACGGCGAGGCCTACGTTGGCGAGCGGATAAAGTACAATTTCAAGACTAAACAGGGAGCCATCAGCCAGGGTGAGACTGCAATGCAGGAAGGCTTCTATTACGGGGAAAAAATTAAGAGGGTCTCCCCTAACACCATTTTCATCCAGAACGGCAAATACACTGACTGTGACAGCCCCCACTCCCATTATTATTTCGGTTCGCCAAAGATGAAATTCATTAATAAGGACAAAATCTTCCTCGACCCTTTAATATTCTACGTCGAAGATATGCCTCTGCTGATTGTTCCGGTGGGCCTCTTCTTCCCTACCGAATCCGGAAGAAGGTCCGGGGTAATAATCCCCTCTTTCTATTTTACACAGACGCGTGGTGTCAATCTTAAGGACCTGGGCTATTACTTTGCCCTTAGCGACTACTTCGATACGAAAATTACAGTTGACCTTTTCACAAAAGGCGGCTATACTATTAAGAACGGATGGAACTGGGCGCTGAAAGATGTGTTGAATGGGTCGATGGAATTGCAGTATGGCGAAACCCGGACCAATCCCAACAATAGTTTCGATAAGAACATCCTGGTACAGGTCGAACATAACCAGAAGCTCTCACCTTACAGCAGCATTACTGCTAATCTGAACTATGCCACCAGTAATTTCTTCAAAAACACTACCATTAACCTAAGACAAACGCAAACACAGGAGATGCGTTCAAACGCTTCCTATTCACACTCTTTCCAGAACGGTTCCAACTTCTCTCTGTCCTATGGCAGAAGCCAGAACATCATCACAAGTACCTATTCACAGAATTCGGCCGTGTCCTACTCACTTCCGCAGTTCAAGCCGCTGAACAAACTACTTTCTCCTCAAAGCGTTCCGGACTGGATCAGGGACATGAATTTCAGCTACAGTGTCAACGGCCAGTGGAGCGAAGCGAAGTCCATCAATGAAAGAACAACCCAAATAAGTGAAGACTCAACTTTTAATTGGACGGATACCGTTGTAACACCCGTGAAATATATCCAGCACAGGCCAAGTTTGTCGATTGCACCGAAACTCGGCTACTTTACGATACAGCCCAGAATCAGCTTCAGCGCTAACAACTACTTCCGCAGAGTAACCAAAACATGCGACACTGTTACCAATGTAGTGAAAACATACGAGGAATCGGGCTTCTACACAGACTATACATATAATTACGGCGTATCCCTCTCGACAAAGCTTTTCGGCATCGTCAAACCGCGGCTTTTTGGGCTTAACGCTTTAAGGCACACTTTCCAGCCTACACTGTCATACAATTTCACTCCTGACCTGTCGGGCATCAAAGAACTGAAAGGCAGCTATATTGACAGTGCAGGAAATAAGATTGTTTACTCCAGGTTTGAAAAAGACGGCGGCGGCATCTCTTCTTCCAGAGAACAGCAAACCGTCAACTACAGTATTGTCAATAAATTCGACGCTAAGATCAATGACGCCGACACCGCGGAAAAGAATATTGAACTGCTGACCTGGACCATGAACGGCAATTACGATTTCAAAAAGGACAGGAATAAATTCAGCGACATCAGCATGGGCTTCAGGACACCGGACATCAGTGTCTTCAGTTTCAATACGTCAGCCGGTTTTTCGCTCTATGATTTCGACATGGCGTATGACACTTTGTCGAAAAAGAACCTGTACAGCTTAACAGACAGGTTCTATGCCGGTGAAGGCAAGGGCCTGCTCAGGCTTACTTCATTCGGCCTGACTCTGTCTGCCAATTTTTCATTCGACAGGCTGAAGATCGGTACTCAAACCGTTCCCGACAAAGACACAAACAGCGCTGCTGCCAGAGACAGCTCCGGCCTGGGGGAGCGGTTTGCACAGAAAATGGCTTACAAAGCTACAGATGCGGACATCTTCGGAGAGAATACCCCGGGTTACAATGCTATTTCACTTCCGCTGTCCATCGGCTTCAACCTTAATTATTCTTACAGCGACCCGATTTCAGAATATGCATCGTCCAGGAGCATTGCGCGGTCCCTCAACTGTTCTGCCAACCTGACTATGAACATTACGGAGACCTGGGCTTTATCCGGTCGTTTGTGCTATGATTTTATTAGTAAAACCCTTACCGATAATGTATTCAATCTATCCAAGGATTTGCACTGCTGGCAGTTTAACCTCGAATGGAACCCGATTGGCTACAATAAAGGATTCTATCTCCGCTTCGGCATCAAATCGCCTCAGTTGCAGGACCTGAAATACGAAAAACGAAGCTACAGTATGTATTAATAGCCGATAAGATATTACTTTATAACAATAGTATAATCCCTGCTGTCAATTACTGTTCCCGCCCTTCCGCCAGAGCTCCTGTAAACGAATTTGACCGTGGTACTGCCTGGTTTTAAACACTGAAAATGCCGGGTGTCCCTGAACAGTTCGCTGTTTTCAATCCGTTCAGCACTTTTATAGCCGATCATCTCAAGGCTTTTTTCGTCATACTCCAGCAGTTCCCATTGGATTCTTGAGAACGGCGGGTAATCGAGGGATATGGCGACAGTGTCTCCCACATTGGCTGCAACGGTGGTGGTGTCGGCTTTTATGTATCTTGCCGTGCTGCCCTTTTTCGGGCAGGAAGAACAGGCAGCCATTAATATAAGCAGCAGCAAAACCGGAACAAATGACTGCAACCATTTCATGGCTATTTTACCGTAATCTTATATATTTTTGTAAATGGATTGCGCTCGTTTGCTTCCCAGGGCCTCACTTCTTTGAATTTCAAAGTTACCTTTCCCTTTTTCAGGGCTTTGAATTTCCAGATTTCGTTGCCGCCGACCCCGGTCATGCCTTCGGGTGCGCTGTCTGAAACATAGTCTTTATCGATAAAGCTGACGACGGTAGAATCATAGCGACCGGCAACCATCCATTCGTATCCGGTGGTGTGGTTGGCTTTAATTTTAATAGTAAATACCTCGCCGGCATTCACGTTTACGGTATTCGGCTTTTCGGGCTTTACATTGCTCTTGATTTTTTTACTGTCGCAGTCGATTGTGATCAGCGCCAGCATCATCAGTATTACAGTAGTATATTTCAACATATCAATCCTCCAATAATTTATTCTCAGTTTTCAATTTTACAATATGTATCGTAACGCTAATTGCAATTATAAACAAAATAATTCTTACCACAAGCGATTCAGTAGCAAAAATTGCCGAAAGAGTAATTCCTGTCCACAGGAGTGTAATTGCAGATAATTTGACCTTAAGTGGTATCCCCCTGTTTTCAAGATAACTTTTGATATAAACACCGAGCAGCTTGTTGCCTAGTAATTTGCTGTAGAGCTTTTCGGAACTGCGTACAAAACACGCCGCCGAAAGAAGCAGGAAAGGCGTTGTCGGCAGCAGCGGGACAAACAGTCCCACAAAGCCAATTCCTGAGAAAAGGCACCCCAACGACAGCAGAATAATACGTAAAACCTTTTTATTTGAGATATTTACCGGCTTAGTCTTTTTCTTGTCCACAATTACTCGCAATATTCCTTAATAAATTTATATGCAGCAGTATTCCCCAGTTCGCTTGCTTTTTTCCAGTCTGCACATGCACCTGCTACATCGCCGCTTTCATGTTTGATATGTCCCCGTTTGTAATAGGGCTCACCATAATTAGGATTGATCTCAATCGCCCTGTTGTAATCCATCAGCGCCCCGGCTTTGTCGTCAGTATAATGTTTCAGGCTTCCCCTGCGTGTCATTGCATCATAGTCGTCGGGAGTAATCTCAAGCAGTTTAGTAAGGTCGGCGATGGCGCCGGCATAGTCTCCCAACCCTTCTTTCGCCTTTGAAAGGTCGAAGAGTACTTCGGTGTAATCGCTTTTCACAGCCAGGGCTTTGTTGTAATACTCTATTGCTTTTTCATATTCTTCGCGGACATACCATGTAAAACCTTTCATATAGTATGCATAAGCATATTTTGGGTCTGCTCTCAGAGCTTTGTCGTAGTATGCAAGGGCTTGTTCATACTTCTCCATTTTCCTGTAGCAATTGCCGATGTCCGCAATTGCTTCAATATTTCCGGGCTTCAGTTCGAGAGCCTTTTGATAATCGGCAATGGCATCTTCATACTTTTCTGACTTGTATTTTGACAGCGCCCTGTTGTTGAATGAATAGCTGTAAGTAGCGTCCAGTTCAATGGCTTTTGTGTACCAGAAGATTGCGTTGTCGTAGTCTTGTGCCAGGTCGAAAACGAAAGCCATGTAAAAGCATGTAAGCATATGCTTAGGATTCAGGTTGTTCGATTTAATGAAGTAACTGATGGATTTATTATATTCGTTCATGTCTTTATAGTTCAATCCCAGGTTGTAGTAGGACAACTGGTATTTCGGATTGAGCTGCAAAGCTTTCTCCAGGGCTTTTATTGCTCCTGCATAGTCTTTCATTCCCCTTAAAGCTACAGCCATATTATTATAGGCCAGATAGGAACTGCTGTCGAGTTCGATTGCCTTTTTGAAATCGCTGACTGCTTCCTCGAACCTGTCCATGTTGCTGAGCGCCCATCCCCTGTTTGTATAGGCTGTCGCATATGCCGGGTCGAGTGCAATCAAACGGGTGTAATCGTCGTATGCATCCTGGTACCGATTGTTTTCGTTTTTCAGGAAAGCGCGGTTGAACAGAGCTTTTTTATTAGACGGATCGAGGTCCAGGGCTTTTGTATATTCGGAAATGGCGCCGTCGGTGTCGTTCCGGTCTTCACAAAGCAATCCCAGGTAGTAATGGGCCATATCGTATTTGGGATTGAGTTCCAGACTTTTGTCTATGTCGGCTTTTGCCTTGTCTGCCATTTTCATGTCCCTGTAAACGGCACCCCTGTTCAGGTAGGCAGCATAATTGCCGGGATTCAGCCCGATTGTTTTTGTGTAGTCTTCCAAAGACTGGTCGTTCAGTCCGGAATTGTGAAAGCAGAAGGCCCTTTCGAAGTAAGCAGAATAGTAATCGGGTTTCAGCCCGATGCACTTGGTTTGGCTTTCAATGGCTTCATCATATTTCTTCAATTCCCTGAGGGAACCACCCATATTATAATATGCCAGGTAATACTCTTTATTAATCTCGGTGCATTTCCTGAAATCGGCGATGGCTTCTTCATTCCTGCCGGTAACCCTTTTTACGTAGCCCCTGTTGTTGTATGCCTCGAAGTAGTCCGGTTTAATCCTTATTGCCTCGCTGTAGTCGCTTATTGCCTTGTCATACTGGTCAATTGCAGTGTACGCAAGCCCCCTGTTAAACAGGGCATAATAAAAGCGCGGGTCGAGCTGCAGAGCTTTTGTAAAAAACGAAATTGCTTCATTATACTTTTCTTTGCTAAGTTTTTCTTTGCCTCTTTTGTTCAACTGCTCAGCGGTTTCATTTGCTACTGTACAAGGTGAAAGCGACACAGAGCAGATAATGACAAGTATTAATAAAAATATTCTGTTCTTATTACTCATCATATTCATAACGCAATTACAATCTATTATTTAACAATATTTAACGAAAGTATTATCGTCCCAATTCCTGTTCAATTAATAGGCAAGAATGTGAGACAGCCATTTTTCGGCAGTATCGGTACTGATGCCCTTCCTCCGCTTGTAATCGAGTACCTGGTCTTTTCCAATCCTCCCTACCGGGAAACAGGCAGCCTGTGGATGTGCAAAATAAAGGCCACAGACAGATGCGGCGGGAGTCATCATGAAGGTTTCGGTCAGGTTGACGGCAATAGTGTCTTCGACGCGCAAGAGGCTGAAGATTGTTCTTTTTTCCGAATGGTCGGGTAAAACGGGATAGCCGGGTGCAGGCCTGATGCCGGAGTATTTTTCTTTCAACAGGTCTTCAGGCAGCAGGCTTTCTCCTGTTTCATAGGCCCACAGTTCTCTCCGGACAATCTCGTGCAGCTTCTCGGCGAATGCTTCGGCGAGCCTGTCTGCAAGTATCTTTACCATTAAGGCCTTGTAATCGTCGTGGTTGTCTTCGTATTGTTTTACCAGCCTGTCGGAGCCGATGCCGGCAGTAACGGCAAATGCACCGATGTAATCGGTAATACCGGAGGCGGCAGGAGCAACAAAGTCTGCCAGGCATCTGTTTCCGTTGTCCGGACCGTTGGACCGTGCCTGCTGGCGCAGAGTGTAAAACTTAGCTGTCGGGGATTTCGTTACAGGGTCATATACTTCTATGTCATCCCCGGTAGAGTTTGCCGGGTATATGCCGCAAACACCGGAGACGGTGATGAGCCTGCCTTCGATGATCTGATCAAGCAGCGATTGGGCATCATCAAACAGTATCTTTGCTTCCGGGCCTTTGACGGGGTCCTCGAACAAACCGGGATACCTGCCTTTAATTTCCCAGGCAACGAAGAATTCCGTCCAGTTGATGTACTTCCGCAGCTCGCCGGGTGAATAGTCTTTGAATACTGTAATGCCCGTTGTTTTGGGTACTCGGGGCCTGTAACTGCTCCAATCGGTGGTTACTCTGTTCTTGCGCGCTTCTTCTAAGGCCATAAGATTGGAAGTTGCTCGCGACCGTTTGTAATTCTCCCTGATTTCGTCGTATTCCTTTTTTAAAGCCCGTATAAAGCCGTCTTTCATTTCAGGATTGAGAAGGCTGCTGACGACGGGTACGCTCTTTGAAGCGTCGGGAACATAGACAACGGTACCGGAGTAGTTGGGTGCAATTTTTACGGCAGTGTGCGTCCGGGACGTAGTTGCTCCGCCAATCAGTAAAGGTACGGTCAGTCCTGCCCTTTCCATTTCAGCCGCCACATGCGCCATCTCGTCGAGGGACGGAGTAATCAGCCCGCTGAGGCCGACAATGTCGGCGTGATTATCAATTGCTGCCTGTACAATCCTATCGGCAGGGCACATTACGCCAAGGTCGATAATCTCATAGTTATTGCAGGAAAGCACTACCCCTGCGATGTTCTTGCCTATGTCGTGCACGTCGCCTTTCACCGTTGCCAGCATTATCCTGCCGGCTTTTTCCACCCTGCCGCTTTTTGACAGGCTTTCTTCGATGGACGGCTGCAGGAAGGCAACGGCTTTTTTCATTACCCTTGCACTTTTTACTACCTGAGGAAGGAACATTTTTCCTGAACCGAACAGGTCACCAACGGTGTTCATTCCTTCCATCAGCGGCCCTTCGATGAGTCGCAGAGGATCGCTGTATTTTTGCCGGGCTTCTTCGATGTCCGGTTCGAGGTGTTCGGTAATGCCGTTGACAAGGGAATGTTTAAGCCTTTCTTCGGGAGAATTGTATCTCCACTGCAAGGCCTTTGTTGTCTCCTTCTTAGACGTATCTTTGTATCTGGAAGCTAATTCCAGAAGTATGTCCGTAGCTTCAGGTTTACGGTTGAAAAGGACATTTTCGACGGCATCCCTCAGTTCGGCAGGCACATCTTCATATACCGTGAGCTGGCCGGGATTGACGATGCCCATGTCCAGCCCGTTCCTGACGGCGTGATAGAGGAAGACGGAATGCATTGCCTCCCTGACGGTATCGTTACCGCGGAAAGAAAAGGAGACATTGCTGATGCCTCCGCTGGTCTTTGCGCCGGGTAGGTTTTCCTTAATCCAGCTTACAGCCCTGAAATAGTCCAGTGCATAGTTGTTGTGTTCTTCGATGCCTGTTGCTACCGTAAGAACGTTTGGGTCGAGAATTATGTCCGAAGGGTTGAAACCGACCTCTTCTACGAGTATATTATAGGCTCTTTCGAGTATGGCAATTCTTCTTTCGAAAGTTACAGCCTGCCCTTCTTCGTCGAAGGCCATTACAATTACGGCAGCGCCGTATTCAAGGGCTTTACGGGCATGGCCTGTGAAGGACTCTTTACCTTCTTTGAGGGAGATGGAATTGATTATCGGTTTACCCTGGAGGCATTTCAAGCCGGCTTCTATTACTTCCCATTTCGATGAGTCGATCATCACCGGAACTTTTGCAATGTCCGGCTCGGAAGCAATGAGGTTAAGGAATTTTGTCATGGCAGAGGCCGAGTCGAGCATGCCCTCGTCCATGTTAACATCTATTACCTGGGCGCCGTTTTCCACCTGTTGACGGGCAATCTCAAGAGCTTTTTCGAATTCATCATTAATGATATGATTTGCAAATTTACGGGAGCCTGCAACATTGGTTCTCTCCCCTATATTGACAAAATTAGTTTCCGGAGTGATTACCAATGGTTCCAGGCCGCTGAGTTTCAGGTATGGCTCGATGGCAGGTAAAGCCCTGGGAGCGATGCCCCTGACGGCAGCAGCTATGCTTCTGATGTGGTCCGGTGTTGTACCGCAGCAGCCGCCGATTATATTAATAAATCCATCGCGTGCAAATTCCGAACACAGCACAGCCATCGTTTCGGGAGTCTCGTCGTAGCCTCCCATCTCGTTAGGCATACCGGCGTTCGGGTAAAGGCTGGTATAGCAGCCGGTAAGGCCCGACAGGCTTTCGATGTACTGCCTGATCTGCCTGGGTCCTAAGGAGCAGTTCAGTCCGATGCTCAGAAGGTTGGGAGCATGGGCTATGGAAATCCAGAAGGCTTCCAATGTCTGACCCGACAATGTCCTGCCGCTGAGGTCCACGATGGTACCGGAGATCATCAGTGGTATCTTGCGGTTGCATTTTCCGAGAATCTCCGAGATGGCGTATATCGCTGCTTTGGCGTTGAGTGTATCGAATATCGTTTCCAGTAGGAGGATATCAACTCCACCGTCGATGAGGCCGCGAACCTGTTCAGAGTATGCACCGACAAATTCGTCGAAAGTCCTGCGCCTGAAAGCAGGGCGGTTCACGTCGGGAGAAATCGATGCGGTCTGGTTAGTAGGCCCAATCGAACCGGCGACGAACCTTTCGGCTCCGGGATTGGCAGCGGTAAACTCGAGAACTGCCTGCTTTGCAATGCGCGCTGCTTCCAGGTTTATCTCATAGACATGCCCTTGCAGGTTGTAATCTGCCTGGGAGAAGTCGTTGCCGTTGAAGGTGTTGGTTTCGATGATGTTGGCGCCGGCTTCGAGGTACTTTGTGTGTATCTCTTTAATGACGCCGGGCTTAGTAAGGCACAGGATGTCGTTGTTGCCCTTCAGGCTGCCGTCGTGGCCTGAGAACCTGTCTCCCCTGAAATCCTCTTCAGTCAGCCGGTACTGCTGTATCATGGTTCCCATGGCGCCGTCGAGAACGAGGATTTTACCGTTCATCAAAGCCGTCAGCCTGTCCCATGTCTCAGTATTTTTAATATTCATCCTTCAATCCCGTAATAACAAATCATTATTTAGACGGAAATTGAGAGAGAATAGTGGTTATTGGGCAAAAATGCGGGACAATTTCAATTGTCAGATGATATTAATCTGTTTTTGTTATTCTTTTGTTGAAATCACTTTTGTTTTTTTGTGCGGAAGGGGGGACTTGAACCCCCACGCCTGCGCGGCACTACCCCCTCAAGATAGCGTGTCTGCCTATTTCACCACTTCCGCTCATTTTCAGAGAATACAAAATTACAACACTTTTCAGTTTCTGCAAAACAAAATCTTCATCTCCTGAAAAAAATTCTACCTGCTGATACGGAATTCAATCTGTACCGTTCGCGACAGGAACCTCTCTTCCGGTGTGGAGTAAGACCTGATGCCCGGCGGGAATACCGAATCGGCCACTCCTTCGTTCCTGATGATGTTGGTGCCGGGAATGTAATTCTTAATGTATTCAGCTACAGCCTTTGCCCTGTTCGTGGAAAGCTGTACGTTGATCTTCGGGTCTCCAAGGTAGTCCGTGTAGCCGATGACCGAGACATTGGGCTGCTCCCTGATGCCCTTCATGAGTTCGTTGAACTCTTTGACTTCTTTGCTGCTGAGCGAATCCCAGGACACTGTGAAGTATGTCAGCGAGAAACGCTGCACTTCGACGTAGTCCGAATCGATCCTCACGGGCACCGTCGTTTTGTAGGATGCGGTCTTACCCCTGGGAGACCTGACCGACAGCTCCATTTCAATCGGTAGCGCATTCCTGAGCAACTGTATCTTGTCTTCAGTCAGCCTGACCATTTCCAGGCTTTTCACGGATGTGTCGGATTTATTGAAAAGGACATTGCCGTCCTGGGTTGCAGTCAGGCGGTATTCATAGCCCTTACCGGTAGTTGTGCCTTTGAAACTGTTTTCAAGGAAAATCTCCTTGATGTCGTTCGTTTTCGAAGTCGTAAGTTTTATCTCCTTAAGTAAACGCTTCCTGACGATGGGTGCAAAGAGCCTTATGTCGTCGGAAGAATTGATCTCCACCCTCCTGTTGTCGTTGTTGCCGTCTTCGTTGTTCGACAATGTAGGATTCTTTGGAACACATTTGCTCTTCGGCGGAGAGACGGCAATCCTGCTTTCGTCCACGCCCCACTCTTTTGTGAAAATGCTTTTCAGGTTCTCTGCCCTGTCTGTTGCCAGCCTGCAGTTGCCTTTTTCGGCATTCTTGTCGGCAGTGCCAGTCAAGGTCAGGGTAATGTCGGGGTACTGTTTCAGCCTTGCACCGAGTATCTTCAGGATGTTCCTCTGGATCATTACCGGGTTGAGGTCATACTCCGGCCTGGAAAAGTCCTGTGGCTCAAGGTCGGAAAAATATCTTTGCGGGATGTCGGAGCTGTCCTTTCCGTAGAAGACAAAAGGTATCAGCGGCAGCATCTCCGTAACAAAGTAACGCTCCTTGTACAGATAGACAGAGTCCGCGTTTTTGTAAGGCTCCGGAATGATTGTAATCTTCATCGAGGCTTCCGGCGGTATTTCCGGTAACAGCAGGGTATCAGTCCTCGTTACCTTCTCATGGGTAATCACCAGCTTCTCGAATTCCTCCACATCTCTTGCCGTGTCCGCAACACCCATGATGAACACCGAAGCGGTGATCGAATCGTCAACATATTTAACGGTGTCTATGAACACTTTTCTTTCGAGCCTTCTTTCCACCGGCAGTTCGTAAGGCCTGTATTTCAGCGCCATCCCGATCCGCAGTTGGGAAAATTTCCAGGCGGAGTCGGAAACGATGTCGTTCAGCGGGAACGAATAGAAAACTTCGGGGCACAGGAAGAGGTATTGCTGCCTGTTAAGGGGAAGTTCATAGCTGATGCCGCCCTGGATATAGGCCAGTAAAGCGGTTGTTTCGTTGATGGTACCGGAAGTATTGTTACGGTAACGGGCGCCGTTTTCGAAGCTGCCGTCAGGTGGGTCTTTCAACAATTCAATCTGGGAATAGTCATGTACAAGCAGGAACGCTAACCGGGGACCGGCGTGGACGTAGAACCTGTCGAAGAAGTTGTACTGGAACAGCAGGTCCAGGGCAAGGGCGTCGAGAGTAACGTCAAGCTCGTGGCGTATCTTCGCCAGGGTAATGCTATTCCGGTAATTGACATAGTCATAATCATAGCCTGTCAGTAAGCCGCCGTCGGAAGTATAGGACAGCCTTGCCGCCCCATTCATCTTTTCGCTGAAGAGGTACTCGAACAAAGCGCCGACGGAAAAGCCAGTACCGTTCCCTTCATTGAATCGCGGGCAGCAGTTCGGTATTCCCGGCAGCTCTTTGAAGTCGGGGTCGTGGAAGTTAAGATTGTAGCTTCCGAAAACCCCGATTTTATAATTGTGGTATATCAGTGAATCATCTTCATTCGCAAACAGAACCGATGCTGAGACAAGAAACAAAAGAATTACTTTTTGCACACTCTACCCCGTTATTTTACTATACTGAACTTTTTAGTGACGGTTTCCGACAACGTTTTCAGGGTAATATAATATACACCTGAAGGCAGGCCCGAAGTCCGGTAGCTGATTGAATACCTTCCTGCCGGGACTGTGTTGTCCACAAGTACCGCTACCTGTTTACCGGTCATGTCACAGATGAACAAATCGGCTTTGCCGTCCCCGACGACTTCGTACTCAATTTCGACGGCGTCGCTGGCAGGATTGGGCCTGGGTTCCATCAGCGCCACAGAACCTGTCCCGAAGTACAATCTTGTTCCTGCCGCCTTACATAGGTCCAGTACACAGAAAGTGGAATTGTCGGTAGTGATGTCTGAGTCGTAGCCGTCTGTCCATTTGAAACTGTCGATCTGAATATCTATGTTTTCCCTGCTGCCCAGCAAGACAAACAGTCTGAGCCAGGCAAGGACTTTTTTACCCCTGTAATCTGCTAATTGGCTGTTTCTTGTACCTGTAACCGTCAGAATGCAGTCATCGCCTTCAAAACTATATTGATGGCTGTTGTCGGGTAAAGGAAGCAGGACGGACTTGTCGAATCTTATCTTCGCTTCGAATGAAAAGTTCTCATTGGGAGTAAGATAGGACTGGCTGTCGAGGAAGAGAGGCAAGAGCAGAGTGTCGCCAGTGTTCAGGCAGGTATCTGGCATTGTTACGGTACAAGAGGCTCTTCCGTAATTGTTTATCAGTTTCCTCACAGTATCCTGGCAGCCGTAATCAGTAGTAATTATTAATGTTACTTTGAAATTGCCGTATTCCTGGTATTCATGTTCAGGGTTCTGGTCAGAACTGACGGATCCGTCCCCGAAATTCCAGTACCAGGCGGTAATGGTTCCGTTAAAGACTGTACTGATGTCCTGGAAGCGGTACAGGAAAGAACCAGACACTGCAGTCGGTAGAAAGTCGGCTTTGGCTCCGGCAATGTTTACAATCTGGATGATGGTGTCGAGTTCACTGCTGCCTGTGTTTTTAATAATGGCTCTGACTGTGTAGTCTCCGGGAGTGTTGTATGTGTGTTCCGGAGATTTTTCAGTGGAACCGGTACCGTCGCCGAAGTCCCATTCACATGATGAATTGGGCCAGTCAGTCTGATAGAAGAAATAAGATACCTTTCCTGCGCAATTCTGGGACACTTCGATTCGGTTAAGAATTTTTATCATGGTATCCTGGCAGCCATTTTCATTTGTTATAATCAGATAGACTTTTTTACTTTTGTTGTCGGCATAGGTATGGCTTGGATTTTGCAGTTTAGAGCGCGATCCGTCCCCGAAATCCCAGAACCAGGCTATGATATTGGAGAACAATGAAGTTGACTGGTCCGTGAAATTGGTTTCAAGGCTGAAACTTTTGTCTTTATGATAGGAGAAATCGGCCAAAGCCTGGTCAATCCTTACGGTACTGTCGAGAGTGTCCTGTTTCCCGTTTTTATCTGCAATAATAGCCCTGATACTATAATCGCCGCCCGGGTAATAAATATGTTCGGTTATTTTCTGATCAGAGGTGCTTCCGTCGCCAAAATCCCATTTGCAGGAAGCGATGTCCCAGTATGTCTCCACATCGAAATCACAGGGAATGCCGGCACATTCGGTTTCTATCAGCAATTTATTGGAGTAGGAACTAACGTCCAAATCTGTAACCAAGGTATCCCTGCAGCCATTTTCCGTCATTACAATCAGCGTCACTTTGTAGGTACCGATCGAGGCATACTGGTGAACGGTGTTCTGTTGTGAAGAGACATTGCCGTCGCCGAAATTCCAGTACCAGGAAACAATCGGATCGCCAGTGTAAGTGGATTTGTCGTAGAATAGGAATTCGGGGTTGGCCCCGCTTCCGTTTTTTATTTCACAGGCAGCTTTTACGCCGAAGATTTCAACGGATTGGGTAAGGGTATCGTGAGTCATGTCGTCGGTATTATCAACGATGGCGGTTACCTTATAGGTACCAGGTGCAGAATAATAGTAAACGGGATTGTTTTCGTCCGAGCTTCCTCCGTCACCGAAATCCCAATGTACAGAATAGTTGGTCCAGGTAGATGCAATACTAAAATATACTGCCTGTTTGGCACAACTTCCGTCTATTGTCATAACGTTGTACGGAAGGGTAATGGTTTTCTCAAGAGTGTCTAAGCATCCGTTAGCTGACTCAACGATTAAAAGTACTTTGTATGTTCCGGCTGAAGAGTAATCGTGAACCGGGTTGAGTTCAGCCGAAGCCTGCCCGTCGCCGAATGACCAAGTACGGGAAGTGATTGTGTCGTTATCAGCAAAGGACCTGTCGGTGAAAGAGGCGGACACGAGGCTGTTCAGGTCGTATTCAAAGTCGGCCGTAACGTCTGATATGGAAATGGTATGAAGCAGTGTATCCTTGGTTGAATTGTTAAAAGTAACAATCACCTGAGCGTCATAAATCCCGGGGTTGGTGTAATAGTGTATAGGCATGCTGTCGGTGGAGGCCTCCCCGTCTCCGAATGCCCAATCACATCCTGTTACCTGCCTGCCCGATAAGATACGGAAGCTCACGGGATCGCCGATACATGAAGTATCTGCGGCAGTCATGATAGTGCCCGGTTCCAAAGTTTTGTAGATAGTGTCCTGACAGCCATTTTCGGTAGTAATGATGAGCCTGACATTATGACTGAACAAATCACCGTAATTATATACCGGATTTTGCTCCGTTGAAGTGCCGCCGTCGCCAAAGTCCCATTCCCACGAATCGATTTCGCCGTTAATTACCAGGGAATTATCTGTGAAACTTATCTGTGTCCCCGCCTTCTTTTCTCTTGAATAAGAAAAATCGGCTTTTGGCTCATTGATGTAGATATACCTGACAAGGGTGTCGGGAGCCGTAATGTCCGGATAGACAACGATGAGCGTTACTTTGTAATCGCCCGGTGTCCGGTAATAATGGACCGGGTTTTCCAAATTGGACTTTTCTCCGTCCCCGAAGTCCCATTCCCATAAAGTGGCATTCCGGGTAACATCTGAAGTAAAATAAATTGTGTCGAACATACACATGCCTGAAAAGTCCAGTGTATGATTGCCGTAAAAACTGCCGCCGACGAGAAACACCCCCGAATTATATAAGCCATCGGATGCGTCGGCAATTACGATCTTCATCCTGTAAGTTTCTCCGGGGGTCAGGCTGTCGATTTTTGCTGTCAGTACCTGGGTAAAACCGTCATATTCTATAGTCTGGCCGAATTCATTATTAATATAGTAACTGCTGTTCATGGGGTAGCATGGTACCGGCAGAATGCCGCACCAGTCTGTTGAGTCGCGCCTGGCGTTGTGGCAGCCGTTATTAATAGTATTGATAGAAACAATGTCATCGGAGTCAGGTACTCTGGCAATATTGATTACACCATCGATGCCTGGCCCGGAAACAAGAAAAGCAAAAGCGTCGTTAAATTCACTACATACAAATTCTTCGTATTCATCAGAGCCAAAGACATATTTGAATTCCATTTTCCTGTTAACAGGTTTAAAATCTATTACTATGGAAGTGGCATCATAGGTTTCGGTCCTGATGATCCTCGTAAGGTCTCTGTCACCTATCCTGTTGGCAAAGTAAGGGTTGCTTACGTCGTAGTACCTGTTCGGCCCAACGGCTTCCCAGATGGCCCCTGTATTGATCAGGATACCGAAATTGATCCCGATGTTGGACCCTGAACCGTCAAAGTACCCGATTGACGGGTAAAAAGGATTGGAGCTGCCGAAATAGGATATGTTTATTATATCTACCCCTTCTCCGAGAAAATACTTTTTCATCAGCTTTTCCGGTTTGGACGACATACTGTTGTCAACGACGAGTTGTGCGGAAGCAACAGCGCAGAAGAGCATATAAAGTATAAACAGCCTGACAATCATTATTGTGTTTTTCATATTACACCTGCCATAGTATTATTCTAAGGGCCTCAATGGCAATGAACAAAAGACTTCCGGGCACACGCCCAGGGAAGTTTTCAGCCTGAGAGACAACATCAGTGATTTCGCTTCGTCGGGTATGATTTCCACGCTTACCCTCTTAGTTTCACCCGGGGCCAAAGAAAAAGGTTCCCGGTCGAACACGGTTATTCTCTCAGGTTCAACTTTAAATTCATTTATTCTGATGGATTCATTAGTTCGGTTCACAATCTCGAATTCATAGGTATTAAGAGTAGCGGTTAAAAATGCAGAGTAATGTTTTACCGGCCTGATCTCAACCGGGGTACGGACTACTGCTTGTATTCGAATATACGAGGGCCGGTCCGGACCCGTGGATGTATGAAAGCGGACAGCGTTGTTAACAACACCAGCTAAGCCGTCAGGATTGAATGTAATTGCAATGCCTGCCGTCGCTCCGGCAGCTATTGCCAGGGATGATGCACCGACAGTAACAAAAGGCTTGACAGCTGTTATATCATTCAGCGTAATAGTATGGTTTGAGGTATTGACGAAATGGACCACTACGGTTTTGCATCCGCTGCCTGCTTCGACATCACCCATACTGACGGAGGGAGTGTATTGCAGCTCCTGTGAATGCATAATAACAGTCTCAACTGTTAATAATAACATTATGAGGAGTAATCCCTTTTTCATTGTTCTTCCCGATGAAATCATTTTAAAAACCCAATATACTAAATATTCAATGAAAATAATAATGTATGAAAATAATTTTCTTTGATTTCCGATTATATTTAGATACATTAAATCATAATTTTTTTTAATTATTTCAAAACAATATTATTTATGTTAATTATTATTAAGATATATAAAAGTTGTGGTATTTAAAAGGAATTTATGCACGAGGCGGCGATGAGTGAAGAAAATAATAATGAAGCAACCAGAAAAAGAATATCCGAGATCGAAAAGGAACTGGAAGGGCTGAAAAGAGAAAGCGCTCAGCTCAGTGAACGCTGGGAAAAGGAAAAGAACCTGATTAGGACGATTAGGGATACCAAGGCACTCATCGAGCAGGCAAAGACCGACGCAGACGAACACGAACGAAAAGGGGAACTGGCAAAAGTAGCTGAGATCAGATATGGGACAATTCTCCAACTTGAACAAAAGATGAAGGACACGAACGACAAGCTTCGTGAATTGCAAAAGACAGGAAAGATGCTGAAAGAAGAGATAGATGCGGATGAAATTGCCGATGTCGTATCCAAATGGACCGGGATTCCGGTAAGCCGGATGCTCGAATCCGAAAGGATTAAGCTTGTCAGGATGGAAGAGCGCATACACCAGAGGCTCATCGGCCAGAATGAAGCCGTTACTTCTGTAGCCAACGCCATCAGGCGCAGCCGTGCCGGTTTGCAGGATGAGAACAGGCCAATCGGTGTTTTCATATTCATCGGTACTACAGGCGTAGGTAAAACCGAGATGGCAAGAGCGCTGGCTGAATTCCTTTTCGACGACGAGAATTCACTCATCCGTATCGACATGAGCGAATACATGGAGAAATTCTCTGTGTCGAGGTTGATTGGCGCTCCTCCCGGCTATGTAGGATATGAAGAAGGCGGCCAGTTGACGGAGGCTGTCAGGAACAGGCCATACTCCGTCGTACTGCTCGACGAGATCGAAAAAGCCCATCCCGAAGTCTTCAGCATCCTCCTCCAGGTATTGGACGACGGAAGGTTGACCGACAGTAAAGGCAGGGTTGTCAATTTTAAGAATACAATAATAATTATGACCTCCAATTTAGGTACTGAGATAATACAGGATTCGCTCAGTGAGATTACCGACGAAAACAGGAGCGGCATAATGGCAGACCTCAGGGTGAAGATCGTGGAGATGGTCCGTAAAAAGATGAAACCCGAGTTCCTGAACCGCGTCGATGAGATAATACTGTTTAAACCGTTGACAAATACCGAGATATTCAGTATTGCCCGTTTACAGCTTGATATGCTTAAAGCAAGGCTCAACAAAAGCGCCATCAGCCTTGAATTTACAGAAGCTGCCCTCGAATGGCTTGCAAAGATTGGCTATGATTCCCAATACGGGGCCCGGCCTTTGAAGAGAGCCATCCAGAGGCACATCGCCGACCCTTTGGCATTAAAATTGTTAGCTTCGGAATTTGTTAGCGGTGACAAAATAATCGTTGACTCTAATGAGTATGGCGGTTTTATCTTTGCTAAAAAGAATTAATGATATTTGAATAATAAATTGAGATACTGATGTGTGAAAAAAAGTACGATAGGATTAACCATAGACTATATCTCTGGTTAATAATAGCCCTTTATGTCGTATCATGTGCACCATTACCCATCACTGTCAGGTATTTTCCAAATAAGCTGGTTGCAGGAAAAGATTCGACGGCAACCATTAAGTGGAGTTTCGACAATGCCGACAGAGTCAGGGTCAAGGGCATCGACACCTGGTTCAAACCAACCGATTCTCTTATGGTAAGGGTTGACAATCCGATGAAGTACAATGTAATTGCATATCAGGGTGATGTCGATTCATTGATCAATACCTGCATTGTCAGTATGCGGGGTGAAAATGAACCTGACGGATACAAAGGCCTTTCCGAAGTACGCAAAGACGAGGCCGTAAAAAGAAAAGGCAATGTTCAGCAGATAAAACTGACGCCTTCCATGTCAAACACAGATTATTTCATTGGTCTGGACGACAGCAGGACATCCTTCTCCCCTGTTACTTTCAAGGTAATGAGGACAATCTACGGAACCGGCGACAAGGAGATTGCCGTCCGGTTTGTGCTGCTCGACCAGTACGGGAACCACCTCCATAACGCCATTAAAAAAAATAAAGATAAGTTCATTATTAACGCCGAAAATAAATGCGACAACTTTAACATATTCTTCGAAGACCTTGTAAAATCAGAGAATTACGACTCGATTAGCCCCGATAATGCCGACCTTAGCATCATTCTCGACAATTCGGCCGTTGCACAAAGCAACCAGATGGTCCTGTTCTACATCAGGGAATTCTTTTCGAGGCTTTTCCCAGGCGACAACATCTCTTTTTCGTTCTTCAACCAGAACTACGGCGGCGAGTTAGGCCTTTCGCCCTGTGAGGATGCCGTCAAGAAGCTCTCTGCCCTGTCGATACCCGACAATACCGGAACGCTCAACGGCTTGTACAGGGCTTCTCTCAACGCCGTCAACAGCCTGAAGAACGGCAGGAATAAAACTAAAGCACTCATCATCCTGACATACTACGACGACAATTCTTCGATCTCTTTCGACATCAACGACTGTGCTCAATATGCCAGGGACAACGATATCCCGGTATATGTAATTGCCCTCGGCAGCGCTGTCCGCAGCTATTACCTCAAATACCTCACGGACCTTACCGGCGGGAGGCTTTACTTCCTGTTCGACGATGAACTGGAAAACATCTCTGATATTCTTACCGAGATTTCTCTGTCGCTGAGATACTATTATGAATTGAAACTCCCCAATACTACCAATTCCAATGAATGTCTTGAGATGACGACCAATATATTCGCCAACATTGGCGACTTTAAGTTAACGGAGAAACTCAATACGGTTTTAAAGCCTTACGGTAAATTTTCTTTCCCGCAGTCACTTTGTACATTCGAGAAAAACAGCTTCAAAATCAACCCTGATTTCAACATTATTTTCGAGTCTCTGGCGAAAATTCTTCAGGACAATCCCCAAAGCGAAATTCAACTCACTGGCCATTCCTTTGACGAAGGTACTACCGGCTTCGGCAAAGACCTCTCCATGCGCCGCGCGGAAGAAGCACGAAAGAAGCTGGTGGACCACGGTGTCAATCCCGATCAGGTAAAACTTAAAGATGAAGGTTCAGCGAAACCCAATTTCCTGTTCATACAAAACCCCTGGCAGGAGTTTTACAACCGCCGGGTAGAAATCAGGTGGCTCGACCCATCGATACTTCCCTATGAGATTTATGCGGAAGACGCTAAGAGTGAAACAGACGCTTTCGACCTGATATACAAATGGGAGAAACGCGGGCAGAAAGCATACTTTGACCGCTATATGCAGGGAGACATACCCTACTACAAAGTCAAACTCTGGGGCTATTCCAAACTCGAAGATGCCCGGAAAGCCGCTAAGACTCTGTCGGCGAAATACAAAACAGCGTTGACTGTAGAGTAGGATTATTCCACAATTGTATCTCTTTTATACTACAATGCTATAAAAGACAGTATTCCAACCATATTTCCATAATTCAGGCGGACATAATATGTTCCGGGTACAAGCCCGGCAATGTCGAGTTTCAGGACAGAACTGACGGGTTCGCTTGTAAACTCAGACAGGAGCCTGCCGTGAACATCGCTGAGACTGGCATGTACGGGAAAACCGCGACTGTCGATGAAGATCATCAGGGCGTCTGTTGCAGGATTGGGCCGGAACAAAGGCCGGGAGACAAATAACTCATCTTCGACGCCTGTTTCTTCCCAGGGTATCAATTCGACATCGTTTTCCGTGTCCCCGTCAACATTGATGTTGTCCTGGCTGAGTTCGTAGCCGACTTTGTCAGCGATTACATCATAGGCTCCTTCGGGTAGGCCGTCCATGATGTAGCTGCCGTTTTTGTCGCTGAAATCGTACTTCCTCACTTTGTCGTTCTCATCGACAGTGAATGTCATTGCTCCCGAAACGGACTTCTTTGCGTTGGGAACATCGCTGAAAAATGCAACAACCTTCAGTTCCTCACCGATGATTGTCCCGTGAATGCTGCCTGTGCCGGTTGCTGCCGACAGGTCCATGAGTTTTATTACATTGCCGATTGATTTGGTGTCTTCCTTGATTTCAATGACAGTAGCATTGAGCCAGGAAAAGACTGCGAAGTTGCTTTTCAGGTAATAGCCCGGTACCAGGGAAGGCGACACGGGTACAGCCTGTAAGACGTAGCGCCCGGGAGAAAGCCCGCTGATCTGGAAAACACCCTTGCCGGCGATTGCTTCGTAAGTCCTTGCTTCATATTGTGCAGTAATGTCGTAGTTGTCGGCTTTGATGAGGTATGCTACCACCGAAGCAGGTACGGCAGTGTTCGACTTGTCCACTACCCTGCCGGCAATCGAGTTATTGGCGGTGGGTACTGCCTTCAGCAGGAAGTCCACGGTACCCAAATTGGCATTGGCAACAACCGGTTCCGCTTCGGTAATATTCTGTGTGCCGTTGTAATACACAGGGATATACTGTGTGCCCGAGCTTGCTCTTGCAATGTACTGCGAACCCTCGTCTAAGTTCAGCGAGTAGGTTCCGGTTGCGTCTGTAACTGCAGATTTGACCGTATTATCCGAAGTATTTGTAAACTCAACGGAAGCGTTGGCTATCGGTGTCTTTGTGGCCTGGCTCCTGACCGTACCTTGAACAGCGATGACAGGGATCGGTTCCTCCGCTATGAAGAAGTTACCGAAAGCGACGTTGCCGAGCGATTGGTTCAGCATATTGGATTTTGTGCCTTCGGTAAGCATCAGGTAAGGTGCCTGTGAGCAGTCAAACTGCCGGAAATTGTTCCAGTCGGCGCCGTTGCGTATGTCTTTGGCCGTTACAAACTGCAGAGTAAGGTCAAAAGTCCTGCTTCCGAGGTTGTAATTGTCAACAGCCTGTACGTTCCAGTACCTCTTAACGCTTTTATTAGTATCTATGTTCAGGCCGTTAGCCTGAAGACTGGCAGGATGGACAGGATTGGAACACACTTCTATCTTTCCGGTATTGCTGCCGGAGCCGTTGAAGTCCAGCCTCACCGGAGTGTAGTCCGTACCGGCGCCGACAAAGAAGATCAGCGCCTGTGATGTGTCGGAAACAGGAAGCCTGAGCCTGCCGTCGATATGTCCCTTTCCGCTCCTGGTGATGGTTCCCTTGTCGCCTGTATTGACAGGCCTCATCTCGACATATTTGTCATAAGTCCGTCCGTTGATGGGGACAGTGTTGGCAGAAGTGAAAACGAGGCTGTTCCTGATGACTATGTCGTTGTTGGCCCCGGGGCTGAGGTACAGACTGCCTCCGGTTTTGTTGATTTCGACGTCGTAGAAGGGCTCGTTGTTGACAGTACCGGTTCCCTGTTTATTGACCACAGGATTGTCCCATTGAATTTTCTGTTCGGCGGTACCGATGAATGTAACCTTCTTCAATCCGGTAGTGTTGTTGCCTTCGCCGTCGGGAGTGAACCTTCCGTAATTGAAAAACATTCCCTCCATTATAAGGTTATTGCAATTGAGGTCAAAAGCCCCGTTAGCTCTGATATCAAGTTTGTTAAGCACCCTCATCTGGCTTGTCATTTGTATTAATGCGCCAAAGGCCGTGGTGCTGTACCTTGTCTCTACAATGTCTATGTTCCAGTTCGGAGCAATCGTCGAGATAGTAAAATCCTGGAATTTGGAATTGAGGTAATTTCCTTCGACACCGAACTGGACAGTACCTCCTTTAATATCATAATTAGAGGTCTGGACACTGTACGACAGAGCACCCCCGCTGTGCTGCCCGGCAATTATTATCCTGCTCTGATCTTCTGCCGGATTGTCGTCGAAATTCCTCGTGAAAACCGAGGAAGCATTGATGGAGAAAGAAGGCTTAATGTTGGAGATGGAGACTCCGTATTTCATTACTTCCATTATGCCGCCCGACATAACGAAATTGACTGAAGAATTGGATTTGTTCTGCGCGAAGACACCGGCAACATGAAGTTCTCCACCACTGACCTTCATATAATTATCAATGCCGTAGAGGAGGTTTTGGTCTTTTGACGCACCGATATTCACAATTCCTCCGGTCAGGCTGAAAGAGGCGCTGTCCCCCATTACGATGCTGACACCGCAGTTGATTGTACCCTGAGAGATGAAAAGCCCCGAGTTCTTGCCAAGAGTGTAACCGTCGGCATCATCGGGAGAAAGAGACAAGGCGGCGCTGTTGTTGTGGTAATAAACACCTGAAAGTACGGACAAAGAAACAAGGTACGCATCTATTTGCGCCGACAGGTTGTTCGAAAAGCTTTTCGAATTATTTGTAACAGTGTCTTTCAAACCATAGGTTTTATTGATTCTCACATTTGGAGCCAGCCAGTTTCCTTCTCCGGTGATGATGCTGCTTGTGTTGCCTTCGAAGGACAGCATCATCTGGTCGGAAGCAGTGTTGTAAAGTGAGATGATGTTCGACAGTGTGGACCTGTTTTCAATGGTGCCTGCAACGGCAAGAGTGTCGATGCCAATTGACCCGGTACCGGCGTTTCTCCTGAAAGTGCCGTTCTGTCCGACATAGAGATAATTCGTAATTGTCAGTTTCTTATTGTTGGAAGCTTCGACATAGAGGGCGCCGTTGTTGATTGACAGTTTGGCAACTGTAACCGACTTCGTATAGAAAGAAATGATATTTTTGTTGTCGATGTAAACCGTATCAGAAATGCTGTTGGGATATGTCCCGGCAGGTTTTCCGTAATGCGATTCATTGGACCATGAATATGGATTCTCCCAGGAACCGGAATTAATTGAATAGAAAGTAGCAGAATAAGAGATTGTTGCTGCCAGCATCAATAGGACTGAAGAGTAAAGCAGTTTCATATATTCTCCCAATTACCGTTGAATTTTCAGTAATAATAATTTTCACATTATTAAGCAAAATACATTAATTAAATTTTATTAATATACGTTTTTTCATCACTGTTAGCAAATTTATTATGCTGACCGGGTTACTAACAAAACAGTAACAAAAGTGTATATAACATTAAGTTGAAATTGTAAGGAGAAAAGAATGTTTACATGGCCGGTGCCGGAAAGTTACAGTAAGGAGATACCCCGCTCCGGCAGTCCCGGTTCATTTTGGGAAAAGAGAGAAAGTTTGTACAATTGTGGCGTTAACATCTATGCTCCCGAGAACTCTGATGTGTTAAGCATCAGGAAAGGGAAAGTAATCGCCGGCAGCCGGTTTACTGACCATTCAATCTCACCGATACTTGCTAACACAAAATTTGTTGTAATCAAATCAGACAATGTCTTTCTCAAATATGCCGGATTGAAAGAAGTGTATGTCAATGACGGCGATCTTGTAGAAAGAGGGACAAAAATCGGGTCCATCGGCTCAGTCCTGAACGGGAGGACAGAATTGACCCTGGAAGAAGAAGAGATATACTCCCTGATTGAACAGGGCGGAAGGAATTACCTTCACCTTGAGATACTTAAACCTCCCATCTTTGAGTTCAAACCCTATTTCATAGGCTATAGCTTATTTGAACAAAAGCCCTACTCCCTCATTAACCCGGAACTTTTCTTCAGGACACTCTCCTGAAGCTTAAGTAACTGTAAATTCATTTTATTCCTCTTTATCATTAATATATGCTGTTATGTCTTTTTTCTTTTGTAAATAATAGCATTTATTTTATTAACTTTGCCATTTATATTTTGTATAATTAAGAATTGAAAGAAATGGACAGAATAGAAGATGCATTGAAAGACCTGATGTCAGGCAGGATGATAATCGTAATGGACGACGAAGACAGGGAGAACGAAGGCGACCTGATTGCTTCATCCGAACTGTGTACCCCTGATATGGTTAATTTCATGTCAACACACGCCAGGGGCCTTATCTGTGTATCTATTACAGGCGAAAGAGCCGAGCAATTGAAACTCGACAGGATGGTATCCAACAATAGCGCCATGCACGGTACCAATTTTACAGTCTCTGTCGATTATCTTCACAAAGGCGTTACAACGGGCATTTCCGCCTATGACCGGGCCATTACCATCAGGGCATTGGTTGACAACGACACTAAACCCGAAGATCTTGGCAGGCCGGGACATATCTTCCCACTGATCGCTGTCGATGGCGGCGTCCTGAGGCGCGCCGGACACACCGAAGCTGCTGGCGACCTGATGAGGCTGGCGGGCCTGAAGCCCTCCGGCGTACTGTGCGAAGTGCTTAAAGACGACGGTACAATGGCCAGGCGCGACGACCTCATTACATTTGGCGCAGAACACAATTTCAAGATAATTACAGTGAAAGACCTGATTGCATACAGGTTAAGAACCGACAGCCTCGTCAGCAGGATTGCAGACGCCGAACTGCCGACACGCCATGGCAATTTCAGGATTAATATATATGAGAATATTCTTGACGGCAAACAACATGTCGCCATTTTCAAAGGCAACTGGACAGAAAACGACACAATCATGGTCAGGGTTCATTCGGAATGCCTTACAGGAGACGTTTTCGGTTCAATGCGCTGCGATTGCGGTTCCCAACTCGACAAAGCAATGGATATGATTGATAAAGACGGACGCGGTGTCGTACTCTATATGCGCCAGGAAGGCAGAGGCATCGGGCTGAGCAACAAGATCCGTGCCTATCACCTCCAGGACCAGGGCAAAGACACTGTCGAAGCCAATGTCGAACTGGGATTCCATCCCGACCCCAGAGACTACGGCATCGGCGCTCAAATCCTCGTTTCGCTCGGTGTAAGGAAAATGAAACTCCTGACAAACAATCCAAAGAAAAGGGTGGGCTTAGAGAGCTACGGACTGGAAGTTGTGGAGCAGATACCGCTGCAGGTAGAACCCAACGAGATCAACATCAATTACCTGAAAACAAAAAAGAATAAAATGGGTCATATTCTAACAAATTTGGAATAGTTGTTTTTTTTGATTAATTTAATTGAAGTATTTTATTTAAAGCCGAATAAACCGGCTTTATTTTTTTTTAACTGCTATTAGAGGGAGAAATGGAAAAAGTAATTTACATGACTCGGGAAAGAATAAAAGAAATTGAAGAAGAACTGAACGAATTAAAAGGCAGGGGCCGCCGGGATATTGCCCAGAAGATTGCCGAAGCACGTTCGCACGGGGACCTTTCCGAGAATGCAGAATACGATGCCGCCAAAGAAGCCCAGGGGTTGCTCGAAACAAAAATTGCACAACTGAGCAACATTCTCGCTAATAGCCAGATAATCGACCCAAGCGAACTACCCAATGACAAGATTTATATCCTGTCAAAGGTAAAACTGAAAAATACAAAGAATAATTCGATCATCGAATACTTGATGGTAAGTCCTCAGGAAGCCGACTACGAAAGAAAGAAGCTTTCCGTGGACTGTCCCCTCGGCAAAGCATTGATGGGTAAAACTGTGGGCGAGGTTGCAGAGATAAAAGTTCCTGCAGGCATCACCCAATATGAAATTCTTGAAATTTCGAGGTAAATTAAACCTTTTTGTCTCTTATGTGTCTAATAAATTAAATAACTGTAGAGGGTTATTTAATTAGAGGTAAAATGTGAGTTACACATTGGTATTAGATAAAGACAAGGATATAGTAAACGAATTTCTACAAGGCGACGCAGAACTTGCGGCTACACTTTTTGTACGGAAATACCGGAAATTCGTGTACTCGACAGCCCTGAGATTTGTACAGAATTACGAAGATGCGGACGACATTGCTCAGGAAGCGTTCATCAAAGCAATTAACAATATCAGGAACTTCAGAGGCGACAGCAGCATGAAGACCTGGCTCTACAAGATTACTTCAAACCTTTGCAGCAGCTTCCTAAGAAGGAAGAAATTATTCTCTTTCTTTTCCGGCAGCAGCAGCGAAGACTATTTCGAAGTTCCCTCCGGGGATGTTTCACCCCATCAGTCTGTCGAAAACAAGGAATTCGAGTCGCGTTTCAGGAAGATGCTTGCCCGCCTTCCTGAAAAACAAAGAGAAACGTTTGCCCTGAGGTATTTCGATGAGCTGCCCTACGAAGAAATTTCAAGGATGCTCGGGACTTCCGTCGGCGGATTGAAAGCAAATTATTACCAGGCTGTCCAAAAACTGGCATCTTTATTGAAAAAAGAAGAGGAAATGGAGGATAGATAAATGGAAGAAGCTGAAATATTCAGGAAATTATCGGAAAAAGAGATGCAGGAGATGCTTCCCGACTATGTTTTTAACAGGATCGACACGGAAAGCCGCCTGCTGTTTGAACAGAACCTGCCCCAATACCCTGAAATGCAACTGGAAATCAGGCAGGTCAGAGATGTGTTCAGCAAAGTTGAAGAGATGGACATCGACAGTGTCATCGACGCAAAAACCCGCAACCTTTCGGTAAGGGTACAGAACAAACTTAAGGTAAAGAAGAAATCATACGGCTACTCCTGGTTCATGAAATACGCAGTCCCTACCATGGGCATCATCATCATCGGAGTTTATACCTATCTCAACCGCGACAACCTGATGCGCAACAGTACAGACAAAAATAAGGCAATTGCAACCGCGGCCACTGAAACGATACCTGAAATTGTTACACAGGCTGATGCGGCCATAATCATCGGCGACAGTTTGAATCCCGATGAACTGGAGCCCTTGTTCTCGGTCAGTTCCAACGACGACTACTCAGACCTTACTGCTTTTGCTGAAGATGAAGACAGCCCCATCGACAGGATATACCAGGAGCAGTTGACGGAACAGTTGGGCAAAGCAGGACAGAAAGAATTAAATTCACTGTATAAAGAAGACAATAGTTCAATGGAAAATATCTACAACGAACTTGAAAACCTGGATGAATCACAGATACAATCATTAATCGAGGATATAAAAAATGTTCAGATCAAATCTTAAATACCTGTTAATACTTTCATTGGGCTTGATGATGCTCTGCAGTTTCCCCCTGAGTTCACAGAGCCAAAGGGTGAAGGAAAGAGTCAAGATAATCAAGAACATGAAGCTGTTGGACGCGCTGGAACTCGACGAGGCAACCGAAGAAAAGGTAATCGAGTCTTACAACAACTGGGAAAAGAAAATTGAAAAACACCAGGAGATGCTTACTGAAACTGCTAAGGAACTGAATTCGGCAATCACCAAAAGCGTGTCCGACAAAGTAATCAATAAATTGGTTGACGATTACGTCAGGATACAGCAGCAATTGCAAAATATGGTGATCGATAAGAATAAGGAGATGAAAAGGCTGCTGGGGACACGTAACTATGCTAAGTTTGTCGTCTTCGAGCATTTCTTCAATACGGAACTGAGGAAAATAATTTTCAAATCGATGAAGAATAAAGAAAAGAAAAAGAAATAAATCCGAATATCATTTTTTTTATCACTAACAGGACCATCCTATGCTTTGTATTTACAACGATTCAACCGAACCATACTACAATATGGCTGCGGAAGAGTACCTGCTGAAGAATTTTAAAGAAGATATTTTTATGCTATGGAGGAATGATAATGCCATCATTTGCGGAAAGCACCAAAACTCCCTGGCTGAGATAAATATTGATTACGTAAAACAAAACAGTATCAAAGTTGTAAGAAGGCTCTCCGGCGGCGGCGCTGTCTTCCACGACCTCGGGAACCTGAACTTCACATTCATCGTAACAGGCGATCCCCGGGAATATGACGATTTTTCCCGTTTTACCCAGCCGATAATCGACGTTTTGCGGAACCTGGACGTGGACGCCAGATTCGAAGGAAGGAACGACCTCACCATCGACGGCATGAAATTCTCAGGTAACGCCAAGCACATTTACAGGGACAGGATACTGCAACACGGCACCCTGCTCTTTACTTCGGACATGAAGGACCTTACGTCGGCTCTGAACGTCAATCCCCTGAAGTTCAGCGACAAGAAGGTGAAATCTGTCCGCAGCAGGGTTACAAACATTAGTGAACACCTGAAACAGCCCCTTACACTCGATGAATTCTCTGCTAAGATAATGGCTCATGTCCTCGAACTCTATCCCTACAGCATGAACTATGGTTTGACACCTGCTGACAGGACTGCCATCCAGGCTCTTGCCGATGAAAAGTATTCGAAATGGGAATGGAATTTCGGCTACCACGGAGAGTACAATTTCAATAAAGCAGTAAAAAGCAGCGGTGGTTTCATCGAATTTCACCTCAATGTCGAGAAGGGTATTATTGCCGGCTGCCGCATTTACGGAGATTATTTCAGCATGAAAGACACTACCGATGTTGAAAAAGCCCTCACAGGGCTGAAACATGAAGAGAACACCATCAGGGAGGCCCTGGCGAAAATCAATTTGAACGAATACTTCATGAATTCCAATATTGATGAGATCATGGACGGCCTGTTTTAATTAATCGATTTGATATTTTTTCATTATTATCACATAATAGCTACAGGGGCCGTTTTTCTTAATTGACGGCCTTTTTCTTTTTGGGGAAATACAGTCTTTAACAACGGAATTATTACTTACGAGAAAATAATTGATAAGCACACGGTTTTTATTTTCGTATATTTGTTTCTTAGATATGATCTAATGGAGACAAATATTATCATTCCAAGAAATTTTGATAATGAGAATCCGTTTCCCGACGATTATTAATCATACAAACTTAAAAGGTTTGTTTTTTTTCACATTGAGGAGTTTTTAAATGAACATTTTCGTTGGCAACATTCCATATGCCATGGAAGAAGACGAATTAAAGGACATCTTTGCAGCTTTCGGATCGATTTCTTCGGTCAAGATCGTTATGGACAGGGAAACAGGCCGTTCCCGCGGTTTCGGGTTTGTTGACATGGGCAACGACGAGGAAGCCAAAAATGCCATGAACCGATTGAACGGTTCAGAGTATTACGGTAAGCAGCTTACTGTAAAGGAAGCTCTTGACAAAAACAGCCCTGACAGAAGATTTAACCGCAGGCCCTAATAATAGGAGTAATTTTTATTCGGCAATAATTAATACTAAATATGGGATATTCTATTCTATCGGGATATCCCTGCTGCGCTTTTTCATTCCCGGCCTTTTTTGCCTGATTACTTTAATCTCCCCGAGGATGCACACTCCCTTGATGATCAGTATCTTCTCCTGTCTGGAGTCAATTGGCGGGTTGCTGTTATTAATGCTGCCGAGGACACCCAACGCCTGGGACTTCACTTTCAGATTGTCCGGAGCATAGATTTTCAGGGAGCCCAGCATTGAGAAAACATTAATCTCGAAGATATTCTTAGTGTAGTTTTCGGAAGTAAGGTCGATTTTTGTCTCGCCCAGGATATTCACAATGTTAAGATTGTCGGACGGCAGATCGACACCATTGAAAGTATTATCGCCCAGGACGGTGAAAACAGTGTCCTGCATATCGATGTTGATGTTCAGAGGACTGCGGTGTGAATGTGTTGACGGTGGCTGCGATTGGGTGCTTTGCATGTTGCTGCCGGGAAAATCATATACAACTTTTTGCAGTTCTTCGATGGAGGCGGCCTTGTGGGCAAGTTCTACACGGCTTTCATAGTCCTCCATCTCGAGGTAACCGTTCGAAAATGCATCGTTCAATTTCTCTAATATCTCAGTCCTGTATTTCGGCAAGCCGTACTTACGTTCAATCGGCTTCTCACTCGGCTCTAAATCCGGCATATATTACTTCATCCAATATCGATTTAATACAAAAACCAAATTTACAAATTTTGTAAGTCATTTTATTAAAAATAATTACAATTTATTCCACTGTAACGCTTTTTGCCAGGTTTCTCGGCTGGTCAACATTGCAACCAAGTTCCACTGCCATGTAATACGCCAGGAGCTGAAGCGGGATTACTGCCAGTACAGGTGTCAGCATCGGCAGAGTGTTGGGGATGTATATCACATGATTGGCGTAATTCTTTATATCGGTGTTTCCTTCGCTTGCAATGGCGATGACTCTCCCCTGCCGGGCGCGAACTTCTTCGAGGTTTGAGATGACCTTGTCATAGATAACATCCTTGGGAGCGATGAACACTACGGGCATGTTATCATCTATGAGGGCAATGGGCCCATGTTTCATCTCTGCTGCGGGATAGCCTTCGGCGTGAATATAGGATATTTCCTTCAGTTTCAGCGCTCCTTCGAGAGCTACCGGGAAATTGTATCCCCTGCCTAAGTAGAGGAAGTTCCTCGACTTGCTGTACTCTTTGGCGATTGCCTTAATTTCTTCGGAGTGGTCAAAGATGGACTTGATCTGCTGAGGTATCTCCTTCAGGGCTTTGGCAATCTTCAGCGCTTCGATGTTCGACAGGTTCTTCATCCTGCCAAGATACAAAGCCAGAAGTGCCAGAACTGAGAGCTGAGAAGTGAAAGCCTTGGTTGACGCGACACCGATCTCAGGGCCGGCATGGATGTATATGCCTCCGTCGGTTTCCCTGGCAATCGAGCTGCCGACAACATTGACGATGCCCAGCACCGTCGCTCCTTTGTTCTTTGCTTCCTTGACGGCGGCGAGTGTGTCTGCTGTCTCTCCGCTCTGGGATATTGCAAAAACAACGTCATCTTCATAGAGGACAGGGTTTCTGTACCTGAATTCGGAGGCGTATTCCACTTCCACCGGTATCTGGCACAGGTTCTCGATCATGTATTCTCCGACCTGGGCGGCGTGCCATGATGTACCGCAGGCAGTAAAGATGATTCTCTTTGCTTTACGTAATTTTTCATTCACACCGATGAGGCCGCCAAGCCTGACATTGCCGCTCTCGGCGTCGAGCCTGCCGCGGAAGGCATCCCCGAACGTTACAGGCTGCTCTGAAATCTCTTTGAGCATGAAGTGTTCGTATCCGCCTTTTTCAATCTGGTCGATGTTGAAATCTATCTCATGGACCATGGAATTGGTTTCTTCGTTGTCGATTGTCTTTGTTAAAAAGCCTTCCCTCCCGACAATTGCCATTTCATTATCAGAGAGGTAGATTACCTGGCGTGTATGCTGGATGATGGCAGCGACGTCGGACGCAATTATATATTCGCCGTCGCCGATGCCGAGTACCATGGGGCTGCCCCTGCGGGCTGCAATGATTTTGTCGGGTTCGTGGACAGAGAGTACAACTATTCCGAATGTGCCGTCCACTTCGCTCAGAGCGATGCGAACAGCTTTTTCCAGGTCGCCGACGAGTTCGAAAATGGCGCCGATATAGACTGAGAGGACTTCTGTGTCTGTGTCGGACTTGAAGGAGTATCCTTTTTGCAGGAGTTTCTTCTTCAGGGCCTGGTAATTCTCGATGATGCCGTTGTGAACGATTGACACCGAGCCGGTGCTGTCGTGGTGCGGATGGGCGTTGACGTCGTTCGGGACGCCGTGTGTCGCCCAGCGTGTGTGAGCAATTCCTATTGTCGAGATGCAATCGTCATAGTTAAAGCAATTCTCCAGGTCCCTGACTTTGCCCGATTTCTTGACGGTGTGTATCTTCCCGTCCTGAAGAATGGAGAAGCCGGCTGAGTCATAGCCTCTGTATTCCATTCTCTTCAGGCCGTTGACAAGGCACTGTGTTGCATTTTGGTTCCCAATGTAGCCTACAATTCCGCACATATTTTTCTCTGTTTGTCCAACTTAAATAATAGTAAACTTTAATTATTTTTTTTTATTTTACATGTGTAAATTTACTAAGTAATTGCGTCAAAAAATAATGATAAAAGCAACAAAATCATTATTCAACCAATATCCTTCGGTAAAACTGTCGCTTTTTACGCTGCCGGGCATTGCTGCTGCTGCGTTTACGCTCCCCGGTTTACAGCTGTTTGTCGTTATTATCGCTGTTTTACTGCTTGCTTCAATCATTCTCTTACTGACCAGGGCCCGTACCTTCAGCTATTTTGCCGTTTGTTTTGCATTGGGGTTCTATATAGGATTTGTGGCCTTCGGTAAGAATGACATAGACGCACACAACTGCACGCCGGTGATGGATGGTATTTTCGAAGGCAGGATCGTACAAATACTTAAAACCGACAGTACGACACAAACGGCTTTCGTTGCCGAAGGCAGGCTCGACGCTAAAGAACTGCCTGTGCTCGAAGGCCAGAGGGTAATAATCAATGCGGCCAATCCCGGAGTAGTAGGATCAGAACTCATGGAAGGCATTACAATCGTGGTACCTGTTAAAGTGCGAATACCTCAAAAGAAAACCCTGCCGGGTGAAATGGACGAGGAAGCCTATGCCCGCTACCTCGACGCCCGCTGGTATGCAACAGCCGACGCAGGGGCCATGGCAATAAGAGGCGGTACAGACCTCTTGGCCGGACTGAGGTATGACGCTGTTACAGCAGTTAACGACAGGATTGACGTTCTGTTCCATCCCAACTCAAAGGAATTGGTCAAGTCGATGCTTACAGGAGACAGGTCGGGACTGACGAAAGAGACAAAGCAGGCCTACTCCCTTACCGGCACTGTCCATGTATTGTCGATCAGCGGCCTTCATGTCGGCATCATAGCATATATACTTTTCTTTTTCCTGAGTATCATCGGCAGGCCATGGATTAAATTCCTGATTTTCATTGTAATGACAGGCACTTTCGTATTTCTTACCGGAATGCAGCCCCCGGCATTAAGGGCGGCGGTAATGGCCTCGGTTTTCATGCTGGCTGTTACTGTTCAACGGAAGGCCAATATGCTTAATATCCTCGCTTTTACTGCCTATGCCATTGTTCTGGCAGACCCACCGCTAATTGCCGGCTTCAGTTTCCAACTGTCATTCCTGTCGGTATTGGGAATTACCCTCTTCTACAAACCCCTGAGGGAAAGGTTGAACTTATTAATCAGGACGCGGGACAAAGCCGGGACATATTTGATTGATACCATTGCCGTCGGCATTGCTACGTCAGTAACTATCTCCATTGTAATTGCGCTCAATTTCGGTTTCATCAGCTTCATTTCGATTATTGCCAATATACTGGTAATTCCTATGATGATGGGCGGGCTGGTCTTCTCGGTAGTCTCCCTCCTGTTTTCGCTTATATCCATCGATATTGCGCTTATATACTCGGCAGTGTCCGACTTCCTGATTGTAACAGCCAATTACCTTGTAACCCTGTTTTCCGGAATAGATGCTCTTGTCTTCAGGGGGCCGCTGTCGATCGTCCTGTCAATCCTCTTTCCCATTGCCGTCCTCTATCTTACCCTGTCCGCTTCCCTGCGGGCTTTTTCCACGAGGTTCGCCACTTGTGCCCTGGTATTCCTGTCAGTACTTTTCATTGTCCCGGAGAAAGAAGCTTTAAGTAGCGACACAAGGATCTATCCCCGAAGGCACATGGTTTTACTTGAGAAACCTCTTTCCGACTCACTGACGTTGGTTTACATGGCAGACAGGAAACCGTCCAGGTATAATTACAGTGACCGGGGCGTACTCGATTACCTCATCGCTAAAGAGGGGCGGCTGTTACTGGCTTACAGCGGCAGGCTCAGCCGCAGCATTGCCGATTCAGTGGCGGCTGTTGGAGGGTGCCGCGCGTGCAGCCTTAATTATCGGGATGAAAAGATACTGGGAAATTTATTAAATTTGAAAGAAGGTTTGTACAGAATTATTGATTTGGATTGGAATGAAAAGAATTGAGCTTGTTGCACCGGAAATATTTCCGCAAGACATGGTTACGGCGGGTGTAACACTTAAGAACGAAGCCATTGGCGGTGAAAGAGGCATCTCCTTCTCCAATTTCTCAACTACAATATATACAGATGAAGAAATCAAAGAATACCAGGAACTGCTCGCAGCAAATCTCGGCGTGCCTTTTCAACATCTGAAATTCCGGAAACAGGAACACACGGATATCATTCATGTTATAGACGCTAACTCCGAAGTGACAGTAGCAGACGGTATGATTACTAACATTCCCGCTGTTTTCCCCGTAGTAAAAATTGCAGATTGTGCGGCAGTCCTTGTCTTTGACCCTGTCAACGCTGCTGTCGGCGCATTCCATTCAGGATGGAAAGGTACCATGCAAAACATTGCTTCGAAAGGTATTCAGGAGATGAAAAAGCGCTACGGCAGCAATGCCGGCGAATTGTTGGTTTACATCTCCCCCTGCGCATCGGTTAAGAACTATGAAGTGCGTTGGGACGTAGCGCGCCATTTTCCCCATTCCACAGTCAGGGTGAGCGAAGAGAAGTACCTCTTCGACAATCGTAAAGAGATATACTTCCAGTTACTGGAGGCGGGTGTCAGGGACGGGAACATCGAGGTGTCGCCTTTCTGCACCATCGCCGACAACCGTTTCCATTCCTACAGGCGGGACGGGTTGAACTCCGGGAGGATGGTAGCGTTCATCGGGTTGAAGGGGTAATTTATTCACGCTTCCCCCCGGGGAGGAATATGGCGGGATAGGGTTTGTACATTGCCTCGTTAATTGCCCGGGGGAAAGCAGAAGAAAGAAATATGTCAAAGGACGAATCCCGGTTTATTCATACATTTCATTTGTTGACTGTAAAAGCGGCAGTCTTCACATTCTGCCCTGCCTGAAGCCGTGCATAGTATTGTCCCGGAGGAAGGGCAGAACAATTCCAGGAAACGCACCTGTTACCCGGGTCCATGTATTCATGGCAGACCTCTGCCACTTTGTTACCCAGAAGGTTATATACGCTGACAGTCACATCTGCTGTTGATTCATTATTGAAAGTGATTGTCAGCAAGTCTGTTGCCGGGTTGGGAAACAGCGCTAACCCTGTCGGTCCAGGCTCTACAGTTTCCCCGGCCCCGAGCGGCATGGTTGACCTGTATATGCTGTTTGGAGCAGAATAGACAAATAAGGTTCCGTCTTCATAGACTTTGAAATCGTCAATTGTGCCGGCTTCAAAATTGTGAGCCAGAGGCGTCCAATATCCTCTGTCTTTTTTCAGTATATATATTTTACTGCTGTCGCTTGCATACATGTTCCCGTATTTGTCGGCGCCACTAAAAACAGGTTTCCTGACATTCTCCAAACCGTACATTATTTGGACCCAGTTTTTACCGAAGTCCCTGCTTTGGTAATATACTGTGCGATAGACCTGACTGTTCTTGATGTTTACTACAGAATGCAGGATATTATCAGAATAATATAATTCTCCGCTTACAATGGTATCATTGACATTGACAGGCAGTTCCGCAATTTTATCCCATGTAACCCCGTAATCCGTTGAACGGAATACGCCGTCTGTGGATTGGGCCAACATACCAAAGCCCTGATTGTATATAATATCATTAACACTACGTAATTCCACACCATTTCCATTAACCTTATAATCGATGCTGTCCCATGTTTTTCCTAAGTTTGTGCTTTTTAAAATTAGTAAATTTTGGTAAGAACGATACCAACTATACAAATTACCATATTCATCCGGGAATTCTAAACTAAAAGACCAATCGTTGACTTTCCAGGAATTTCCATTGTCAGTAGAGAAAAGGTAGCCGGGCGTTATGTAGATTGTATTATTTACTCTCATAAACCTACGGATTGTCGCGCTTGTGCAGGCGCTCATCAAACCCTGATATTTCTTTGTGATTAAGTTGTACGAATACAATCCTGCCACATTTGAATAATATATGTTATCCACATCAAAAACAGAAAACCTCAAATTCGATTCCAACCCACAATCGCCTGACAGGACAGTCCTGACAAGGTTTCCCTGAAGATTATAAATGTTCATAAAGTCGCTCGAACCAATATAGATTTTGTCGTTGCCAACAGCCATATTATTCATACATCCGGCAAAAGTCAGTATTTCTTCGAATTTTTTTCCAAGCGATAGTTTACCTATTTGAAATGCATCCTCATAAATATTCAAATTGGCAAAGCGTTTTTTAGTATAAACATAGAATTCGTTTTTATAAAAAACAATCTGAGAAAATAAGGCATATTGTTTTTCATAATAGCTACTGCTGTCAACTATCCAATTATTTTCATTTTTATCATAATAATTAAGCGACAAACCCTTGTTATCATAATAGACGAATACAAGATTAGAATCGAAGCCATCAACGACCTTATAGAACTGATCCGAATACTTCATTTTTTCAATGTGATGATTTTTTGTACTCAAATCATAATGTATGGATTGGTTTTCATCGGAATAAAACACATCATTGCCGTTAAACCCAAAATTGATTATCCTGTTTAAGATTGGCAATGAATCGATAAACACCTGCCAATTGCGGTCGCTATCCAGAATATAGAGAGTTGGAGTTTCAAACCTGTAAATTCTCCCATCGAATTCAATGAAATTATCACTTTTAAACTCGCTTATTGTGTCCATTTCCAAACCGCTGTCGTTGACATTTGAATATATTTTCTCCGTTTTGCCTGATGATTTTGTAATACAATAAAATGCTCCATATTTGTCAGATAAATACTTCGCCGAAGATATATAATTAGGAGTAAAAGCATCGCATAATACAGTACTATTCCCTTCCATATCCAATTTGTTGAATGAGGTTTTATTGGAATTGCAATAAGGCTCGCCTCTGCTGAAATTTACATAAATTAAGCTGCCGTCGCTAATAGGCTTCAAATTAGATACTGCGCCATGATACGGTGGAAGGTCGAACCTCTCCCAGTAATCCTGAGAATGAATAAGCGTATTTGATATAGCCATTAAAAACAAAACTGTAAAGACTTTCATAATCACTCTTGTTTATTGAATAATGCCCACTAATAATGAAATTATTGTGCCAGAAATTTCTAATGAAGGCTAAACAGTATTATTATTAATTGCTTACCTGATTCAAATGATAATATATTGAAGTCTATTATGTGAAAAAATATTCACATAACTCTGTGTCATGTAGTAATTATCTGACAAAGGAACATACAGTATACTCAGCATTCATCATTCTTGATTCAGCATTGGCTACGCTGTTCTCGCTATGCTCGGCTCAGAATTGGCTGCGCTGGTCTCGCTGCGCTCGGCTCGGAACTCTTCTGACTTTACAAACTTGATGAACTGCGAACCCCATCCCGGCCTTCCCCAAGGGGAATTATTCCCCAAGGGGAAGGAGAAAGAAGTGCCGGTTCAGCTTTTTCTTACTTTATGAACTTGATAAACTTTACAAACTTGATGAACTAAAAAGTCCAGCCACTAACCACCAGCCACCAGCCACCGGCAACCATTCACCAGCCACCGGCAACCATTCACCAGCCACCGGCAACCATTCACCAGCCACCAGTCACCAGCCACTAATAGCTTGTCTCTTCGATCTTCACCTTGCCGCGGAAGATGCGGTAAATGAAAATGGTGTAACCGATGACCAGCGGCATCCCTATCAGGGCTATTATCAGCATCGTCTCCAGAGTCCTGGGTGAAGAAGCAGCATTGTAAACGTTAAGGCTGTTTTCCGGTGCAGGACTGGAGATGACGATGTCCGGGAACAGGCCGACGGCAAACAGGGCCATGAGGCAGGCAATATTCACACCCGAGGATATGAAAGCCCTTAATGGTTTTCCCCTGAAATGCTCCCTCGCAATATTTGCAATAGCAAGCAGGTTGATGAGCGGGATGGCGTAGAGTACTGGATTGCTGTTGAAAGGCGCTGTCATGTGTGGGACATATATCACGGTCAATATTGTAGTGGCGAGGTAACAGGCAACAAAATAGAAGTAACTGTTTTTTGCCCAGCGTTTAGCTTTCTCGTTAAGTTCACCCTCGGTCTTTACCGTCAGGAACAGGGAGCCGTGCATCATAAACATGACTACTGTTGTAAGGCCGATCAGAATTGAATAAGGATTGAGCAGGTCGAGCAGTCCGAACAGTGGCTCAAAATTCGCATCGAGCGGGACGCCGATGACGATGTTACCCAAAGCAACACCCATCAACAGGGCAATTACAAAGCTTGAAACACTGAAAGCCCGGTCCCAGGTATTACGCCATCCGGCAGTCTCAACTTTACTCCTGAATTCGATTGATACTGCCCTGAAAATGATCATGAACAGCAGTAGCATGAATGCGGTATAGAAGCCTGAGAATACTGTTGCATATACATGCGGGAACGCTGCGAACAAGGCGCCTCCACCGGTAACGAGCCACACTTCGTTGCCGTCCCAGACAGGGCCGATCGAGTTAATTAGTATTCTGCGCTCCAGGTCGTTTTTTGCCAGCAGATGGAGCGAACCGACGCCGAGGTCGAATCCGTCGAGGATTGCATAGCCTGTCAGGAGTACCCCGATCAGGATGAACCATATCGTATTTAAATCCATATATTTACTCCGGATATTTTCAATTAAAGAGCATTATTTTCAGCTTCCGTAAGCTCAGGCCCGTGCTTGACCTTTCTGTTAAGCAGGTACATGAACAAACCGAAAAGCAGTATATATATCAACGAGAAGAAAATGAGCGAAAACATTACCTGCGATGGATCGACAGACTTCGACAGGCCGTCTCTGGTCTTGAGGTAACCATAGACAATCCACGGCTGCCTTCCGACTTCCGCGGCAATCCATCCGATCTGGTTCGCTGCCTGGGGCAGTATCACCGCGAACAACAGTATCTTCAGGAACCAGCGTTTGTTCCAAAGTGTCCGGCGCCACCAGAAAAAGGCTGCACCCAGGCTTAGTGCAATCAAAGCCATGCCGATGGCAACCATGATATGATAGGCCTGGAAGACCATGTTTACGGGAGGCTGCTCGTCCGGTGGTATCCTGTCAAGACCTGTAACCGGCTTTTCTGAGTCGAAATATACCATCCAGGAGAGCATTCCCGGTATTTTTACCCCTGTAACTTCTTTATTCTCATGGTTAACCCATCCGAAAAGGTAGAGGTCTGCGGGCCCGGTCGTATAATGCCCTTCAAAAGCCGCAAGCTTGGAGGGTTGGTTCTCGGCTACACCCTGAGCTGAATTATGCCCGGTAAAAAGCTGGAAGAGCGAGGCAAAAATTGCCAGGCAGACAGCTATTTTCATAGATGATTTTGCAAAATCGATATACTTGTTTTTAATGAGGTAATAAGCACCGATGCTCAGCACAAGGAAGGCGCCGGCAAGCCAGGCACCGGAAAGTGTGTGCGAGAGCCTGTCCATCGATGAAGGATTGAACACCACTTCCCAGAAATCCGTCATTTCGGCCCTGGCTTTCAGGCCTTCGCCTACGACATGGAATCCGGCAGGTGTCTGCTGCCATGAATTTGCAATGATTATCCACACTGCACTGAGATGAGCTCCCAGGGCAACGAGAATGGTCGAAGTAAAATGCATCTTCGGGCTGACCTTCTTCCACCCAAACACGAGTATTGCCAGGAAACCGGATTCGAGGAAGAAGGCAAATATCCCTTCTGCTGCCAGAGGCGATCCGAACACGTCTCCGACGAAACGAGAATAGGTGGCCCAGTTCGTACCGAACTGGAATTCCATCACAATGCCTGTAGCAACGCCAATGGCAAAAGTAATTGCAAAAACCTTGACCCAGAATTTTGTCATGTCTTCGAAGAGCTTATTCTTCGTTTTAATGTACAGTCCTTCCATTGCGACGAGAATGACGCCAAGCCCGATACTTAACGGTGGATAGATGTAATGGAAAGCGATCGTTACTGCAAACTGTATGCGTGATAGTATTTCAGCATCCGCCATTTGTACTCCGGAATTAGTTAAATCAATAAACTCCTTCTTTTGATATTATGCGGATATAGACACAGGAATTGTATCCTTTGCATAATACCATAGCGTAATATACAAACATAATTTATTACAAAAAACAGATATTTTTATTCTATTATCAATTTTAAAAACACAGCTCTTTTACATTATCTATAAGCTCTTCAGCCTGTTCTTTAGTAGGCGCTTCGGCAATGATCCTGATTATCGGCTCGGTGTTCGAAGCCCGTACCTGCACCCAGGAATCGCTGAAATCAACCCTTATACCGTCGTCAGTATTTACTTCTTCCTGTGAATACCTGGAGCGGACCCTGTCGATGATAGCATCCATGGGACTATTCCTGGGAAATTTCTTTTTCACAATTACATAGTTCTTGTATTCGCTGTTCAGTTTTTCCAGTGAGATTCCCTTGGTTGCAAGGAAGGTAAGGACGAGTGAAATGCCGACGAGTGAGTCCCTGCCGTAGTGGCAAACAGGGAAAATTACTCCCCCGCTGCCTTCCCCGCCGATGATTGCTTTCTTTTGTTTCATCTGCCTTACAACGTTAATCTCACCGACAGGAGCCAGGTTGAAAGCAGCGCCGTGTTTTTCCGCTACGTCCCGTGCCAGCCTCGTAGTGCTGAGATTGACGACGACACCGGAGTAATTGTAGTTCCTGAAATGGCTGATATTGGAGAGGACACTGTCGATAGCGATGACCACGGTTTTCTCCTCGCCAATCGGTTTTCCTGTCCCGTCGATTAATACGAGCCTGTCGGCGTCGGGATCGACGGCGATTCCCAGGTCTGCTTTGCTTTCGATTACTTTCCGGGCAAGTAGGTCCAGGTTCTCAGGCAATGGTTCGGGTGTATGAGGGAAGATACCCGATTCATCGCAAAACAGGGGTATTACTTCACAGCCGAATTCCTCGAGCAGGCGCGGCACTATTCTCGAACCTGAAGCGTTGACGGCGTCGAGGACAACTCTGTATTTCCTGTCAACAACAGCATTAAGGTTATCTGAAATATAGGGCAGGCCGAGGATGGCATCGATGTGGAAATCGAAAGCCCTGTCGCTCAGGTATTCCGGTTCCAGCAGAGTACAGTCTTCAAATGTATATAATTTCTTATCGACACAGTCCCAGAGCCTTTCGTTCTCAGTTTTGTCGAGGAATACACCGTCGCTGTCCATAAACTTCAGCCCGTTCCATTCTTTTGGGTTGTGGGAAGCAGTGATGGCAATGCCGCCGGCAGCGTCCGTATGTTCCGAAAGCATTTGTACCGTCGGAGTCGGAACTATTCCCGCTATTTTCACTTTCCTGCCGCAAGCGGCAAGAGTCCCTGCAACAATTTGTTCCATCCATGCTCCGGAAGGGCGTCCGTCTCTGCCGACAACAATCGGCCCGGAGGGCATAATGGAAGAAAACGAAGCAGTGTAAGCTGCAACTAATTCAGGTGTCAGGCTGTCGCCCAAAGTACCTCTCAAACCTGATATTGACCTAACTAATGACATATTCTCTTCTACATTACATTAATAATAATTGCAAAATTATGAATTATGGTTCAGAAAATATTCAAATAATTATGTTTTTGATGAGTCTTAATCGATGGATTTGCGTCTTACATATGTAGTGGAAGTGTAATCCACCGGTAAAAAACAGTTTTTGGAAGTTATGTATAATTGACATAAAGAATGAACTATGAAAAAGATTCTTGATAATCCATATTTAACTTTAGTCGTCAGAGTTGTATTGGGCGCGATATTCGTTTTTTGGTCTATCGGTAAAATCGCCGACCCCGGAGAATTTGCCAGGGAGATTTTAAATTACCGCATCCTGCCGGATTTCATTGTCAACATATTTGCATTAATCCTCCCCTGGCTCGAACTGATATGCGGCATCATGTTGATTGCAGGCATAAAGATCAGGGCTAATGCCGCCGTCATCGGTTTCATGCTTGTCGTCTTCATCATCGCAATCTCTTCGGCAATGATCAGGGGATTCAGCATCAACTGCGGCTGTTCTACGGCTAATCCTGAAGAGGTCGGCTGGCCCAAATTGTTTGAGGACTTCGGGATGCTCGTAGCTGCTGTCTGGCTCATCATCTTCCCAAACAATACACTTTCATTTGAAAAATTCTTAGTTAAAGAATCTTTGAAAGAATCACAAACGAATATTTGAAATTATTTAAGAATATTGCCGACAATCTCCTGCAATTCATAGCTCCCCGTGTGTGCCTGATTTGCAACGACAGACTGTCCGGCCCATGCGAAGGCGATTTCGTCTGTCGTACCTGCCTTGACAATATACCTCTGGCGCCTCCCGGGGACATCCTTCTTAACAGGATCGAATCCATGCAGGAGAACAGGGATTACTTCTACCTGAGCGGCATATACTCATTTTTTAAATATAATGATGAAAATGTCTATGCCTGCCTCATTCGCGAGCTGAAATACCACAGCATGTGGAAAATCGGCATCGAGCTTGGCGGTGAATTCGGCAGGTTGCTGAAGTACATTCCCGGCTTCGGCTACGACGCCATATTGCCTGTACCCATCCATGCCGCCCGCAAACGGGAACGCGGCTACAACCAGGCCGAGATGATCTCAAGAGGCATTAGCCGCGAAACAGGTATTCCGGTCGATATTAGAATTATCCGCAGAAAGAAATACACCACTACGCAGACAAAACTGAGTAAAGAAGCCCGACGTAAGAATGTCAGCCGGGTATTTGAAGTCGTAAAGGGTGCAGGTACACAGGGCAAGTCTTTCCTGCTGGTTGACGATGTATTAACAACCGGCTCTACACTCAACGCCTGTGCAGAAGCGCTGCTGGAAAGCGGCGCCCGGCGTGTGGATGCAGCTACGCTGGCCGTTGCGGATCATACATAGTATTTATTGCCGGTTATTTTTCCTATGTTCAACAATATTATGCCTATGTGGTTGGCTTCATACCTTTAAGACTTTACAAACTAACAAACCCCATCCCGGCCTTCCCCAAGGGGAAGGAGAAAGAACACAAATACGCATCAAACCTTCCGAAGGTTTTACCAAATTCGTAAGGTTAACAACGGGCAATCTGCAAGATAGACTCCACCTCGCAGGTAGAGTCAAACCCGACGCTCCTGGAACTGAGTAAATTATTTTCTTTCTATTTCCTGCCCACGCCATAAATGACGTGGCTATTGAGAGAGGAAAAAGCCCCTGTGGGGCTGTTCGTCTTTACCTATTAATATGCCGCCCCTCTGGGGCTTTCATTCTTTCTTTACAAACTTTATAAACTATTAATATGCCGCCCCTCTGGGGCTATCATTCTTACTTTTCAATATTAATATGCCGCCTCTCTGGGGCTTTCATTCTTTCTTTACAAACTTTATAAACTTGAAGAACTGAAGAACTGAAGAAGTCCAACCACCCCCTGCCCCCTCCTTATCCAAGGAGGGGAAAGTCGCTCCAGCTCTGCTTTTTCTTACATTCATAATTCAGAATTGGCTACGCCGGTCTCGCTGCGCTCGGCTCAGAATTCAGAATTCAATCCCAGGCTTTTTCCAGGTTCAGCAACTGCGACCTCGTACCAAACACAGCAAGCTGGTCGCCTGAGCGGATGATGAAGTCGCCTCCGGGATTCACGAGTGGTTTACCATTCCTGATGACTGCGAGGATTGTCACCCCTGTCTTTTGTCTGACCATAGTATCCCTGAGTGACATATTCACCCATGGATTATTATTAGTGATTGTCAGGTTTTCCATCTTCAGGTTTTCTTCACCTTCGCCGTAGCTCGTTTCCAGGAAATCGATGATGTTGGTGTTGAGCATCATGTTTGCCATCCTGACACCACCGATGGAGTAAGGATTGACAATCCTGTCGGCGCCTGCCCTGCGGAGCTTTTCCACGTCGTTTTCATAGTCTGACCTTGCAACGATGAATATCCCCGGATTGAGAACCTTGGCGCTGAGAACGATAAATACATTGGTGGCGGAGTCGGGTGTCGAGATGATGAGGCCTTTTGCTCTCCGGATACCGGCCCTGATCAGTACATCGTCATAGGTGGCGTCGCCCCTGAGTGTAAGCATTGAGTCGTCGATGCCGCGGACATCGTTGTCAACAATCGAAGCGTCGATGATAATGAAATCTTCGTTACTCTGCTTCAGTTCGTTTGCGGCGAGCTGCCCTACCCTGCCGTACCCGATGAGTATTATGTGGTTGTTGAGTTTATCGATGATCTTCATGGTCTTTTTTCTCCGGGAGTTATTATTCAATTGAATCATAAACAGGTTTTCCATCCAGACTCCCAGCACGTAGAACAGGCTGCCGATGCCGAAAAAGGCAATTAGTATGGTGAATATCCTGGCCGTATCGTCAAGCGGCTTGACTTCGCCAAAGCCAATGGTGGTGATTGTTGTCAGTGTCATGAACAGAGAGTCGATTATCGTGGCATTATAATCGTCGAGCCACATTAAGTAATAGCCGACAGTACCGACGATTATCACTACCGCCAGAAGTATCAACGGAAGCACCGGGCTTTTGGACTTTGCCGACAGGTCCTTGGAACTGCCGCTTTTACTGAGTGATGGCTTTTTTAACATTCTTAATAAAAAACAAATTATATCAATATTCAAGAATGTAATTTAAAAAAGAGACTGAAAAGAAAAAAAGCATTCTTCAGATGTTGAACTATATTTTCAATTTCGATTAAATTATTGCTGATTCTAAATATTTGAATATTTAATATATTTCTACGTAAATTGATAAAAATTAAAATTGTTTAATAAAATATATATAATTTATGAGAACAATAATAATTACAACAATTACGGTGTTTACAATGTTCCTGTGTTCAGCCGTAGTAAACGGCCAGGGGAACGACAAGCCGCACATCGATTTCGGAATGAAACCTGTAAAACTGGAAATCCCTCCTTTCAAAGGCCAGTTTGCCAACGTAAAGCAGAAGGCAGAGATGATTGCCCTGAAAAAAGTTACACAGCAAAAGAACCAGATCATTGACGAGGAAAACTGGTTCAGCAGCAATGCACTTACATTTCCGTCCTATACCCCTGACAATCCTTTCATGGGCCAATCAGGGGAAATTCCGCCGGAGATACCGGTGAAGTACGGCGACAGGATACTGACTGATTGTTTCTATGATAATAATTATATCTATATGATTTACGGTAAGGATTTTGCCGACAGGGAGATACTTTTCGTGTGCGACAAGGCAAAATCCTCAATGAAATACGCCTTCGATTTTTCCAATTATATATACTCGCCCGATTATATCGCTGCCGACAAAGAGTTCATCTACCAGAGTGTGAACTGGGCAACTATCGAAGGGGGAATTCTCTATGTTTCCAATGCCCACAGCACTTACGCGTCCAGTTCCAGGAACATGAACGCATATATTACGGCTATCGATCTTAAAACCAATAGCATCCTGTGGCGCAGCCAGCCGCTGATCTGCAATTCGCGCAATTTCCTGGTCGAGGGCGATGTCATCATCACCGGCTACGGATTTACTCAGGAAAAGGATTTCATCTACCTGTTGGACAAATACTCAGGAAGGGTTATAGGTAAAACAAAGATTGCCTCGGCAGCAGAGATGTTCATCAAAAAAGACGGCAAACTTTTTGTAAGGACATACAACACTGATTATGTATTCGAAATTAATAAAGGCTGAACGCTATGGAATGTAACGACGAAAAGAACAGGCAAAACTGCAACTGTACCTACGAACCATGTCCCAGGAAGGGCCGTTGCTGCGACTGTGTCAATTACCACAAACGGGCACGGGAGTTACCGGCATGCTTCTTCCCCGCTGATGCGGAAAAGACTTACGACAGGTCTTTCGAGCATTTCAGGAAGCTGATGGAAAGAAGGCGTATCTGACCTTTACCCCCTGAAAATAGCGTCATATTTACATTCCGGCAGACAGTCCCCACATGCACGGCATTTAGCGTCATTTATCTCTGCCTGTTTTGAAGTAAGAGTAATGGCATTGAATTTCACGGGGCATGCTGGATCTGAAACGCTGAGGCACTCATTGCAGCGTATGCACTTCGACTGGTTTACTTCAGCTGTTTTCAGGTTCCCTACAATAGCAGCATAGCTTTCGGGGCATGCCGGAGCGGCAGGAACATTGCAGTCACCACATGCCGTACATTTATTCAGGTCGATGGCTGCTTTCTTTAATACCCTCGTAACAGCCTCGTAATCGACACAAGCCAGGGAGGCAGGCAGCATACACTGGCCACAGGCAGTGCATAGTTCCTGGTTTACCCTGGGAGCGTGATAGTCCGACGGCTTGGATTGTGTAACGGCGTCGTAAGCACAATAACGGTAGCACTTTCCGCAGTGGTTACATTTAGTGTCGTCTTTCTGAACGACGGCTTTATTGATTGCGCTGTTAGGGCAGGCAATAATACACTTGCCGCATCTCTGGCATTTGTCCTTGTCGATCGTCGCTTTACCTGAAATGGTAATGGCTTCATACTCACATGCAGTGGCGCATTGCGAATGGCAGTGCCCGCACTGGTCCCTTTTAACGGTGTAATACTCTTTTTTCCAGGTAATTGCCACACCTTCGTTTGCACAGGCCGTCAGGCATTTGCCGCAGCCGACGCAATTGTCGCTGTTGAAGATGTAGTCTATTATGCTAACCTCAAATGCTCCTTCCGGACATTTTGGTACGCATTTACCGCATTCGGTGCAAGTATCCGTATCTATGGAATAGGTTGATTTCTCCGGCAGGATGATGGCGTTTTCCTTGCAGTATTCAAGGCATTTGCCGCAGCCGATACATGCCGTTTCATTTATGGTATAGGATGATTTGACGGGTAAGATAAATGCATCATATTTGCATTTTTCCACACATTTGCCGCAGCCGACACACTTTGACCCGTCGATGGTATAACGGGATAATTCGGGAAGGTCGATGGCACTGTAAAGACATGCTCCGAGGCAGTCGCCGCACCCTAAGCATTTTTCAGTGTCGATGGAATAGACGCCGAGTGGGCTGACGCCGTTCTTTGTGCACGAGGTCAGTAACGGGAATGCAGAACATACCGCACTGCCGGCAGCAGCCAGGGATATTGCCTTCAGAAAATTCCGCCTTTTTATTCTTTCATCCATATTATTTCCTTAGTTTAATAAGCCAATCTTATTTCTGTTCTTGCCATATAATAGGTTTCGTCGAGAGCATTGGAATTTATCATGCTGAAGGTATTTGTCCACTTGATGAAACCGAACAGCCTGCAAACAAATTCCAGGTCTATTTCACTTGTATGTACATCTTCAAGCTGTGTCATTGCCTGGAAGTTGATTACGAGTTTGTTCTTCCAGGGGAATTTATGCTTAACGGCGGCATAAACGATCGGGATTTCCCTGTCGTCGAGCCTCATCACCTCGCCAATATACAAATTGGAGAATGAAGGATAGAAATATACACCGTTGTCAATGCATGATTTTCCGAGGCCGCCGACGGCAAACCCGGTGGATGAGTTGTTGTCCCAGGTAATGCCTTTGTATATGTCGGCGTAATAAGCGAAGCACCTTTCGTTCGGGATATACTGGTAAACGGTTTCGAACCTGAGGAGCGATTCGAAAGGCAGGTTTACCGAAGTAAAGGCTCCTGCATAGTATTTATACTCCGAAAAGCCCCTGCCGAATTCTTCGTAAAAGATCAGGCCGGCTTCTTCGAATATGCTTTTTGAATTGTCATCCGTAACTTCCTCAAATTCATCCGCCGACTCTTCACCGTCTTTTTTTACTTCGCGGTTGGGAAGCCATTTGGCTGTTGCAGCGAGGAAGTTCGTTTCCCCGAACCCTTTTCCAACAAGGCCGTATTTACCCCCGCCGCTGATGTTGTACAGGTGTCTCAGGGCACATACGCTGCGTTGCCGTGCGAAATGCCTCATCACGGTGCCGACAGAAGCGTTTACGTTAAGTTTGCCGAAGTAATCGCCATAGTTAATAGCGAGTGCGCGTTCATCCATCAGGAAATAGTCGCCGACGCCCATTGTCTGTAACCCCACGGCCAGGCTGGTTTCTTTGCCTGAGTATTTGTAGTTCAGTTCCCTGACACCGATGTGGTCGCGTTCGATTACTTCAATATTCCTGTCATAGTCCAGGTTATCGCCTTCTTCGGAATTGTACCAGCCTTTTCCTACCCCCTCGAAATAGATGCGGTGCCGAGGGCTTCCGAACTGGTATGCAGCGCCCAAAACAAGCATCTGGTTCATGATGGTAACGTCGTTAATTACACCGATGCCGAATGTACCTTCAACAGCCCATGAGAAGTTGCTGCCGTCCCATATTGGCTTCATGTGTGCCGGTACCGACGAGGGGCAGTCAACTCCTGCCTTTAATGTAATGTTACTTATTATCAGCAGCCACAGAACAGGCTTCAAGAATGACTTTATCACCGTGTTTTTTCCCTTTTCTATAGAATAAAATACCGTTTTGCCTGCATTGGTCGATACACTCGCCGCAGAGGATGCACTCCGTATTGTCGAGTACACTGTATTTATCTTTCCTTACAATGGCGTCGTACTTACAAGCTTTGGAGCATGTTACACAGCCTGTACATATCTCTTTTGCTCCCAGTACGGACGCACCTGGTATCTTTGCCACAAAGCCGAGCAGCAGGCCTATGGGGCATGCAGCTTTGCAGAAAGGCCTGTAAATGAACACCGAAGAAAGCAGCATGAGGCCCAACAGTATCCAGCCGGTAAGGCTAGTCCCGAAGCCAAGGTTGAATGCTGTCCTGAAGGGGTCGATCTCGTCGAACAGGTAAGTCTGTGTATATATGAGCTGTACAATCAAGGTAACAAGCAAAGCCCATCTCATGACTTTCATTACAATCTGTGCCTTATTGCCCCTGAGGAATTTCAGCTTGTCCGACCTGTATATGAATTCCTGGAGCGCACCCAGATGGCAGATCCACCCGCACCATACTTTTCCGAAGACAAATGTGACCGGTATCAATCCCAGGAACCAGACCATTGCCTCCCATGGGGCGTCCCCGCCGATGGCGCCGATGAAGGTATTGCTTAAGCTTGAGATAGGGCATGGACAGGCGCCGTTGTAGAAACCGAGGAATATTACTGAGCCGGTAAGCAGCACTCCCCTTACTGTCCTGGTCGGCCTGAACCTGACAAGGAAACCCGCAAGAATGGTAAAAGCAAGGGCACCGAGGGGCCAGTAAAGCATATCCCAATTAATACCAACTTCTTCCGGAACCGTTGTGTCGATGGCGCCAGGCTGTTCAAATTCAGATTGGCCAATTACCTCACTGAATTCATTGGTATCCGTAACTTCTTCAAACTCGTCCTGGTTTGAAACGGGTTCAAATTCATCTTTATCCTGCACCATGGCAACAGGTTGTGTTTTTCCTTTGCTGCAGCCTGTACAGCCACCACAATTCTTCCCGTATTTTGCTTCGCTTAGATATGTAATAGCTATTAGAAGTACCAGTACAACGCATATAATTCTATTCATTACTTTCAAGCCAGTTCCCCTTTTACTCTTCAATCCAGTTTAATTGTGTGTTATCGGCTCGAATCAACCATTCTTAATGCGGATAAACACTTATTATTTCTCAAATTTTCAATTCACATAATTAATATTAATAATACGACAAAATTATCCGTTTATTCCCGGAATATCAAATAATTTTTTACATGATACTTGTGATGTCAGCATTGAACATTGATTTATCAGATCATTCATTTGGCTTAACGGATAGCTCTTCAGCAAGCATTTTCTCCCGAATTAACTGAATATCAAATAGTCCCGACTGTTCTTTTTTGTTCATCCATTCTTTCTCCATTGCGGCTTTTTCCCTGAAATCGAATATCATCGTATTAAACTTCTTGAGGTCGGCAGTCTTGTCAAAAACTATCTGTCCCGATTCGAAATGATATTTTTGGGGAATGGACATGAGTAATTTGTAGATTTTTTGTATATCGCTCATCGCATCGAGTTCGAGATTGTAGAATGCGGCAATCTTTTCATGTCCTTTGTTTATCTCCTTGTAGATGATTTCTTTGGAGGCAGAATAGCTGCTGTCTGAGGCAAAGAATTCGTCGAAGCTGTCTTTGTACAGCTTGTACCGCTCCTCTTCTTTTGTAATCAGCCCCTGAATATATGCAATCAGCATATTTGTTCTTTGGTTGTATTTATCTATGGAATCTTTTGAACTCAGCACCGTATCAGAAAGGAAAACACCGGTATTTTGATTATCGTATGAAGCCTGGAGATTGGTCTGATCGCTGTTGAATTCTTCTTCATAGGACTTCAGTAGAGCAACGAATTTATTGTCAGTTGTTTCATCGTCATAATTAATAATTGGACCAGAAGACGTGGTACTACTTACTTCCTCGTCGTTACTATCGACAATGCTCAGGATCCACGGAATGCCTACGACGAAAATAATAATCAGTGAAAAGACACAGCCGACGGCCGATTTCACTTTCTGTGGGGCAGACTTCGACAGGACGTCTTTCCCACGGATGATATACTGTTCTTTGTCGGTCAATGTCCGATCATAGGTCAGGGTAGTCTGGCCTGAGGATGTTTCGACGACACGCGGCCCTTTGGCGGCAGCGCTGTTTAGCCGGGAGAATTCTCCGTACTGGGAAGCCTTGTCCAGTCTGTCCTTTTCGAAGTCGTAGAGTAAAGTTTTTCCTTTGAGCGAACCGTCTTCGATGAAAGAAACCATCTCATCTTCACTTTCGATGGTGTATGGCTGCTCTTCCTTGTCAAAAAACAAATATTTCATATTCTGTCCGTTTTGTTAAAGGTACAGATATAATATAAACAGAAACCTATGAAATTTCAAGGGAATTTTAAAGGAATTTTGCAAAAAAAAGAGTCCAAAAAGCCGAAGAGAGTAAACCGGGTTGCGCATGAGTTTAAACCTGCCAATAGCAGATCATTTCTTTCAGCTTTTTGGACATTGCATTTACTATTAATGCATAATAAGAAATATTTATTCCAATACCAAAACTTAGTTAATGCTAAAGTGAAATTATGTAAATTAATTAATATTAATACATTAGATAGTTGCAATAAGTATATAAGATATAAGCAAATAGCTGAATGTTTCCGAACAAATAAATGATAAAATAATGGCAATATTATATAAAAATAAAATGAATATAAATTAATTTGGAAATGTCGATTGTCTGTTCTATATTAAATTTGTATTTATTATTAAAATACATTCATAATATTGAGGAGTAATACTAATGAAAAGGCAATCGTTTTTATTTACATTATTATTCCTTTTTTCTATCTACTGCGCTGAATCTCAGCAGCCTCCCTGTTGGCCGGATAATTGGGAAAGCTATTACGGGTTAACATACAGAATTAATCTTCTCGACGCTTTTCCGGTAAATAAGGACATGCCTGAGAATGTAATCGAATCATATATGTATTTCGACAGCCTGTCCCGCAACGTAAAAAATTTAAAGGAATGGAATGATTTCCTTGCAAGACAAACCTACCTCAACGACACATTAAGATACTACCTGAAGTATATAGCCATTCAAAATAATTATGATGGCCTTACTTCAAGTTTGTACTGGATATATCGGGATTCAAACTATCAACTTGCACCAATCTATATATATGGTTACACATCAACGAAAATGCGCGAATTGTTAGACTCTCCGTACAAATTAATAAACCTTGCTAATTCAATTAATATCAGCCATATAAAAGTTAATGAAGTTAAAACAATTCCAAGCCCTACAACCGTTTTTTCCTATTTAATTATTACCGGTACAATCATCGATACAATTTCCGGGAAAGTAATTCCGATATGCAAGGATCCCAATCTTATTGACAGCAGCTATGATGTATATGACCCATATCCGAGGACTCAAAAAGCTCTGCCCGGTTCGTGTTTTCAGTTTTCCTGTGTTTATACAAAAGATAAGGGCCCTCCTGTCGATTCTTCGGGCAATCCATGGATAGTTAGCAATCGTGAATATATCATGTTAACAGGTTATGCAGGTATTTGCAGCGACGACAGTACTAACTATTATTGGTTTTCACCTTTTTCAAACGGTAACCGATACCTCAATATGTACCCGGTAATCGACGGTAAAGTCTTTGACCCTGATAATGTCATGGGATACGGGACTGTTGTGGACGTCGATGACTTTAAACAAAATTTGAAATCCGATTTGAACAGCATTTACAATTACAGCGGTGTTACTGAGGTCTTTGACTACTATGCGTCCAATGCGTTTCTATTGATAACTCCCAATCCTGCCTATGAAGAACTGACAGTTACTCTCAAGCTTTCAGAGCAAAGCCATGCCAGGTTCCATATCTATGATATAATTGGCAATGAAATCTTCTCAACTCCTATGCAATACTTTTCATCAGGTTACAATAGAGTATCAATACAATTAAAAAACATTAACAGCGGTTGTTTCTATTTATCTATGGAAACCGTAAACGGAATAACAACAAAAGGATTCTTCAAATTATAGTAAATAATGTGGTTATTACGTAAAAGCCCGACTCGCTGTGAATCGGGCTTCTATTTATTTGCATAGGTATTATTGACCGGAAATTACTTCCTGTACTGCGAGATGAACTCTTCTACCTCGGGAATGCCGCCCTGGTAGATCAGGTAGCCGTTGCTGGGTTCCCTGTCGGTAAGCTCGCCGTTAACGGGAGTGAGCATAATCTTCTTTACTTCGTCGAGGTCGTTGGTTTGTCCCATAGCCCAGCCGAGTTTAACATAAGCTACTTCGGGAAGGACGTTGGCGAGAGGAATGACTCCAAGGTCCATCATCTCCCTGCCTGTCTCGTAAACGTACATCTGTACATAGCCCCAGAGGGTCTGTACGGTCATGTAAACGGCAACGCCGGCTTCCTGGCAGCGTTTCAGCGCCGGGTAGAGCGGTTTGTTGACATGGCCCAGGCCTGTGCCGGCAATTACTATGCCTTTGTAGCCGTTGTCGATGAGCGAGTAGATCAGGTCCGGCCTCATGTTGGGATAGTAATAGAGTATTGTTACCATCTCTTCGAAGGCGGTGTTGATTGTAACGTTCTTGTCGTTCCTTCTCTTTTTGTAGTCGCTGCGCAGCGGAGTAATCTTGTCCCTGTTGACCATGGCAAGGGGAATGTCGCCGATGGTCCTGAAGGTTGACCTGTAACTGGAGTGCATCTTACGTACGCGTGTGCCTCTGTGAAGCAGGCCGTAAGTGTCGGATGTGGGGCCGAACATACAGACCATTACCTCGGCGATGTCGCTCTCGGCGGCTGTCTTAACGCTGTGGATCAGGTTAAGCGCTGCGTCTGACGAAGGCCTGTCGCTGGAACGCTGTGAACCTACCATTACAATCGGTACAGGTGAATTCTGTACCATGAACGACAGGATGGCCGAAGTGTGGTGCATTGTGTCGGTACCGTGCCCGATGACTATGCCTTTTACACCCTTTTCAATCTCTTCGCCGATTCTCTCAGCGCAGATCTTGTACTGCTCGGGGCCCATGTTCTCGCTGAAAACACCGAAAAGCTTATCTGTTTCCAAGTTGCAGACGTCTGCCAGTTCAGGAACCGAACCGTACAGTTCGCCTGGCGAGAAGGCCGGAATGACTGCGCCGGTACGGTAATCGAGACGGCTGGCGATGGTGCCGCCGGTACCGAAGAGCTTGACTCTCGGTTTCTTCGGATCGTACGGGAAAGCCTTTTCAGGAATTTTATAGTTGATGATCTTGCGGCCAAGAATCTTCATGTTTTGTACTTTGGCAGAGGCAATGCCGATGTTGTAACCGGTGATGAGCTTAAGTACAATATGTTTATCGTCGGCGTTTTCAGACCTGGGCAGTATTTTCCCGATGAAGTCGCCGTCTGTGGTTTCAATTTCAACATCGCTCCAGATCATTGCTTCGTATTTTTGCAGTACCTCGAGCGTTTGGCCGCGGTAGCCTTTATAGTCTTCGTTCTGTGCCATTATCCCTCCTGTTGAGCTAATTCTTCGACATATTTTATTGTTTCTGCGCCGCTGATCTTCCCGCGGTATTTGTTCATTACCACACCCATAAGTATCTTCTGAAGGTTGTCAGGATAGTAAAGAGTCATCTTCTTTACTTCTGTAAGGCTTTTCTTTGCGAAGTCTTTAATATCGTCGAGGTTGACGGGCTTAGGAAGAACTTCCTTAGTAAATTTGCCTTGGTTCAGCGATTTCTCCACTGCAACGAAGATGCCTTCCCTGATGATTTTTTTGGTGCGATAGGCGTCGAAGATCTTAAGTATGATCTCATCGCTCAACAAATTAATATCAATCTTCTTTTTCTTAAGTCGTTTCATGTAAGGTATCAGGACGAAGGACAGCAGTTTGGGGTCGATGTCCCAGTCCTTGACCAATTTTTCGAAAGTAGGGGCGAACTTAGATTTTGCCAGTTCTTTGATGAAATCCTCATGTACGCCGATCTCGCGGTACCAGCCTTCTCTTCTCCATATTTGTTCGGGCAGGCCTTTCCTGATGGCTTCCTTACGCTCGTCTGAGAGCTTCTTCGGAGGAAGGTCAGTGTCGGGATACATCCTCTCGGGACCTGGGAGAATCCTCTCGAATCCGTTGGTTCCGTCTGAGAGAGCCTGGCGTGTTTCCGAAGGAACGCCGATTGTGGCTTCTTTTACGCGGATGGCGATCTCGCGGGCTGCACATTCCGTATCCTGTTCGCTGCCCCATACGAGTACCAAAGCGTCGTCTTTGCCGGCTCCGACTTTCTGCCTGATCCTGCTGCCGTCTGCCGAGGAAATTGTTTCGCCGGGATAGTCGGAGTGGGTAATGTTTGGCAGGTCGGTGAGGCAGGCAATGACGCGTACCCTGTCGGATATCTCTTTAGCGAAGGTAGTGTCTGTCTGTGTTTGCCATCTCAGGAGGCCTTTGCATTTGCGCAGTGTTACGGCAAGTACTCTCTTACCCTGGCCTATGGCGTCGGCGATGGGCTGGTAGTGGGTTTTCTTCAGGAGGTTTGTCACTTCGTCCACTTTGTGTTCGAAGGTGGTTTCGGTGATGCCCCTGTTGTGCATTTCGGTTCTGAGCCTTAGGAGGTTCCACTGCCTCATTGCTTCGTTGTATGTAAGTAAAGGTATTCTCTTTATGCTTGGCACGCCTTTGATCTCAATCCTGGTGCCTCCCCTGACGCTTACGTTAACGTCCTGGCGGGTGGCGCCCACGCCGGTTCTTACTTTGCCTGTGCTGCGTGACAGCCTGCGTAGTATGTCGTTGACTTCTGCAACTTCCTGGGGAGTTTTCATGTCAGGATGGGTAACCGTTTCGATAAGCGGCATTCCGAGCCTGTCTGTCAGGTAAATCCTTGTGTGCCCTTTGTCGCTGTATTCGCGGCAGGAGTCTTCTTCGATGGACATCTGTATGATGTTGATCTTCCTGTCTTTGAACGGTATCCAGCCGCCGACACTGATGATGGCGGTTCTCTGGAAGCCTGTCGGGATGCTGCCGTCGAGGTATTGCTTACGGGCGATGTGTATCTCATCGACGATTTTGGCGTTGAGGAGCATACCCACTTCTATGCCTATGTCCAGAGCGTCTTCGTTCATCTCGAAAGGCGGTGTGTCGTCCATCTCGTAAGTGCAAACAGTATTCCTGTTTATTCTGTAAATAATATCTTTTTTGGTTTTAAATTCCATCAAGGCCGTACCGTCATATTCACCCAGTTCGGAGAGCGTAGGCCTCATGTGGCGAAGGATTTCCGCATGGTATTCGTCGCTGTAGTGGCCGGCAGGGCAGCGGCAGAACAATTTCCTGTCCGTAAACAACTGCTGGTGTATTTCCAGGCCCGACATAAATCCCACTTCGGCATAATCCTTCTCAGTCATTTCTTCAAATGGTTTAAACAAGAATTCCGACATAATCACCCCATCAATTCAACAATCTTTATCACTCCGGCAAACATTTTCCGGAAAATATCAAAACAAAAACTTAAAATTAAGAAATTATCCTTAATCTACCGCTACTATATATGAATTAAATTTGATTAATATATACAGTGAAAATTCCACTTCGTGAAATAAACATAAATAATTCAAACAATTAGAATAATTGTATATATAATATAATGAATTGAATATCTTTAGTAGTATATGATTTCAATATCTATACTTGTACATTCAATTTAATTATGTTTGTTTAATATCTTTCATTGATTTTTACATGTTTAAAGGTACTGCCCCGAATAGTTCTTTTATTTTTTGATCCACATTGTTATTCATTTCCTGATCAGCCCTTTTTTTTAACCTCGGTGTATTGGACTCTGGTTTTATCGTTGGTTCATGTATCTTTATTAGTAAAGGCATTGGGAGATCAACACCAATAAGTAATGCTTCACCCTCTCCTAAAATTGGTAAAAATGACAAAGCACTTCTATTAGCAGATGAAGCAGCATTTTCTATTGCCTTCTTATCTTGTTCGTTGATTAGTCTGTGAACAATAAATGTACCCATCTGGCTTAAAGTCCCAATAGGTATATCACGGGGCATCTGAGTAGCTAGACATAAAAAAAGCCCATATTTGCGGCATTCTTTCGCTATTAAATCAAAAGAATCCAATGTGTTACTATCAAAAAACTCATCTTTCACACTTTTATTTAAAAACTGATGAGCTTCATCTAATATTAAAATTATAGGTGACTCTTTAAATCTTGTTTGCCTGGCTTCATTTAAAAGGAACGATGCAATAGCATTTGAGATTATTTCTTTAACTGAATATAAAGAGGGGATATTCTCAAAATTCAGTCTCAATACTTTTACATTTCCTTTTTTATTTGAAACAAATTCTTCTATCTGTTCAATAATAGATGTATTATTGCAAGGAATTTCAGTAAAGCCTAAAAGACTATTAAATATCTTATTATTAATAAGATCAGTAATTCTATTTATAAGTGTTGTCTGGTAGTCATATGTTTTCCTATCATAATCACCCCAAGAGTTTGTATCATTAAAACCATTTTGATAGACACATTCCTCAAAAATTTGAGAAATAAGAAAGTTAATGTCAAAATTACAAGAATTATCCTCAATTTCTTTTATTTTATCTTGATAAAATTTTAATATACGTTGTTTTTGTTGTTTAGCTTTTTTTAGTATTGATTCATCATCTTGTAAATTAATATTTAAAAGCCTTCTCATTTTTAATGATCTTATAGCTTCTAATAATATTGGCCTCTGAGATTGACCCGTAGGACGTAACAGAAAAAATAGGTCTGGTATGGTTAATTTTTGATATGGGAAAAACGTATCCTTACCTAAAGTTAAGGACTTAGTCTCTAATTTGCTATACTCACCTGTTGCATCAATTAGTATAACTTTATTATCAGTTACTTTTGTAATCTCTTCAATTAATTTTGCGATTGTCCAACTTTTACCTCCTCCAGTTGTTCCAACAACGGCACAATGTCTTCCGAATAGAGAATTTAATGAAATTCTACAAATAGCATTGTTAGAAGTCAGTTTTCCTAACTCACCGTATATATTATCAATTTCTTTTTCATTTTTTCCAAATTGTTTTACATATTCAGCAATTTGTTCATCAGAACAAGAATATACTTTTGCGCCTATTGTAGGATACTTTGATACTGTTTTCATAGCTTTTTGGGGGTCATATACGCTGAAGCATAATAAAAGTTCAGCTTTACCAGAAGGGTGAAATGTTGTTTCATCATGTTGAATTGCTTTTTCATTTATTTCTTTTTTCTCACTGTCAGGAAGGTTGATTTCTAAGATTCTAGCCAAAAAACCATATTCTTCTCCTTCGATTACTACAAAATTTCCAACTTTTCCACCTGAGTAATCATTACCTTCATGACAAAATTTGTCTAATAAACCTGAAGATGGGAAGTGTATTTTTACATACTGTGGAGTGACTTCATTGATATATCCTAAAAAGTAATTATGGCTGAATGGATTCATTATTGTTATCCTTTTGTTGTTCAATATATGTTAGATTTGATGGATAATTATCGACAAATCCACTAAAGTTATCAAATATTATGGTCACATTTCTTTTGACTTTCATTGCATCTACATTAAGAAAAAATGATTCTAAATTGGTTGTCTGAATACTATTACTATTACTATAATTTATTATCACAAGTTGAAAACTTGGATTTTGTTCCACAGCTTCTATAATTACATTTTGAATATGTTTGTCTTTAAAACCAAAACCAATAACTATTAATAATGTATTTTCTTGTCTGAGGGATGATTGAAATCTCGACATCATCTCGAAGTAGGGTTGTTCATATGAACTTTCATATTTTTCAGATGCCGGATAGATGATTAGTGGATTTGTTGGGTTTTCTTTTAACAATATTGTGTTATTTTCTTTTGTCCAATTTACAGAACCATGTAATTTATACAAATGGAATACTTTAGAAAGAAAACTTTCTTCCTGTTTGATTCTTGTTTTTTCTCGGTTTACAATATCAATATCAAAATACCTTCCAGAAAACCTTCTAGGCTGTGTATAAGAAAAACCATCAATAATAATAAAACCTGCTTCATTGGCAGCCTGTTCAAATAATGTATCGTAATTTGTTGTAAATAGTTTTATCCTTGGCTCACTTGGCTTCCTTGCTGTAATTTTATTAAGAAATTCTTTATGAGGTGCAGTTTCAGAAAGTACCAATTTACATGTTTCAGATATTTTTTTTTCTATTTTTGCTTTTAATAATTCATTTTTATTAATTATCAAATCTCCATGAATTTTTTCATAGAGAATGATATATGATAATAACCCCTCAATATCTTTCTCTATAAAAAAAGGTTTTGATGATACATTCTTATCCTTTTTTTCTAATGAAGAAATTTCATCTTTGCATTCATTCCAAAGGTCTTCTCTTGTTTTACCACTGTTTTCTCCATTATTTAGAGATGTTCCAGCTGCAGTAAGGAAAATAAGATTTCTAAAATGTTTCTTAAAAAAAGCATTATAGAATTTATGCTTTAATTCTTTAATTATCTCATTGGGTTCTCTTTTATCACTATCATTACTTTGATACTCTTTATCATTCTCATAACATTGAGTTTCATCGTAGGATAGAGTATAACCATTTTGTAAAATGATGTAATTCTGTGTCTTTTCCATAGATTTTTAAAATTAAGTAATTTTAATAATTAATTTAAAGAGTGTAAGAAGGTTCTAACTATGTAAATTTTTCAAATACTTTAGCCTTTTTACTATGAAATGCTTTCATCCTCTATTTCCTAATGCAAATAAATTGTGAATGTACACTATTGTATACAAATGTACGAATATTTTCTTTTCCTTAACAATAATATATCATGATTAATTAATACTATAATTTACCTTCACACCACAAAATTTACTAAGGCGCCGCACTTGGGGCAGCGTGGCTCCTCTCCAGGCTCCAGGGCTTCGAAGCAGTTGCTGCCGATCTCATAATAATGGCGTTCGACGAGCAGGGCCCCACATTCGGGACAGTAGGTGTTCTCCGAGTCCCTGAGGGAGGCGTTGCCTATGTAAACATACTTCAGGCCGTGCTTTATGGCTGTCTCCTTTGCTCTCGTCAACGTTGACAGTTCAGTAAGGTCCTTGTTTGCCATTTTGTACTTCGGGTAGAACCTGTTGAAATGAAGGGGAATCTCAGGCGACACCGACGCCATGAACTCGCAGAGCCTGACGAAGTCGTCGTCGCTGTCGTTCTCGCCGGGGATGACCAGGTTGATGATCTCCATGTGCATCTTTTCGCGCGCATCATACACTCGACGGATGTTGTCCAGCACAGGCTGCAGCCTGCCTCCGCAAATATCCCTGTATTTTCCGTCGCTCATGAATTTCAGGTCTATATTCACTGCTGAAAACAAGTCTTCTTTCAGGCTCAGTTCAAGCATTTCGGGACTGAAGAAGCCGTTCGACACTAAGACATGGAAAACGGAACAGAGGGCCTCCCTCCTTCTGCATTCCAGCACAGTGTCGCGGGCATATTCGAAGAAGATGGTAGGTTCGGAGTAGGTGTAGGCAATGCCGTCCACCTTGTACTTTTCCGCGTAATTGACAATCTGTTCCGGAGTGAGTGTTTTCTCCATGTCGGAGTGAGGGTGATAGTTCCTGTAAACCTGCGACAGGTGGCTGTTCTGGCAGTTGAGACAGCGGAAATTGCAGCCGGGAGTGCCGAAGGATAATACCCTTGTGTTCGGTTTGTAATGAAAGAAGGGTTTTTTCTCTATGGGGTCGATGGCGGCTCCGTCTGCGTTGCCCCAACTCATGGTGAACAGTGTCCCGTCCTCGTTGACACGCAGTTTACAAGTGCCGGTGTTGCCTTCTTCAATATGGCAGTAATGGGAACACAGGCGGCAGTTTACCGCTCCCGAACCGTCTCCGGCTTTTTGATATAAAAGAGCTTCGTGCATGCTGTTTCAGCGCAATAATGTATAACATCAGGCAATTGGCACTGTAAACTTGAAATCGGACCCTTTACCTTCCACGCTTTCTACCCAGACCTGGCCGCCGTGCTTTTCCACGAACTCCTTGCAGAGCAACAGTCCCAGGCCTGACCCCATCTCATTGGCCGTTCCCTTTGTCTTGTAATTCTCATCTATTCTGAACAGTTTTTTAATGTCGTCTTTATTGATGCCTACGCCGTTGTCCCTGATGGTAACCACGGCTTCTTTGTTCTGTACTTCGGTAAGGACTTTGATCTCGCCGTTAATGTGGGAGAATTTGATGGAGTTTGAGATGAGGTTACGGAACACTGTCTCCAGCATGTTCCTGTCGCCGAAAACCACCAGGTCGTCGGGTATGGCAGTAGAAAAGCGAATGCTCTTGTTCGAAAGCTCCATGTCCAGCAGGGTACTCACTTTGTCAACCAAGGTAGAAAGGACAATGTTTTCCGGGATGAAGCTGATGCTGCCTGTCTGTGAGCGCGACCAGCGGAGCAGGTTGTCAAAGAGGGCGAAAACGCGTTTGATGGCTTCGATGATGGAGCCGATCTTGTCGCCCAGTTCCTCTTTTGACAGCCGGTCTGAGGAATACTTCAGTATCTCGGCCATCATCAGGATGGAAGTGATTGGATTGCGGATGTCATGGGAGATGATCGTAAAGAACTTATCCTTGGTAGCGTTCAGTTCCCTCAGTTTCTGGTACTGGGCGTTGATCATGGCGTTCTGGTCTTCGAGCTTGACGTGGGCGTTGCGCAGCTTACGCTGGGTGGAATCGCCTATCTTGATGAGCTTCTTTGTCTGTTTCAGCAGATTGGCGTAGTTCTGTGTCAGCTTGTTGAATTCCTCGAGCAGTTCTTCACGTGAGATAATGTCGGCTTTGTCGGCAATTTCCTCTGCATGGTTCAGGAAATAGAGCTCCGTCGAGAAAATGTTGTCGAAATCCGCCTTTTTTATCTGGTCTTTTGACATTGTCCCGCCGCCGCTATTCATAGGAAATCAGGTTAAACGGCAGGGACAGCCCTTCGGCAAATTCCTGCCCGCTTTCGAGCATATCCTCGTCGTCAACCTGGTAATACCAGTTGACGATGACTTTGGAGCCTTCGTTGTACAGGTCGTCGAGTACATCGAGAATGTCAAGAACTGCTTTTGACGAACTTGTGTTGAAATACATAAGTTTGAAGTTGAATGTCGTCAGGGCAGGCTCTTCTTTGAAATAGTGTTTCAACCATTCAAATACCTGCTTGTAAAATTCGATGGCGTTTTCCGGGTAGGATTCGCCGGACAATTCAAGGACATTGCTTTTACTGTTGAAGTTAACGTAAGGTGTTGTTTTAGTACCGGGCAATATCAGGTTTTCCATCCTCAGTCTCCCTTTTTAATATTCACAGACAGAACAAGAAACGAGTGCTGTTCGTTGTAGTCTTCAATTTCGTAATCTATTTTCCCACTGGATTTTCTTGCGATTTCGAGCAATCCCAGGCCGGCTCCTTTGTTGGAACTGTCTAAGGGCTTGCGTATTTGTTCGCTGTAATTTTCTTTCAGTTCTTCTTCGGTCATGCTGTTGATTCGCTGTAACCTGGCGGCAAACTTAGAGGCCTGTTCTTTTTCGGTAAGGTTACCCGAAGTTATATGGTAGAAATCGCTGCTTTCGGTAAAAGTAATGATGCCCACGCCGTAGGATTTGCCGTCGATCTCTTCCCTTTCGGCGGAGTAATGCATGATGTTTTGTGCCAGTTCGACGAAAACCGTGAATATCTTTTTAATCTTTTTATCGACAGACACTTTGTTCTTGATGAAATCACCCATTTCGACAAGTATTTCCTGGGAGAGCGCCCCTTTGAAGGAGATTAGAATGTTGTGATCCTTTACCTGAGTGTAATAGTTAAAGAGGTCAAAATCAAGCATACAAAAAACCTGTCATAATAAATGAAACATCACTATTATAAATTAACGAAAATTCATGTTTTGACAAAGAATATTTTGTATCGAGCAGCAACAAAAGACAATCGGAGGGCTAAACTACAGAGACTAACTGGTAATGTGACCATTAAGCAGTTATTACCCGCAACATAAATCTAGTTGACAGGAAGCAGAATTTAAGAAATGGGCAGTTCCATCTTATTAAAGTGTAAATTAGTATTGTTTTTCAGCAAATTTACCTGTTTTCCTGTCGATAGCAAAACTGTGATAATTAATATGCAGTTCCAAACTCTTTTTTCCGCTTGTGAAACTGATGTAATGATCCCGGAAATCTGTAGCTTCAGAAAAAAGCCCAGTCTTCCAAAGTAACTTTCCCTGTTTTGTAACGGAATGAAGATCGATGGAACAGTCATTTTCTTTTCCGGGCAGTTTTTGGGAGACTATTAAATAGACCCTGTCCAGTTCCGGAAAGACTTCTTCGATTTTGTTACGGCAGTTGTAAATCAGCCTGTTTTTTATGTAAAGAAGGCTGTCCCTGATAGTATAGGACCTGTTTATTGTCCTGAATTCCATTCGGATTTTGCCGTCCGGGCCGATGAGGTACTTAATATCTTCCCTGTGTTTCAGTACCATTTCTCCTTCTTCTCCGTTTTCGTCACCTTCTCTTTCTGATACGGTCAGTACTATTGTGATGCTGTCCGCATAAACCTTGCCGTATTGATAGTTTTCATTTCCCCAGTCAGCGTTACCAAAACCTGTTACCAGCATATCAATTTTATTTCCATTCCAGTCATATATTACTAAGTAGTCGCTCTGGTTGTCGCCGCCCGCACATCCATCGATCCAGTAGAATACGAATATCTTGTCTTTCACTAATGCTTTTCCCAGAGCGTATCCATGGTTGCATTGCTGGTCCGGGGAAAATTCTTCTTCAAATACAAAAAAGTAATTCTTCATGAAATTCGTATCGGTAATCTCCGGAGTCTGAGGTTCGGGTAAAGTAAAGATCGGCAGTTCCAGTTCGGGAAGAGACCTGATGAAGAGGTTGAATTCAAGGGAATCGGTCCTGGTGACGCTTTCCTGCGCCGTCAGCCAGCAATACATAGAAAGAGTCATTATCAGGATGATGAATTTTTTCATTGTTTTAATTATTGAGTTAAAAATTTCAAAAATATGAATTGATAATTCATATACGAAAAAATCAATATATTCTAATCCCTGACACAGCGGACAGAAAAGCCGTCACTTTTATCATAAAGGTTTCTTACGATTGTTACATAATCGTATTGAAATTTTCTAAAACATAAGTAGGAGAAATTCCATGAGGGGGACGTTGATGTCCAAATAATTGACATAATACCTATGTAATAAAATTTTCCAATACCATCACGGGACCCGGCTGGTAAACATGAAAACCCAGTTTCATTCGTTGCTCCGTTATTAGGATATTTCCACAGCCCGTCCCCTTCTTCGATCGTACCAGTGGACTTGAGCTTGCCACCCTGAACTGTTCCCCGTTTATCGAATTTTTCAGCTTCTTCCTTCGACATACCGAGGCACATTTCCAATTCAATCCATTCAATATCACTTGCAATATGCCAACCAACAGGCGCCAGGCCCCTCGGGTCGCTAACGGCATAGCCATTATATAGTTTTCCATAAATTTCCCCGTTTACAGGGTCATTGTTAAAGTAGCACCAGGCGCCTTCCTGTTTTGCATTTGCATCCTTCCATTCATCATTGGTTGCAGCATGACGAATGGTATCCCCATTCCTGTAACACTCCACATCGAGGTTTATGCCCATCCATATCTGATTACAAATCTTAACCTCTGGAAAATCAGAATACCTATATCCTGCCTGTGCTGTAACCCTTGCTAAACACTGTTCACTTGGAGTATTCGGTATATGCCATTTGTAACTGAGGCCTGTTGCATTTTGAGCAATTAATTTCCAGTTTAAGCCCCGATCTGTGCTGTATTCAATTGTGACCGGCTCCTCGGGCAACACACCTTCCCAGGTAATTACCGTATCGTTGCCCGCTAAAAACACTTCGGCACCGTTGGGATGGATTAACTTTATTGTTTTAATAGATGGTTTCTTATTCTTGAAACCGCCTCTGGCATAGTAGTTCGCAGGACATTGATCATTCACAAACGTAAACTGGCAAAAGCTGTAACCGCTGTCGGGGGGCGTGTAGCATACCTGCAGGTTCCGGCTCTCCCCGTCTTTCAGGGTAAAGCTTGTCGGCTCTTCGATTCTGTATGATGGATTCGACAGCGTAATATTGGTTACAGTGAAATCCGCATTGCGTGCTGTTACAGTAACAGTAGTGCATGTATCTTTTAATGTATTTAGAAAAGAAACTATTACGGGATTGAATTCAAGTTTCATTAGCGAATTTTTGGGCGATTGATAGGAAAGTTTTGACACATTACCTGTAGTAAGTAGTTTAACCTCCACGTCATTTATTTTGGATTTGCAGGAATATTCGGATTCCCATTCAATCGTACAGGCATCGATGTCCTGTGTCTCTTTCTGTAATATTTCAGCCAATTCAGAAGCTTGTTTCAGACTTGTTATACCATCATAGAGTTTTCCTCTGGTAGCCTCCGCTAATTTATTAAGAGATGATTTGATACCATCGGGCATTGCTTCTGGCCTTGAATATATGATCGCATAAAATTTTATATCATATTTTTTACAAGTATCAATACATCTTTGTAATTCTGGCTCAGTCAGGGAATACCACCAGGCGTCGGTGTACAGGACGGCAATACGTTTGTTATTTCCGGTTTTTACAATATTAAGCAACCCCGTCCTGTCATTGAGCAACTGTTCAACAAAATCATTATCGCCTGAAGCAGTAATTTTATTAATTTCATTTATTATTTTGCTTCTGTCAGTTGTAAAATCACGCATTATCACAGCAATGTCATCGCATTTTTGTAAAGCAAATTCCGACGGTGGCATTGCTACCATGTTACACAGATCCGTCGCTGTTGTTTTCCCAAGTTCAACAGGTATAGGAATAATATTCGCGGCCATCGAGCCGGAGACATCAATACTCATTGCCACTGAAACATTCACAGGTTGCTTTGGCAAAGGGCAGCTCACACTTAACACTCTTCTGTCTTCTCCGTTCTCGGTAACCTTAAAGTCTGATGTCCCCGGATTTAAGGCCTGTTTACCCGTACTGTCATAAGCATAGAAATTCGCTTTCATTACAGGAAATCCGGTGGTGTCCGGGTTGAAAACGAAGAGTGACTGTGCACACAGGCTGCTGCTTGATAATAGCAATAATAACAAAATTCTTCGCATGTTGCCAACAAATAATAATACTTAAACAAACTCCTTTAAGAGCCAGAAAATTAACTTCGAACAACCATCAAATATAGTAATTATATACACTAATTAAAAGCCGAATTATTATATTACTATCTTTTTATCCAAATCATCGAACTTCTTACAGTTGGAGTTTGCAGTACGACAAAGTAAACCCCTGCCGGCAGGCCGCTGATGTCGGCAGTAATTGTCCTGGTTCCGAACTCGTTAACCGAACTGTTAAATAGTTGTTTAACTTCTTTGCCGAGTATGTCGGTGATGAAAAGGCGGCTTGTACCTGCTTCGAGCAGGTTAAGTCCGATTTCTACCGATTCGCTCGAAGGATTGGGACAAATAAATACAATCCTGCTGCTTTGTATGCCTGATTTGTTGTTGATGCCTTCATCAATACCAAGATTGTCCCCGTTTCCATACCCAAATAAATGTATGATTAACGGCGACGTAGAACCCTGGTAATACACAAGCAGCCTGCCGGAGATCCTGCCGGCGCTATTTGGTTTAAACCTCAGTGTGATATTTGATTTTTCGTAAGGTTGTAGAGTAAAGTGATTGCTGCTCAGCAGTTCGTATTGGTCTGTATTGGGATATTGTACTGCAATAGAGCTTACTTCAATGGGATTGGCAGTAATATTCTTCAGCAGCAACAAAGTCGTATCTTTTGCAGAGCCTGCCGGAACGGTACCAAAGTCAACCAATTCAACAGGAGAAGCCAAGTCCGGGTTCACACACTCAGCAGTAATGGATTTTCTTATCGTATCTGCCTCGGTAATTATAAGCAGTAAAGCAGTGAAAGTACCAAGTCCTTTAGGTTTGAAACACACATCGACACTTAAAGAAGTGCCGGGGCCCAATTCTGCGGGCAGAATGCCGGGAGCAACAGAAAATGGGCTTATGTAAGCACTATCGATGCAGATGTATTCTATCCTGATTTTTTTTGAACTTGAATTGACTATCAATTCTTTAACGAGGCTGTCTTTTACAGTGTTAATGCTGACTTTTCCCAGATCGACATTCTTTGTTTCAACAGGAGCCTGCCTGATTGCCAAAACGGCATCGGAAATGTCCGTTTTTACCCTGTTGTCTTCGAGATTCCAAATATTCACATTATAAAAACTTCCGGATGCCAGATATTTCCCGCTTGAGCTAATATCCAAAACATCCAAATAATTATCTTTATTGTCGATGGTACTCATTATTGTTCCTGTTTTCAGGTCCCAAAGTTGGATTAGAGTCGAGCGAAAAGGATTGGTAGCAAGAATATTGCCGTCATTGGAAATGGAGATGGCTTCTACAGGACATTCAAAACCTGTTAAAGTCCTGATCTCACTGCCGGAGTTGTAATCCCATATTTTAACCGTTGTGTCATAGCTTGCGGTTACAAAATATTTGCAGTCGGGAGTAAAATCAAAGTTGGTAAGGCCTTTTCGATGGCCTGAATACTTAGTAATAAATGCACTGTCGGCAAGATTGAAAAGCAGAAGGTTGTTGTTACTGTCAAATTCTTTTTCAAATATTAAATTCTTACCGTCCGGTGTAATAACGAAAGGAGATGAAGCAGGAAAATCATTATTTTTAATTTTTTTTATACTTTTATCATTTTCAATATCATATATAGTAACCTGGTTCTCACTGCTGAATTTATAGGCCAATGTCTTATTGTCGGGAAATACACTTTTATAGCAGCTATTAGAAATGGGAAGATTCAGTTTTCTGGAGCAGGTGCCTGATAGCAGATCATAATACTGTAACTTTTGTTCTTGTTCATTGGGTATTAGAAAAAAGAGGCTGTCGGGATTATCTGTAATTATTGGTAAATCATCGGGAATCATTCTCATAGCATTGCTAATCAGTACATGCCTTAGAAAATTCATAGTACTGAGACAATAAACACTTAATACACCGGAAGTAACAAAGCAATCATGCTCATCATAAACTTTTACTTTGTTGAATTCGTTTGTGCTGATATATATAGTCTTTATCAACAGACCGGTTTTGTAATCCCATATTTCAATTAAGTCCGGAGTTCTTTCATTAATGGTAGCGATTTTTTCTCCGTCGGGACTTAAAGAAACAGCAGTAAAACTAAAATACGGGACATTTTTAAATAACCTCTTTGTATTTCCGTTGAGGGCGTCAATAATTATTATTTTTTTTGAATTAGCGCATACGATTTCATTGCCGTCAGGAGTATAATAAAGGTAACTGCACTCGAATGATTCTGGAGAAAAAGATTCGACCATCTTACCGGTTTCGATTTCCCACAAAGTTACATTAGAGGACGAATTATTTATTGCAAAATACCTGCTGTCAGGACTGAAAGCAAACCGGTTTTCATAAGTAGTTCCGGGTATTGTACATATTGTCTTAAATGTTGCCACATCGATTATGTCTGTTGTGTTAGCCTTCTGTCCGGGTATGGAAAGGCGTTTGCCGTCAGGACTGAATTCTACATTATTATAGTCAGTTTTACAAGGATGGGACAATGAATTGATTTTTTTCCCGGTTACAAAATCCCACAGAATTAACAGGCTGTCGAAAGTAAGAGATGCAAGTTCCTTTCCGTCGGGACTGAAACTTACCGAATTGCATCTGCCTTTTGAATATAAAAACTGCCGGAGCATTCTTCCGGTTTGTTGCTCACCTAAAAATAAGGCAGAATTAAAACCACAAGCAGCAAAATATTTGCTGTCCGGGCAAAAAGAAACATCTGTAGTGAACAAACTTCTATAATTAGCTAAAGAGGTGCCGGTGTTGACATCGATAAACAGTAAATTATCATTAGATAAATCTTTATGGCCATAGGCTGCAATTTGCCGGCTGTCGGGGCTGAATTTGATTTTTGTGAACCCAGTTCTGAATCTGATACTTAACATTAAATCAGAAAAAAACGAAGAACCGTTTTCCTGGGAGACTCTTAGCAAACAGCTATTCCCTGATAGATTGCCGTCAACCTTCCAGGTGTACCGGTTGCCTGTCACTGCTTTTGCAATCGTCTTCCACGCAGAGCCGTTGTCGGTACTGAACTCCAGCCTGACAGGCTCCGAAGGAGCAATTCCCTCCCACCTGACCAGGGTTTCACGTCCGGCGTTAATTTCCTCGCCACCATTGGGTGAAACAATCCTGAGATTGGTTCTATACTTACCGGAGTCCTCTTTTAACCCCCAGGCTTCGTATTCAACTGTGCAGAGGCCGTTGTCAAAATTGAAAACGGAATACTGGTAACTGTCGTCCGTGGGAGAGTATCTGAGTTTTAACTGCATGCTTTTTCCGGGCTGGAGAGTAAAGCTCTTTTCTGAAAGAGAAAAATGACCGTTTGAGGAACTTATGCTGTTGATTTTAAAAGCTGTGTTGTACGCCGTAACCGTTACCGTCGTGTCTTGCATTACTCCTGCCGGAATATTTCTGAAACGAACAACGGGCGGGTCGAATTCGAGCCTTCCTATGTTGTTGTATGTCTTAAAGTAATCATCTTTACAACTTGCCTGTGTCTTCAGGCATGTCAGTTCCACATCCACATCTCTTGTACAGTTGAAATCCGTTTCCCATTCCATAGTACCGAACTGTTCTCCCTGAGCAAGGAGCACAATTGCCCTGACAGCGTCGTTAACCTGTTCCTGATTAGTAACATTTTCAAAGTACATGCCGTCCGTCAGGTTAGCAAGGTATTTGAAAGATTCGGAGCATCTGGCGCCCAGGACAATGGTAAAGAAGGCGACTTTCTCATTCTCTGCCTGTTTGAGGATTTCAATGAAGGAACTGTCGTTTTCATGAAATCCGTCTGATATTAGGATTATTACTTTTTTGTTTTTTGCAGATTTAAGAATATCGTATGCATTATTTCTTTTGTCGGAGAAAGCTAACTTGTAATATGAACCGTAGCCCTGGAACAATTCGTTAACTTTTGTTTTAAGCTTGTTTATATTTGAAGTCAGGTCCAGAATGGTGTAACTTCGGTAGTCAAAAGCAGTAATTGCACATTCGGATGTTTCGGGCATTATTTCAAGCCACAGGTTTGCTGCCGCACGTGCCAGCGCTGTCTTCCCGTCATCCATAGATCTTGAGGCATCGATGATCAGCGCTCCGGACAATGGCTGTGGTGAAAACTGAGCGCCATTGGACACAGCCAGTATCTTGCTTTCTTTGCCGTTCTCCAGGAGTCTGAAGTCTGCTGCAGTCAGTCCGGACAATGTTTTACCCGATAAATCGGTACATAGAACACTTGCTTTTATTCTTGGGAAATCAGACCTGTCAATATTTTTAAGAGCTAATACCTGCCCCTGCGTTGAATATACAATAAACAGCACTAAGAAGATAATAACGTTTTTCATGTAATTACAATAAATACTTAATAAATCATTCCTTTACGAATGGTTTTACCTGTTCTGAAACCGGAGTCCTGACAATGACATAATACTGTCCGGCAGCCAGGCCGCTGATGTCGGCGTGAATAGACTTACCATCATTTGTCAGAAATCCAGAATACAGGAGTTTTAAGCTGTTGCCGAGTAAGTCTGCAATGCTTATTTTGTACTCACCCGGAATGTCGGGCAACAATTCAATATTCAGCACATCCCCTGCCGGGTTGGGTTTGATGACAATTCTGTCAGCCTTTTTATCCGTCTGCTTATCGTCCCCGGCAGAACTTGGGTTTTCAAGGCCTACACCGGTTAGTGTAACCGTAGCTATCGAACCTTCCCCGCTATGGTGGAATTCCAGGAAGCAGCTTTTGTAGCCTGCAGACCGTGGACTGTAACTCAACCCGACATCGACAGAAGCCCCGGCATTCAATACAAATGGACCGGAGCCTGTCAACAGTGAGAACTCTCCGTCTTTGTCATCCCTTAATCTGATTGCATTGATATTAATTGCTTCGGAACCCGGATTATTTATTATTCCCGTAATTAAAGTATCCTTTTTTGTTCCGGTATTGACCAGGCCGAGATTTATACTGCCATATTTAACACCTAAAGCGGAACCGGTACCTTCGCCGGTAATCGTCTGCCTGAGGGTGTCTGTCTGGGTGAATACCAAAATCTGAGCCGTGTGTTTACCCACAGAGTAGGGGCTGAACAGGAATTCAACAGGCTGCGAATCATGATGCGGAAGAAAGAACGGTGTCGTACCGTCGGCAACCCTGAAAGTACCAGCATTCGTCCCTGAAAATACAATGCTGTCGATCCTGATTGGGAAATCCGTACTTAAAATGTAATCGTTGATTACGGTGTCTTTGACAGAATTGACGGCAATTTTCCCGATATTTACATCACTGCACTCTGCCTTGGGCTTGACTATCGACCAGTTGGCTTCGGAGACAGCTTCTTCATTATTGTTCAAGGGATCAATAATTATCATACCCGATTTTATAGCAATTCTATCCCCTTTCGGGTTCCAACACATGTCCTCTGAATAGTAGCCGCATATTGAATATAATTCTTTTCCGCTTTCGCTGTCTAAAAAGGAAATAATTCTACTATAGCTAATAGCCAGGGTTTTACTGTCCGGGCTCCACACAATCGGGGTGTCATTGTATTTCATTTTGAATTTGAAAGCAAGCGAGCCATCGTTGACATTTATTACACAGATGGTGTCGATACCTTTGTAAGCGATCCTTTTTCCGTCAGGGCTCATTGTCATATCTTTGGTTAAGTTTACTTTCGGCTGTGTAAGGGGTATTTCCCTGTAAAGACTGCCGGTGTTTACATCCCAGAATTGAATAGTATTATTATAGGAATCAGTGAGAATATATTTTCCGTCGTTGCTCCAGCAATATGTATTTTCATATTCTATTAATTTGTAACTGATAAACCGCAGGAACTTTTTTGTATTGAGGTCATGAATGACAATGCCTGCACCGACAACGCCACAGGCAATTTTCGTACTGTCCGGGCTCCATTGGGGAATGTAATTTGCCCCGTAAGAGTTATTCATCTGAAGATAATAATTCATTCCATCGACTTCATAGACTTTGACAGAATTCCCATAGACAATGGAGAGATATTTGCCGTCAGGGCTGTACGAGACTCCACTAATAACATCATCATCAAATTTTCTGTATAAAGTCGTATCATATTCCATGTTACCAGTGTTCCACCTTTTGATATAATTCAAATGTTTATGTCCAAGGCCCTCATAGTTTGGAATATCATGGGTCGAAGCGCTGATAATGCTTTTATTGTCGGGGTTCCAGCTAACAGAACTTATTGTTCCGTTATGTCCGGCACATACTTTGAGGACCTTACCCGAAGGGAACTCAAATAATTTGATAAACATCTCTTCATCGACGTAAATAATCTTTTTACCGTCCGGTGACCAGTCTGCCGTACTGTAATTAAGGTTGGTTTTTGTAAAAGTACTTAATAAATTATAAGTATCGTTGTCCCAAATCTTCACAGTTTTATCCATCGATGTGCTCATTAAGAAGTTGCCGTCGGGACTGTAATTTAAGGAATTTATTTCCTTTTTATGGCCGGTCAGGGTTTGGACAATCTCTCCTTTTTCCCAATCCCATATTTCTATCTGGAATTTATTGGTACTAACAGCAATTCTTTTTCCGTCCGGACTGCATTCAAAAACATTATATGGTATATAATTCTCAGTAAGTGTTTTTATTTTTATAAGTTTTTCCACATCCCAGATTTCAATACTATAATGATTTTTGCTAATAAATGCAATTCTTTTGCTGTCGCCGCACCAGCATAAATAAGGATGAGAATCGGTAATGCCGTCGATCGTATTAAGTTTTCCGGTTTGAGTATTATAAACATAAACTTGATACCGGTTGGAAAATACAATATATTTCCCGTCCGGACTCCAATTGATTGCATGGAAATAACCCGTCGAAGTGCAATTATTAATAAGTTTTTTTTGTAAAACGGTTTGACCTGTGGTAATATCGGTAATTGTCAGGATGCCTTCAGAAATTAAAGCAGCTATCATGTTCCCGTCGGGACTGCATGCAATATTCCAGGAATAACCGGTTACAAAAGTGAATACTGTTGATAGTGTTTGCGGATCTATGACATTAATCCCACCTCTGCCATATAAAAGTATATTCTTGCCATTAGGATTCCACTTTACAAGAGGATACTCGTCAATATTGGGATAGGAAAACAGGGTCCTGTCTTTCTGAACTCTCATCAGGCAATTGTCGCTGCTTTGCTTAGCCACACCTGTCCAACGGTAACTGTTCCCTTTCAGAGACTTGCCGATTAATGACCATTTGTAACCATTATCAGTACTGTAACCGATATTGACAGTTGCCGTCTCTGCCAAACCTTTCCACGAAATTGTGGTGTCGCTGCCGGCAAAGAGCTTTTCTCCTCCGTTCGGAAATACAATCGAAGGAGTTGAACCCAGCACACTATTATTTGCTGATTTTTCGGGGTTGGCGTTCTGGTTGGTTTGTGCGAGGGTTACCTGGCAACTGACAATCAATAAAAGAAGTATGGCTTTCTTCATGGCAAAAATGAAAAATATTTAACAACAAAATTAATAGTATCTAATTTATCGATTTTCTATAGAAAAACAATAAATATTTTTCTCTTGGGCATTGTCGTTGTGCACTATATAGCATGCTTGTAAGCTATCCTGCCCGGAATGAATGTCCGGGGAAGAATAGCGTAGAAAAAATGCAATAAAATAATTTATATGATTTATTGAAATCATTAATTTAAGCTTGCAAAACAGCACCGTCTGCAATTGTATTATACTCTGCTTTCTTTCAATTGGCCCTAAATCATTCTTTTACGAATGTTTTTACCTGTTCTGAAACCGAAGACCTGACAATGACATAATACAGACCGGCAGCCAGGCTGCTGATGTCGGAGCTAATGGACTTTGTTTCATCCGTTAGGAATCCGGAATACAGGAGTTTTACGCTATTGCCAAGTAAGTCAATAATGCTTATGGAGTACTCACCCGGAACGTCGGGCAATAGTTCAATATTCAGCACATCCCCTGCCGGGTTGGGTTTGATTGTCAGTATGCCGTTACCCCATTTTTGTTGCGGCCTGTGCTCTTCAACGGAATTAGTTGTACTAGCCGTTCCGTAAAGATATATCGTAACAATTGAGCCTTCACCGCTATGGCTGTACTCCAGGCGGCAGCTTTTGTAACCCGCCGACAGCGGTTTGAAACTCAACCCTACACCGACAGAATCGCCTCCATTCAGGACAAAAGGATTGGTACCGGTAAGAATCGAAAATTCACCATCTTTATCGTCCCTGATTTTTATTGAATTGATATTAATTGCTACAGAACCCGGATTATTAATGATACTTGTAATCAATGTATCATTCACAGAACCAGTATTCACAATACCGAAATCGATGAAGTTATTCCTGACAAATAAAGCAGACAGAACACCCTCGCCGGTAATCGTCTGTTTGACAGTGTCTGCCTGTGTGCAAACAAAAATTTGTGCAGTATGTGTTCCTATTGATTGAGGTCTGAACAGGAATTCAACAGATTTCGATTCTCCCGGTTCAAGATAGAACGGTGTTGTGCCGTTGGCAACCCGGAATGCTCTATCATAATACTCTGAAATAACAATACTGTCAATCCTGATTGGGTACTGTCCCGTATTTGAAATATAATTGCTGATTATGCTGTCCTTGTAAGAATCGACGGCAATCCTGCCCATGTTAACATCACTGCTGCATCCTGCCTTGGGCTTGACTATGGACCAGTTTGCCATTGACATTCCATTCTCCGTCAAATCACCAGCGTCAACAATAGTAATATCTGAAGCTGAAGCTATAGCAATCCTATTGTCTTTGGGATTCCATGAGGCATCGACACAATTTGAATTTTTGTAAATATTTGAAATTATTTTTCCTGAATCGCTGTCCATGAAATAAGAACCGGAATAGAACAGTATTTTACTGTCATGGCTCCACAATGGCACTTCCTTGCCAGGCTTAGTAAACAATACAGAACCGTCTTCGACTTTGATAATATAAATGCTGTCCCCGTCAGAATAAGCGATTTTTTTGCCGTCAGGGCTCATATTCAATTTGTAGTTCAGGCCTGCTTTAGACAGTGGAATTGGCATTTCCCTTTGAAGATTGCCGCTGTTTACATCCCAGAATTGTATTGTTTTGTGTGTAGTACCGATGATGATATATTTCCCGTCGTGGCTCCAGCAATACATATTATCAGATTTGATTAATTTGGAACTTATTAAACGCAGGAAGGCTTTTGTCTTGAGATCATGAATCACTACTCCTGCGTCGATGGCTCCACAGGCAATTTTGGTACTATCGGGGCTCCATTGTGGAAAAAAATTCTTACTAAATGATTCATTCATTTGAAACAAGAAATTCATTCCGTTCAGTTCATAAATATTAACTGAACTTCCCGACACCATGCCTATGTACTTGCTATCGGGGCTGCATGAGGCTTCAAAAGTAGTATTGTCATCTTTAAACTTATACAATAGCGTATCAAACTCCATATTGTCTGCGTTCCAACGTTTCAAATATTTTGTATAATGATCTGTACTTGATACTTCAGGATAAATAGTAGCCGCAATAATACTTTTACTGTCCGGACTCCAGCTAATGGATTTTACAGGCCCTTTTAACGCTGCATATTTTTTTATTACTTTTCCAGATGGACATTCAATGTGTGTGATGTTCATCTCATCGTCCATGCAAATGATACTCTTACTGTCCGGAGCCCAGTCGATTGTATTATACTCTTGGTCCGATTTTACCAAAGTGCATATTAAACTGTATCCATCGCTGTTCCATATTTTCACAGAGCAGGCCTGGTCTGCAGCCATCAGGTATTTACCATCGGGGCAGTATTTAACTAACTTTTGATCACCCCATTTATAATCTAACAGGGTAGTGATCAATTCTCCCTTTTGTACGTCCCAAATTCTTATTTTGTTTTCACTTGTGCCTGTAGCAACCGTTTTTCCGTCAGGACTGCAGGCAATACATTTCATACGCATATCTGATTTATCAGTGATTGCTTTAATAAGTTGATTTTTTTCTACATCCCATATTTCAAAGCGACTATTGTTATTTGTTAAAAAAGTAATTCTTTTACTGTCCATACTCCAGCATATTGCAGGATTATACTCAGAAATACCTTGAATTTTACTTGTTTTCCCGTTCTTTAAATTCAATATGCGTATGGTGCTATAATTAGAATACGCAATATATGTACCGTCCGGACTCCAACTGATTGTGTAACTTCGGGTACTTACACCGCCACAACCGATTTTTGTAATGTAGTCTGTTTTCTCGCCTTTTGTCAAATCAATTATTATAATATTACCACACAAATCACCTGCTGCAACTAAGTTCCCATCCGGACTGAAAGCAACGTTACAGGAGTACACACCGTTGAAAGTATAAATTGTCGATAATGTCTGTGAATCGAGCACTCTCACATATCGACTCTCATCAGTTAAAGCAATATATTTCCCGTTTGGGCTCCACATTACTAACGGCAATCCCTTTATTACCGGGTATGAAAACAGGGTCCTGTCTTTCTGAACTCTCATCAGGCATTTGTCGCTGTTTTGATTAGCCACCGGCTGCCACCGGTATGTATTACCTTTTAATGATTTGCCAATAATCGACCAGCTGTCTCCATTATCTGTACTGTAACTGATATCGACAACTGTCGAATCGGTAAATCCGGTCCACGAAATCGTTGTGTCGGTGCCGGCAAAGAGCTTTTCTCCTCCGTTCGGAAAGATAATCGAAGGAGTTGAACCCAGCACACTATTATTTGCTGATTTTGCGGGGTTGGCGTACCGGTTGGTTTGTGCGAGGGTTACCTGGCAACAAATTATAATTATAAGAAGTATGGTTTTCTTCATGGCAAAAATGTAATAGTTATACATCATTATATGAAAGTAACTTATTCATTTTTTTTGTAATATTATAATTATTTTTTCAATACCTGAATCCTAAGATATAAAAAAAGCGGGCCATTCAGCCCGCCTCATTGATCATTCTTATTAAAGCACATAACAAATGAATTTCCGGTATTTTACTTATTCATTGGCTCCTCTACCAGGCCTGAGACTGCACCCTGGGGATCGCGGAAGACAATGTAGAAGCCGACTTCTTCGGTGAACATTTTCGGCAACAGTATCTGGCCGCCGTTAGCATTGATTATTTCAATCGAACGGTCGATGTCTTCTGTCAGGAAAGTTGGCAGCCAATGTGACGGCAGGTGGTTCATTTCCGGAGGCATGGTATATAGCCCGGCGGCTGCTTCTTCACCTAAGGAAAAGACAGTGTAAATGGTGCCTCCCATGTCCTGTGTCCTGGCTTTCCAGCCGAAGAGCTTTTCGAGGAAAGGAATGGATTTCTCAGGCTGATGGCTTGCATGTTCCAGCCAGTTGAGAGTGCCGTGAATATTCTTATAATACATGCCGATTGAGTCTTTGGGCTGCCACAGAGCGAGGATGGCCCCTTCGGGATCGGAAATCAATCCCATGCGGCACTGGTTCGTTACGTCAAAAGCGTCTGCAATTACTCCGCCGCCGAGTTCATTTGTCCTTAAGAGTATTTCATCGACATTTTCTACAGAAATATAGGGCAGCCAGTAAGGCTGCATATTCATCTTTTTCTGCTCGTCGGTCATCTCTGAAAGGGCTGCCACCGGCTTACCGCCGATGCTGAGAATAGTATAGTTCCTACCGTCAACGGAAGGAACCTCGGTCGATTCCCATCCAAACAGCATATTGTAAAATTTCCTGGCTTCTGCCTGGTTGGTTGTCGAAAGGTCAACCCAGCACATTGTTCCCGGTTTGTGGCTGGTAATTTCCTGCATAATTACTCCGTTAAGTTAACAAATCATAACTTTTATTTTTTATTGAACAACTTTTTCCTTTTTAGAGAAACTACCCGATTTAAGCGTAAAATAAATAATGTTAAGCAGAATGCCGGTAAGAATAGTCATTCCCCATGTCCTGGGATGGGAAAACGGGTCGAGGAACCTGTCTGCAACGTCAGCAACCAGGTTCAACGGATTCCTGATAATATCCCAGCTGTTCCACCTGCTGAACCTGCCGAGGTAAACACCGAGGCCGCTCAGGAAAAGAATTGCCATGCTCATCAGGGTAATTACCCACTGCTTAAGGTGTGGGCTGAGGAGCCTTTCCATGTCCCTGAGGCTGTAGAAGCAAAACAGCAGCCCTGTCCAGGCGTATGAGAAGATGAGCACCAGGTCGAACCACTGGGCTGAATTGTCCCCGAAATCAAGATGGAACAGGTCGGTCATAATATAGGGTGCATTGGGAAAAAACAATATCCATGTACAAAGCAGAGGTACAAATAATAGCTTCTTTTTTACGAGCGCCGGATAGAGATGGAATGAAACAGTAATCAGCCAGGGGACGGCGGCAAGGAAAAGATTCCAGTTAAGGAACCTGAGCCTGATTGAGCCGGTGTAGCTGTACCTGATGATGAAGACCCCCACGCTGAAAGCTGCCGAAATTGCGATTACTATTACACTTTTCCACAAATCTTTTTCTTTCAGTTTTTCAATCAAATCTTACTCCTGCTGTTTTTTAAAATTATACGTAATTATATTTAAACGAACATCCTGGAAAATTACTTTATTATTCTAAAGAAAAAACATGATTTCATTCTATTGTATAACTGCTTTTGAAGTTTTGCGACAGTACTAACTCCCAATTACCATCTTTGTTGGACATAACAATGATGCCGGTCAAATCCTTTTGATTCCTGTATTCAATCAAAACATTTTCCAAATTCTTGTCAAATTTCATTACAATTGGTAAATAACAATAATCGCAATTTAAAAAGCTTGAATAAAGATATTGAATATTAGTATTAAAGAAGTTTTCTCTACTTTTAATTTCCTCGCTGATGTTCAAGTGACTTATATCATAATGTGGAATAGGGTAGTCAGAATAGCCTTGATTATAATATTCAATAAAGCCCCCGCTTCCATAATCCTTAACTCCATATATAAAGAGATTTATAGTTTCTTTGAATTCTTTTGTTACCAGAAGAACATTCAATTGACAGTAAGAACTATCAGGTATGTAAAGAAATTTTCCAAATGGACGGGAAATCATACTATTTCTAAAACCATGGTATTCTATCCCCGGAAAATATTGATTAATAACAGATTGTTCAAGTTTGCCGTTCTTTTTTTTAAGAAGAATATTTTTTAAAGAATCCGATTTGACAGACGTTTTTATATTATTTACTACAACAGAATCGATGTAATGATAGTTAAAGTTTGGTAAGTCACAAATCATGACATCGATTGAATCAGGTAATAGAATATTTTGATTATTAAACTCGGAAGATAATATTTTAATAAAAGCAGAATAGACATCATAAGCATACTTAAGGGTATCATTCAAATTCCGGAATTCTTCGTTGTTGACGAGTGGAGTTTTTCGTTTCCAATCATCGAGGTATTGCCTCAGCATCTCCCGGGAATCTGCTTTGTAAGCTCTCATCAGCGGTGAGACGCCTGTACAGGCTGTAATCAGTATTATTGCAACCGGTAATAATAATATATACTTGGGATAATATTTCACTTATTTCCTTTTAAAAAATATTCCCATGACAGTTTAGTAATCTCTGCAATTATGCGTGCATTGGTTTCATCGTTCTCCTTAGAGTCGGATACGAAAACAGCAATTGTAAAATGCCTCCCGTCAGGAAGGGTAACAATACCGATGTCATTGCAGGCAGCCACGATTCCATTCCTATCCCTGCCGGAAGTACCTGATTTGTGGGCAATGGCGGTACTTTCGGACATCATTCCAAGGATACGGTTGCCGGGATTATGGGAATTTGTCATCACATTCATGAGGAAATCAGTACTTGTCTTTGAAAGTACAGTGCCTTTGAAAAAACGTTCGAGCAACTGTACTACAGAGTACGGAGTCGTCCGGTTCAGGAACTGTACTTTCCAATTCCTGTGCATTTCTGCTTCTGTTGCCCTGATGGCTACATCTTTTATCCCGAGGCTTTTAATGTATTTTTCGACATTTTTCGTTCCGCCGGCGATCCTGAAAAGAATGTCGCAACAGTTATTGTCACTGTACGAAACGGTGTATGTAATCAATTCATTTATGGTAAGCTCGATGTTTCCTTCCGGGTATTTCTCCCTCAGGGGGCTCCAGGTATCAGGCCTCAAATCCTTTTTTTTGATCAGGACTTTTTGATCCAATGACAGTTCCCCTTTGTCCACCATATTCAATACTGCCAGGGCAAGGTGGAACTTATAAACGCTTTGCATCGGGTAATGCCTGCCGTTGCCGATCGTTAAAGTGTCGCCGTTCTCAGGGCCTTGTATTGCAACACCTACCGTGGCCTTCTTCGATTGTACTACTTCATCGATTGCTTTTCGGAGTGAATCTATCGGTGGTTTAGCCGCAACGCCGGCTAATTGTATGAAAAAGCAAATTAATAAGAATATTTTATTCATAAATTATTCGGTAATTATTATGAATACACAATCCGTAACAATATTAATTATTAAAGACATAGCTGCTGCGAGTTATAAATCTGAAATAAAATCTAAGCGCATTCAGTAAATACTTTGATAATAAAGTAAGATATAAAAACTACAGTCGTTTCTCAATGACTAACCTCTCTGTTCAAAATGGACTGTATCTTATCTATTTTTGAAGTCATACGCGATTCGCTGCCTTTTCGGTAATCAACTTTAACGGAAGTGTTAATCCGGTTGCACTGAGGTTCGAGAACCTTGAAACAGGCTCCGATTACACCCATTACTTCATCCCAGCTTCCTTCGAGGATTGTCCCCATGGGCGTCAACTGGTATGTAATGCCGCTTTTGTCAATCGTGTCAATTACCTGTGAAACATATTTGCTGACACTCTCCCCCTTATCTGTAGGGAACATTGCAAATTCTGCCAAAACCATAACGATACCTTTGTAAAAAAGAATAAAAATTATTATTTGCTCAACAGATACAGTTATCTTTTCCTGTTAAGGTATTCACCGGCATCGTGTGATTTCCCGTTCATGTATATCTCAGGTATGGCAATATTACATTCGTAAAAGCGTATCTTCACACCAGCCTCGCCGAGCATCTCGTATGTACGCCTGTATGAATCGGTCCACTTTCCGTTAGTAAACTTGTCGTAGAAATCCTGCCCGTTACGATGAATAATGACCTCAGAAATGCCGCACTGGATGATACCTCTGGCGCAATCCGTGCACGGTGTCCAGGGTATGTATATCTTGCAGCCCTTGAGGACGGTACCGCGCCGTGCAGCGTTGTAAATGGCATTCCTTTCGGCGTGTTCCATCCAGAAATACTTCTCGCCTCCTTCCCTCGACATACGCAATCCTTCGGGGTCAACTTCGATGGTACGGGGTAGTGAATTGTAGCCTGTTGAAACAAGTACATTGTCCGAATCGACGATGATGGAACCGACATGGGTGTGCAGGTCGCGGCTGCGCATGCCTACAAGATAGCACATGGTGATATAGAGCTGGTCCCAAGATGGTCTTTGCATTTCCTGAATGTTATCCATGATTTTACTCCGGGAATAGTTAACAATTTTTCTATTTTCAAAAATCAGCAGTAATCTCTTCGTTGCCGCTAAGCATATTTTCCAGGCGAGCGGCAGTAAACAGGTAATCGGAAAGCCTGTTAAGGAACCGGACGGTGTTCTCGCCAATCGGTTCTTCTTCGGCAAGGGCTATTGCCCTGCGTTCGGCCCTGCGGCAAACAGTCCTTGCGTGATGGATGCAGGCAGAGACAAAACTTCCCCCCGGCAGAATGAAATTCCTGAGCTCAGGCAATTTGGTGTTGTACTCGTCAATTTTACCTTCCAGCCAGTTGATACATTCGCTGCTGAGACGCTTCACTTCGAATTTCGGCCGTGGCTCCAAAGGTGTTGCCATGTCCGAACCAAGAGTAAAAAGCATATTAGAAACAATCAGAAGATCTTTCCTGAGGCTCTGGTCGGAACACTGCGACAGCGCCATTCCAAGAACAGAGTTCAACTCGTCAACAGCGCCGTATGATTCTACACGGAGAGAGGCTTTGCTGACCCGCCTGCCGTTGAAAAGCCCTGTAGTACCGTCATCGCCCGTTTTTGTGTATATCTTCATAATCTCTTTCGCCGTTACTGCCGGTTTAACTTTCATTCTTAACAATAGTATTCACATTACAATTTATTAAAAATAATGCTTTAATAAAACACTTTCATTAATAATTATTTCAACATTTTTTCTTCATCAAGTAAAAAATTTCATCAATAGAAACAAATTTTATAATTTGCACTTGTGATACTAAATAAAAGTAATTGGGAAAGGTAAAAGTGAAAAGTAAGCTTAATGTACTGTTTATTGGTGATATAGTAGGTGAACCGGGGTTAAAGGCAGTAAAAACCTATTTACCCGAAATCAGGCAAAAATATGAAGTCGATTTTATTATTGCTAACGGTGAGAACATTACCAACGGTAAAGGCTTGACCGAAAAGGAAGCCGACATTTTATTCGAACAGGATGTCAGGATCATAACTACGGGCAATCATATCTGGGACAACTGGAAATCCAGGCCCCTGCTGGCTGCCAATCCGAACATCCTCCGCCCCCTTAACTATCCTTCGGGCAATCCCGGCAAGGGCTATGCCATCGTCAACTATGACGAAGACATATCTGTATGCGTACTACAGCTCCAGGGCCGGACTTTCATGCAGGCCATCGACTGTCCCTTCAAGGCTGCCGAATATGCCCTGAAGTCTATTAATGAGAAAACAAAGATTGTAATTGTCGATTTTCATGCAGACGCTACTGCCGAAAAAGTTACCATGGGGTGGTTCCTGGACGGCAAGGTCAGCGCTGTCTTGGGTACACACACACATATACCCACTGCCGATGCGTCTATCCTGCCGAACGGTACTGCTTTCATTTCCGATGTGGGAATGACCGGCCCCTTCGATTCGGTTGTCGGTATGCGCAAAGATATTGCCCTCCGGAGATTTACATTGCAGACGCCACACAAGTATGAGATGGCTGAGGGTGATGAGAGAGTTTGCGCTGTGCTGCTTACTATCGATGTGGCTACAGGGCAGTCTGAGACGATTAAGCCCATCGTCATGCCGGGCTTTGTCAGCTCAATCTATGACCAACTTTGAGAGTTGCTAATTGGCTTGATGTTGAGTTGGGAGTGTAGATAATTACGATTTGCGAATTACGAATGTGGAGAGACGCAAGGTTTGCGTCTCAGAAATCGATACCATTCTCAAGAGAATTAGCTGTAGAGACAGGTCTCAGACCTGTCTCACACGGTACCGAGCGCATCGAGACCGGCAGAGTCAATTACGAATTACGAATTACGAATGTGAAGAGACACAAGGCGTGCTGTTCCCATTCTCTCCAACCCGTTGGAACTGTATTTAATTTTTCTTTCATTCACATATCTTAATTTATTATATTAGCATTATAATTTTTCGGAAATCGGAAATTCGTGAGGATTCTATGAGAAAGTTCATATTGCTGCTAATTCTTTTTATTTCGCTTGTATCGAAATTAAGCGCTTTTGAAGACGGAAGCCCAATCGATTTGTATAGTCTGATGGATCCGGGCAATGATAAAGAAGTTGTAATTTTATGCTATCATTATGATGAAGAAGCAGTATGCTTTTACAAGATTGATCTGGAAACAGACAAGATACATGAAAACATCACAGATATGACCCTTAAATATACGAATAAATCTTCCATTGATGGAAAATCCGGAAGATTTGCAGTCAATTACGACAGCCTGCTGTACATATATAATTATCATAGCGGTGAAATGCTGTTGAAAACCGTCATCGACGTCATTAATGATACCAATTGCATTTACAGCCTCAGTTACGGCGGTGAATCCCTGTTCGTGTTCAACAGGGCCACACTTAAACTGACCGTAATCGATACGAAAACCGGCAGTACAAGTGAGGAATTGTTCCTTGGAGAGATACCTTCATCGAATCCGGACGCGTTCATTCTACCTGAAAAAGAACAGGTGGTAATCCGGCGGGCCGACTCACTGGAATACTGGTCTGTAAAAGACGGAATGCAATCAGGCAGCATCCATCTGACTCCAAAAGCACTGGATGTTCGTTTCTGCGATGGAGGCAAACATCTGACTTATCTTTTGAAACCTGATACCTTTAATCTTATGGATGCAGCTAATGGGAGTATTATATATAAGAAGAAGCTGCAGAGATCGGAAATATATAGATATTTTCTTACGGCAAACATGAGGTATCTGGAAGTTGATGGTTATGTTTATGACATCCGGGAAGACACATTATTATTCAAAACTTGGCCGTCTTTAAAATGGTCATCGACTTCGCTCAATTATGTAACATCAGATTTAAAAAGAGGAATAGGCCACAAAAGTACATATTACAGTTGTAGTAAATATTCTTCTGACCCACCGCCTTACCAAACATATTTCATATATGATATTGAGGACAGTACCAAAATAGCTTCCATACCGATAGGATATATCATGTATCCGGAAAGAATTATTTCTAACTCTGATTGCAGCCTTGCTTCGGTCTGGAGTTGGATGGATGGTTCAACAGCATTAATTAATGTCGTCGATTCCTCTTTTGTCAAATATTTTCAGATAGAGGCTGTTGTTCATTCTTTTACTCCCGATTCCAAATACCTGACCTTTACAAAACCGGATACCATTCTTTTCGTTAATATCGAAACCAAAAAAACCGACAGGGAATTGTTTACGGACATGGACACGATTACCGGTATCATCTTCGATTCTACCCGGAATTTCATGATTGCATACAATAATGATTTAATTGAAGTGTATAATACAGGCGACTACAGCCTTCGCAATAAAACTGACTTAGTGAGCAAAGGAATGAACCTGGGCAAGATAGTGATTTCCCGGAATGGAGCCATGAACTATTTCGCTACGGACAAATCTGCCTTCAGTTTCGATCCTTCTTCCGGCTCTTCAGTTGCCAAGCCTGCTGCAGGAATTCCCCAAATGCCGGATTTCTATGACATGACGGAAGACGGGAATTATGCACTATTCCGAAATAGTACAGATTCAGTCATTTCTGTTTATGGATTTAATGAGCAGAAAATTGTTTACAGCATAAAAATTGATAGTTTTAAATATTCTTCTTCAGTCATTATCGGTTTTCTCGGCAGCCACAAAGCCATTTGGGTATTTTACGGTGATATCTACGGAACTCGTGGTTTCTTCGGATACAATCTCGAAACCGGGATGAAAATGGACATCCTCGGACAACGTGGATTTTACTTTACTCCGTGGATTTCAATGCACATCGACGGAAAGCACTATTTCCGGGTAAGTTGCCCTGACTATTACAGCCTGGAAGAAATTCCCGATGAGTTGATTACAGCGGTGCCTGAAGAAACCACAAACGGCTCTACTGCCTTTGCCTATCCGAATCCTGCCGAACACATTATTACTATTAGTAATGAAAAACTATCTGAAAATGCTTCTGTCTTGCTGTTTGACAATTTCGGAAGGCGAATAGACAACTGGAAATATGATTTCTTAATTGACGATAATAAAATCAGTCTCGACGTCAACCGACTCGCCCAGGGTCAATATATCATACAAATACTCGACGGTTCAAAAACGATTTATACCTGGGTAATGGTTATCAGATAGAAATGTAAGAGGCATTAATTGGATTGAACAGGCAAAACAGGGTTTTGTATATTCAAAATCTCTCCAAGCCGTTGGAACTGTATTTAATTTTTCTTTCATTCACATATCTTAATTTATTATATTAGCATTATAATTTTTCGGAAATCGGAAATTCGTGAGGATTCTATGAGAAAGTTCATATTGCTGCTAATTCTTTTTATTTCGCTTGTATCGAAATTAAGCGCTTTTGAAGACGGAAGCCCAATCGATTTGTATAGTCTGATGGATCCGGGCAATGATAAAGAAGTTGTAATTTTATGCTATCATTATGATGAAGAAGCAGTATGCTTTTACAAGATTGATCTGGAAACAGACAAGATACATGAAAACATCACAGATATGACCCTTAAATATACGAATAAATCTTCCATTGATGGAAAATCCGGAAGATTTGCAGTCAATTACGACAGCCTGCTGTACATATATAATTATCATAGCGGTGAAATGCTGTTGAAAACCGTCATCGACGTCATTAATGATACCAATTGCATTTACAGCCTCAGTTACGGCGGTGAATCCCTGTTCGTGTTCAACAGGGCCACACTTAAACTGACCGTAATCGATACGAAAACCGGCAGTACAAGTGAGGAATTGTTCCTTGGAGAGATACCTTCATCGAATCCTGATGCGTTCATTCTACCTGAAAAAGAACAGGTGGTAATACGGCGGGCTGACTCACTGGAATACTGGTCTGTAAAGGATGGGATGCAATCAGGCAGCGTCCATCTGAGTCCAAAAGCTTTTTATGTTCGTTTCTGCGATGGCGGCAAACATCTGTCCTATTTTCTGAAACCCGATACCTTTCATCTTATGGATGCTGCTAATGGAGATATTATATATAAAAAGAAGCTGCAGAAATCGGAAATATACAGATATTTTCTATCGGCAAACATGAGGTATCTGTTGGTTGATAATTGTGTTTATGACATCCGGGAAGACACATTTCTATTCAAAACCTGGCCGTCTTTAAAATGGTCATCGACCTCTCTCAATTATGTATCATCAGATTTGAAAATTGGAATAGGATGCAAAAGCAATTATTATAATTGTTTTAGAGGTACTTCAGACCCTGCGCCGGAACAATCATATTTCATTTATGATATTGCCGACAGTTCCAAAATATCATCCATCCCGCCAGGATTCATCGAGTACCCGGAGAAAATTGTAACGAACTCCGATTGCAGCCTTGCTTCTGTCTGGAGTAGGATGGATCGTTCAACTCTCTTGGTTAATGTCGTCGATTCCTCTTTTGTCAAGTATTTTCAGATAGAGGCTTTTATTCATTCTTTTACTCCCGATTCCAAATACCTGACCTTTACAAAATCGGATACCATTCTTTTCGTTAATATCGAAACCAAAAAAACCGACAGGGAATTGTTTACGGACATGGACACGATTACCGGTATCATCTTCGATTCTACCCGGAATTTCATGATTGCATACAATAATGATTTAATTGAAGTGTTTAATACAGGCGACTACAGCCTTCGCAATAAAACAGACTTAGTGAGCAAAGGAATGAACCTGGGCAAGATAGTTATTTCACCTAAAGGAGAAGTGAATTACTTCACGAAAGGTAAATCTGCTTTTCATTTCGATCCTTCTACCGGCTCTTCGACAGCCAGGCCGGTTGCAGGAATACCCCAGGCGCCCGATTTCAACGACCTGACCAATGATGGAAGATATGCTCTTTTCTGGAATAATGCCGATTCAGTCGTTTCTGTTTACGATATTGAAGAACAGAAAACAATATATGGCGTCAGGATTGATAGTTTTAAATATAATTTTATTAATAATTCGGTTATTACCGGTTTTCTCGGCAGCCATAAAGCCATTTGGGTATTCTATTCGGAATACTACATCGATTTAAAGGGCTTGTTTGGTTACAACCTCGAAACCGGGATGAAGATAAACATCGTCGGACAACACGGATATTTCGAAACTCCGGGTATTACTATGCATATTGACGGAAAGCACTATTTCAGCGCCAGATGCCCGTATAGATACAGCCTGGAAGCAATACCCGATGAGTTGATTACAGCGGTGCCTGAAGAAACCAAAAACGGCTCTTCTGCCTTTGCCTATCCGAATCCTGCCGAACATATTATTACTATTAGTAATGAAAAACTATCTGAAAATGCTTCGGTCTTGCTGTTTGACAATTTCGGGAGGCGAATAGACAACGGGAAATATAATTTCTTAATTGACGAGAGTAAAATCAGTCTCGATGTCAGCCGACTTGCCCAGGGGCAGTACATCATCCAAATACTCAACGGTACAAAAACGATTTATACCCGGGTAATGGTTGTCAGATAGAAATGTAAGATAACATAAACGTGATTGAACAGGCAAAACAGTATTATCAACAGATGTTGAACTCCTGCGGAGTTCTGAGAACAGATAGTCTTCTCCAACCCCGTTAGGGGTTGTATATCTGTAACAATATGTGTCTTGTATCTCTGCCAACCCCGTTAGGGGTTGTATATCTGTAAAAACATAATGCGAATGGCTTAATGATTATTAAGTGTCTCAGTACACGGAATTCCTAATTATTTCAAGAAATAGAAGGACATAGATACATTAAAACTTCAACACGAGTAAAAAACTGACTATTCAATTCTATATTAACTTCTTGCTTAATCCCCAAAATATTAATGTGTGCCTATATTAATCAAAGATAATAAATATTCTAAAATTTATTAAATTTGAAAAATGAAAAACATCAATCGTAAATCAAATTAGGGATTGATCAACTTCAATTCCTTTATTGAGATTTTGTTAGGACAGTAAAAGAAGAAGCGTTATGAAAGAAGGATTGAAAGTAGCTGTTGTCGGTGCTTCCGGGCTGATAGGCAGGACGATGGTAAGAGTGCTCGAAGAGCGGAATTTTCCGGTTAATGAATTGAAGCTGCTGGCTTCGGAAAGGTCGGCGGGTACTCTGATCAATTACAGGGATTCTCAGTACGAAGTCGAAAAACTTACAGCCGATTCCTTTAAGGGTGTGGACATTGCCCTGTTCTCCGCAGGTAAGGCAGTCAGCGTGGAGTTCGCACCGATAGCCGCAAAAGCCGGATGTATTGTCATCGACAACGGAAGCTACTGGCGAATGCATGAGAATGTACCCCTTGTCGTTCCAGAAGTGAATCCGGAAGCAGCCAGGAACCACCACGGCATCATCGCAAACCCGAACTGCTCGACTATCCAGCTTGTAGTTGCCCTTAAACCGATTCATGACAATTACAGGCTTAAGAGGGTGATTGTCTCCACATACCAGTCCATCAGCGGCGCAGGCCAGAAAGGTGTTGACAAGCTGATGAAGGAACTGGACGGCGAATCGACGGGAGACAAACACAGGATTGCTTTCAATGCCATGTTCCACACCATCACCGATCCTGAAGGATTCTCCGAGGAGGAGATAAAGATGAAGAACGAGACCAGGAAGATCATGAATGAACCCGGCCTTAAGGTTGCCGTTACATGCGTCCGCCTGCCGATCATCGGCGGACACGGAGAATCGGTAAACATCGAAACAGAAAAGCCTTTTACCGTCGGGGAACTGCGTTCACTCTTCGACCACAGGCATAATGTCGTCGTGATGGACGACCCTGTTAACGAAGTGTACCCCACCCCTGCCATAGCTTCTGACACAGACCCGGTTTATGTCGGGCGCTTCCGTCGGGATGACACGGTTGACAACGGCGCATATTTCTGGGTCGTATCCGACAACCGCCGCAAAGGCGCGGCAACGAATGCCGTGCAGATTGCCGAACTCATTCTGGAGAACGGCTGGATGGAGTTTGAGGGGATGTAAATCATTCACGTGTAATTGATGTAGTTGCCAGATAATAAAATAGAATTGAAGCTAAGAAAATAATAAAGAAGAATTGTAACTGGAAAAAATGTGGATATCCTGCATCTTTAATCTAAATGGAAGATTAATTTTTTTACCCTGATAATTATTTTCGAGCAGGAATATAATGGTTCTAATTAATTATTTGGGGATTAAGTTAAAATGAAATGTGAATTTAATAGCCACGAGCTTCAGCTCGTGGATCGGTTTGTCAGGATACCGGTTTTAACCAAAATTCTAAAGGATGTTTCATCGACTTTACAAATACATTTATTATTTATAGATACATTGCTTTTAAGTTTGAAGCTTTGTTTGTGGTCATGTAGGCTAAAGCCGTTTACCCCATAAAATACTTGTCCACGAGCTAAAGCTCGTGGCTATGAAAATATCCCTTTACAACACCTTACAAGTCATCAGGTAGAGCCTCTTCCCTATCCTGCCCAATGTCTCGTACCTCTCGGTGCGCCGGTTGTAGATCGGCTGGATGATCTCATCGACGATGTTGCCTGCATACAGCTCGTTTGTCTCTAAGTAGCGGACAACCATGGTGATGCTCGTCGAATAGGCAATCGACCTGCTGCCGGGCTTCATTGCGTAGTTCAATCCCAGGTCGATTTCCGTCGGAAGGTTGTAGCGCCTGCCTCCGATGTTCACGAAATAGTTAACGTAATTGCCTGTGAAGTACATCTCGCTGCCGTCATGTGTGAAGCGCGGGCTGCCGACCTCGTTGCCGCCGAAGTAATCGGTATTGTTCAGTACAGCGACATAATTGCCGTGGTACATCGCTTTGTACGCCAGCAGTTCCACTTCCGGATGGAGTACCATGTTCCCTACCCAGTCATAGGGTTTGCCCACGAGAGGTTCGTAGTAGTTGTCGGAAAGGATGATGCCTGTGGCGTCGTTCAGGCTCCTGCGCACCAGCAGGCCTGCCACGGTACCGGTGATGTTCATGGCCACTTCGTATATTTCGGAATATAGTTCATCTAAGGGTTCTCCCTTGAAATATACTTCCCAGTAATCGCCGTTTCTTGCCCCATACAGAAAACTGCCGTCAGACCAGAAACCGATGGGTAAGATGGCATCGTAGGAGCTTGTCTCGGTCCCGTTTATGTTTATTACATAGCTGTTGCCGCGCATTCCCAGGAAGGCATAGCGTTCACCGCCCCAGGTACTGTACAGCTTTCCGCTGCGGTTGATGACACGGATTTTTTTATCGATCCAGTTTATTACTTCATCCGCTCCTTCGAACCAGGAATAGATGAGGTGTTCGGAGTTCGGAGTGAACAACATCTCTCCCACGTTGGAAACGGCAAGGTCGATTACCGTATCGTTAGTAACCACTCTCCAGTCAACATTCGTTTTCGCGAAGCAGGCCCACTTGTTACCGTCGTTTGAGAACACCAGCGGCTTGACGTCGGTGTACACGCCGTAGTCCTTGCCGTCAACGATGAGCCTGTACTGGTCGGTAAACGGTGCAGTGAGAGCGAACCAGTGGCCAGTGCTGTCAATGCCGTAATCGTAGATGTCCTCACCGTTGCTCAACGCTAAGTAGTCGATGCATTGGTCTGCTTTAGAACTGTGAGTGATGAATAATCCAAGAATAAATATTAAATGTATCTTAAACTTCATATTCTTCAAAATTCATTAAACAAAAAGTAAATATAGCAATTATTATTCACTAAACGAAAATATCACCATTAAATTATTTTCATTAACTTTATTAATAGTAAAAAATCTTTATTATCTTTGTATTTGGTTTTTGAAATTGGTGAATGTATTTGTTAATCTTAACGGAGGGATATTATGCTTGAAAAAATCAAAGAATACTTGGGCGCCAACGCTGACAACCTTTTAAATTTCAATAATCCGAAAATACCCAAAGAAAGGCTTGCCACGCCTTCACCCGATTTCGTGGACAAAGTGTTCATCAACACCGACCGTAACAACAGGGTGCTGAACAACCTGGACTGGATATTCAATACCGGCAGGCTTGCCGGCACCGGCTATATGTCGATACTTCCTGTTGACCAGGGCATCGAGCACTCGGCAGGAGCAAGCTTCGCAAAGAACCCTGACTATTTCGACCCCGAAAACATTGTTAAACTGGCTGTCGAAGGCGGCTGCAACGCAGTAGCTTCGACTTTCGGCGCACTGGGAATGGTTGCACGTAAATATGCACACAAGATTCCGTTCCTGGTAAAGGTCAACCACAACGAACTTCTGACTTTCCCCAACGATTTTGACCAGATCATGTTCGGCAGGATCGATCAGGCTTACGACATGGGTGCGGCAGCTGTCGGCGCCACAATCTATTTCGGCTCAGACAACAGCCACCGCCAGATCATCGAAGTAGCCGAGGCTTTTGCTTACGCCCATGAACTGGGTATGGCAACTGTCCTGTGGTGCTACCTCAGAAACCCGGATTTCAAGAAAGACAAAGACTATCATGTTTCGGCAGACCTTACAAGCCAGGCTAACCACTTAGGCGTTACCATCCAGGCTGACATCATCAAACAGAAACTGCCGGAAAACAACGGCGGCTACAAGGCGTTGAACATGGGCAATTCATCCTACGGCAAGTTCGACGACAGGATATACACAGAGCTATGCTCCGAACACCCGATCGACTTGTGCCGTTACCAGGTAGCAAACTGCTTCATGGGCAAAGCGGGCCTCATCAACAGCGGCGGAGCAGCAGGAAAGAACGACTTCGGCGACGCTACGGTTACTGCCGTCATCAACAAAAGAGCAGGCGGCATGGGCCTCATCTCCGGAAGGAAAGCCTTCCAGCGCCCGATGGCCGAAGGAGTGAAGCTCCTCAACGTCATTCAGGACGTTTACCTCTGCAAAGAGATTACGATTGCGTAATTGAGTGAGAATTAATGATGAAATGGGTAGCTCATTGACAGGGCTACCCTTTTATCATTTTTGAATTCAGGCAATATTAATTAAAGAAATTTATTTAACAGTAGAATTCGTTTAATTATAGATTTAAATAATATTGTTAATTAATTCGATTAGTATTATGAACAGAATAATTGTATTATCGTTTCTTACTGCAATAGCCCTGATGTCCTGCGTATCGACCGGGGCTTACGATGCTGTTGTGTTTCAGAGGGACTCGCTTAAAACGAGCAACGATTCACTCGAGAAAATCATCTACGGCAACAACGTAGCCATCTCCGATTACAAATACAAACTCGACGATCTGACAAGGCAGCAAAGCAGCCTTACCGACAATTACAACTCACTGAAGGAAACCTACGAACAGATGAAAGCTTCCAGCAGCGACAAAGCGCGGGAGATGCTGACGTCGATTGAAAAGATGCAAAAAGAACTGAACGAACAAAAGGCAAAATACAACGAACTCGATTCGAAGCTGAAAGCCAGGGAAGACAAGATCAACGAACTGAAAACAAAACTGACCAATGCCCTGCTGGGGTTCACCGACAAGGGACTGTCCATCTCCATCAAGGACGGCAAGGTCTATGTCTCACTTTCCAATCAGCTTCTCTTCCAGTCGGGCAAGACAGACATCGACAAAAGCGGCCAGGAAGCGTTGCTCGGTTTGGCAAACGTCCTGAACACACAACGGGACATTAATATTCTCGTTGAAGGGCACACGGACACTGTTGCAATCAAAGGATCGGCAAAGTTCAGGGACAACTGGGACCTTAGCGTTTTACGTGCCACAGAAGTAGTGCGTTTCTTAACTGAAAACGGCAAGGTTGACCCTACACGTGTGATTGCATCCGGCAGAAGTGAATTCTTTCCATTAAAGACCGGCGCAACACCGGACGACTTGGCTGCGAACAGGAGAACGGAAATCATTCTCACACCGAAACTCGATGAACTGTTTGAAATATTGAATAAATAAAGAAATAAAAAAAATAATTTACTGTGCCAATCTTGCAAATCCCATGGAACTGAGCTTCTTGTCAAGGACAAGGCGTTGTACAGGTTTAACGATGAAGCCGCTTACTTTGTACTTATAAGCAATTGCCAGATTCTCAGCAGTGCCTTCTGCTGTAATAATGATTTTCTTTGCCGGTGTGATCATCAGCAGTTTTTCCTGGTCGATGATTCTTTCCAGCAGTTCCAGTCCGGTCATGTCAGGCATCTCGATGTCGATGGTAATCAGGTCGTAGAATTGTTCATCCCAGTAAGATTTTGAAAATTTGTCCAGCGCTTCCCTTCCGCTTGAAGCCGTATCCACATCACCATAGCCCGACATTAAAATTTTCATTTTTTTTAAAGATACATACTCGTCGTCAACAACTAGAATTTTCATATCACTCTTACATTTTTATGAATAATTTGTCAATGAATTCTTTAAATATAATAAATTCTGACTCAAGTTTAAAATAAGCTTCTATCATACCATTAGATTTTTTTTCTTTGGCAAGCATTTCCAGTTCTTTTGCCACAACGGACAAAGGAACAGCTTCCAGTGTAGCAGAGGCTCCTTTGATGGAATGGGCCTCTTTCCTGATAAATTCGAAATCTATTTCCCCGGCCTTGTCGATGGCCTTTTTAATGGCAGGCAACTGTTTCTCGACATTAGCAATGAAATTCACTGCGACGTCCTCGACAACATCCATATCCCCGAATTCTTCGAGAGCAACGTCCAGGTTGAAAGGTTTTTCCAGGACCTCTGTCGATGGTTGATTAGCAGAGTCAGACGGTTCGGAAGGAATATCACGGCTGTCATTATGTCCTTGCGATTCCGAATACTCTTCATCGGAGATGAAAATCCATTTATCGATTGTCTTCAGGAAGTTATTGCGTCTGATGGGTTTGGTAATGAGGTCATTCATGCCCTGATTTATACAGTTGTAGCGGGTGCCGGCATCGGCATTGGCAGTCAGGGCGATGATGGGTACGTTCGTATTAGGATTCTTTGTACCCCTGATAATCCCTGTCGTTTCAAACCCGTCCATTCCCGGCATCTGAAGGTCCATCAGTATTAAGGAATACTTATTCCTGGCTGCCAGATCGACACCTTCGTAACCATTATTGGCTATGTCGATAAAATAGCCTATGGATTCGAGGTGTATTTTAACTACTTCCTGGTTCGGCGGGTAGTCTTCAACGAGAAGTATCCTGTATGCAATGTTCTTCCTTTCGATGGCAAGTACTTCATGTATTTCCTCTGCAAAAGAAATATCCTGAAGGATTTCCTCTGAGGGATGGGACTTTTTCAGACTGAGAGAGAACCAGAATGTTGAGCCTTCACCTATGGCGCTTTTCAGGCCTATCTTGCCGTCCATCAACTCGACAAGTTGCTTGGAAATGGTAGTCCCCAGGCCGGTACCGCCGAATTTCCTTGAAGTGCTTCCGTCAGCCTGCACATAGCTGTCGAATATTACCTTTTGCTTTTCTTCTGGAATACCGATGCCGGTGTCTATTACCGAGAACAGGATTTCTGCCGTCGAATCATCCTCGTCGAGCAGTTCTGCCGAAACGGTAACATAGCCCACCTGTGTGAATTTTACAGCGTTTGTTGCAAGGTTCATCAGCACCTGTCTGAGTCGTAGGCCGTCACAAAGGACATAGCGCGGGACATTTTCATTGATGATGAGGTTGAACTGTACTTCTTTAGAAGACGCCTGTACAGTGAGCGTATCTGCAATATCTTCAAGAATTCGATAAAGGTCGTTTGCCGTATATTCGAGTACGGTTTTGCCTGCTTCGATCTTTGTATGGTCCAGAATATCATTTATCAACAGGATCAGCGATTCGGATTCCTTGATGATTGCTTTTGCTTTTGAGTGAATGGTGTCGAGAGAACTGGTGCTGAGAATGATCTCTGAGAAACCGATTATACCGTTCATCGGAGTACGTATCTCATGGGATACGTTAGCAAGGAACTGGGATTTCAGCAAGCTCAGTTCTTCAGCCTCTTCCATTGCCTTTTTCATCAGGTTTTCAGCGAATTTCCTTTCAAAATGAGCGCTGATGAGGTCGGCAGAAGTCTGAAGCAACATGCACTCGTTCTCCCATTCATTACGGGTATAAATGTCGCCGAAGCAGAGGAACCCGTACCAATTGCCATGGACGAAAATCGGGATTGCCAGTAAAGAAGCAAGATTCAATTCAGTGAAAATCACTTTTTCTTCATCGTTGAATTCTTCATAATTGCCATAGATCAGGCCACCGGCAGAAAGGGTGTCAATCCATCTGCTGTTCTCGTCGGGATATGGGAAAACCCTGCCTGTAAGGCTATTGTCGAAGTACATGCAGTCGAAAGCGGTCGATGCAATCTTGAATTGCCCGATACCTTTTTCGTCGGGGATATTCTCCATAATCATGGCACAACTGACCTGGGAAGCGTGCATTAGGTAACTCAGGGATTCATTGAGGGCGCTTTCCTTATTGCTCAAAAGTATAGCAGAGGACGTAGAAAGAGCTTCTTCATACCTCAGGCGGCGGGAAAGCTTCTCTTTGGTCATCTGCCACTCATTTTCAACAATCTTTCTTTGTGTAATGTCCCACAAGTATGTCCTGTTACCGACAACACGGTCTTCGTCTTTTACGATGTTACTGATGGCTTCTACATAGATTACGCTTTTGTCTTTTTTTACTGCTTTGAACTCAAACTGGTTCTGAGTAACGAGTGAGTAGCCGGTGATATTGAACACAGACAGTATTCTTTCGTGGTCTTCGGGATGGATGAGGGTTTCCAGCGAACAATGAGACATTTCGGTATTCGTATAGCCGAATATTTGGTTGAACCTGTTGTTAAAGAAAACGAAGTTCCCTGCGGTGTCACAGATGAGGATGGCGATGCCGGCCCGTTCGACAAGGTTCCTGTACAGTTCTTCGCTTTTCCTGAGAGCGTCGTCGGCGCGTTTCCTGATTTCAATTTCGTTATTCAGCTTGTCGATTGTCAGAGACAGTACATTGGTACGTTCTTCCACGAGTTTTTCGAGGTTTATCCTGTACTGTTTCAGTTCCTCTTCAGCCTTCCTGGCGTCGGTAATGTCTTTTGCATAGCATGTAATACCGATGATGTCCAGGTTGTCGTTCCGGATCGGGTTGATCGTAAGGGTAAGGATATAAGTAGTGTCGAAGAGCCTGAATGTTTCCTCGACATTGAAAGACGCCCCGTTCATTACGTCAGGGTAATACTTGCGCCAGAGATTCTTATGATCTTCGTTGGGCAGGGTGTAAACACTCATCCCGGTTTGCAGTTTCAGGCCGTAGGCAAAGCTGTAGAAATTCCTTATCTGTGAGTTGACAATCTGTATTGTATAATTGCTGTCAACAGACCAGATGAAGTCCATATTGCTGTTGATGAGCGACTGTAGGTTATTCTCCTTTTTATGTAGTTCCGTCTGGGTTGTGATCAATTGCGTAATATCTTTTACATAATTGATAATGCCTTTAATCCGGCCTTCGTCGTCATACATGGGATGGGCAGTAAGTTCCAGGTACTGGTCTTTTGAGACACTACAGGGAAAAGGAATAATCTCGCTGCAGGGTTTGCCTGTCTTCATGGCCTTAGGGCCGGGGCACCAGATACAAACATCTCGTTCATGCTGAAACACTTCGTAACACTTTTTGCCGATCACATCGGTGCCGAAAGTCGTATAGTCGTCTTCGACCGATTTGTTGGCTTTAATGATTGTCATATCCAGGTCAACAATGAAAATCCTGTCCTGTATTGCCTCGAATATATTGACAAGGAAATTCTCCCTGTCCTTCAGATCCTGCATATACCGGTTCCTGTCGCTGATGTCCCTGATAAAATAAATAAGGGAATTCCGGTTATCATAGCTGATACTTGCAGTACTGATCTCAAGGGATATTTTGTTGCCGGATTTGTCATAGCCGCTGAACTCGAAACTCTTATTTTCAAGTGTATCGCAATTAAGGTCTTTGTCTCCATTAATAAAGGTAATGTCAGCGTGGGATGCAATCAGGGACAGAAAGAACTGTCCTTCCAGTTCTTCTTTCTCAAACCCTGTGAGTTTAAGCAGTTTCTGATTGACAAAAACGATTTTATTTTCGGTAACGATCATGATACAGTCGCTTGACGATTCCATCAGCGACCTGATGTTATCATTGACCCGGCCGAGCCTAATGTCCAAATCGCTGATTTTCTCCCGGTCAATCGTCTGGATTCTCTCTAACTCTTGGTAATACTTGTTTATTAATCTCCTGAATCCTATGTAGCTGCCCGTAACAAAGAGCACTAACAGCGCAAAAACACTGTAATTTGCTTCTACGAAGCAATACACAGAAAGAATTAGCAGGGAGAGCAGGACAATGTAATGCAGGAACCTGATGCTCCTTGAAATCAATCCACCATTTTGTTTACTGTTTTTCATTTAACAATTTCGACTTTAATCAAATAATCCTGTAATCAAATTCTATTATCGTTCTTTTTTAAAATAAATTGAACTGTGAATTAAACCAGTACAAATCCTTCCAATAAATCATTGACAGTCTGCACCCTGCCGAAAGGTACAGAAATCTGTACTCCCCTGATCAGCCCGATCATGGCCTCGAGAGTCTCCTTAGCAACCAGGACACCCTCGCGGAGGCTGCCTTCTTTGTCGCCTTCCTGCTTTCTTAACCTCGCCAGTATTTCTTCGGGTACATGGCAACCCGGAATCTCATTGTTCATGAATTCGGCGTTCCTGATGGACGACAGAGGCCATATTCCCGCTATTACCGGTATCTTTATATGTTCGATCCTTTCGAGGAATCTCTCGAAGAGCCTGATGTCGAAAACAGGTTGGGTAATGATGAACTCAGCGCCGGCGTCCACTTTCCAGTCCAGCCTCCTGAGTTCTTCGTCCAGGTTAATTGCTCCGGGGTTGACGCCGACCCCTGTGAAAAAGCCGGTTGGCTTGCCGATTGGATTGCCGGCGATGTCCATGCCGTGGTTGAGCCTGTTGATGATGTTGACGAGGCCGATGGAATCGACGTCGAAAACAGCGGTAGCGTCCGGATAGCTGCCGAGTTTGGGTGGATCGCCGGTAATTGCCAGTATGTTCCTCAGTCCGAGAGCATAGGCGCCCAGCAGGTCAGACTGCATACCGATGACATTGCGGTCGCGGCAAACATAGTGTAGAAGCGTTTCAATTCCGACTTCCCTCTGGATCTTTACTGCCAGCGCCAGGGCGGACATTCTTGCACTCGCCCTGGGGCCGTCGGGGATATTGATGACATCGATGCCGCGGAAAAACAGATCCCTGGCTTTCCCAATTTCCGTGTCCGGCTCGACGCCTCTTGGTGAGAGCAATTCCACCATTGTAACAAAATGATTGTCATGGAGGCGCCTGGCGAGGCGTGATTTCATTGCTGCCGGTACTCCCTTTACGTCAGGTACCGTTTCAGGTGCAATTATTTCAATATTGAATTTCCTGGTTTGGGGTTGGAGCGAGGAGATGGTGTTCCGCATTTTCTTAATATGTTCCGGGCCTGTACCGCAGCAACCGCCGATGATGTTAGCTCCGGCCCGGATGAAATGCTTGGCATATTCGCCGAAATACTCGGGTGATGCGAGGTATATTGTCCTGCCGTCGATGTTCCTGGGTTTTCCGGCGTTTGGCATTATCGATATTGGTTTGGCAGTGAGGTTCCGCACACGTTCGAGCCACTGAAGCATTACCTGCGGCCCGGCGGTACAATTGATGCCGATGATGTCGGCGCCGGTGTTTTCCATTTCCCTGATCAGTACCTCCGGTTCGGCGCCTGTAAGAGAGGCTGTGTCCTCGTCGATTGTCATGCTTGCGACGACAGGAAGGTCACACAGCTCGCGTACAGCTTTCACTGCCTGGATTAATTCATCGATGTATATGAAAGTCTCGAGTATGAACAGGTCCACCCCACCGTCGATCAGTGGCTTCATCTGTTCTTTGAAATACCCGGCGGCTTCTTCCCTGGCGATGGGGCCCAGCGGTTCAATCTGTACACCGAGAGGCCCTACAGCCCCGGCGACATAGAGGCTGTCGCCTGCTACTTCACGTGCAAGCTTAGCTCCTTCATAGTTTATTGAATAGAGGCTGCCGGTAAGGTTAAAGGGCATTAGCTTGAAACGGTTGGCGGCAAATGTATTGGTTTCCAATACATCTGCTCCGGCAGTGCGGTATTCTTCATGGACTTTCTTTACAAGTGCGGGATTCTTCAGGTTCAGTTCGTCATAGCATTGATTGATATAAACCCCGTTTTTGTAATACTCAGTTCCGTTACCTCCGTCAAAGAGTATTACGCTTTTCTGCAATTGCTCCCTGAAACCTGATTTTCTTTTCATAATTCCCTGCTATGTTTCGATTATTTTTACAAAAGACTGTCCGAAAAAACTCAGATTGCTGACACCAGGCCTTGAAACTACGGGTTTCTCCGGCCCACCATTTACTTTTGCAATATTTCGAGTTTTCCTGTGCAATTGTCCTTCTCTATAGTTTTTTATACTATATATTATTATTCTATTCTTAAAATATTAATAATTCGGCTTTATATAAAATTTAATTTTATTCAGGGATTTATTATTTTGCTAAATATTGTAGTTAAAATGTATGAATAGTTTATTGGAAAAATGAATAAATTACTGATTTTATTATTGATTATCGTTTCCTCAACTGCCATGGCTGCCCAGGAAAAGGAATATGTAAAAGTGAAACCAAAAGAGGGCGACGGTGTCAATACATTGCTGAAACGTTACCTCTTGACTCCCGACAAGAAATACATTAACAAATTCAAGGAACTGAACAAGGGCAGGTTTACAAAAAAAGGCGGACTCATCACCACAAAAGAATATTTTCTGCCGGTCAGGATTCACAGGTACAATAAAAAGAATATCCGTACCACCCTTGGAATTGATGATTTCGAAAGGGCTAATAAGATTAAGAACTATAACCTGGAATTGTTCAGGCTGGGCTTGAAAGACGGAGATTACAGGGTCAACCTTGAACTGTGGGTACCTGTTTATGATCCCGCCGAGGTAAAACCTCCCAAAGAAGCAGTTCCGGAAAAAGGTAACACAGAAGAACAGGAAGACAGCGGCAAGGAGAAAACCGACAGGAAATATGAGATATTCGGCAGGGATTTCGAGGATATTGCCGTTAAAAGCAACAGGCTTAAGGGATGCTATTATTATTTGGACGCCGGTCACGGCGGGCCGGATCCCGGGGCCATCGGCTTCAAGGACAATAACCAGCTGTGCGAAGATGAGTATGCTTACGACGTAACCCTGCGTCTTGCCAGGTGCCTCATCGAAAACGGCGCCACCGTATTCATGATTGTCCGCGACCCTAACGACGGCATTCGAAACGAATCATACCTCAAATGCGACAACGATGAGTACTACATCGGCAATATTGATATTGACCTGGACAACATTCAGCGCCTGAGAAAGAGGGCGTCGATTGTCAATAACCTGTACGAAGAAAACAAGAGTAAAGGCAGGGTACAGCAGCTTGTCTGCATTCACGTGGATTCACGCAGCAACAATGAACTGATTGACATCTTCTTCTATTACAAACCCGGAAGTACCAAGGGCGAGAAGGTGGCTGAGACAGTTTACAGGACAATTAAAAACAAGTACGACAAGCACCAGCCCGGCAGGGGCTACAAAGGCTCGGTTACATCACGCAACCTGCATATGCTTAGGGAGACACAGCCCACGGGGCTCTATATAGAACTCGGCAACATACAGAACAGTAACAACCAGGTAAGGCTGCTCGAGAAAGGCAACCGCCAGGCAATAGCCGAATGGCTGTGTGAGGGATTGATTAACTCGGCAAATTAATTGTTCCTGTACATTTCTTCGATGAAGTCCGAATACTTCTTTTCCACGATGTGGCGCCTGACACTGAGTTTCGGTGTCAGTTCCCCGCTTTCGACGGAAAACGGCTCGGACAACAATTTGAATTTCCTGACTCTTTCGTACTTTGCAAGGTCTGACTGAAGCCTGTCGATGTCTTTTTTTATGGTATTGATTATCTGCTCATTCGTAATCAATTCGCTTGGTTTTTCATAGGTAATACCTAATTCAACAGCCAATTTCCTCAACTGTTCATAGTCAGGTGTGATGAGCGCCGTAAGGAATTCCCTGCGGTCGCCGACAAGAAGGACATGTTCGATATAAATGCTCTGGCTGAGGGTGTTTTCAATGTGTTGAGGAGCAATATTCTTGCCGCCGCTGTTGACGATGATGTTTTTCTTCCTGTCGGTAATCTTAAGATTGCCTTTTTCGGTCATTGTTCCGATGTCGCCGGTGTACAGCCAGCCGTCGGCGTCGATCGATTCGGCAGTGCCTTCGGGGTCGTTCCAGTAGCCTTTCATTACATTCCTGCCCCGGATGAGTATCTCACCGTCAGGAGCGAATTTCAATTCCATGTCGGACAATGGCTTTCCGATTGTGCCGATCTCGACATTGTCGAGCCTGGTAACGGACACTACCGGTGACGCTTCAGTCAGTCCGTATCCTTCGATTACAATTAAACCTACGGCCATGAAAAAGTTGCCGACGTCTTCGGGAAGAGCAGCGCCGCCGGAAACGAACTTCTTAAGCCTGCCCCCTGTCCTTTCCCTGATCTTCGAATAGACAAGCCTGTCGGCAAGCATATATTTTGATTTGAGTGGAATCGAAACGATGTTCTTCTTTTTCGCGTCGAGGTACTGCTGCCCGACATCCATTGCCCAATAGAATATCTTTCTTTTTGTCTTGGGCTCTTTTTCCATATTTGTGATGATCTTTCTTTTGATTATCTCGAGCAGGCGCGGTACGGTCGTCAGAATCGTGGGTTTTACTTCTGTGAGGTTAAGCCCCACTGTCTCGATGGACTCGGCGAGAGCCATATTAGAGCCCATTCCAAAAGCCGTGTAGTATCCGGTTGTCCTTTCGTAGGCATGGCACAAGGGCAGGTATGACAGGAAAGTGTCGGATTCGTCGATGAGGCCGGTGTTAATTAGCTGGTTTACATTTGTAATTACATTCTCATTGGTAAGCATTACACCTTTTGGCACGCCGGTTGTGCCGCTCGTATAGATCAATGTTAAAAGGTCTCCGGGCAATATCTCTTCCCTGATTTTATTAAGTTTTTTTCTTCTCTCGATGGGAGTCATGATCCTGGTACCGGTTTTCATGATGTCGGTCATGGAGATGATCGACGAATCACCTTCGGGAAAGTCTTTGTTCATTACAATGATCTGTTCCAGTTCGCTAAGGTTTTCACGTACTTCGAGTATTTTTTTCAGTTGGTAGTTGTTGGAAACAATAATGGTTTTAGCGCCGCAGTTGTTGAATATATATTCTTCCTGTTTAGCCGTATGGGTTGGGAATATCGGCACATCGACCGCCCCGATGGATGTCAGGGCAAAGTCTGCCACGATCCATTCGATCCTGTTTTCAGACACAATGCCGACACGGTCTCCTTTTTTGATACCCAGGTCGAGCAATCCGACGGCGAATCTTTCGACGCTGTCACGCAGAGCCGAATAGGTAAAAGCAACGTATTTCCCATCTTTTTTAAAGTAATATGCGGGTTTCTGTTCATTGTACTTATCGCATATTTTACTGAACATTTCGGGTACTGTTTTATAATTCATTCAATCTCCGGCTATTAACCCCAAGTTAATAAATATAAAAATTACCATTAAAAAAACAATAAATATAATAAATACTAATGAAAACTTAATAGGAATTTTCGTAAACAATATTAAGTATTTTGTAGAAATTCATAATGATATTGAAATTTAGAAAATATTCAATTAGTTTAATTTTTTAATTTTGTTAAGGTATTCGACAATGAAAAGAATTAATCTTACTAATGTATTTAAACTATTAGCACTTCTTGTGCTCCTTGTCAGCATTTCCGGAACCGGCGTATGCCATCGCAGCCCATCGGGAACGCCGAAAAATGGTTTCGTACCTGATGAAGCGACGGCAATTAATATTGCTGAGGCTATCTGGTTGCCGATATACGGCAAATCCATATATAATGAGAAGCCTTTTCATGCTAAATTATATAAGGGGACTGTTTGGGTCGTCGAGGGTACTCTTCCTGTCAATATGTTAGGTGGAACGGCATATATCGAAATTAATAAATCTGACTGCAGGATATTGAAAGTAACACACGGGAAATGAGTGTTATTACCCAATTTCCCTTACTTGTTCGTTAATACCCAAAAATTATTGAATTTAATTTATTGTTGCTATGCGAAATTTGTTTTTGATATTGCTGATTATAACAGCATCCGGCACTGCCCCGGGAGCAGAGCCAAAGAAATCTGCCGAAGAGTACAAACAGGACCTGCTGGAGCTCGACAGCCTGCTGCAGAACAATGACGGAGGGACACACGTACTCCGTTACAAGCGCGGCCTTGTTTACCAGAAACTCAACGACCACGAAAAGGCCGTCTCAGACTTTTCCATGGCAATCAATGCCTACGGTATGAATGTCGAATACTACTTTGCGCGTGCTTCTTCCTACCGCGAAGTCAGTCTCTTCGATAAGGAAATCGAGGACTATAATGCCATTCTGTCAATGGACTCTCTTAATGCAAAAGCATACCACAGGAAGGCTTTTGCCGAAATGATGCAGGGCAGCTATGAATCGTCCGAAACGGATTTTGTCAGGGCAATGGCGCTCGACACTGCCAACGTCAATTACAGGCTTGATTACACACTGTGTTTCCTGAACCAGGGACGTTACCTCTACGCTTTCGGTGAAGCAGACAGGGCAGTTAAACTCGATCCCAAAAGGGCCGATGCATACAATTTCAGGGGGCGGGCTTACTTCGGGATGGGAAAGTACCGACAGGCAATTGATGATTTCAGCAAAGCAATTAAATTAGATACATGCAATGACCTGGTCTATGTCAGTATGGCTGTGGCCTTCATGAACGTCAACAAGCCCGACTCGGCAATGATGTGTACCAACAAAGCCCTCCTGTGCAATCCGAAGTATGCCGAAGGATACAGCACCAGGGCAGCAATTGCAAAAACCACCGGCGACACGGCTTCTGCCATCGCTGACTATGTAAAGTCAGTAGGGATTAATCCTTTTATGCTTGACAGCTATCTCAATCTTGGCAACCTGTACAAGCTCACGGGGGACAACGAGCATGCCCTGGAGTATTTCAACAGCGCTACCGAAGTCTTCCCTTCGAACCCCCTCGCCTATTATTACCGCGCGAAACTGCAGCAATCGCTCGGCAGGCTTATACCGGCCCTCGACGACTTCAGCAGGGCTGTGGCCCTCTCTAAGAATGAACCTGCCTTCAGTGAACTGAAGGCAGATGCAAGGCTGGAGGCCGAAGCCATCAAAAGGAAACTCGGCATCAAATAGCCGGTTGACACTGGTAACTAAAACTGGAAATAAATGCCGATGCTTGGCAGTATGCCAAGTGAACGCTGATACTCTGCCTCCATCGTCCTGTAATTCCACCTGTAGGTTGACACGTTCCTTTTGTTGTAGATATTCTGTACGTCGATGTATGTTACAAGGTTATATCCTGCAATATTCCATCTCTTGTCCACCCTCAGGTCGAGTGCATTGAAGTCCGGCAGCCTCGTACCTTCATTATACTTAGTGAAATCCTTACTCCCGTCAATTAGAAATGGTGTTGTGGGCAGGCCTGTCGCATACCTGAACTTTGTGCTTACTTCCCATTCCTGCCCGAACCTGTACCCCAGGACGAAATTGAGTATCAGCCTTGTGTCGAAGGAACCGTACCTTTCTTTTCCCTCGATGGATTTGAACTTGCTTTCCGCCAGCGAGACGCTGAGTAAGCCGTACAAGGGCATCTCGCTGTAATTCTTCTGTATGAACAGCTCGACGCCGCGTGCAAAACCTTCTGCGGAACTTATCAGAGGTTCAAGGCCGAAGGGGATGTCCGACTGAAGATCGTCGAAACCGGAAGGAGCCAGGACGGCCTGTGGCCTGTAAACCCGGGCGGGATAGTTGCCGTACCACTTATAAAATCCTTCGATCTGGACCTTGACGTCTTCCATTGGAGTGTGTTCCCAGCCGAGAACCACCTGGTCTGCCCTGATTGGCTTCAGGCTTTCCCGCGAGCCTCCTACAAGCCATATATACGACGGCGCCTGGTAATACCTTCCCGCGCTGAATATGACTGAAGATACGGCATTGATGGTATAGATAAATGAGGCCCTCGGTGTGAAATAGAATTTATCACGAAGGAAATTATAGTAATCGAGCCTGCCGCCCACGGTAAATTTATGCCGGTCAATATTTGTTGTAACGCTGAGATAAGTTGCATTTTTCAGGGCGGAAAACGAACTGTCAACTTTCAGGGTTTGTGGTACTCCGTATTGGTCCAGCCTGTAATTGCCAGGGATGAATATGTTGTAATCCAGAGAAGATGCAAACTTCAGGGTGTTGCCTGCCATTACTTCCACATCATCCGTCATCATCCAGTCCAGTTCGGTCTTGAGTGAAGTCTCTGATTCGGTAGAACTGTTTGAGAATATTTTAACGAGGCTGCTGTCGTTCTGGTAGGTGGAGTATTTTGTATGAGTCTGTCCCAGTGTCGTTGACAGGAAACCGTTGTCGATCAGCATTTTCCATGTAATTCCCGAAAAATACTGGTCCTGCTTCGGAACGTTGAAGCGGCTGTTGTTGAGCTTCTTGTCATTGTCGTCGTTGTTGAGGGTTACAGTTCCAAGGGCTGCGATGGTCAGGAAAGAAATGGAGTTGTGATCGTCAATGTTCCAGTTGACTTTTCCGTGAAAATCCCAGTATTCAGGTATGAAACCGAACCCGGCAGCTTTGAATATAAAGTCCAGGTAGCTTCTTCGGGCGCTGAAAAGATAGGAAGCTTTGTCCGTTACAGGGCCTTCAACGTTCAACCCGAAACCGGTGGCAGAAAGTGTGGCTTTGCCGCTGAAAGACTCCTCGCTGCCGTTTCTCAGCCTGATATTCGTTATCGACGACAGCTTGTCGCCGTACTTTGAACCGAACCCACCGGCCGAGAAACTGACACTACGAACAAAATCGATGTTTACAATCGACAGAGGGCCGCCCGAAGAGCCCTGTGAGCCGAAATGATTGATGTTCGGCACTTCGATGTTGTCAACTATGAAGAGATTCTCAAAAGGAGCCCCTCCCCTGACCAGCATGTCGTTCCTGCCTCCCTGGGTTCCGGCGACACCGGGCAGGAGTGCGGCAGCCCTGATGACATCTTCCTGTACACCGGGCGCCCTTCTTATCGTCTCGGAATTGAGTATCTGCGTACTTGTAACCGTTTCAGATTTCTTCAGAAAATACTTTGCCTTTACTTCTGCTCCTTTGATTTCAACAGCCTGTTCCACAAGCTCTGCTTCGATTGTAAAAGGTATTCCTGCCGTAACTACGACGTCTGTCTGTACATAGGATTTGTAACCAATACCTGAGAACTGGACGGAATAGACGCCGGCAGGTACTTTTTCTATCCGGAATTTCCCGTCTTCCGATGTGTATGCCCCGAGCTTCGTACCCAGGATCATTACCGTTATTCCCGGTAAGGGGTTTTGAGTTGCTTCATTGACTACCTTCCCGGTAATCATTCCGTAATTGTTGCTGTTCTGGGAATATATTGAAGAGCTGTGCAGTATTAACATCAATAGTAATAATTTTACTTTGTTCATTTCATTTGACCTTTATTTTCAACAAACATACTTATATGGAAATAATAACGAACGAAAGAATAAGTTAGTGTAGGCTAATTTCAATATTAGCACACTTTATTTGTTGGTGTTTATATATTTCTCAATATCAATCTTTTTCTTTAAACCGTTGATACTCATATACCTTACCTTCCCGAAGACATTTCTCCCGAACCAGGGCCTGTCGTGAACGCCGCCGAGACTCCAGGCAATTCCTGCATAGCCGTTAGGATCCCTGCCGTCCAGTTCATATTTATCGTTGAGGTAAACTGCGGCAGTAAAAGCTTCTTCCGGAGAAGAAGACCACTCCAGGATCTTCTTCGCCCAGTACATCCGCAAGTAACCGTGCATTGTGCCGGTTTTCACCATCTGCCTTTGAGCCGCATTCCACAGCCTGTCGTGGGTACCGCCATTTTCCAGTTCATCGATTGTGTACAAGTATTCTCTTCTGTCGTTGCGGTGGGCGTTCAGGCTGTCCTTAGCCCAGGCCGGAATGCCTTCGAAATTATCATAATTACTGTTGTAGAGGCAATAATTGTCTGCCAGTTCGCGCCTGACGATGAGTTCTTCCAGGAATGCTTCCTTCGAACCATAGCCTGAGTCTGACTTTACAATTTCAAGAGCAACACGTTGAGCAGAGATCATACCGAAATGAAGGTAAGGAGACAAATGTGAAGTATAGCCCATAGTCGGATCGTTCCTGTAATCTGCGTAACCTTCCAACCTGTTTTCAATGAATTTATACAGGGTTTTCACTGCCTCATCCTCGCCCGGCTGCAAAGGATATACTGAAGGAACATCATTGACAGGCATATCTGATGACATTATAGTAACTAACTCTTCATCGTTATACTTGTGAAAGGCGGGTTTGGGCAATTCAACAAGGTAATCGTCAAGCAGCCTGTTGATTTTGGGCCTGATGGTATAGGCGCCATATTCCTGCTTAGACGAAGCGACACGGCAGGGAACGATATTGTGGGCGTCAACTTCATGGAAAGGTATGGCAATTTTCCTGCTTACCTTCTCTTTCCAATTCATTTTTATCTTTAACGGATCGAAGTCTGTGACAAGCAAAGATATTTTGTTCTTTGCGATGAACTCAGGGATTGCTTCATCCGGACGGCCATTAAGTATGACAAATGGGATATTGAATAATTTAAGTGTATCCCGCAACTTTTGCAGGCCGGAACACATGAATGAATAGTGTCCGGATTGTGCCTGGAGAAATGACGGAACAAGGCAAAACAACACTACGAAGGGTTTCCCTGCTTCAATTGCTTTTTGCTGGGCGTAGAGCAAAGCCCAATTGTCGTAAGCCCTCTGGTCCCGGCTCATCCAGTAAGCTACCGGGCCTGCGGGGCCATTACCCCTGTTGATTTCAAATACCCTGTTTTGCAAATGCATAATTCCTCAAATTATGAAATTATTCTTTAGATAATATCGTATAATAAATTCATTAGTTTAAATATGATTCTTTCGAATTACATAGCAAGTAAAGGAGGCATGCGAAAAATTTGGGGAGAAAGAGGTTAATTTAATATTATGGACATTTGCAATTTTTAATAGGTATTATTGAGGAAAAAACAAATATATAGTTTTCAAACCTCAATGGACACACCCAGGCTGCTGCCGCAGCCACCACTCTTTTTAGAGGGGTTAAGACCTGAGTCAACGCTCCCCCTCTATCAAGAGGGGGCCGGGGGGTGTGTAATGGCGCTTTATTACTGTATTATTATCAGATCACTCATTCCTATTAATACCCGCTGAAGTTCGTGACTATTAAATTCACATTTCATTTATTAATGAAATAAAAAACAGGCTCCCGACAACAGTGGACAGAAGCCTGCAAATTATTGACAGATCAGAATTTTAATTTTTCAGGAATTTCCTGTTGATTGTTTTGTCTTTGCATTTGATTGAAACGAGGTATGTTCCCGATGTAAGACTGCCGACGGCAATGGGAATCTTTGTGTCGGGTTCAACAGTCAATACTTTCTCCATTACAACTTTACCGGTTATATCTGTAATAGTGAAATGGACATCGCCCTGGAGGTAGCCTGTTTCGAAATTGACATACTCGCTTGTGGGATTGGGGAACACGACAATCTGCATATCTTCGTTCGGTTCCTGTACATCGAGGAAACCACGAAGGTCGAAGGAATAAGTGATACCATGGCCGAAATCCGGATCGAATGTTTTAAGCGTTTTACCGCTCTTGTCCTGTATCTTCAAAGAGCCGTTACCCTGTGCGGTATAGGCCCAGTAAGACAGGCCCATGTTGTACTGATCGACAAAAGTCAGAGTGTAGCATCCGCGTTTGAAATTGATGGTGTCTTTGTATAGTTTATTCGGTGTAAGGTTCGGGTGGTTAACTACTTTGTTGCCATCCCAGTCGGTAACATAGTAGTAGTAGCCTTCGCCGTTTTCCCTTGAATTGTTCTGGCAGACAATGACAATGTCGTCGGCGTAGAAATCGGGCAGGTTGAACTCTGTGGTGTAGCTGTCGTTTGTGTTGTTTTCATCGGTCTTGCCGTTGGGATTGAGTGTCTTTACGGTAAATTTCTTCTCTGAGTCGCCTGTCCAGAACAGGATGTCATCAATCGGCAGCACGATGGTGTCTTTTTCCATTGATGGAATAGAACCGGTCCAGTTATATGTCTCTACATTTCCACCCGACACACCGTATTCGAAAGACAGGCTTGTAAGAGCCTGTTTACCGTTGTTCCTGACAATAACTGTCGGTTCGGAGCAGATGGGGTTACGACGGGAATAGTAGTCCCATTTGTTTGGTGTAATTACATCGTAAACTTCGGCGTCGTTGTCATGTTTAATATCACCGTATTCGATGAGGTGCATGCATACGACATAGTTGCCGCCGCCCATGCCCTGGTTGTCGGTTGGAACTTTTGTTATGTCATAATCCAAATTGATCTGATGGTTCTTTACATAACCGGTAACTTCATATTCGTTATCTTTCACGACGTCGCCGGGGCACCAGCCCTCCCTTGAACCGGGCCATGTGCCGCCCTGGGGATAGACGGGGTTGAGTGCGCAGTCGTCGTACTGGAATATATGCCAGCTGCCGATGGTGGCGTTGTCGCTCATGAGGCTGTGAACATTGTCTTTCCACTCGCAGCAATGGGGATAGTTCCCGTCGTTGCTGTTGTGGCCGTGGCCGGTAAGCCTTGTAATAACTTTGTATGTACTTGCGTCGGTGTCAAGTCCAACAGTAATTTTACTCAAAGAAGCGTCTGAAGACAGGCTTGCGTATGAATAGGATTTCATCGGTCCCCAGGGCTGTTTGATGCCGACGACGTCGCGGGGTGATTCTCCGGGAATGAAGGCGAATTTGACGTCGATCAGTTCCTGTTGGTTACCGGCGCTGAAATCGACCTGGCCTTTGAGAAGCGGCGCGTAATCCGTTACGTCGTAAACCCAGGTAAATCCATCGGGGCCAAGGTCCAGGCCGATGCCGTAAGGAGTGATATACCTTCCGATTTCAAATTCTGTGATTTTCTCAAAAGGCTCGCCGTAGTATTCGATTTTGTGATTGTATAATGTCTGTGTCGGGGCGTTATAGGACGAATCCTTCACTGCACCCGAAGCATCGTATGTATAGCTGTAACCGGCAAGGTAAGAATAGCTCAGGTCTTTCCTGACAGGGACCCTGTTAACTATTTCGAAAGTTTCGACACTAACCTGGGGCTTTTGTTCTTCATAATTAACATCAGTTGTATCAGGGGTTGACTGTGCCGTACCCTGGGATAAAGTAACACCGGGTTTGAACAGTCCTGTACTAATGTTCCTTGTAAGGCCGTCTCCCACCGCATTCTGAAGTGTGGGGACACCCAGGAGGATACCGTCGGTGCGCCCGGCAACAGCGTTCTTTACTTTATTACCTGATACATCGTCGAGAGGGTAATAAAGCAAAAGGTCGGAGTAATCCGGATGGCCCGATGTGACGGATTTGTTCATCCATCCTGCAATTGTACTTTCGTCGAGAGCAGTTTTCCATACCCTGATCTCGTCGAGGCTGCCGTTAATGTCTGCGGAATTGTGGGAAACACCGGTTAAACCGAAAGGCTGGTCTTCTTTCATGGTCGTTGCCGGGATGGTTCCGTTGAAAGTCATTGTAACTTTTGCGCCGTTTATATAAAGCCTCAATCTTTCCTCGTTGGTGCTTTTACTCCCGTCAAAAGTCATTGCCAGGTGATACCATTTGTTCAGTGCAATAGCTCCGGTTACATAGCCATAGGTATTGGTCGAGGCAGTCCTCAGGATGCAATAGATGTCGCCGCTGCTTCCGCCAAGCTGGAAGGTGGTATTGTTACCCTTGCCGAAGACATTGCCCCAGTTCTTCCAGGTATTAATATTTACCCAGCCTTCAATAGTGAAGGATGAGGCGTTTTCCATTTCAGGCAGGCTGCCGCAGTCAACCCAGTCCCCCGAACCGTCAAACCTCAGGTTTTTATCTCCTGTTTGTGCAAATACAGACGTGGTTGATTCACTTCCGGAAAAAGTAACGGTACCGTTTGGATCTTCGAGCGTATAGCTGATCTCGAACAGAATGGCTGAAGTGCCGCTCCAGGTAAAAGGTGTTTTCAGGTCAATCGTAATAGCGTTATCAGCAGGTTTATCTACAGGGCCCCTGTAATACTCAGTCATATCACCTTCATCCATCTGGGTAAGGCTCTTTAAAAGAGATTTCTTAAGTTTAAGAGTAAATTCCTTAAAGTTTGAGTTCGTTGTCAGTGGTATCTTTAACCTGACAATGTCCCCTTTTTGCATTCCAAGGGCAACAAGTTCATCTTTGGTAAGCAGGAACTGTATCCTGCCGGCGCTGCCGAAGGACAATTGTTTGTCGGAGGCGCCTGCAACGAACTGTGTTTCGTTATCGACGTTTGTAATTTTTGAATTGATGTATCTTTTTACGTATTTATTGACACAGGGCTGGTTTGAGAGATAGATAGTGTCGGGTGTGCTGCGTCCGCCTATTTTGTAAAAGGGAATCTGGTATTTTGTCGAGTCTTTTTCACCCGTATGCTGATAGACAATGTTATAGGTCAGGTAATCCCATTCACCGCAGTTGTACTTGTCCTGTGTTGTCCGCGGGTCGCACTTGAGGGAGTAATACATTAGTATCTTCCTGTAATCCTGGGGATTATCAGGAAAGGTCCATGTACCACGACGGGTTGTAATCGAATCATAGGTCAGTGTTTGAATATAGAGAGGGTCAGCGGCTTTAAGCTCCGCAACAGCCAGAAACCCGGCAATCAGGATTGTCGCCAGGAATAATTTGTCAAGAAAACGTACCATTATTTATCCTATAAATTTTTTAAATAATATTCCTTTTCATTCATGTAAAGATATGAATATTAGGGAAAATAATAAAACCTGAGTTTAATTTGTTGGTTGTTTTGATAAAGGAAATTGTATTTCCGCCGCTCATGTACTCCGTAATGAATACGTGGATAATCCCCAAAAGCAATTTAAAAATCAGTTTAATGACATGGCAACATTGCTGTGTAAACCGACTTTTTTCTGTTCCCTTAGGTTTATCCTCGCCTGATCTCGCTGCCTTTAACAATGCTATAATTTCAGTATTATGAAAGCAGAGTGATACTTAATATAATCTGAGCCTGTAGTACCTGAGTATCGATGTAGAAAGCTTAATCAACAATAGTATAAATACTATCACGTTGATAGAACAGATTATGAAGGAAAAAATGAATAATAGCTTTACCGACTATCTGTATCAGGTATTTAAGTTGCTATGGGAGATCATCAGCGGCCTGTCAAAAAGAATATTTGTGATTATTGTTGCGATTTCTGGTATTTCAGTAGTTTTGTTTACTGTGTTAGTGATATTACTAACGGTATTACTTACCAAATACTCATACAGAGAAATTACTATTCCGATGGATAATACAAAACTGATGCTCATAATGAAAACCAGCTCCGATTTTTCAGACATTCATAATTCATTTGCTGTCTGTCAAAGTGAATATTTTGGCTTTGGAAATATACTCTGTTTAATTAAAGATTCAGACATAATCAATTATCGTATTGGTAAAGACACATTAGAGATATTCAGCGATGGAAAAATCGAATACGAAAAAGACGGCAGCGACAATGGCTCTCCGGTCATAATAATAAATTCAGCGGGCATGGTTCCTGAAAATTTTGCCGGTTTCATTGAATTCCCTTGATTCCTTCACCGATATTCTTTATATTGAATTTTGGAAATCTTAAGCTAACATTGACAATGGAGTGTTTATGAAACCGGGTAATATTATATTAATAGTCATATTTTTGATTGGTATTTGCTGCAACGCCGATGAGAACAAGTCAAATAACAAACCGCCGGAAGACATACAGAATTATCTGTCCGGGCTCTGGCTCGAAAAGAATTTCTATAGCACACTGATTAATACCAAATCATTTATGAGAGCTCTTGAAGCCGGGAAAACACCCTATTTGTTTCTTAGCTTCGGATATGCAAACAACAAATTTACAAGGTGTTACGGGAATTTCCATGATAACGGTGATGATACACTTCTAACGATGGAACAAACAGGCAACAAAATCTTCGTCACTGCTGACAAAGTCCTGGAACGAAATGGATTCGACTATTTTATTGTTTACCCTGACAGTATTACATGGGTGAATAAATTTGATGATTCAAAGCGTACCAATCATTATGTGAAGGTGTACAGCAGTAATAAGATAGATTTTGACAGTATTTTACGCTATGTCATTTCTCATACACTGGCTGGAAGCTATCTCGATTCTAAGGGTAAAGAGTATATTTTCCAAAAAGATTTCAATGTGACGTGGAACGGAAAACAGTACAAATACAACTATAACTGGTGTCCCCGGGATAGTGGCAACAAAGAAGATTCCCTGGCCTGTACCGATGATTCTTTCTTTTTGGAGAAATCACCGAAAAACAGGACAAGGTATTTCTTTGTCATTCGAAATGATTCATTAATAATGAATAAGAAGCCATTCCCAATTGACGACAACCTGAAACAATTGCTGAAACGCAAGGACAATCTGGTGCTGATGAAAAAGAAGGCATAGGAAGAAATATGCCACCAATTATAATGGGTAATTTAATATGTTCTTGATTCTTACTTGACGACCCCATCCCGGCCTTCCCCATTGGGGAAGGAGAAAGAAGCAGCGGTAATCTTCAAGGTTAAACCTGCAATCGGCAAGATGGACTCCACCTCAGAGGTGCATAGAGTATATGATTTGTGTGAACAAGGGGCAGCAGCCCCTTGTTCAATTGCAGTGGCAGACTTTCTTGACGAACTTTATAAACTACAATAGTTTACGCAAATTAGTTAACAGGTAGTGTGAAGTTGAATTTACTTCCTTTATCCGGTTCGCTGTCCACCCAAATGTGTCCGTTGTTTCTCTCGATGAATTCTTTGCACAGAATCAGTCCCAGGCCCGTACCCCTTTCCTCGTTCGTGCCGAGAGTGGAATGGTGGTGCTTGATGTTGAAAAGCTTCTGTTTGATGTCCTCACTCATCCCCACGCCGGTATCTGCCACTTCAACCTGGTAATAGTCCCCTTTGGGCGTGCCGTTAACTGTGATGGTACCGCCTTTGTGAGTGAATTTAAGAGCATTTGTAATTAAATTCCTAATCACGGTTGTAATCATATTTATATCTGCAACTACCAGCGTATCGGGTTCGATGTTATTGACAAGGGTAATCTCTTTTTTATCTGCCGACATTTTTACGAGTTGTATCGTATCGGCGACAACTAATGCCAGGTTGAACTTTTCCGGGTTGAACTCCATTCTTCCGGTTTGTGTACGGGACCAGTTTAGCAGGTTTTCCAGGAGAGTGTAAACATGAGAAGCGGACTGGTTCATCAGGTCAACAAAGTCGAGCTTTTCTTCCTCGGGCAGGGTCTTGAAATTCTTCAGCAGGAAGGAAGTAACGTTCCTGAAAGCGCCCAGGGGATTCTTAAGGTCATGGGCTATGATGGAGAAGAATTTATCTTTTGTCGAATTGATTTCTTTCAGTTCGTCATTAAGTTTGTTGAGTTCTTTCCTTTGCCTGAAGATGGTCAGGTGGGCGCTGACCCTGGCGATTGTCTCCTGCTTTTTGAATGGCTTGGTAATATAGTCCATGCCGCCGATCTCGAATCCCTTGACAATGTCAACTGTCTCGCGCAGCGCGCTGATGAAAATTACCGGGATGTCCCTGGCAAAATCCAGTTGTTTTATTTGACGGCACAGTTCATAGCCGTCAACTTCAGGCATCATAATATCGAGGATAATGATGTCCGGTAGCTTCTTGTTGATGAATTCGAGTGCATCGCCCGCATTGGTAAAAGCTGCAATTTTATAGTTCATCTCCTTCAGGATATTGCCGATTATCTGAAGGTCGTTGGGATTGTCGTCAACAATTAATACGAGGCTTTGCTCTTCTGCAATTTCGTTCTTGTTCATACCAGATACTATATTTTCCATACATCTCTTTTTTTATACATTCTTTAATTATCGACTGCAAATTAAAAAATATTAATTTAATTGTGAAACCTTTTTCACAGTATAACGTACTTACTGATAGAGTTTTTTGTATGTCGATGTTAGATTGATTTGTAAACCAGAAAAAAAAGGGAGCAAAGACATGATTGAAACACGGCAATATTCACACAGGGAACAACATTATTCCCCACCACAATAATATCTGACGGAACAATACTGCGATAATGATTGTCAACACACAGTCCGGGTATATGAAAGACAGGTACCGTACGAACGAAAACAGAGCTAAACGAGGCTTTGCCGGATAATAGACGTAAATTGATTTGTAATACCGGATAGTTACGGCGGATTCACCCGGATATAAAAATAAGGTCAAAATCATTTTTTTAATATATTTATTATTCATTCTTTGGAGGAACTCATGATGAGGAAATTATTGTTTATAGCATATGCAGCCTGCCTGTCTGTGGCATTACTTGTCTCATGCGATGACGAAACAACAAACCCGGTTGTCGATGATAAGACAAACCCTGTTCTTTCCATTACACAACCCCTGAACAATCAGGAATTCATGATCGGCGATAACATTGCGATTACTGCCAACGTATCTGACGAAGGTTCAGGTGTTGGGTCAGTTGAATTTTTTGTGGATGACAGCAGTGTTTTCATCGATGCGATTGCTCCCTACGCCCTTTACTGGGATACGCACGACGCAGTACCCGGTACTCACAAGATAAAGCTGATTGCCAGAGACAACAACAAAAACAGCGTGTCAGGTGAAATAACCATTGAACTCAAACAAAATGCCGGCTACACTGAGGTTTTTGCAGATGAACTGATGGGCGCCAACGGCATTGCAATCGATGATAATGGATATTTATATGTCAGCAACAGCGGCTCTCGTACCATAACAAGGATTACTTCCACGGGAGAAAAAACGATCTATGCCAACATCGATTGCCCTGAACTGAACTGCATCACAAACACTTCGGACAATTGCCTGCTGGCTGCCTGTGGCACAAGGGTAATAAAGATCGATGCTTCAGGCAATAAAACAGAATTAGCATCAGGCTTCCTGAAAGCATTCGATATTGTTACGGATGAAGCCGGCAACATTTACGTCCTCGACGCTTTTGCCAACAAAATTGTTAAAATCGCTCCCAACGGTACAAAGACAGATTTCATCAGAGAGATTGCCTATCAAAAAGGTGAAAACAAGATATTAATTTCAAGCATGGCTTTTGACAAAGACCAGAAAAACATCTATATAGCAATCACCATTGATAATGTAATAATGCGCTACCCGATCAATGAAGACGGAACCCCCGGAAACCCCAAAACTCATGCAATACTGCAAAACCCAAGGTCTCTGCTTTTCAGGGATGATGGTGGACTCTATGCCACATCAAGAGGCGGGACATCCAGTCTTGTGAAGATTAACGGCAGCAATGATATTACTACAGTAGCACAAGGTAAGTTCAGCTCTCCCGGTTGCTTTGTTTTTGGTAAAGGAAATTTCGGCAGCAACTACGTTTATGTTGCCGACCAGGGCCAGAACAAAGTATTCAGGGTATTTCTCGGAAACTCGAATTAGCATGTAATGTACTTCCCGGGATGGACTTCACCTTCGAGGTGGAGTCCATCTTACAAGGTACAAATGCTTCTCCTCTTTACACAATGAAGGCGGGGTAAGAGATGTTGCTGTGCCGTTGGGCCTGCAACCGGGTAAGTGTCCCGCATGAGAGGCCGGTTATGCCGGCCTCTTATAGGTATATAATACTACAATTTTTTGTGGAATATTTACAAAAGTAATTCATTTGCATTCAAAACTAAATACTTTGGAGAAGGGAATGTAGTAGGCAATAATGTAATATTAAACGGTAACCCCTTATTGTGCATCTCGTCAATTGTTACATCCAATAGTTCAAATTCAAGACAGAAATTATAAACAAGTTTTAAGTACCTTCTAATAACCATAAGTGGTAAGAATGTATTACTAGCAATCATCCACTCCATTAAATCTTTTTTACCTTTTGAACTATTACAATTTTTACAAGCGATAATTAGATTCTCTGCATTATCCGATCCACCGGAAAATTTGGGAAAAATATGGTCAAGACTGAGATTAATGCTTGAACCACAATAATTGCAAATCATACCTGTATAAATTTTAATCTTTTCATCGTCAAATATTGTTCTTAAATTCATTGAGCCTGCTTTTAAGCCTTTAAATAATCTTGCCCTTATCATGTAATTCAATTGAGAGTATTCTGCTTGCCTTCTACCGACAGCAGAATGAGCCATTGCCAAATTGGCATAGGACCAATAAATCAATTCTCTTACAGTATCAAAACTATTCTTTGCCATATAAAAGTATTATTCTTCAATCGAAATAATTTATGATGACAGGATTCTGTATTTACTCCACCTCGATCTCGTCAGTGAAGATGAAGGCCGGCTGTCCTGCCCCGGGGTGCCATGATGGTATGGCCCCTAATTTTGTGGCAGTGACTTTGACATAGCGGCCACGGACCTTGTTCAGCTCAGCAGTGTATTCCCTGATGACTACTTCTTTTTCATCCGTCGGAACATCTGTCGTAATTCTTTTGACTTCCCTGTAATCTGCGCCGTCGCTGCTGACATAGAAAATCACTTCGCAGGGCATCCATATCCACGACGGTGCATCCTGCAGGAAGCGGCTTCGTATCCTGCTGATGGCAGTATCTTTCTTCAGGTCGATGATGGCTGTGAAGTCGGTTCCAAGATAGCCCTGCCAGCCACCAAGCCTCCAGCGCTCATTGCCGTTAATGCCGTCGATGAGTCCCATCGGGCCGCCTGCGGTGTACTGGTTGTTCATCTTTGACAGTACATTGACACTCCAGTTCCGGTCAACCTTTTTCATTACTGCTGTAATTACTTTGCTCGGTTCCCTGCCCGGCGCTTCTGCGTAGGCTTTCAGGGTTACGGTATTGTGTACGGTAAATGGTTTCCGGTAGAGTGCAGAACTGCCGTTCGGTGTGGTTCCGTCCTGTGTACAGTATATCCTGGTATTCGGGTCGGTACATGCATATTCTACCAGGACACTGTCCTTGAATACACGGGGGCTTTCCCTTAGCCAGGGCGCCGGGGTGATCAGGTGCTCGGTGATGCTTGTTACGGGCAAGCTGCTTTCTGAAGACGCCCAGTCCTTGTTTGGAACGTCCGACATTTCAAAAATGAGGGTATCGCCGTTGACTATCTCATCATGTGTGATATATCCGAGGTTATAGTCTTTGCCGTTTAGCTTCGCAGACTTGATATATATGTTATTAGCTGTCTTGTTGTTGCATATAATCGTGAATTTCTTACCGTTTTCCAGGTTGACCACAGCAGTTTCAAACAGGGGCGAACCGATTGTGTACTGAACAGAACCGGGGCAAACCGGATAGAATCCCAGGGCGCTCAATACATACCAGGCGGACATCTGGCCGCAGTCTTCGTTGCCGCAGAGGCCGTCGGGATTGGGCTTGTAGAGTTCTTTCATGATCTTAGAGACAATCTCCTGCGTTTTCCACGGAGCGCCGGCGTATGAGTACAGGTATGCTATGTGGTGGCTTGGTTCGTTACCATGGGCATACTGGCCGATGAGTCCGGAAATGTCCGACTGGTCCCTGCCTGTTGTCTGGCTGCTGGCGCTGAACAGGGCGTCGAGCTTGTTTTCGAGCGATTTCCTGCTGCCGAACAGGTTTGTAAGTCCGGTAACATCCTGTGGTACAGAGAAACTGTACTGCCAGGAATTGGCTTCGGTGTAGTTATTATTCACTTCGAAAGGATCGAAGGGAGTGTAGAAGCCACCGTTAATACGGGGCCTCATGAAGCCGTAAACCGGATCGAAAATGTTCTTATAGTACTGGCCGCGCTCAAGGAAATATCTGTAATCGTCAGGCTTGTCGAGTATCTTCGCCATCTGCGCAATGCACCAGTCGTCGTAAGCATATTCAAGAGTCTTGGAAACGGACTCCCACTCACCGTCAACAGGCAGGAAGCCGAGGGAGTCGAGTATTCCCAGTCCCCTGTACCTGAAGTTAATAGCGCTGTGTTTTGCGGCCTCGTAAGCCTTTTCTTTATCGTAGCCCCTGATTCCTTTCACCATGGCGTCGGCAATGACTGAAACAGAGTGATAGCCAATCATGCATTCGGTCTCATTCGACGACAGTTCCCAAACAGGAAGTTTGCCACCCTGCTGGTATTGGGCAATGAAAGTATTGATGAAGTCATTGGTACGCTTTCCGTCTATTATCGTCATCAGCGGATGGAAGGCGCGGTAAGTGTCCCAGAGGCTGAACACGGTGTAATAGTCGTATCCTTTGGCATCGTGGACTTTGAGGTCGCGTCCGCGGTACCTGCCGTCCACGTCCCCGAACAGGTTCGGTGCAAGCGCCACATGGTACAGTGCAGAGTAAAAATTGGTCATGTCCTCTTCCGTGCCTTTTACTTCGATACGTTTCAGGTACTCGGACCACTTAACGGCGGTGCTTTCCCTGGCAGCACCGAAGTCCCATCCCGGCGCTTCCGCTTCCATGTTCTTGCGGGCGCCGTCGATGCTGACGGCAGACAGGGCTACTTTTACCGTAAGGCTGCCGCTGTTCCGGAACTGAAGATAGGCCCTGAGGTAGCGGCTGAAGTCTCTCATGCCTTTTGCGGCTCCGCTGGTGTCCACTTCGACCATGGAACCTTTTATGGGGGCCGAGAACCTGATATAGAAATATACCACCTGGTTGCGCGCCCAGGCTGTTGACCTGCGGAAACCGGCGACAGTAACGCTGTCGAGCACCTTGATCTCAGACTCCAGGAGTCTGTCCCTGTGTTCGAGTTCAAGCAGGAGAAAACGGTTTGCAGTTTTTTCAGGGTAGGTATATTTATGTATGCCAACCCGCTCCGTAGTTGTCAACTCAACATTGATACCCGAACGGAGGCTGACGGAATAGTAGCCTGGTTCGGCTTTCTCTCCCTGATGTGAAAACAGGTCGTAACCCCGCTGTGAAGTTAACCCCGGCTGGCCGATCTTCGGATTAGTCATGGGCAGGAGAAGGATGTCGCCGTAGTCTGAACAACCGGTACCGCTCAGGTGCGTATGTGAAAAGCCGTAAACCACGCTGTCCGAGTAATGGTATGCGGAGCAGCCGTCCCAGCCGGTCAGCCTGGTGTCCGGGCTGAGCTGCACCATGCCGAAAGGCACGCAGGGGCCGGGATAGGTATGGCCGTGGCCGCCGGTGCCGATCATCGGGTTGACGTACTTTAGCGGAAACGGCAGGTCGCCGGCGCCATAGGCGCTGAAGGCTGAGAAAAGCAGGATTAAAGCAGCTGTTATTGATTTTTTCATCATAATAATTCAATATCTATTAATGATAAATATTACAATTTTACGATGTTAAAATTATAAAGGAAAAACGGGAATTGGAAATAAAATCGATAATAATTAGATCACAACTTTTAAAAAATGGTATTATAATACTCTATTCTTCATAATTCATGCTTTTTCTTACTTGTTCCTCATATTTCAATTGATTGTTTAGTAAACTTTTATGATAATGCTGAAATCTATTAGTATCCTTTATAAATATATCTTTATTTTGGATTGAAATTTCTTCTTCTATTAAAGGGTCAAGATTTTGTACACCATAAAGAGACTTAGCTTTTATTAGCATAATTGCTGTTAGATTTTCACAAGATAAAAAATTAGCTAAACTTAAATCAGCTTCATCGAAATGAACTTCTTGACATATAGCATTTTCAAAATTTATTGAATCACAATAAGCATTTGTAAAATTTGCTTGTACACATTTTGAATTATTAAAAACTGCTTCCTTGCAATTGGCATATCTATATTGTGTTTTTGTACATATAGTACTATGAAATATTGCACCATATAACCAAGCATTATTAAAGTGGCTACTTGATACAATAGCATTACTGAAATCAGCGTTATTACAATTAGCAAAGTTGAAATAAGCACCATTACACTGGGAGAATTGAAAATTAGTATACTCTAAAAGAGATTTTTCGAAATGTGATCCTAAACAATTTGATTTTACAAATTCTGATTTTTTCAGTTTTGAATTTTGTATACGAGTTTTCAAAAATAAAGAATTATTCATTTTTGTGCTATTGCAGATAATTTCATTAAATATAGAATTTGAAAAGTCAAACCATTCGAAGTTACCTTTTGAAAAATCTGCTTTATATAAATAAATATTTGATAAATCAATATAATTTTTAATTGATTCTGTATCTGAATTATTTTGTAAAAATTCTTTTTCAAAACCTATTTTCCTTCTTCCTAATACTGAGATTATTGCTTGGATGTCTTTTTCAATTGAAATCTTTGGTAATCTTTTTTCTATTCTTTCTGTTCTGGCAAAATTACCATCTTCAAAAATAGTATCTGTGTCATAAAATGCTATTGTATCAAAAACTTTTAATTCTGAAGTATCTAATCTTAAATAGTTGGAAATATTACGTTTTTCCCTAACATATGAAGTCAATAACTCAATAATTTGCCAATGATATTCTATACTTGAATTCATGATTTTTTCAAATAAATAAATACCGGACAGTCTACCAGCAATATCATTGCTTTGTAATAATTCAGTAGCATTTGAAAATTGGTTTAGAATTAATGTTTGATAATTATTTTTTTGTGTTATTTTATTTTGTTTTTCAAGTGCTTTAGTCCTACGAAAAGTCAAATATAAACCAATAATAGCAATAACTCCAGCTATAATTTTGATAACTTGATCACGGATTTCAGTTATTGATTCGTATTTTTTCCCAAGAATATTTTCTCTATATAGCTTTTCTATAGTATTATTGGGGCTATTAGATATAAATTTGGAATCTATTTCTATTTGATCAGAATAAAAATATTCAAAATACCAATTTGGAAATATCCAGATGAAATAAATAATTATAAAAATAATGCATATACCACATAGTAAATAAAAGAATTTCTTTTGATTTCTTAACATATGGTGAACATGATTTAAATTCAAAATATTCATTATATTAAACATTTTCTTTTATGTTTTGAACAAAGATAAAAAATAAAACTATAATCCTTTGAATATAAAAAAAATTACAGAAAAAACAAAAATAAATTATTAATTCCAAATGAAGAAATAAAACTGTAAGTGTGGATATGTTTTTTATTCAATATGTTACCATATATTTTTCTAAGATAGAATTATATATAAAATATGGAAATTATAAATTGTTTCCTAAGAATGATCCTTCATAAACTTTATATAATAGATTTATCATTAATTACCGTTTCAAGTTAAAACTCTTTTCCGTTAAGGCAGTGTTAACTTTCTGTTAAGTTTTCGCTGTAACGACTTATCTTTATGATTTTTTAAAATAAATACCTTAATTTTACTGTTGTTAATTGTGTTGTTTTGATATATTTGATAATGAGCGGCCTGTAATATGGAATCTGTAATGGTTATTAAGAAGACTGCACCAAAGTTGATTGCAGTCATCGACGACGAACCCGATATTCTCGAACTCGTAACTGTCAATCTGGAAAAATCCGGGTTCAAGGTAAAAGGTTTTCCCGACGCCGACAGGTTCTTCCGTTTCCTGAAAACCGAAATCCCCGATCTTGTCGTTCTCGACCTCATGCTGCCCGACGCTGACGGCTACGAGATATGCAAATACCTGCGTAAGGAAGAGAAATACTCTGCCATTCCCGTCATCATGCTCACTGCCCGCGGCGAGGAGACAGACAAGATACTCGGACTGGAACTCGGCGCCGATGACTACGTTACCAAACCGTTCTCTCCAAGGGAACTGGTAGCAAGGATCAAAGCCGTTCTCAGGCGCGACGAAAAAACGGTCAAGTCGCAGGTCATCAGGATTGGGGACATTCTCGAAATCGACCTGCAAAAATATGAAGTCAGGGTTGACGGCAACATCATCGAGCTTACTTCCTCTGAGTATAAAATTCTCACCTTGCTGTGCGACCGCAAAGGCTGGGTCTATTCGAGAGAACAAATACTCGATTACCTCGGCGCACAGATGAAAGGCGTACTCGACAGGACTGTCGATGTACATATTAAGAACCTGAGGGAGAAACTGGGCCCTGCCGGCGCTTTCATTAAGAATATCAGAGGGGTTGGCTATAAGCTGGAAAAATAGAATAAGGTATATCTTCTCGAAGGTTTTCGGCGGCTACCTCGCAATTGTCATCCTGTTGTCGGCCCTTATACTCTATATTACATACGATACACTGAAAACCGACCATCTCGAGTCCCTGCACAACTACCTCAGGCAGGTGAACTATACTATCGGCGTATCCATTACCCCATCTCTCGAATCGGGTAACAGGCATGAGCTGGATTCCTTAGTAAGGGAAACCGGCAGGAGAATTAATACCCGGATCACAATCATTGCTCCCGACGGTAAGGTACTGGCAGATTCAAGGCGGGACGCCGAGACACTTGAGAACCACCTCGAACGCCCGGAAATCATCGGCGCTTCAAAAGATGGCGCCGGCTCATCGATACGCTTCAGCCATTCCATGAATGAAGAGATGCTGTACGATGCCCTTGCAATTCAAAAAGACGGCAGGACCATCTGCTACTCGAGAACGAGTTTTTTCATTAAAGACGTCGATTCACTCGTCGAGGCGCTCATTGTAAAGATAATTGACATAACCATTATTGTTGTATTAGTCTCTGTCTTTTTAATAGTCATCTTTTCACGTTCCATCACAAGGCCTTTGAAGGTACTGGCCGGCGCTGCCCGAAAGGTGGCCGAAGGCAACTTCAACGTAAGGGTCAGCCTGAAGAATAAGGATGAATTCAGGGAACTGGCCGAGAGCTTCAATTATATGATAGACCATATTAAGCGGCTCTTCGAACAGATATCCATGCAGAAGGAGGAACTCGACCTTGTCATCAATTCCGTGCAGGAAGGCTTCTTAGTGCTCGACATGGAAGGCAGGGTAATCATGTACAACCAGGGCTTCAGCAACATTATCAATAATGAGAAAGCCGACGGAAGGTATTACAAAGAACTGCTGGAGAACAAGGAATTCACTAAGCTCGTAAAGAAAACTATTAAGAAGAAGAAAAGCGACTCTGACGAGGTTGCCATTGGCGACAGCTCCTATCTCTGTAGTAGCAATTACCTCGAAGCCAAGAAAGAAATTGTTATCGTCCTGTACAATATTACTGAATTGAAGAAACTCGAACAAATCAAAAAAGACTTCGTTACCAATGTATCACACGAATTGAGGACTCCACTGACGGCAATCAAGGGATTCGTCGAGACGATGGAGGACGATATTGCCCAGGAGATGGCCGACGGGATCAATCCTGTCGATGAGAAGGCCGTCCGTTACCTGAACATCATCCACAGGCACACCGACAGGCTCATCAATATAGTCCGCGATTTGCTGATGCTCTCAAACCTTGAAGATACGAAGGCGGCGCTGGAACTGAGCGAGATTAACATCAGGGACCTGGTTTACAATGTACTGAGGATATTCGAGCAGAAGCTTAACGACAAGAACCTGCACATGGAGTGCTCGATTAATGACGACATCCCTCTGTTTACTGCCGACGCCTTCAAGCTGGAGCAATTGCTGATAAATCTTATTGATAATGCCATTAAATATACTGATGAAGGCGGTGTGTCGATTAGCATCAGGAGAGCGGACAAGAATATTGTAATCGAGATTCGCGATACCGGCATCGGTATCCCCAGAAAGCAGGCAGACAGGGTCTTCGAGAGGTTCTATACCGTTGACAAATCGCGTTCGCGCCAACTCGGCGGTACCGGCCTGGGGCTGTCAATTGTAAAGCATATTGTACTGCTGCACAACGGCGATATCAGATTAGACAGCGACACCGGCAAAGGAACCGCTTTTACTATCAGGATACCCATGACTCCGACAGTACTGTAACAGGCAGGGAAGATCGGACCCGCTCCTGTTACCGGTTCTTAACAAGGTACCTTCCTGCAAGGAACAGAAGTGCGCCGCTTATCAGCATCATAATTAGCATATATTCAATGGGAATGACAGACGGGTTTTTGTCTAACGATTCCATTTGAGGTGAATACATCAGAAAAACAGAGATTGCATTATTAAGGAAATGCAGTACAATCGGGATCGTTACTGACCGTGTGTAATATGCTGTGAATCCAAGCCAGGAGCCGATGAGCAACAGCGGAATAAATCCCACCGGATTGAAATGTACGATGGCAAATAATAACGCCGTAATGAATATTGTCGTACCCGGTTTTAATCTTTTGATAAGATTGCCGAAAAGAAAACCTCGGAACAGGATTTCTTCCGAAACTGCCGGTATCAGGGCCCCGACAATTAAAGCTTCTGTGATGGCGTATTCATTGCCCTGTTTCAACAAGGTCCTGTACACATCTTCGATATAGCCTTTTAGATTATCATAGTATGGCTGGAAGTAAGCAGATAAATACACATCCTGGATATAGGAGTAATTCGTATAGAAAATGAAGAGGGCAGCAAACCCTCCGACAGCCACGAGCCAGGCCGAAAGGCCGGGATGTCTGTCCAGCATCAGTGTTACCCCCGGTCTTTCCGGCATATATCGAAGCATAAATATTGCCGGCAAAAGCATAAATGCCAGTTCGCAGATTGCGTTCCAGCTTCCTTCACTGAGTCCCGGGATGAAATCTTTCAGGAAAATATCTGTAAGGATGCCTCCAAAAACATAAAGAAGGAATATCAGAAAAGTGAATCCCAGCCCGAAAAGGATATACGGAAACCTGTTTGCTTCTTCCAAAAGGCTGAACAGTTCATTGTTGTCTTCGGCCATAACCCATATACGATTTATCTACACTTAAACAATTAAAGTACAAAAATAACAAAAATCAAGGAGGCCCTCCTATTTTTTAAATAAGGGAGCCTCCTCTTCTTCGCCTCATCGCATGGCAATATTTTTATTTTTTCAGCAGCTTTTTCACAAGCTCAAGTGTCTTGTTGCAACCCAGTTCAGCAGAGAATTCGATGCCGTAATAGCCTTCTTTGAGTACTGCGAAACTGTATTTACCCTCACAAAGGCCGTCGAATACCGCTTTTCCTTCGGCTACTGTAATTGTCTCAAGTAAAGTCCCGCCCTTGTATATTTTCACGATGGAGCCTGTAAGGGCTTCGCCGGAAGTACTGTCCTTCGGGAAGACTTTGATGATGCCTTTACAGCAGGAGTCCGTCTTTACCATTGCTTTCTCAAGCTCGACAGTCTTGTTGCATCCGAGTTCTATAGTGAATTCAACAGCTTTATATCCTGAAGCGGTTACATCGACACCATATTTGCCCTCACAAAGGCCGTCGAAAGCTGCTTTTCCATTTGTAACGGTAGCAGTTCTGTACAAAGTGCCGTTTTTCCACAGCCTGACGATGGCGCCGTTGATTGCTTCACCGGTTTCGGAGTCCTGCGGATAGATTTTAATAATACCTTTGCAGCAACTGTCAACTTTTGTCATTGCCTTCTCAAGCTCGACAGTCTTGTTGCAACCGAGTTCGACATTGAACTCAATCGTTTTGTAGCCCGAAGCAGTAATGCTCACACCGTAAGTTTCATCGCAGAGGCCGTCAAAAACAGCTTTTCTGTTCGTAACTGTCGCTGTCCTGTATATTGCGCCGCCCTTCCACAGTTTAACCGTAGCGCCGTTGATTGCTTCGCCGGTTTCGGAGTCCTGCGGGTATATCTTGATTATGCCTTTGCAGCAGGTATCAATTTTTGTAAGGGCTTTCTCCAGTTCAACAGTCTTATTGCAGCCCAGTTCAACGGCAAATTCAATCGATTTATAGCCTGTGGCAATGATATCCACACCGTATTTACCTTCGCACAATCCGTCAAAACCTGCTACGCCGTTGACAACGGTGGCTGTCTTAAGGAGTGTGCCGTTAAGCCACAGTTTCACGGTGGCGCCGTTGAGGGCCGCACCCGACTCTGCATCCTGCGGATGTATCTTGATTATGCCTTTGCAGCAGGAGTCTTTTGGCGTCAGGCTCTTTTCAATCTCCACTGTCTTGTTACAGCCGAGTTCAATCTTGAACTCGATGCTGTTGTAACCAGTCTTGCCGATGGAGACTACGTAATTGCCCGTACAAAGCTCGGAGAACATGGCGAATCCATTTTCTGAAAGCTTGCTTTTCTGTACTTTCCCGTCTTTCCACAGGGTAACCTCTGCGCCGTTGAGGGCCTCTCCGGATTCGGAGTCTTTCGGATAGACCTTAATTACTCCCTTGCAGCAGGTGTCAGCTTCGGGTTTTACTAAAAACTTCTGATAGTTAACAGTGTCATTGCAGCCAAGCTCAAAATTGAATTCCTGGCCGGTGTAACCGTCTTTTGTTAAAGAAATCTGGTAGGCGCCGTTACAAAGCTCTCTGAGTGAGACAAACCCGTCGGCGTCAGTATAGACAGTTCTCAAAAGAGTACCGCCTTTCCAGAGTTTAACTTTCACTTCCTTAAGGCCCTGCAGCTTTTCGTCCAGAACCGAGAGGTTAACAACGCCAAAGCAGCATTCGTTTTTCAGTATAGCTTTGTTGAATTCGACAGTGTCGTTACAACCCATTTCAACATTGAATTCGATTGCATCGTATCCTTCCTTAACAATGTCAACACCGTACAAGCCTTCACATATATTAGTAAACACAACGAAATCATGTTCGACGTACTTTGTGGCCAATACTTTACCGCCGGACCAGAGGACAACCTTGGCTCCCGTCAGGATGTCGCCGTTAGCGCTGTCCCTTGCGAGGACTTTGATGACACCGTGGCAGCAGGAATCATTGAGTTCCTGTATCTTTGCCAATTGATATGTAAACTGGTAAGCAGAGTCGCAGGTAAGTACGTTGAATTCCTTTTCGATTACTTTGTAACCTTCTTTGGCAATTCGTACCCAGTAACTTCCGAGGCAGACATTCTCAAACCGGAGGTAACCCAGGGAATCGGTGTAAGCTTTACGTATGATCTCTTTCCCCCTGTTAAGGCGTACTTCCACATTCTTCATGTATACTCCCGAAGTGCTGTCCTTAACGGTAAAGGTAATGATGCCGCAGCAGTCTTCATTGTGCTGCATCATTGCATGATGTTTACCGTTGACCTTGTTCTTGACCATGTTTGTAACGCGGTCATGAAATTCCTTGAAATCAGCATGGGTAATCCTTACTTCGACGAGGGTAAGATCCTCCGGCAGGTTGTTGAGCTGATAGTTACCGTCTTCGTCGGTAGTGTCCGCAGCAATAATCTCTTCGGCGCTCTGTACCCGTGATGTAGCAGATTTGCCGGTTGAAGTGTAAGCCTGGACAACAGCGTTGGGTACCGGGACATCCTGCTCGTCGCTAATAGTACCGGTCAGCTGGTTATCTGTTAAGGCCGGATTGGTAGCGTCGTTACAGGAAAGAAATACCAATACTGAAACAAACATTAAACCGAAAAATAATCGGGTAAATAAATTATTTTTCATATACTCTCCACACTTGTTTATATATGATGATTATCAAATTCAATTTTTACTTTTACCTCAATATATACCATACCTTTTACTTTAGTACGCTAACGTTATTACTTTTTTCCCTTTTTTCAACTTTAATTAAATAATCGGGAAAAATATTAAATAATGAAAAAAGAATTTGAGAATAAATCATATCATGGATACTTCGGACAGTCTGAATTCACAAGTATTATAGGTTTTCAATATTACCCAATTATTGGCTCTTCGTTATTCAGCATGGATAGACTTATTATATTAGTCATGATGGTGGTAAAGAAGCAGTATTATTCAATTGTTTCGTAGAGACGCAAGGCCTTGCGTCTCTACTGTTGCGGCTTTCCACAGTTTCGCATGAGGAAATTGAGCGCCAGGTGTGCTTTACCCCACCTAAATCCTACCCAGGTGAAGGACTCGAAGAAATACCCCTTATTTCTTACTTACCCCTTCCCCCTGGGGAAGGTTGGGATGGGGTAAGGATGGGGTATCTTCAATGTTTGAGTATGTACCTTTCAATTACTATTTACCCATAGCAAATAGCGAAGAGCCCAATTATTTCTTTACCTCAAACTCATCTTCTTTATTAAATACTAATCCCTTTTTCATATTTTTGCATAAAATGAATGTAAGATATTGTTATGAAGATAAAATATGTCAGGTAACGAAAAACAAAGCAGGTACTGTTTTGTCAATCCCGAAGGCGGGACCGTGGCGGTCAAGATCATAGCCGATACGAAGCTTGTGAGCGGCGCCAACTTCAAGCTGTTCAATGCTTCAAAGGACCGGCTGCTCGACGAATTGAAGCTGTCTGCCGAAAACGGCTCCAATGCCATCAGAAGTTTCCGCACCCCGCCCCGTGACATGAGCGGTACTGTATTAGTCTGGAAAATACTCTGCTGTTCCAACGACCCGAAAGTCATCGCCGGAAGGATCGACATTCAAATATTCCAGGACGGCAACAGGTGTTCCCTGACACTTCCAATCATTCACCAGTTCGAAAACCTTGTTCCATGTACCATGAACAGCCCCGCAAGCGCCTCCGGCTCTTTGGTTTTTATGCCAAAGAAACCTGTGGTGTAATTTTTTTCATTTAAAATTTTAAAAAAAATGATATTTTTATTTTTCTGTATTTGACAGAATGTAAAACTTAAGTAAAGTTAATATAAATAATTAGGAGAAATGATGAATATTTTAGTTTGTATTTCAAGGGTACCGGACACTGCTACACGAATTATTGTCGGCGCCGACGGTAAAACCATTGACAAGCAAAATGTAAAGTATATTATAAACCCTTATGATGAATTCGCCATCGAAGAAGCTCTTCGTATCAAAGAAAAGGGTGAAGGCACGGTTACTGTCGTTACCGTTTCTGCCGACGACGCAAAGGAACAACTGAGGACAGCCCTCGCAATGAAGGTTGACAGAGCTGTGATGATCAAAGCACAGGATGCCTTCGATTCATATTATGTTGCTTATAACTTAGCTGAGTTTGCTAAAGAACTGAAACCCGACATGATCTTCCTCGGCAGGCAGAGCGTGGACTACGATTCATTCCAGGTTCCGTCCATGCTGGCTGAACTCCTCGGTATGCCGTCCGTTTCTGTGGTATCAAAACTCACTGTCGAAGGCGGTAAGATTACTGCCGAGCGGGATATCGAAGGCGGCAAAGAAGTTGTCGAAGCAACCCTTCCCTGCATCGTCAGCGCCCAGAAAGGCCTGAACGACCCGCGCTATCCCAAACTGCCCGACATCATGAAAGCAAAATCAAAACCGATTGAGGAAATTGCTGCTAAACCTGTCGATAATAGAACCGAAGTCATCGGCATGGAGATACCATCGAAACAGCGTCTCGGAAAAATCCTGACCGACAGCGAAGCTGACATTAAGAGCCTTGTAACAATGCTTCACGAAGAAGCCAAAGTAATATAATTTATTAAAATTGAAAAAATAATTCGGAGATGATAAATGAAGAAAATCCTTGTTTACTTAGAGTCACAGAATAATAAGCTGAAACGGGTATCCTATGAATTAATTACTGCAGCCAGGGACCTGGCCTCCAAATCTTCGGCATCGATCGCCGGTGTCGTTGTCAACGGTACACCTGAATTGCTCGCCGGAGCAGCCGAATACGGGCTTGCAGACGTTGTCAATATTACAGAAGGCAAACTGGGCAGCCATTCATCCACAGCCGTTTCTGCCGCCATTGCACAGGCGGCAGTAGCAGAACAGGCAGACTGCCTCATGTTCTCAGCCAACGCTGCCGGCATGGAAATAGCGCCAAGAGTAGCAGTAAAAATGCAAGCCGGTTACGTAGCCGACATTGTAGCTTTGAACTATGACGGAAGCACCCTGATTGCCAAAAAACCGGTTTATGCAGGCAAAGCCCTCATCAACACCAAAGTAAACACTGCTGTACAGGTACTCTCGCTCAGGCCCAACGTTTTTACGGCAGTACCCGCCCCGGCACCAGCAGCCCTAAACATCAAACCGTTCCAGCCGCAGCTCGGCGACAACGATTTCGGAGCTGTTGTTAAAAATGTTGCCCGCAACGAAGGCAAACTCGACGTTCTCGAGGCAGACATCATCGTCTCCGGCGGCAGGGGCGTAAAAGGCCCTGAGAATTACAACCTCATCGAAGCTCTCGCAGCAACTCTCGGTGCAGCCGTCGGCGCCTCAAGGGCAGTCGTCGATGCCGGTTGGAGGCCGCACGCAGAACAGGTTGGCCAGACAGGCAAGACCGTTTCCCCGACAATGTACGTCGCCTGCGGCATTTCCGGCGCCGTTCAGCACCTGGCAGGCATGTCAACTTCGAAATTGATTGTCGCTATTAATAAAGACAAAGATGCGCCGATATTTAAAGTAGCGGACTACGGCATCGTGGGCGACCTATTCGAAGTTCTGCCCAGGTTGACTGCCGGCATCAAGCAGATCAAGGGCTGATGCGTTGCAATAATATAAGCAATAATTTGTCTTTGAATTGCAAAATGTAAGTAAAATTTATTGATAGAAGAAAAAATAGAAAAAAATGGAAAAAGTTCAATTAGTAGTTTTAGGCCTCTCGGCAAGCCCGGCAAGCAATAATGCCTACGCTTTGATCCTGAAAGAAGTGGACGGCAACAGGAGACTGCCCATTATCATCGGCGCTTTCGAGGCTCAGGCGATTGCCCTCGAAATGGAAGGCGTAATGCCACCAAGGCCTATGACGCATGACCTGATCAAGAGCATGATTGAATCCTTCGGAACGTCTCTGACTGAAATATATATTAATGAATTGAAGGAAGGCACATTCTACGCCAAGCTGATATTCGAATCGAATGGCATCGAGCTTGACGCCAGGCCCAGCGATGCGATTGCCCTGGCCGTCAGGTGCAACACCCCGATTTACGTAAGCGAAGAGGTAATGGAAGAAACCGGCATTCTCCCACAGGGCGAAGACGCTGAGATGGGCGAAGACGAAGCCGATATGCAGATGCTGAAAAAAGGCAGGCCTGTTGCACAGGATACCGAAGCCGACAAGCCGAAAACGAAGTTGGAACAGCTTCAGGTGCAACTCGACAAGGCCATTACCGACGAGAACTATGAAGTAGCGGCACAGTTAAGGGACGAGATCAAAAGGATTCTCGAAAGCTCCTGAGAGATTGGGGAAATAATAAAATTGAAATTCAAAACAGGCTTTTTCGGAAGCCTGTTTTTTTTGTTTTGTATTTTTCTGAAAAATTCCTTAATTTTGTTTTCTGTAACTGATGCCGGAGTAGCTCAGTTGGTTAGAGCACAGGAATCATAATCCTGGTGTCGGGGGTTCAAATCCCTCCTCCGGTACAACTTACAAAGATTACACAAGGATTTTCCCCGGTTACTATACAAAATACTATACAAAAATCTCGAAATTGTACTTTTTTAAGCAGCACCGTATTGCAATTTCATTGGAAGAAGAAAAATGTAATTTTGTATCACAAATCATCTAAAACTTTATATTTGAAATTGTTACACAGAATTCTCTTTTGCTGACTGAATACTTTTTCCTGAGTAAATTATACACAACCACAGTCAGGATGTTACCTTAAGTATCCGCTATTTGCAATAATATCCATAACAAAAAGAAATACCTTGCATAACTCTAAGTACTCAATACATGTTCACAATGTATGAATTTGTAAAATGTACAAAATACATATTATTTTTCAAGAATTTTGGTAACGAGACACTCCGAATTTTGTAATTTTGTATTATGTTAAGGTTTGTAAAATAGGAATTTTGTATGAAATATTTTGATCGAATTAAAAAATTGTCTTTTGAAATACCAACAAGTTTAGTTGATTTTACACAACCAAGAGATATAGCAAGATCGCCAACTCAAGCCTCATCTAATTTCATTACAAATAAAGAACAAGGAGATTGGGCTGAAAATTTGATTTATACAGCAATTAATAATATATCACAGAATTTTGTTGCAGTAAAATATGGAAAATCTGATAACCTCGTTGCAGGTGAGGAAGGGTTTGATTCTTTTTTCCAGTCTTTTCAAAATGAATTAGATACTATCGGTAAAAGGCCAGATTTACTTATTTTTAAGAAAGAGGATTTCAATTTAGAGTTTGGTTATGATATAAGTAAAATTGAACATTCACTTCTAACGAATTATGTTAGAAAGGCTGTTGCAGGAATTGAAATAAGATCCAGCGCTTTTCTAATTGAAAAATATGAATCAGCAATGCAAAACAGGACAAATAAATTTATAAAAATTGCAATTGATATTAAGAATAAAATATTAACTGAATACATTGATTTATTGCAACATACCAGCAGAAAAAAATATATTGATGTTTTGACTTCCTTAACCGAAGAAACATTAAGTATATACGACTTTAAAGTACCTGGATGGAGTTCTACTGATAGATTAATTGAACTGAACGATCTTTTTAAAGAATTAAAAAAATCGATTAAAGAGATACAAAAAAGAGATTTTCTTAGTATCACACCAAAAGTTGAAGACATTAAGGTGGTTTATAAATGGATTGAAACTTTTGAAGTTCCTCACTTTTACTTTCAAGTCTTTTTTGATAAAGTTTATGGTATTTCTTTTGAACAAATATTGACAATTATTTCTAACTCTGTAAACGAAGGGAATATTTTTTCAGTTGAAAAGGATACAAAAAACCAGAATAAAACAACAATAAAAATTAAATCAAAAGAAGGCTACCAAATCGCATATAAAATTGATGAACCTGAACATAAAAGCGTTAGGAAAGAAATGGATAGAGGAAGATTATTATTCTATGTTACATTCATTGGTGGTGTAGCTTATCTTGATATTGAAAATTTAAAGGAAATTTTGAAAACTGATGTTTCGGAATTTTAATGATAAAATCAAAAACTGATATAGATATAACACCAGAAAAGGAATATCAATTAAATTCCAGTTCACAACATAGAAAAAAGTATGCTCAATTTTTTACCCCGGTTCCTATTGCTGAAATAATGGTTTCTTGGTTATTTGGAAACTCAAATTTAAAAGATATATTAGAACCAGCCTTTGGTTTAGGAATATTCTCACGTCTATTGATTAACCAAAATGATCAAATAAATATAACCGGATATGAGATCGATAGCTTAATATTATCTTATGCAAAAGAGTATTTTAAAGATGTTAATCAGGTTAATATTGTATATGAAGATTATATGTATAACGATTGGAACAATAAATATGATGGAATTATTTGTAATCCACCATATTTTAAATTTCATGATTATGACAATAAGAATATTTTGTTAGAAATCGAAGAAAAATTGTCTTTCAAACTAAACGGTTTTACAAATTTATATACATTATTCTTGTTAAAGAGCATAACTCAATTAAAACCAAATGGCAGAGTAGCTTACCTTATCCCCTCTGAATTTTTAAATTCTGATTATGGAAAATATGTAAAACAGTATATAGTTAAATCTAATCTTTTAAGATATGTTATTGTTTTTGATTTTGAAGAAAATGTTTTTGAAAATGCTTTAACAACTTCTGCAATACTGTTATTTTCAAATGACAATAAATCTTCCTCAATAAGTTTTTTGAATATTTCCAAATTAGAAGATTTAAAAAGTATTCTTAGCATAATAAAAAATTATCCGGAATCGAATAATGGAAATTCAATCGCTTCAAATGAAGTCAATTCCAATATAAAATGGAGAAATTACTATCAAACCCAAAATTCATTGAAATTCAAAAATTTAATTCCTTTTTCACATGTAGGAAAAGTTGTTAGAGGTATTGCTACAGGTGATAATTCATATTTTGTTTTTAACAAATCAAAAGCAAAGAGAAACAAAATTAGTGATACAAATCTCTTACCATGTATATCAAGGTCCTCTGATATTACATTACCATTTTTCAATGAAGTTGATTATCAAAATTTAGTTCTCCAAGATAAAAATGTTTATCTTTTCGATGGAACAAGGGATCATAATCCTGGTTCAGTTGAATATATCAAACAAGGAGTAAAGAATAAAGTGAATGAAAAGTATCTAACTTCAAAAAGGAATCCATGGTTTGCAATTGAAAATAGGAATTCATCACCAATTTGGGTTTCTGTTTTTCATCGAGGAAATATGAAGTTTATACGTAACTATACAGAAGTTAAAAATTTAACTACCTTTCATTGCGTTTATTTAAATATGTTTTCCGAACCAAAGGTTGATGTGTTATTTGCCTATTTACTTACTAATGTAGCACAGCAAATATTTGAAGACAACAGAAGGGAGTATGGTAATGGTTTAAAAAAATTTGAACCTAATGATATAAATCATTCTCTTATTCTAAATATATTTGATATTAATGAATCAGATACTAATTTCATCATTAGTTGTTTGGAAGAATACGAAAATAGTATTTATAAAAATTTTGTTGATTCTGAAAAATTTCTTAATAAGATCAATAACACTTTTTTAGAATTATTCTCTAAATAATATACAGGAAATTCTAATATTGGAAAATTGTAGAATATAGAGTTCTGATATAATTACAGCAGCCACAATGAGAATATTAGCAAAATTACCTCAAGAAATTCAAACAGATTTAACTAATGTACCAATATTAAATACAAATTAACTATTACCTGTTTTATCATTTATTATTTGCATAAAATCCCAAATTGCCTTAATTTATTTGTTTTTAAAATTGAAAGGTTGATTTTTCTTGGTTAAGAATCAGGATAAGGATAATAATGCCGAGCAGGTGAATGCCGTTGACTTCGAGTACGTACAGAAGGTTCTCGCCGGCGACGACCGTGCGTTCCGGTACCTTCAGAATAAGTATTACAAGCTGATACTCACCCTTATCAGGAAGATGATCAAGAACGAAGACGACGTCGATGACCTGACACAGGATACGTTCATCAAGGCTTTCAAGGCCCTGCCCACCTTCCAGTTCGGCTTTTCCTTCTCTGCCTGGCTGTACAGGATCGCTTCCAATACATGCATCGATTTCCTGCGCAAGAAAAGATTCGCCGTGGTGTCCCTCAGCCAGACCACTCCTGGCAACGAAGAGGAATACGAGATGGAGATTGAAGACCAGTCCTATGTCCCCGACCTTAACGTCCTGAACGAGGAAAGAAGAAAAGCTCTCTACGAAGCCATCGAGAGCCTGCCTGAAAACTACAGGAATATCATCAAACTGAGGCATGAAGATGAACTCGACTACAAGGATATTTCAGAAAGGCTGAACCTGCCGCTTGGTACCGTCAAAGCACACCTCTTCAGGGCCAGAAAGATACTCTACGACGCCCTGAAAAAGCATAAGTCCCTGTTTTCCGACATTTAACCTTACTCAGGCAGAACAGTAATACTTTCAACAATCAGGACCCGAAACCGAAAACACAGGCACCGCGTACGTATGTCCTGAACACCTGTCTGTAAAAACAGGAATACATAAGTTTACCGATAATATATTCCGCATCGTTTTCATTGCCCGATTCAGTCCGGTCCATTCTCAGAACTGCAAAATCGGCTTCCTTACCCACTTCAATACTTCCGGTATATTTATCGATACCCAGGATTTTTGCTGCGCCGAGTGTCGCCATATATAAAAGCTGTTGGGCTTGGGGAACCGGCAATTGCGTCTCCCCTGCCATAATATTGTATGATTTGGCCGATTCCCTCGCTTCTTTACATTCATTAAGTACCGAGAGTGAATAGCCTGCAGCTATGTCTGTCCCCAGCCCTGTTTTCAAACCCATCTCAAGGTAACGTGCCAGCGGCATTATCCCGCTTTGCAGGTACCTGTTCGAGGTCGGGCAGTGAACAACGCTGCAATTCTTTTCTTTCAACAGTCCCAGTTCACGGTTGTTCAGATGTATGCAATGCGCCAGCAGCGTCCTGTCGCCAAGCAGGCCTGCCGAATCGTAAACATCGGTATAGCTGCCGGCCCTGGGGAAGAGGGAATGAATGTATGCAAGCTCTTTCCTGTTCTCTGCCAAATGCGTCTGGATTAGTAATCCCTTGTCTGCAGCAACTTTTGAGGCGGCTTTAAGTAATTCATGGCTGCATGAACCGGCATAGCGAGGCGACACGATGTACTGCAGCCTGTGAGCGTCTTTCCCATGCCATTTGCCTATAAGTTTTAACATGCCGTAGATATTGCTGTCCGTCGTTTCGGTAAGATAATCAGGATAATTAGCATCCATCAGGCATTTACCGATGAAAGCCCTTATACCCGAATTTTTAGCTTCTTCGAATAGGGCGTTTGTAGCTTCACTGTGAACGGAAGAGTAGGCAACGACAGTAGTCGTCCCGAACCCCAGGGCTTCACGGAAGAATTTACGTGCAGTTTTTGCTGCATATACCTTGTCTTTGAACTTAGCCTCGAGTGGGAAAATCGTATCTTTAAGCCAGGGCAGGAGCTCGCCGCTCCCGACACCAACAGCCTCAAGCTGGGGTATATGCGTATGAAGGTCGATGAAGCCGGGTGTAATGACGTGGCCTGAGTAATCGACCGCTACACCGTCCTCGTGTGCCTTCACAATATGCTTATAATCGCCGCAGGCAGCAATCTTTCCCCTTCCGTTTACTACGAGTCCGCCGTCGCGGTACACTTTGCAGCGGTTCCTGCCGATGGGGTTGACAATCGTTCCCCGGTAGAGTGTTTTTCGGCTTTCATCTGATTGAGGCATATTATTTGCTATAAAAATAATTTAAAAGTATATTAAATATTATGGGAAATATAGTGAAAATGTTTCGAAAATACTTGGAAAAAATATGGAGTTGGGGAATATTAAGGAAAACATTCAAGATTGGGCTGGGAATGGCTGTAATTCTGTTTCTTTCTTCTTTTCTTTTCAAATGGATGGCCGCAAAACCGATTGACGCTACCATAGATTCCGACATCCGGAAAAGGTCCCTCGAGGAAGTAATCCAGGTCAATATCCTTAACGCCTGCGGCGAACCGGGTGCCGCGTCCGAAGTGATGCATTACCTCCGCCGAATGGGCTTCGATGTGGTTGAAATAGGCAATTACGGAAAAACATTAGACAACTCGATTGTCATCGACAGGGTCGGCGACCGCAACTCTGCCGAAAAGATAGCCTATGCGCTTGGTGTCGATGGCGATGAGATTACCACAAAAATTGATTCGAGCCTGTTCCTCAGATGCACCATAGTGATTGGCGACGATTACAAAAGCCTCAAACTATTCGATTAAGATAGCCTCAGTTTAATAATAATTAATTAATTTTGTAGTCTATAATTGATTATAGAATTTTATTGATTATTATTGGGAGCAGTATTGGGAAAAATTGGTAAACCCAGAAGTTCAAAGGGCCTGGCAACGTTCTGCGCGAAAATTGCCGACTCCAAATTAGCTGAAGACATTGTCATCCTTGACCTGAATAAAATTGACCCGGCTCCGGCGGATTTCTTTGTCGTTTGCAGTTGCAACTCCAACAACCAGGTACACGCTGTCGTAACGGAGATTGAGAAAAGCTGCCGTGAACTGAAAATATCAAAACCCAGGGTTGAAGGTTACGAAAACGCCGAATGGGTACTTCTTGATTTCTTCGATGTTGTAATGCATATAATGCAGCCTGTAGCAAGAGACTATTATAAATTGGAGAAGCTCTGGGGCGACGCAAAGGCTTTCAGGCTTTCAGACAGCGGAAGCCTCGTAAAGGAATAATTATATTAATAAGAAAAAAACAGGATTGAACAGATGCAGACAGATATTTTAACTGAAATCTTCCGGGCTGCCCTGGGTAAGCTCGGCGTTACCGAAACGGGCATTACTTTTGAAAAACCTAAGATTGCAGAACACGGGGACCTCTCTACCAATATTGCCATGAAGCTCTCAAAACAGATGAAGAAACAGCCCCGTGCCGTCGCTGAGGAAATAATAAACAGCCTCGAATACGACAACAGGATCATCAGCGCTGTCGAGATAGCCGGTCCCGGTTTCATCAACATCAGGTTTTCCGATTATTACTATACTACCCTGCTCGGCCGCCTTGCAGCCGAAGGCAACAGGCTCGGAAGGTCCGACATCGGTAAAGGCAGTAAAGCCAATGTCGAATATGTAAGTGTGAACCCTACTGGCCTGCTTCACCTGGGGCACGGACGCAATGCCTGCATCGGCGATACGATTGCCAACCTGTACGAATGGATGGGATACGAAGTTACCCGTGAGTATTACTTTAACAATGCCGGCAGCCAGATGACCAAACTGGCAAAGTCCATCTACGCCCGCTATATGGAGAAGGAAGACCCCTCGTTCCCTTTTCCCGAAGACGGTTACCATGGCGAATATATAAGGGATATTGCCGCCGAATTGCACGAAAAGCACGGTGAAAGCCTCAGGGAGAATACAGATGAGAACCTGGCCGTCATCAGGAAATTCGGCGAAGCCTGGTGTTTTGCCCGCATCAGGGCGACACTCGAAAGGCTGAACATCAGGCAGGATGTTTACTATAACGAAGATTCACTCTATTCCGACGGTAAGATAGATAAAATTATATCAGATTTTAAAGCAATGGGCCTGGCCTATGAAAAAGACAATGCACTCTGGCTGGAGTATTCCAAATTGGGACTGAACGACGACAGAGTCATCGTCAAATCTACCGGCGAGCCTACGTATCGCCTGCCGGACATGGCATACCACAAGGAGAAACTCGAACGCGGCTTCGACGTATGCGTGGATATTTTCGGCTCTGACCACATTGCAACCGTACCCGATGTAATGGCAGGCATCAAAGCCCTGGGTTACGACACAAGCAGGGTAATCGTCCTTGTACACCAGTTCGTTACCCTTACCGAAGGCGGAGAGCAGGTTAAAATGTCAAAACGTTCCGGCAAAGTATATACTCTCGATGACCTAATCGACGAAACAAGCGCCGACGTTGTCCGTTTCTTCCTGCTGATGAGGGGCATATCGACACACCTGGAATTCGACCTGGAACTGGCACAGGAACAAGGCGAGAAGAATCCCGTATTCTATCTCCAGTATGCCCATGCGAGAATTTGCAGCATCTTCCGTAAAGCTGCCGAGGAAGCCATCGAAACCAACGGGGAAGCCGATTTCAGTATTCTTACGAATCAATATGAGATCTGCATCATCAAACAGCTTGCAGAATTTCCGGCTGTCGTCAGTCTGGCTGCAGCGAAGCACGAGCCTCACCAGATTACGGAATACCTGAGGGAACTGGCTGCTTCCTATCATATATTCTACCACAACTGCAGCGTCTTAAGCGCTGAAAGCCCTGAACTCATCAAAGCAAGGCTTGCACTTTCCGGAGTTGTCAGGACAGCCATTGCTAACGGACTGAAGATACTTGGGATTACAACCCCTGAATATATGTAACACTTATTGCAGGAGATCGACTATGGAAGAACCCGTAATTGCCCGGAAAGCCCCATTCGCTAAAGACATGGAGCCTGGAACCTACTTCTGGTGTGCCTGTGGCCTGTCGAAAAACCAGCCGTTTTGCGACGGTTCTCACAAAGCCACGAACTTCAAGCCTGTAAAATTCGAAATTGCCGAAGCGAAGCAAGTGTTTCTTTGCGGCTGTAAACACACTGCCAATCAGCCTTTCTGCGACGGCACCCACAAAAACCTCGATTGAAAAAAAGAAGCAGGGACATGCAATACGGCCTGTCCCTGCTGAAATATAAACCAAAGAGTTCAAACTTAGCCCTATTTTCCTTTTTCAGGATAAAGGACACATTTCAGAAGATTGTCCGTGTTGAGAAATATATTAGCTGCCTTTTTGATGTCTTCAGGAGTCAGGGCGTCAATCCATTTCTTGTTCTCCAGAATCAATTTAGGATCGGTATTATAATAATATGAAGATTGCAGCCTTCCAAGCCAATAATTGTTCTCTTTCAGGTTTACTTCATATGCCCTGGTTAAAATTTCCTTAGCTTTAACCATATACTTCTCATCTGCAAGTGTCGATCTTAATGTATCCAACTGCTTCATTACGTCGCCGGTCAACTCCTCTACCCTGTCGGGATTGCAGCCGAAATAGATACTGACGGAAAACTCTGTTTTGGGGTATTTATCAATTTGTTCCCATGCGCCTACTCCGTAAACTCCGCCTTTTTCCTCACGCAGGACTTCACGAAGCCTGATGTCCAGTATATCCATCAATGCCCTCACAATGAGGTTATTGTGAGGGTCCCATTCGCATTTATTGCTGATTGTCATCCAGACAGTGCTTTTGTGTTCTATGCCTTCATAATAGTTCTTAACAACTTTACCCTGGGGATGTTTTACATCGATGTCTTTCCAGTTTTCTTTCCTGTCGATTGCCGGCAGGTTGCCAAGGTATTTGGCTACGAGCGGCTTGAATTTTTCCACTCCGAAGTTGCCGACAAAGATGAATGTGAAGTCGGAAGCGTCTGCGAACCTGTCTTTGTAAATTTCAATGACCTTTGCCCTGTCAATCTTTTCCAGGTCTTTTTCAGTAACCGGCAACCTCCTGGGATGGTACAAAGAGGATACCGCATCAACCGAGTCATAGAAATTGCCTTCAGGATCATTGCGTGAATCCTTCAGCATATTCCTGGTTTTCTCAATAAATGCATCGAAAGCCTGTTGATCGGCCCTGGGTTGGGTAAAAGTCAGGTAGATCATTTGCATCATCGTCTCGGCATCGTTAACAGATGAACTGCCGTTGACCCCTTCGGATAATTCGGTAATTGAAGGAGAGACATAAACAACTTTGCCTGACAGGTATTTCACAAGCTGTGTGTTGTCGAATGCGCCCAATCCGCTTTGTGAGACAACATCATCGGCGTACTTTGCCGACTGGAAATCTTCATCCCTGCAAAGCGAGGTACCACCTGGACTGAAAGCTGAGAACGAGATCCTGTCATTCTGGAAATCAGTAGGTTTCAGAATAACTTTTACACCGTTGTTCAGAATCAACTCTGTTACACCAAGTTCTTTGACGGTGGTTTCCTTTTTGAAAGGCAGCGGAGTCAGTTCCTTGTCGAGTAAAGGCCTGTTAAGGGCATTGTCGATATAGGGCGCCAGATTCTCTGATTTTACCTTTTCAAGCATGGCCAGGAGTTCGTTTTCCGTAGGCAGTTTTACGTCCGCCCTTTCAGGCGCTCTAACTGCAATGACGGTGTTATCATCGATAATCATTTTTTTTATGGAATTGTTAACCTCGTCGAGAGTAATTTCGGGCAGGAACTTTTTTGCCATCCCGAGTTCAACTTCTTCGCCGGGCATCGGTTCTTTCTGCAGGTAATTGCTCACGCACTGGAATGCATAAACTTTAGATCTGGTTTTGTCCCTTTCATTGAACGAACTTTCATATCCCTTGAGAACAATCGATTTTGCTCTTTCGAGTTCTGTAGGAGTAAAGCCCTGCTGCTTTACACGGAATGCTTCCCTGAGCAATGTAAGGACGGACTCATTGATTTTGTCCCCTTTACTCGCTGCAGACAGAAAGAATGCCCTGGATTTTCCGGCAAATCTTCCTTCTCTGCCATAAGCAAATTGATTGAACGGAGCGTCAGGTTTCCTCCTGATTTCGGCCAGCCTTTGATTGAGGATTGAAAAAGCAAGCCTTAAAACCAGGCTGTTCTTATACGACTCATAAGTTCGACGTTCCCTGTCTCCATGTTTCATAATAATTTCGACGGTGGGCATCGACAGCTCTTTGTCGGTGGCAATAGTAACCTTGACATCTTTATGCCAGGGTACACCGTATTCTTCTTTTGACCTCAGCGTTTCGGGATTTTTCAGTTTTCCGAACTGCTCCCGGATTTTTTTTTCCATCTCATTTTTGTCAAAATCCCCGACAGCAATGATTGCCATCAGTCCCGGACGGTACCAATCCCTGTAAAAACGCCGGAATGCGTCGTATGGGGATCTGTTGATGATGCTTGTGTCGCCGATGACATCCCTGAGGGCATATTTTGAATTATAATAGATTACAGGCCTTTGTTTCCTGTCGATCCTGTCATCGGCGCCTTTGCCCAAGCGCCATTCCTCGAGTATGACTCCCCTTTCCTTGTCGATCTCCCCATCCTCGTACAGGACATTGTGAGCCCAGTCCCCGAGTACCAGGAGTCCTTTGTCCATCAGTTCGGTTTTGTCTGTCGGCACTGTAAGCATATAGACCGTCCTGTCTTCGCTCGTAAAAGCGTTGAGGTCGGGACCGAACGAGACACCTACGGATTCGAGGAAATCGACTAATTGTTGTTTCGGGAAATGTTTGGTACCGTTGAAAGCCATGTGTTCGCAGAAATGTGCCAGTCCGTTCTGGTCGTCATCTTCATCGATGGCACCGGCATTGACGGCAATCATTAACTCTGCGCGTTTTTCCGGTTTCTTGTTTTCTTTGATGTAATAGACCATGCCGTTGTCCAGTTTACCGATTTTTACTTTCGGATCGGGAGGTATCTGGCTTTTCATGTCTTGAATTACAAACGCCGTTTGGGCTGAAAGCGATTGCACCAGTACAAATGCAAGTACTGCTGCAGTTGAGTTTAATAATCTCATCGTGTTCCTGTCAACTATTAAACAATCAATTTAGTTAGAGCAATCTTTACTAATATAAGCAATATTTTTATTTATGATAAATAAAAAAGACAGCGACCTGATAAATTACTGAACAGGTGCCAGTTTATAAAAAAAGGCAGCCTCAGGCTGCCTTAAAGGAAATATTTGTCTGCTTGCTTTATTTCCCGGGATACAATACGCACTTCAACAGATTCTTAGTATTAAGATATTTGTTAGCAGCCTTTTTAATGTCTTCCGGCTTCAGTTCGTCGATCCATTTCTTCAGTTCGAGCATGGCTTTCGGGTCTGTATTGTTGAAATAAGCATATTGCAGCTTCCGGAGCCAGTAGTCGTTTTCTTTGAGGTTTACTTCGTAGGCCCTTGTAAGCAGTTCCTTGACTTTGACCATGTATTTGTCTTCAGGAAGCTTTGTTTTCATCGTATCGATCTGTTTGACGACCTGTCCGGTAAGCTCTTCCACTCTGTCGGGATTGCAACCGAAAGCCACATTGACAGCGTAGCGGCCTTTGGGGAATTTCTCAGTTTCTTCCCATGCACCTACTCCGTAAACGCCGCCTTTGTCTTCACGGAGGTCTTCACGAAGCCTGATGTCAAGAATACTCATCAATGCCCTGAAAAGGAAATTGTTATACGGAGTGAATTCATAGCTTCCGTTCATTATCATCATTACACTGCTTTTCTTCTCAATACCTTTGTTGACTTTTTTAACTATATTGCCTTTGGGGAAGGTAACACCTATGTCTTTCAATTTCTCAACCCTTTTGACAGTGGGCAAATTGCCGAGGTATTTTGCAATCAGTGGCTTGAATTTTTCGACTTCGAAATTGCCGACAAAAAAGAAAGTGAAGTCGGAAGCGTCAGCGAACCTGTCTTTGTATATCTCATAGGCTTTCATCATGTCGATGTTATCGACGTCTTTCTCGGTAACCGGCATTCTCCTGAAATTATACGTATTTGTGACGGCTGTTACCGAATCGTTGAAAATGGCCTCGGGATTATTGGAAGCATCCTTGATCTGGTTCTTCATCTTTTCGATGTATGTGTTGAAAGCCTGCATGTCAAGCCTTGGCTTTGTAAATGAAAGGTATATCAACTGGAACATCGTTTCGGCGTCTTTAACGGAAGAACTGCCGTTGACAGCTTCGGTGAGTTCGCCGATGCCGGGACTGACAGTAACAACCTTGCCGGCAAGGTACTTGTCGAGCTGAGTCTTGTCGAATGCGCCGATGCCGCTCAGGCTGATGATGCTCGAAGCAGCACGGGCCGACTGGAAATCTTCCTTATTGTACTGTGAGGTGCCGCCCGGGCTGAAAGAAGTAAACTGTATCTCGTCATTTTTGAAATTGGTAGGTTTGAGTACAACTTTGACACCGTTGGCGAGAGTGAGTTCTGTTACGTCGAGTTCGGCAATCTTCGCCTCTTTAACTATTGCGGTGGGAGTCAATTCCTTGTCGAGCAGTGGTGTGGTAATTGCATTGTCAACATAGGGTTCCAGTTTCTGGTTCTTCATGTTATTGAAAGAAGCCAGGAGGTCGCTTTCTTTGGGCAGTACGACATCGGGCCTTTCGGGAGCGCTGACGGCTATTACCGTGTTGTCGTCCCTGACCATCTTTTTGATATAATCGTTAACTTCTTCGATTGTGATGCCGGGAAGGAATTTCTTTGCCAGTTCAAGTTCAACTTCAATACCGGGCATGGATTCGTTCTTAAGGAAATTCCTCATAAACTCCATGGCATACTGTTGCGATTCGCTTTTGTCTCTTTCATTATATGCATTTTCAAGGTATCTCATGCTTTCCTCCTTTGACCTTTCCAGTTCTGTGGGAGTGAATCCGTGTTGTTTCACCCTGAACGCTTCCTGGAGTAATGCAGAAGCACAATCGCCGATTTTGTCGCCTTTGCCGGAAGCAATAAAGAAGAAAATCCTCGACTTGCCAACGAACTCGCTTTCCTGTGCGACAGCAAACTGGCTGAAGGGGCCGCCGGGCTTTCTGGTTATTTCTGCGTATCGTTGGTTGAGCATGTTAGTAGCAAGGGTGGAAATGAAATTATTCCTGTATTCTTCGTATGTTCCGCGTTCCTTGGGGTCATGTTTCATGAAAATCGTAACCATTGGCATCTGGAGTTCTTTGTCGGTAGCAATGGTTACTTTCACGTCCTTATGATAGGGCAACGGATAGTCCTGTTTGGGCCTGATCACATCCGGATTTTTCAATTTCCCGAACTGTTCCTTAATCTTCTTTTCCATAGCGTTTTTGTCGAAGTCCCCGACAGCAATGACGGCCATAAGGTTAGGCCTGTACCAGTCGCGATAGAACTTGCGAAAAGTCTCATGGGGAGCATTAATTAATACGCTTGTGTCACCGATTACATCCCTGAGGGCATATTTTGAATTGTAATATATTATGGGCCTTTGTTTCTTTTCGATACGGTCATCGGCGCCTTTGCCCAAGCGCCATTCTTCGAGAATCACACCACGTTCCTTGTCGATTTCTTCATTTTCGTAGGAAACGTTGTGAGCCCAGTCTTCGAGTACCAAAAGGCAGGAGTCTATGAGTTCCGGTTTGTCTGTCGGCAAAGCAATCATATAGACTGTCTGATCCTGGTTTGTAAAGGCGTTCAGGTCTTCACCGAACCGGATGCCGACAGTTTCGAGATAATTGACAAGATTTTGTTTCGGGAAATGCTTTGTACCGTTGAAGGCCATGTGCTCACAGAAATGGGCAAGGCCGTTCTGGTCGTCGTCTTCATCGACCGAACCGGCTCTTACAACAATCATCAGTTGCGCTCTTTTTTCAGGCTTCTTGTTTTCCCTGATATAATAGACCATACCATTATCCATTTTGCCAATCGTCACTTTCGGATCGGAAGGTATCATGTCCTTAATATTTTTGAATTCCCAGGCCGGCTGGGAGAAAAGCGTTTGAACCAGCACAAAAAGCAGCATGGTCAGGCTTAAACTTGATAATCTCTTCATTTTAACATCACACTAAAAATTATTAAACAATTTTCAATTTCATTCGCATAATACGATTACAAATTAATTATGAAACATTATATATACAATAAAATTGGAATTTTTATTATTTTTTTTGTACATCTATGATACCCGATTGATAGCAGTGTTAAACAGATAGTAATTACGGGTTTTGTCAGTGAAATATCCTGACGATGACCGAACGGTTCAATATCCTTCCCGAAGGTTTTTCGTTCGAGAAAATGTATTGCTCCGTATATACCGGGGTAATGCCTTCACGCAGGCCGACAAGGGAGTAAGCTGCATTGAGCCTTTGTTCCGCCAGTTTGTCGTTGTGTTCTTCCGAACCAAAGTTGTCCGTTAGCGGCATGAAGACCACTTTCTTACCTTCAGCTACAGCTTTCCTGACATTTTGTACGGCATTTGCGTCGTGAGTAATGAACACAGACCTGTTGTAGTCGAAGAATCCGAGAATATACTCGGTGTATTCTCCTTCTTCCGTATTGTATGTATTGACGGTCGTGTCTCCTTCAACATCGGTGTATTCCAGGTTGACTACCATCGTTTCATTCTTTTTGTCGCCCGATTCGGAACCGGCAGCAGCATCGATGATCAGTTGCTTGTCCCTGCCGTCGATGTGAAAGGAATTGTTCAGGTCGATCCTGTTCTCTTTGTTGCAAATCAGATTGACTGAGGCCGTTCCGTACGTCAGTTTCCCGGAAAACTCAGCTTTGGCCGATGGGGGTTCCGTAGAAGCTATTATTCTGATTGGATCGATCTCGAATCGCTCACTGACGACTTCATTTTTCTCAACTACGCCAATCATCCCGTCAACACCGTCAATCCGGAAACTCACATTCCTGTATTCATCTGCAATCAGGCCGTTTGGTATTTCCTTTTCAGACACTGTTCCGGCTTCGAATTTCATCCTGGAGACATCTACCCCCCTGTCGGTAAGGGTTTTCTTCACATACTCAATCCTTTTCCCGGCGGTACCGGGAGTTTCGTCGGCAGTGGCAGATGCTTTTACGGTAACGTTGACGCCGGGATTAGCAGCAAGGTAGCCTGCAATGGCTTCTATTGCCCTGTCCTGGCATTGTTCCTTTGCATTGCCGGATGAAGTGCCGTGATCGGGTTCATCGTTATCCTTTCCGAAGAAAACAATTGTGCGGACCGGGCTTGTGGACAGCTCCCTGGATACAATCCTCTTAACACTGACGGTACTTCCATTTTCAAGCGGCCTTTCACCGGAAAATGCCGACAGTGACAGTGCGAACGGCACGGGAAGCGGCGGTTTGGGCAGAACCGGTACAGGCGCCGGCAATGGTGGCTCCGGAACTGAACGGGGAATTCTGTAGGTCAGGTTAACGGAAGCGGTAAGTGTATGTGCTTTCCAGTCCAGGCCCTCTGCCACATTATTCAAAGAATAATTGAAATTGACGGCAGGGGTAAGTGTATAATCGCCAAAATTAAGAAGGTCATAGGACAGTCCCAGCCTCAGGGCAATGAGGGCCGTCGAGGCGCCTGGTATATCACCTTCGCTGGGATTCCTTGTTTTAAGGCCGTTTTCAAACACTCCGTCGGAAGGGGTCAGAAGCCTCTCCTCCTGCCTGAAAGCAGTTCCCGTAAGAAAATTGACGGACAGGCCTGCATTCACCCACAGGGGCAGGCCCTGATAGGGATTGATGGCAATGAACTGGTCGATCGACAATGCGCTGAGAGAAGCTTCGAGATAGTGTTCGGATTTACCTTTGGTATAGGTATTGCCGCTGATGATGTTGCCGATGAATTCTTCATCGGAGAATGCGGCTCCCAGGTCGTTGTATCCGATGTTTATATTATACTTCCAGTCTGATCCGAAGAGCTTAGAGTTAAAATAGTACACTGCGCCGGCACTGAATGAGAGGCCAAAGCCTGTGGCGCCAGTGTATTCGGGACAGCAAGTCTTAAAACCCGGCAGGCTCTCAAATGAGGCTGAATAGATGTTCGTATTCAGGCCAACACCGGCAGTTACACCATAGTTCGTATATTTATCTTTTGTTATTACTGAATTAGCGGACAATATCAATAAGGCCAATAATACACATACTCTCAAACAAATCTTACTCAATTTCTTTCCCCACTACCTGATTATAACTAAATTTTTTGCTGATACATCTGATGATTGTTTTAGTACGATTCTATAATTGCCTGATTTGAAATCCGATACATTAATCCTTACAGTATTGATACCTGGTTTCACTTCGGAGAGAATTGAGCCGAAGAGCCTGTTTCCGATTACATCATAGATCTCGACGATTGAAGCAGCATTGGTCTGCGAACTGAATACGAGATCAAATTCGCCAACGGCAGGGTTCGGTCTGATGCCGGAAATTGTAATGGCTGATTCAGGCTGTATTACCCTTCTGTTGCCGCAAAGGTTGATCAGTGTAAAAAGTCCTGATTGGGCAGTAACTTTAACAGTAGAACCAAGGAAAACCGAGGACTGGTTCCAGTCTATTGCCGATGTGTCGGTTTCGGCCAGTCCGGCAACGCCTTCAAGTTGCCCGATTATCCCTTTGGACGGGAAGTCTCCGTCGATGCGGAATCCCATTACCCTTCTGTCGCCGATCAGTTCGTTTCTGGTCAATGTGGCGGATCCATAGGGAGTCGTTACATTGTCGGGCAGGAAAATCCTGGGATTGATGTACAATTCTGCTTCTACAAACCTGCTGCCCTTGTACGGTACTGGTTCGGTAATAGAAAGTTCAATAGGAATGGAAGCTCTGTCCCTGGGATCGGCCTTTACATCGTTCGCAGTAATTACGGCGTCGGCAGAATACTGCCCGAGAGTTACAGCGATGGTTGACACGCATGGTTTAGCGAACAGGTTGAGTGTTATGTCGTTCGTAACCTGGCCGTTCCATGTAATGTGGATCTCTGCCGAATCGGCGGGGTCGAGAACAATCGGGAACGCGTCGCTGATGGTGTAGATGCCCGGGGTTGAAAACTCATAGCCCTCGATTGCTATCTGGTTTGTGTTTGGATTGACAGCAGTAATTGTCCTTTGGGGTATTTCGGGTATAAACCTCAGGTTTGAGTGGCTTAACTGCACTTTTGTGCCGATGCCCTGACCGCGGAACACAGTTTTCCCAATCAGTACCGTCTGGTCGGAGTGGCGCAGAATGGCATTGTCCGTGTTTTCCAGAAGGGTATTGGGAGTGAATGCAGCGTCAATAGACAGTGAAGCGCCAGGTTCCAGGACCGTATCAATGGCATTCGTCAGAATCGAGAAAGCTGAGTAGGGCCCCTTTTCCATATATATGTTATTTATCTTCAACGGGACAGGGTCATTGTTCCTGATGAAAAGGATATTCTTCCGTAGGGTTTCGCCCACACATTTTTCCCCGAAATCAAAAGGATTGCTGTAAAAGGTAATATTGCGCGGCAGGGATGTAGCACTGATGGGAATCTCAATCTGTCCGATGCAGGTATTGAAACCAATGGTTTCTTTGATGAGTCCTGTATCCTTAGGATTGAAGATCAGGCTGATGTCTTTGCATATACCGGGCATCAAAGTGTCGGGACTCTTGTAATCTGCCATTTGGAAGTGTATGCCGGAATAGAAATAGGGATTTTCCAGTACAATTGGTACTTCACCGGTGTTACACAGCTTTCCCGTGTATTTGAATGTATTTGTCGTAGATATATACTGAGGTTCAATTGTAATCGGAGTGACTGAGTATGTAGGTTCGCCGATCTCAAGATACTCGGCGCTCTCATCATGTTCCGGATAGGTAAAGAACCTGACCATCAGGTTGTCCTCACCAACGGCGGAAGTAACGATGGAATGGCCGTCAGGTGCAACTTTGAAGTCTGTCATGGCATCGCTGTGGCCGTCGAGAGAAACGATATACTCATCGCCAGTCAGGTCCCAGACGGCTACCTGGGGTTGCAGTTCTGAACCAATCAGCAGTGAAGAAGAAATGGTATTGAAATCGATGCCAAGTGCGTCGCTGGCAGTATTGCGGTTTGTCCTGACTATCAGCCCCGATTCGATGTCGAGTACATGGGCTTCTGTCCTGTTGCTCCTGAAAGAAGATGTGCCGACGGGAGCCCTGCATGCCAATCCGATGTATTTCCCGTTCATGGACAGCGCCAGTTCAATGATTACCGGCATATTGGTAAAACCGTAACTCTTAAGTACGCTGAGATCCTCTCCGTTGAGCAATTGAATCTCCCCATCAAAGAAAGACACGACAGCCTGGTTGACGGACTTACTGAAATTGAATGCGGAAATGGGTTTTTTCAGGTCGATTGTATTGATCAACTGACAGGTATTGACATCATAGATCAGTATCTTCGTACCCAGTTGAGGGACAAGGATCAGCCTTGTTTTCATGTTGTCGATGAACATTTCCCTCGGATTGTAGCCGGCAGGCAGTTGTACTTTATTGTACGGTGTGTATTCACCTCTTTTGAAGAAGGCAATTTCGCTCTTAGTGATGGTTTTCTGGGATGAATAATTGGACGCAACGGCGAAATTGCTGTCATCGGCAAAATACTCAATGCCAACGGGTGTGGCTTTTGTATAAGGGTAATTAAGGCCGGCAGCAAAGGTATATTGCTCCGAACATTCCTGTGTGTAAATATCCCATTCGCGGAGGAAACCTGCTTCACCACCGGCAAGGATGTTGTAGCCCGATTTGTTATATGTAAGTTTCTGTATGGGATAGTAATCTTTATTAAGGTTATAAACCGAATTCTTGTTAAACTCTTGAGTCACCCTGACCTTGACTTTAGTTGAAGGTGTGTTCGGTACTTTCCATTGATAAGTCGAATCGAAAGAATAGGCGATCAACTGCCATGTAATGCCGCCGTTTGTTGTGTAGTCAATCCTTGTAGGCAACCCGTTAACATAGCCTTTCCATTTTATCTCATAATACATGCATGGGGCAAGGATCTGGCTGCTGTCGGGTTCAACGATCTGAAGCAGCGTAGGAGTGGGAATGTCGAAATGATTGCCGTAAAGATCAATAGTCTGGGAAGAGTTACCGTTGTAGTGAACAGTAACCTTGTCCCTGTAGTACTTTGAGTCCTTAGGTTCGAAATAGGTGAAGAACCTGTACATGAACCCCGGTTCCATCTTCGTTGGCGGCGGGTTCTGGTTAATGCTGGCGCCGAGCCATTTGTAATAAAAAGGTTTTGCCATTACAATCGAATCGATGGTAATGGGCTGTTCTATCTCCCCAATTTTCATGGTCCTGGCAATACTCATCTGCACCATTTTCATCGACTGTTCGCCGGAATTGACGGAACCCATGTTCAATTCGAACAATTCATTATAATCAGCGTCACTGAAAGACAGAACGTTCATCCCTTTGTCAATAAGCCTTCCTTTGACGGTTGCAGCGTCTCCGTTAATAAAACCATAGACATCAATCCTGTCATATTCGGAGAGGGCAGCGTACCACGACACTTTCTGCCATTGCTGTTCGTCGGGCACTGTAACCTCGAAAGGCCGGCTGGTAAAATTGTCCTGCACGAGGATGACGTTATCCTTGGTGAGAGTAACAGCAGCGCCGCCCTGTATTGCTTTGACATAAGCATAGTACACAGGGTAAGTGTTTGTTTCAATTGTATTTTTATTAGCCTCGTTCAGTACTTTAAGTTGCAGTTGCAGGTCAGCATATACATTGTTCGCAGCCCATAAGAGTAGTACAAAAACTATTGCTTTCATTTTTCCAAAAACCATACATATCCTGTCTATTTAAATCATCATTAAGCAAAAGACACTTCGGACCGTAAAAAAGTTACAATTTTTTTTTATCATTAATTTATTTTCGGTGTTCCCTGCATACCGGGAAAAATATTGTCCTGTCTGTCTAATTTTATTTCTCCGTACTGGTGTTCGTATTTCATGATATTATCTGTCAATGCCTGAACAAACATCTTGGCATGCTGAGGCGTCATTATTATTCTGGAATGTACCTTGGCCTTGGGTATCCCGGGCAATATCCTTGTGAAATCTATTATGAATTCGGCGGGTGAATGTGAGATGATGGCCAAATTGGAATATGTACCTTCTGCTTCTTTTTCTCCCAATTCAATATTAATCTGATGTTGTGCCGGTTTTTCCTTGTTGCTGTCGTTCATGCTAATTACCCAATATAAATAAAAAAAATACTTCCACTAATTATGACATTTTGTCGCATTAGTGGAAGTATTAACTTCAAATTTATTATATGATTTAAGCGATTTTTCTTCTGTCTGAAGAAATATTAATTTTCAGATTTGGGCAATTCATCGAGTTTCTTCTGAACCGTGTCATATTTAGCCTGGAATCCCTTGAAGAACTCTTTGTCCTGGTAGTCGCGCTCAGCTCTGCCGTATATCGTTAACAGAAGCTCGTAATACTTCTGCTTATTCTTTGCTTCGATTGATCCCTCAATATTTTCCATTCTCTGAACAATCTCCTTCAGGTTGTTTTCCTGCTCGGTAACATAGTATATGTCAGCGAGTTCGGCCATGATTTCAAAGTTATTCCTGCTTTTTTCGCTTGTCAATGCTTTGTTGAAATTCTCTTCGGATTTCTTAAGGAAAGGTTCGTACTCTTTCGGGTCGAGTGGCCTCTGGTTCCTGTCGGCAAGTTCTTTTTGCCTTGACTGAATCTCGGCAGCCTTGTTCTTGTAGCAGACAGCAATGTTCTGGTAGCAGACGGGCACATCTGGGGACGAAGGGTCTAAAGCGATTGCTTTTTCATAGTTTTGAATGGCTTCGTCCAGTTTTTTATTATTAAACAGGAAATCGGCATATCTTTGGAGATAGGCAGGGTTTTTGGGGAACCTGTCAACCATTTTCTTTACTTCTTGAAAGGCTTCGTCTGATTTGCCCTGAGCTTCATAGATAGCAACGATAAACCTGCTTACGTCTTCATTGGCAGGTTCTATCTGGGAAATGATCTTTACGTTTTCCAGTGCTTTGTCATATTCTTTCAGATCGTAGTAACGCTCGGCAAGTGCAGCGTAGGGAGTGGTGTACAGTTCCCTGTACTGGTATCTCTCTTCTTTGGACCAGCTCTCCGGCATATTGACGTTCCAGCCTTTGAGTATCGGGAACGGCTTACCGGCGGGTTTAAGAAATGAAAGTAAAGTAACATACTTGTCATTTTTGAAAAGCATTACGTATGAAGTGTCTCCATCTGTCGTGGCTTGAGGAGGCAATTGCCCTTTAATTTCTTCCTGCTTGATTTTTTGAAAAGACTCAAAAATGGGCTGGTCAATGTACAGGGCTTTCTCAATAGCGAAGTCCACATTATTCTTCATAATCTGGGTAAATCTGATATACTCGGCAATGGCTTCCTCTTTTTTACCGCCGTTTTCAAGCGCCAGGCCTAATATCCTCGATATGTCGGGATTCTCCGGCCTGATCTCTTTTGCCATTTCAAGGTAAAGTACTGACGAATCGATATATGTCTTGATTTCCTCTTTGGAGAATCGTAAAAGGTATTCATAGCCTTTCCTGTAGGCTGTGCTCCATACTCTTGCCTCGGTTAAGGAGAAAAGGTCCTCAGGAGTTTTGCTGGTTTTGTGTTTCTTTGCATTCAACAGTGCTTTCTGCGCCTTAGGCAGGTTACCGAGGTTCAGCTCTGTTTCTGCCAGCATTAACCATGCCTCTACATTTGTTTGATTTTTCTGTGTCTCTTTTTCAAAATTTACTCTGGCCTTCTCAAAATCACCATTCGTAAAGTCCTTTTTTGCTGTATTAAATTCTATGGATGAGCACTGAAATCCCTGGAACAAAACAGCGCCGCCGATTAATACAAGTAATGTCAAAAAAAACCTTTTCACTTCATCACCTCTTCGATATATTTTTAATTTTTCAAAATTCATACATTACTAAGATGCAATCAAAATAAATAAAGTTACAAAATAAATGCATAGTAATAATCTTTCAAAAATATGAAGATTTTACAGGAAAAAAAACTTTGGCTTATAAAAAACCGGCTTCAAAGTCTAACGCCGACATTCAAAAGGTAGTTGCCACCCAGCCATGAATTCGTTCCGTACATTTTTGCCGAGACGTCGAATGAAGAATAAACCGATTCGGTTATTAATATGTACAGGGAGGCGCCGATGCTAAGGGCTTCTTCCTGGAGGGGGATTGTCCTCAGATTAAACGGTTCGGCGTCTTTCATCGACTTTGTACTGAATACGTAATCCATATATCCCTTGATATATGTGTCTTTTACGGTCCTAAGGCCACCTTCAATCCTGGTCTTTACCTGGTCAACGAGTTCCTCGTCGCGGTAATTATAGACTACGTTGGCTTCGAGCCATGATTTTTCGAAATTGTAACCGAACCTGACACCAAGAAGCGATTCGAAAGCACCGTCGCTGAGGTAATCATAGTCGGGATTGCTGTTGACGCCGTTGTAAAAGGCAGGGGGTATTCTCAATTCTAAGGAACCGAGAGTGTAGAACTTTCCGTCAAGCAGCCTGTATATACCTCCGACAGAATAGTACAGAGGCTGTGTCAGGGACAGTTCAGCCCTTTTTACTTCATTGCCGTAGCTGTCTTTTTCGAAAGTTTCTGTCAATTTGCTGTAGATGACCGGTATCTCTGCTGTAAGGATTAAGTCGTCGGTCAGTTTGTAATATCCCCTCAGGCCGAAAGTGTAAGTCACTTTCTCAAACAGATAGTTGCGGACACTGTCGGTTATCGCTGAGTCATACTGGTAAATGATATTATTGTTAACGTTGTCATAGAAGCTGGAACCTGAATTGGTCCCGAAGAAAAATTCCACATTAAGGTCTTTCACATAATCGAATGGGTTTTCACAACGGGCTTCAGAATGGAATAATAACATTACCGGAATAATTAATAATAGTTTCTTCACTAACGTGGCCTCCCTTAAGTATAATAATATAATGTTGTAATGTCTCATATATGCCTGATCGGGAACAGAAGGCTGGGAAAGCGGAAGACATTCCCTCAGTACTTTGGCAGGCGCCATATCTTTTCAACACCGAACTGTCTTACCCATTACAACAATGCTAACTATAATAATTTTTCAAATTTAACTTAAACATCCTTTTTACCGAATATTAAAAGAAAATATTGTAATTTTTTTGTGGTATATTTATTGATAGCTCAGTGTTGATATTTAGATTGAATTATTGAAATAGCGGATTGGATGGATGATTTAGAGATGAAATATAAGCTGCGGATGAAAGGAAGGCGCCAATGACGGACTTCTTTACAGGTTTCGCTGTGGGCTTGGGACTGGTGTTACTGGTTTACTTCATTGTCAGTAAGTTAAGGCCTGTGCCGGTTGACAAACAGAATAGCGAGGGAGACAATCCGGACGATTCTTCTGTCGATTACAAACTCTTCAGCGAAGAGATTGAACAGGCAAACAAACTGATCAGGGAAAGCAACGCCAGGTTCTCGACTATCTTTCACTCAAGCCCTGTTGCTTTCACTCTCCACTCCTACCCTGACGGTGAGTATATCGACGCGAACCAGAGCTTCTATGAGATATTCCTTCCCGACAAGTCAGAGATAGAGAACAAGAAGTTCGAAGACATGCCTGTGTGGTGGAACATAGAAAAACTTGAGACAATACTGGCTGAGCTTAATACCAAACTTAAAGTCTCCAATTTCGAAGTTCCGATGAGGACAAAAGACAATAAGATGGTCTTTGTGCTGCTGACAAGCGAAGTAATCGATTTCAACGAACGCCAGTGCATCCTTACCACCATCCAGGAAATATCCGAGATCAAAAGGGCAGAACAGGAACTGATCAAAGCAAAAGAAGCAGCTGACGCTGCCAACAAGCTGAAAAGCGAATTCCTTGCCAATATGTCCCATGAGATCAGGACACCGATGAACTCCATCATCGGTTTCAGCGAACTACTGCAGAACAGGATTGAAGAACCCAAAAGCAGGGAATACCTGAAGTCAATCATCTCCAGCGGCAAGAACCTGCTCGTTCTGATCAATGATATTCTTGACCTGTCGAAAATAGAGGCAGGCAGGCTCGAACTCGAATACGACGCAGTAATCATCAGGGATGTCTTCAAGGAAGTACACCAGATTTTCTCCTACAACTTCGACAAAAAGAATCTCGATTTCATCGAGAAAATCGACCCCCGCATCCCCCCCTGCCTCTTCCTGGACGAAGCACGGCTGAGACAGGTGCTTGTCAATCTCGTGGGCAACTCTGTCAAGTTTACCGACACCGGCTACGTTTGCATTACCATATATCCCCACAGAATCTACGAAGACCAGAACAAGATCGACCTGGTTCTCGAAGTGGAAGACACTGGGGTTGGCATCTCAATCGAACAACAGAACATCATCTTCGAGGCCTTTAAGCAGATTAACAAGAAGAGCAGCAAATCGCTCGGCGGTACCGGTTTAGGCCTGTCTATTACCAAAAGGCTGGTCGAGATGATGGGCGGCTCCATATCAATCGAAAGTGAAGTCGGTAAAGGCAGCATCTTCAGGGTATTCCTTTCCAAACTGACCTATTCGGCCAACAAGCCCCATAAGAACAAAGAAGACAAACTCGAAGAGCAAGCTTCACACATAGAATTTGCGCCTTCAAAGATAATGATCGTGGACGACATAGAGCTGAACCGCAAATTAATCGTCGAATTCTTTGCCGATACCCTTGTGGAAATTGTCGAAGCTGTAAACGGCAAAGACGCCCTGGCAAAAGTCAAAGGCTATATGCCCGACCTGATACTGATGGACCTGGTTATGCCCGAAATGGACGGATATGAAGCCACCAGGCTCATCAAATCCGACGAAACGATTTCGCATATCCCGGTCATCGCTTTGACTGCCTCGGCCATGAAGAAAGATGAATCCAAGATAATAAAAGCAGGCTTCGACGCTTACCTTGTGAAGCCCATCAGGCGAAGCGCACTGTTTAACCACCTGGTTTCCTATCTTGACAACAACCTGTCCGTCGAAAAAGAACATCTCCCCAAAAAAGAGATTGTCATTTCCGAAGAAGAATATACCCTCCCCCCCGACCTTCAGGAATATATGCCCGGAATCATCGACAGGTTAGATAATGAATACAGGGCCGTCAGGGACAACCTGAAGAAGACACTGATGATCGGCGCCATTAAAGAATTCGCTAATAAAATTATCAACGAAGGTAACCAGAGCGGCATCAAACCGGTCTATGACTATGGTGAACAATTGCTGAAGAACTGTGATGGATTGGCTCTTGACAAGATTATTGACAATCTTGACAATTACGATACGTTTATAAATAATTTGAAAACATTGACGATTAAGTAAGTATAAAGATAGTATAGATAATAATATGTTTGTTGAGAGAAAAGAATTAGAATTACTCAAGGAGAAACTTGACAGGACTGTAGAAAATGCGACAGGGACGGCAGTATTTCTCTCAGGTGAACCGGGCATTGGCAAATCCACCCTCATTCAGCATTTCCTTGACGATTGCGACAAATACTATGATGTCAATATACTTACCGGTTCAGGTTACTGTTTTGACATGGACGGAGTCTCCAGGGGTTACCTGCCCTGGAAAGAAGTCCTGATCGAGCTCGACGCCGACAAGATGGCAGGTAAGGACAGTGAGAAGAAGAATAGCTTCAAGAAAATGGTGAAATCCGTATTCGACAATTCGGGTTCAGAATGGTTCCAAAACATCCCTGCTGTCGGAGACATCTCCGCTGCAATTATGGAAACTGCCAAAGCAATAAAAAAGACGGAAAAGGTTGACACTGAAACCGGCGACATAATGGAACTGACTTTCAAAGACAGGCTTAAGTACGCCTTCAACAATACTGCCGGTGCCTGGCTCGGCGCCATACCCATCATCGGAGGCATCGCCGAAGCAATCTTCAGCACTTCCAGGAAGATGATTGAAACCTCGAAAGACATTCACCTGAAGAACCAGGAAGGCTTCTTCCTTATGGTGGACAACAGGCTCAGGGAACTGGCCGAGGAAAACCCCATTGTCGTCTTCTTCGACAATCTCCAGTGGGCAGACAATTCTTCCCTCAGCCTGCTTTACTACATTGCCCGCAAGATGGTGGACAAGCCCTATCCCCTGATGATAATCGGCGCATACAGGACGCAGGAGATCAAAGAAGGCCGTTTCAACGAAGTCACCGGCCTCATTGAACGCCATCCCCTCGAAGAAAAGGTCAATAACCTGGTAAGGTACAATGCTGTCGAACTTGTCGAACTGGACAAGTTCTCACCCGATCAGGCCTACAGTTTTATTAATAATAAATTTCCCGGAAACACTTTTGACAGCGCTTTCAGCGGGAACCTCTTCCACCTGACCAAAGGCAATCCGCTTTACCTGGAGGAGATATTGAACAACCTTTATGAAAAAGGTACCATTGAATTGTCAAATGATCAATATATTCTCAGGGAAAGCATCGAATCGATACAACTGCCCGATTCAATTACTGCCATTATCAAGGAGAGGTTCGAAAGGCTTCCCGATGAGTTGCAGGAATTCCTGCAGATGGCTTCCGTACAGGGTGAAATGTTCTCTGTGGACATCATCAGTTCCATCCTCGAAGAACAGTCGCTGAAAACGTACCGAAAGAACGATACATTGATTAACAAGCACCGGCTGGTGGAAAAATCGAGGAAAATTGCCGAAGGCCTGGGCGACATGTACCAGATCTCCCACAATCTGATTAAAAACTACATCTATTATAATATGTCTGACGATTACCGCCTTAATATACATCGTCAGATTGCCGAACAATACAGGGATATAGACCAGGAAAACGTACTCCTCGAATTTATCTTCCATTACGGAGTGGGCAACAGGATAATCGACGAGAAAAGGAACTTCGTACTCGACCTGGCAAATACCGACAAAGCAGTAGTAAGCCAATACCTTGAAGCACAGTCTAAAGTTGCCAATTTATATATCAAATCATTTAAAAATGACGAAGGAATCAGTATTTGCTCCGAGATCATCAAGATAGCCACACTGATGAACGACGTCGCCATGAAGGTCCAATTCCTTCTGAAACAAGGCGATATATACAGGATAATCGGCAAATGGGACGACTCGCTGAACTCTTTCCAGTTGGCTTTCCAGTTCGCCTTACTGCTCTCGGACAAAACGATACTCGCAAACACTGCGGAAGCTCTTTCGGAACTTCTAAGGATGCAGGCAAAGACCAATGAAAAGATTGGCGAATGGAACAAAGCAGAGAATATGTACAGGGAGTCGCTTTTGTACTCCGAACACACGATGAATTTGAACCTGATTGCCAATTCGTTTAAGAACATGTCGTGGATACTTACACTTCTCGGCAGGTATGTAGAATCGGTTCTTAACATTGAAAAAGCAATTGAAACTTATGATAATACAGAAGAATCTGAAGTCCGGACTACAGGACTGTCAAGCATCAAATCACTGCTGAACAAATCGATACAGGTTTGTAAAGGTATTGGCGATGAGAACGGCATACAAATATTAATGAATGCTGTAAACAAACTGGAGCATTGCCTTGAGAATAAATAAGGGGGATTATGGAAATCAGCGAGTCTGAAATTCAGTTAAAGTATTACAGGATTATATTCTATATTGCGGCTCTGCTCTATCTGGCATCTGCATTATTATCCCAGACTTTGAGTACTGTCAGTTACGACCCGATGGAGTATCGCATTGCTATTTCCGTAGTATTGCTGTCAATTGCAGGAGTCTCGTATATAAGTAAATTCTTCAGGGAAAATTTCACTTTGTTCGTTTACTTTGCCATCGGCATATTGTCTTTACATTCGCTCTACCTTATTTATTACAATAATTTCCAGTTGCAGTTCGTTGTGGTGATGCTGTCCATCCAGTGGGGCGGCGGAATGATAATGAAGAAACTGTGGCACGTACTTGTTTTCAATATAATCATTCTGCTGGCACTGATGTTCCTTGCGCTTTTTGCACTGAAAACAGAGCTGCCTCCTCTTGAACTGCTGCTCAACCTGCTCTATCCTATGGTCCTCTCCTACCTTACCATCAGTTCCAAGTTCAAAACAGAACAGGAACTGACACGCAAAAACGATGCCCTGTATATTAACAACATCAGGTACAAACAGTCCGAAGAGCACCTTACACAACTGAACAAAGAACTCTTCATCGCCAATGATAAATACAGGGACAGCGAAGACAATCTACTCAGATTGAACAAGGAAATGGAAGATGCGAACAAGAATATTAAGGAAAGCAACAACAGGTTCTCGACGATTTTCCATTCCAGCCCCAATGCCATTACCCTGACAACATACCCGGACGGAGAATACATCGACGCTAACCTTAACTTCTTTGCAATGTTCCTCCTTAACCATGACGATGTGATCAACAGGAAGTTCAACGAAATGCCGATATGGCTCGACAGCGACGACATGGGGAAAGTATTCCAGATACTCCAGAAAAACATGCGTATATCCAACCTTGAAATACAGTTGAAGAATAAGGCAGACGAACGTATCAGCGCATTGATTACTGCCGAAGTGATTGAACTCAACGGAAAAAACTGCATCCTGTGCAATATACAGGACATTACCGAGAGGAAGAGGGCTGAAGAAGAGATAATGAAAGCTAAGGAGGCTGCCGACTCTGCCAACAGGCTGAAAAGCGAGTTCCTTGCCAATATGTCCCATGAGATACGTACCCCTCTCAATTCTGTAATCGGTTTCAGTGAATTGCTCGGGAACAGGATTACGGATGATAAAAACAGGAAATTTGTCGAAGGCATCATCTCCAGCGGTAAGAATCTTCTTACGCTGATCAATGATATACTTGACCTCTCTAAGATTGAAGCCGGGAAATTCGAGCTCGTTTTCGACACCGTCAACCTTAATGAAGTCATCAACGAAGTCTATAAGATTTTCTCGCTGAAATTTGAAGAAAAGAACCTCGTTTTCAACAGCTACATTGACGAAAAGATACCTGAAGCCCTGTTACTCGACGAAGCCCGCTTAAGGCAGGTGCTGGTGAACTTCGTAGGCAATGCCGTCAAATTTACGGACAAAGGTTCCGTTTCGGTTTCAATCATGTGCCATAAGTACCATGAAGAGATGAACCGCATAGATATTATCCTGGAAGTCTCAGATACCGGTATCGGCATCTCCCTTGACGAACAGTCGATCATCTTCGAAGCTTTCAGGCAGAAAAGCGGACAGAGCACCAGGCAGTACGGTGGTACCGGCCTGGGACTGTCAATAACAAAACGGCTTGTCGAGATGATGGGCGGTTCCATCAGTGTCGAAAGCCAGCCGGGCCAAGGCAGCACTTTCAGGGTCTTTCTGCCCAAAGTTGTCGTTGCTTACGTTGACAAAGAGGATTCTGTACCTGAGGAACCGACGCTGGATGTGTCTCACATCAGGTTCGGAGAACAAACCGTTTTAATAGTCGATGACCTCGAAATGAACAGGATATTGATGAGAGAGTTTTTCAAAGGTACCAATATCAAGGTTGTCGAAGCTACCAACGGCAAAGAAGCCGTGAAATTCCTGGCATACCAGAAGCCGAACCTGATCATCATGGACCTGATCATGCCGGACACTGACGGCTACGAAACGACAAAGATTATTCGTTCCAATAATGCAAATGCCGCCATTCCCATCGTCGCTTTGTCGGCGTCGGCCATGCTCGACGAAGAAGAGCGCATCCTTGCCTCCGGTTTCAACGGATACCTCCGTAAACCAATGTCGAAACAGTCTCTGTTCACAGAACTGATGAAACATCTCCCCTACACCGAAGTTGTCGAAGAAGAGTCGTCTGCCGTTTCCCAGCCTCCCGAAGAAATCGACCTGAAACCGGAAGATGCGGATACACTCATCAACAGGCTTTCTACAGAGTTTATGGACTATAAGAACAGCCTGCAGAAGACGATGATGATCGGTTCAATCAAAGACTTTGCAACAAAACTGCGGAAAGTAAGTGAAGAGTACAACATCAAAGTGTTAAGCATTTATTCGGAGATACTCTTCAGGAGCTGCGAAAGCCTCGACCTTGCGAAGATAATCGAGTCTCTTGAAAACTATCCCGATTTAGTGAAGAATATTGAATCGATATTTAAGAAAAACTGAATTTTTTATATATTATATTATTATTTAAATTGTCAGCTGGTAAGATATTAATTTAGGAAAAGAAAATGCCGTTAAAAGATGTACTGGGTATTGAGGATAAGCCACTGGTTTTAATAGTGGACGACATTCTTAACAATTTACAGATAATCGGTAACACTCTCATCGACGAAGGTTACGAGATTTCTATGGCTACGAATGGAATACAGGCGCTCTCGATGGTTGACACCGTCCTCCCCGACCTGATCCTGCTCGACGTAATGATGCCCGACATGGACGGTTTTGAAGTGTGCCGGCGCCTCAAGGATAACGACATCACGCGGGAGATACCTGTGATATTCCTCACCGCAAAGAATGAAACGGAAGACATCGTCAAGGGCTTCGAAGCCGGCGGCATCGACTATATCGTCAAACCATTCAACTCGGCAGAACTGCTTGCGAGGGTCAATACATATATTGAACTGAAGAAATCGAAGGAATTGTTTAACCAGATCAACATTAAACTCAGGCGCCTTAACGAAGAAAGGATGAAGAGTACAGAAGAGCTGAAAGCGCCTGCTGCCAGCCTGAAAAACATACTCAAAGACATTCACTATTCCGTTGCACAGACCGGCAACGACGAACTGACTGAAAAGATAGGCATTGCACTGAACTATCTCGACAAGATAAATTCCATAATTGAAAAATCTGCTGAAAAGGATTAGTGCAGGGCATCAACTGTTTTTATTAAACCAAATAAAAAAAAGAACCATTCGGAAATGAGTGGTTCTTTTTTTTGGATATACACTTAGTTTTATTTTTTCAATGGCTCAATCCTGTCGATGCCGTCTTCAGGGCACCTGTTGTGTACTTTATATGACGCGGAAAGAGTAGTTACAGGTACAGCCCAGAGTCTTTCCTTGGAGATCAGGCAGCCGCAAACCCTGCAGATGCCGTAAGTCTTTTCGTCGATACGCTGGATGGCATCGTCAAGCTTCTTGATGTATTCGTTAATACGTTGAATCTGGGCGTAGGTCTTTTCTTTTTCGATTGCTTCCGAGCCTTGTTCGGCCATGTGCATGGAATAGATCATGCTTTCTTCGGCGAAGTTGAATTCGGTAAGGTCATCGAGCCTTTCCCTGAGCATCCTCAGTTCTTCTATGGATTCCTGCCTGAGAGTGAGTATTCTTTTCCTGAAACCTTCCAGGTCTTCGTCAGAATAGCGTACTTTCGGGAAAGTTGAAGGATCGGGCAGTACCGGTTCTGTGGACTGAGCTTTAGCTGGTTTGGCAGCCGGTTTCTTTTCTTCAGCTTTTGCCGGCGGTTTTGGTTCGGATTTCACAGGAGCTTTCTTCTCCTCAACCTTAGCAGCCGGTTTGGCAGGAGCTTTCTTCTCTTCGACCTTAGCAGCAGGTTTCACGGGAGCTTTCTTCTCTTCGACCTTAACAGCAGGTTTCACGGGAGCTTTCTTCTCCTCGACCTTGGCAGCCGGTTTTGCAGGAGTTTTCTTCTCTTCGACCTTAGCAGCCGGTTTAACGGGAGCTTTCTTCTCCTCAACCTTGGCAGCCGGTTTTGCAGGGGCTTTCTTCTCCTCAACTTTAGCAGCAGGTTTTACAGGAGCTTTCTTCTCATTAACTTTAGCAACAGGTTTTGTTGCCGGTTTCTTCTCTTCAACTTTAGCAGCCGGTTTTGCAGGAGCTTTTTTTACTTCAACTTTAGCTGCCGGTTTTGCAGGAGCTTTTTTTGCTTCAACTTTAGCTGCAGGTTTTACTTCCGGTTTAACCTCTTTCTTAACCGGAGCTGCAACTTTTTTGGTGTCTTTTATTGCAACAGGCTTAGCAGGCTGTTTAGATTTTTCGCTTACAGTTTTTATGGCTTTTTGTTCTTTTTCATTATTACTTTTTTTAGCCATTTTCTAGTTCTCCTTATACACAATTAACCTTAGATTAATTATTTTTTAAATATCTATCTTTTAAACTTACATTATAAGATTAAATCTAATAAAAAACAAACAATTGTTTTCCATCAGACAAAAAAATTAAACTTTTGTGATATAAACATTCATCTTGTAATCATCAATCTCAATGGTATCGCCGTCGGTAATTACTTCGTTGAATGTAATCTTCTCGGCCAGTGTTTCATTCCTGATATAGTCTGTCTGGCTCATGATAGCGTTTTTGTAAACATCGCCGGCAGCAATATCGAGGTTGATCCTGTCGGTAACTTCGAATCCCTTCTCTTTTCTCAGGTTTTGAATCCTGTTGATGAATTCCCTGGCAAGGCCTTCGTTGATGAGTTCTTCGTCGAGGAGGGTGTCGAGTGCTACAGTCACTTTACCGTCAGTCTCGACAAGCCAGCCTTCGATGTTCTCGCTGGATATCTCGATGTCTTCGAGTGAAATGTTGAGCGTGTCACCGGCAATTTCAATTGCGAGTGAACCTTCATGTTCAATACGGACAATGTCTTTATGGTCAAGCTCTTTGATGGTATTGGCAACAGTCTGTGTCATTTTGCCGAACTTTCTGCCGATGACCTTGAAGTCGGCTTTTGCCGATTTCTTTACAATGTCCCGGTCTCCGGAGATATATTCAATCGACTTGATGTTAAGCTCTTCTTTGATGATCTCTTCGAAATACATGATGTCGATCTTGTCCCTTTCACTGAGTACCGGAACGAGCATCCTCCTGAGTGGCTGCCTTACCCTGAGCTTGGCCTGCTCCCTGAGTGAACGGGCGATATTGACTACGCTTTGTGCAAGGTCCATCTTCCTTTCAAGTTCCGGGTCGATCAGGGACTCATCGGCCTTAGAAAGGTCTTTGATGTGAACCGATTCCGGCTGGCCGTTCGTTTTCAGCCTCTGGTAGAGGTCTTCAGCAAGGAAAGGAGCAGTCGGGGCAATCAGCGAAACGATGTCTTTCAGGACCGACAGCAAAGTCTGGTAGGCAGCAATCTTATCCTTGTCGAATTCGCCCTTCCAGAAACGGCGCCTGTTTCTCCTGATGTACCAGTTGGACAACTCATATATTACAAAATTCTGGACTGCCCTGTTGGCCTTCGTCAGTTCATAGTCATCCATAAGGGAGGTAAATTCCCTGATTACCGAATTCATCCGGGAGATTATCCATCTGTCAATTTCAGGACGCTGAGAAACGGGTATTGTCTCCTCGTTGCCGGAGAAGCCGTCGATGTTGGCGTAGAGGGCAAAGAAGGCGTATGTATTGGTCAGTGACCTGAAGAAATCGCTGATGACGGTCTTTGCAATGTCTGCGTCGTTGAACTTCGTGGCTTTCCACGGCGGATTGTTAATGAAGAGGTACCAGCGGACAGCGTCGGCTCCGAACCTCTCCATGATCTCGAACGGATCGACAGTATTGCCCTTGGTTTTGGACATTTTCACGCCGTTCTTGTCAAGGATGAGTTCATTGACGACAATGTTCTTGTAAGCCGGTTTGCCGAACAAAGCAGAAGCAATATTATGTAATGTATAGAACCAGCCGCGTGTCTGGTCGATGCCTTCGGCAATGAAATCTGACGGGAACTGCGTTTCGAACAGTTCTTTGTTTTCAAACGGATAGTGCATCTGGGCGAAAGGCATGGCTCCGGAATCGAACCAGACATCGACAATCTCCGGTATCCTGCGGTATTTCTTTCCGTCTTTCATGAAAACGACATGGTCAACGAAAGGCCTGTGAAGGTCAAGGCCGACGCCGCATTCGGGTACAGGTACCAGTTTGCCGTCGGATTCGTAGAGGCCTTTTTTCAATTCTTCCATCGAGCCGATGGAGAAGGCGTCGCTGCCGTCTTCCGCAACCCAGATCGGGATGGGTGAACCCCAGAACCTGTCGCGGGACAAAGCCCACTCTTTCACTTCTTCCAGCCAGTTCCCGAAACGGCCTGCACCGATTTCAGGCGGCTGCCAGTTAATCTGCTTGTTCAGAGCAATCATCTCGTCCTTATATTCGGGCGACTTGATGAACCAGCTTTCGCGCGCATAATAAATTACGGGGTTGTCTGTCCTCCAGCAGTGAGGATAGGAGTGTACGTAATCGTTGGTGGCACGGTATATCTTGTCTGCGTATTTCAATGCGATGATGATGTCTTTGTCGGCGCCTTCTTCAGAGTGATCGACGTACTTGAAGTTTTTGATTGCCCTGCCTGAGAATTCTCCGACATCGTTTGTGAAATGGCCGTTGGGAGTTACAGGCTGCTGGAAGGGCAGGTTAAATTTCTTTGACATGGCATAGTCGTCTTCGCCGAAAGCCGGGGCTAAATGAACGATGCCACTGCCGTCCTCCGTCGAGACGAAGTCGCCCGGAAGAATGGTCAGGCCATTAGGATATTTTTCTTTGTCGATGGGTATATAGCTGAATATCTGTTCATAGCTTGTCCCGATCAGTTCCGAACCCTTGAATTCTTTCAATATTGAATACTCTCCTTCGACAACGCTGAGTCTCGATTTTGCAAGAACCAGCCTGTCTTCCAGAGTCTCGTCCTTTGTTTTCCTGACGTTGTTGATAAGGACATAGTCGATTTCAGTGCCGGCAGCGAGAGCTACGTTAGCAAGCAATGTCCAGGGTGTTGTTGTCCAGACCATTACACTGGCGCCGGCGAGTTCTTTCAGGGGTGAAGCAACAATTTTCAGCTTCAGGTAGCAGTTCGGATCGCGGACGTCCTTGTACCCAAGCGACAATTCGTGGGAACTGAGTGGTGTCTCGATGGTAGGTGACTGAGGAACAACTTTGAATCCTTTGTATATGAGACCTTTCTTGAAGAACTGGTCCAAAGCCCACCAGACAGACTCCACGTAATTGTTTGTACAGGTAATATAGGCCGAATCGAGGTCAACCCAGTACCCCATCCTGTCGGTAAGATAGCGCCAGCCCTGGTCCATCTCGATGTTCCGGTAAACGAATTTCTTACATTCATCGTTGAATCTATCAATTCCGTATTTCTCAATGTCGGCTTTGTTTGAAAGGCCCAATTCCTTTTCCACGGCAATCTCTACGGGAAGTCCGTGTGTGTCCCATCCTGCCTGGCGCCTGACGTAATAGCCGTTCATGGTCTTGTAGCGGCAGACGGTGTCCTTGATGGTCCTGGCCATCAGGTGGTGGATGCCGGGTTTTCCGTTTACTGTCGGAGGCCCTTCGTAGAATGCGTAATTAGGTCTCCCCTCTCTGTTCCTGAGGGATTTATCAAATATATTATTGTTTTTCCAGAAATCGAGTATTTTGTGTTCTATCTCAGGATAGGACAATCTTTCCGGTAAAGGCTCAAACATAATAAAATCCATTCATCATAACTTTAAAAAAATACAAGCAACAATATTAATACTTTCTTAGTAATTTTCAAAATATTTTTAACGAATAAGTCTTAACTAAATTATTTGAAAACATTAATATTTTCGGTAAATTACCGAAAAGACTTAATGGTATTTTTATATATAAATAGGATAAATACTATGAAAAAAAGATATTACTCAACCGTAGCTTTTTTAATTATTTTGTTTTCATCCGGTTATCTTTTTGCTCAACCCGAGGACGACGGAATGACAAATGACTTCCACAAAAAAAACATCACTAAGGCAGTTTTTGCCAAGTCGGCTATTTTTCAAAACAGGGAAGAACGCTCGGGTATTACCAACGAATTCATATGGGGTGAACCAATCTACGCTATGTACTATTTCGCGAAGGGTATGAACAATGAATACCACAATCTGGGTTGGGATTACAGCGGAAAGACCTATTACCTGACTGAAGTCTATGCCAACGGGAAATTGATCGGTTCCCTGGTACAGGAGATTGATAAAAAATGGACAAACATACAGGCTTCATTCTATCCCAAAGCCAACGACAATTACAATTGGCTGGAGAAAACCATACTTCCCTCCAACACTGCTTCTCTTGTGACAGGAAAGAATTCGGTTAATGTTAAGGTTTACCCTTCCAATCCGGACGGCTCGCAGAAAGGCAGCGTGGTCTGCGAAGGTTCTTTCATGCTGGACTATGCTCCTAAAGCAGAAAGTACCGACAAAGCGCCTGAAGTAAAAACCCCATTAAAACCCGTAATTACCGGATTTAAGACACGTTTTAACAGTGACGACAGCCGCAATGAATGGATCATCACCATGAACCAGGGTACCGGCGTATTAAAGACCAGGTTTAGCGGCGCCGACGACTGGAACGAATGGAAACTCCAGTTAACGGACTATGACGCAATTATTAAGACGCGCTTTAACGGCAGCGACGGATGGAAAGAGTGGTTCTATGAGGATGCGGTAGATAAAATCGTCATTAAAACCAGGTACACCAGTAGTGACGGCTGGCAGGAATGGCAGGTAAGCTCCACAAGCGCTTCCTATACGGTTAAGACACGGTTCTCCGGCAATGCCGGATGGCATGAGTGGATCATTTTCAGTACCACCGGGAAAATTACTGTGAAAACGAGGTGGAGCGACGAAAACTCCTGGCGCGAATGGTATATCTATGACGAGATGCCCGATGAACCCACGAACATGAAGTTAGCCTCGATATTTCCCTGCATTTTTGCAAGTGCATACCTGGTAAGATAGACTGTAGAGATTACGGCAGGGCACACTAAAAGCGACAAAGGGGTTGGCAGTCAACCCCTTTGTATTTAATTTAGTTAGCTAATTTAACTTAAAATAGATGTTATTCTGCAATCCGGTATTTTGCACTCATTTCCCTGCCGGTTTTCTGTCTTTCATCTTTAATGCTTCAGCCGTTTTCACGTCGGTGTCATAAACCTGTTTTACTTTTGCAGCGTCCTGCGTCCTTCCTTCCTTATTATAAGCGGCAATAAGAAGGTCGCAAATATCTTTTTCCAGTTTCAGCCTGTTTTCGACATTGTAAACCTGGAACCAGGCACGCTGCTTGAAGGGCGTCTCCAGTTCATTGATCACAGCTTTGGGATTTTTCATGGACCGGGCGTCCTTGATCCTGCCTTTGAGGCGTGAAGCCATGATGCCTGAAACGCGGGAACTGTTGTAAAGCTTCCTGTCCCTGACCGAGTCTTCCGAACCTGAAAGGCTGTTTGAACGCCGGGCTACCATCCTGTAAAGAGAATCGAAAGAGTTGGTGTTGGTCCAGTTGAAACTCAGCAGCTTGAAGTTTACCTTTGGCAACAGCCTTACGATGACACTGGCGGGCCCTTTTGGGAAACCTTTGCTTCTCAGCCTTTCGATTATGGATTTGACGGTTGTGTAATCGAGGTCGGTTTCGACAAGAGATAAACCGGCCCTGATCATCAGGTCAGTAGCAATCTCTTCGGAATGGGGCGCCACGCTCAGCAGCATTTGCCTGATGAACTGGCCCTGGTTGTATGACCGTTGGTAATCGCCCGGGCCGAAGACCTTCCTCGACCTTAATGTCCTCAATACCTGAACGGCGTTGTCTTTGAAACCGAGGAGTTCGATGAGGCCTATGGCCTGGGAGAGGCCAAATTCCACGTGATAGTCTATGTTGTCGATGTCGGCAATCTTGCAAATGGCCTCCCTGTATGCATCAGGGCCTTTGATTGACCTCAGGTTGGCGATATAGTGCGACTCTTCAGGGGCATCTGTTCCTCGTGGCACTGAGATTATCTCGACGAAACCCGAATCGAGCCATATATTGAGCAGGTGGTTGGCGTCTGCTCTTTTGCTTTTAACTCCGAGCCTGGAGTCCACACCTGTAATCAGTATTGAAATCCTTTCGCCGGACAACCGTGCACGAATGCTGTCGGTCTCTTGCGAAAGAGAATCGAGCTTGTTCATGATCAGGCTGTCCTTGTTTTTACTCGTGTCTGATACATTGATCATGTCCTTGCTGTTTGGGTCGATGCGCAGGGCAGCCTTGAACTGGAAAAACATTATCAATAACACTGCGGCACAGATTACAAAACCTGAGATGAGTAAAATTATTACAAATTTTGTCTTCGATATCATAACACAACTACCATAAATTATACTACATTACAGGTATATCGAAAGCATTGCAAAGGCAGGGAAAACCACAGGGAACGTGTTTCCCCGGCCGCTTCCGCTCCCTGACAATATTTTTCCGATTTTCAATATTACCCGGATGTTAAATTATCATTATTAACGGAATTTACTATTGAAAAAATCATTTTTTTCGTATTATCCGATAAATTATTTGTTAAAAATTTGCAAAATATTTTGTTTTACTCAAAACATATATTATTGATTGGACGTCTAACTTTCAAAACTTATGCTTTAAGCAGTTTTTATTTAAATATTGGGCAGATATATGGGAATGAAAATACTGAAGAATACCGGATTGGTGATGATGGTTCTACTGTTGGCCGGGAGTTTTGCTTTTGGTCAATTCGGTAAAAACAAAGTACAATACAGGGATTTCAACTGGAAATATATTCAAACCAAGCATTTCGACATCTATTTCTATGACTCCAAATCCATTGCCCAGTCGGCAGCTCACTGGTCCGAAGAAGCTCTGGCCTCGATACAGAAGACTCTTGACTACAAGATAGGCAAACGTATTTCCCTGATCATATACGAAAGCCACAACGAGTTCCAGCAGACAAATGTCATATACCAGTATATGCCCGAGGGAGTCGGTGGTGTAACCGAAATGATGAAGAACAGGGTTGTGGTGCCTTTTACCGGCAATCAATCCCAGTTCCACCATGTAATACACCACGAACTGGTGCACGCAGTGCTGAACGACATGTTGTACGGCGGTACAATCCAGTCTGCACTGGCCTCGGGGCAGAGAGTAGAATTCCCCCTGTGGCTCAACGAAGGTTTGGCCGAGTGGTCAAGCCTCAAAGGCATGGATACCCCGACCGATATGTTCATGCGCGACATTGTCCACAGCGACCTGCTGATGGACCTTGAAAGGATTGACGGGTACTATGCATACAGGTGCGGCCAGACTTTTTACTGGTATGTTGCCGAGAAATACGGCGAAGAAAAAATCGGGGACCTCATCAATAAAATCAGGGCTTACGGCAGCCTCGACAATGCTTTCAAAAGCGCTTTCCACATGTCCCTGAAAGACTTCTCCGAGCAATGGATTACGGACATGAAAAAGATATACTGGCCCGACATCACACGTTACAAATCGCCGAAGGAGTTTTCTGAACGACTGACAGAGCAAAAGAAAGACAAGAGCTATTACAATTCCTCCCCTGCCATTTCTCCCGATGGCGATAAGATGGCATACATCTCCGCCCTCGGTGGTGAATTCGGCATTTTTATCAGCGACCTGAGAACCGGCAAAGAAAGGAAATTCGAAAAAATCATCAGCAGTAACAGGGCACAGGATTTCGAAGACCTGAACATGGTTACACCGGGCATTACCTGGAGCCCGGACGGAAAGTATATTGCCGTTTCTGCCAAAGCAGGCGGTACCGACGCCATCTACAAGGTGGACATAAGAACCGAAGACTACGAGAAACTGAACGTGGAATTGCCTTCCATTGCCTCCGTCAACTGGTCTCCCAACGGAAAGTATATTGCTTTTTCCGGCTCTGAAAGCTTCAGCTCGGATATTTACCTGTATGACACGGACACAAAAACCCTATCCAGGATTACTAACGATGTTTTCACGGATATCATCCCGGAATGGGCGCCTGACAGCAAAACCATATATTTCATTTCGGACAGGGGCGACAACCTGACATGGGACTCCGGCCCGTCGTCCGTAAAGATATGGAAGCATAAAGTTGACCAGTCCGACATCTATTCAATCGATATTAACAGCAAGGAAATTAAAAAGATAACAAATACGCCATGGTTCGAGAAATCCAGCCTGGCCATTTCTTCTGACGGGAAGAAAATGCTTTTCGTCAGCGACGAGAACGGCATCGGCAATCTCTACCAGATGGATATTGCCACAAGATCATACAAACCCAAGACGAACTCCCTTAACGGTTTACTTCAGATTTCGCTTGCAAGGGACGACTCCAAGCTCCTGTTCTGTACGCAAATCGACGGCGGTTACGACATCTTCATGCTCAATTTCCCCTTCGACAAACCTTTTGTCGATTCTCTGCCCCTGACAGAGTATCGTTGGAAAGAACAGGAGAAACAGAGACTCATAGAGGGCATTACTTCCGACCTTAAGAACGGCAGCGATAACAGTATCCCTGAAAAAGACAAGACTGAAGGCTACGGCGATGTAAGCATCGAATTCTCGCGCCAACAGGTTGTAAAGCCCAACCCAGAGGTTGCTTCCGGCAAAACGGACGGCGAACCGGAGGCAGTACCCGGAATTGATGATGATGATTCTGTCTTTGCCGTAAAAAACTACAAGCTCAAGTTCTCTCCTGATTTGGTACAGGGCAATCCCGGTTTCAGTACCTATTACGGAGTTCAGGGGGTTGCACAGATGCTGTTCAGCGATGTCCTGGGCGACCATCAGATATACTTCTACGCAAGCCTTCTGTATGACCTCAGAAACAGCAACTTTTTCATTGCCTATTCATACCTGCCGAATAAAATTGACTACCAGGCCAGCGCCTATCATACTTCCTATTTTGTCCAACGCTCCGACGGCATGATCTACCGTTTCAGGGACTGGGGCGGCGGACTATCCACAATGTATCCGTTCAACAGGTTTTCAAGAATTGAACTGGAACTCAACCTTAAAAACCTGTCCAGGGAAAATATCGATTCGGCTACGTTACCGGCAATAGAAAGATTTCTGCTGGTCCCCGGTGCAAGGTATGTTTACGACGATGTGTCCTACGGTTACTACGGCCCCATCAACGGTACCCGCTGCTATGTTGACCTCAAGGGTACTCCCAGGCTGTCGAGCAGCGGCAGGGAGTTTGCAACCCTCAAATTCGATTACAGAAGGTATTTCCAGATTGGAACATGGTCCAGCCTGGTTCTGCGGGGGACTGCCGGTGCGAGTATCGGTTCCAATCCTCAGAATTTCTTCCTTGGCGGTACTGAGAACTGGTTCAACAGTAAATTTAAAAATGACTATCTGCCTTTCGACGAACCTGAAGATTTTGCCTTCATGGAGTTTATTATGCCCCTGCGAGGCGTAAGTGTAAACGAAGCTACCGGTAACCGCTTCTTTCTCGGCAATGCCGAGTATCGCTTCCCTATCGCTGCTGCCCTTTGGACAGAAACGATGCCGATAATGTTACAGGCGTTGATGGGAGCGGTGTTTGTCGATGTCGGCGGCGCCTGGAACGGCTCCTTTTCACAGTTCTGGGCTGCCCGTACCAATCTCTCCGGCAAGTCCGTACCGAAGCATTTGCTGCTCAGCAGCGGCCTGGGACTGAGGAGCTATATTTTCGGGCTTCCGGTTAAACTCGATGTCGCCTGGCAATACCTGTACTGGAACTGGACTGCTCCTATGTGGATGGTATCCCTGGGCTATGATTTCTAATTCGAGGTAAGAAGGTTTCATGCGAAGGAAGTGAGCAGAAGAATCATCTCACACAAAGGAAGTGAGGAGAAGAGTATCTCTCGCAAAGGTGCTAAGCTACTAAAGAATGTAATGAAAGAATAATCTCTCGCAAAGGCGCAAAGCTCGCAAAGAAAGAGATTAAATATATATTTATTCGGTCGGATGTGAAGTATATTAACAGCCCCGCAGGGGCGTCATATTAATAGGCGCTAAGAGCTTGTAAAGGAAGAAAGATATATCTCTCGCAAAGGCGCAAAGCTCGCAAAGAATGTATGAAAGAATCATCTCTCGCAAAGAAAGGTGGTTATTCACAGTTCCGGTAATTAGAATTCTGCTATTTTTGGGTCTGTCATTAAGTTGTTAAAGTCAACGTTATTCAGGACAGGTCAACACCTAACTCCACTTACCTAACTCACTTTACTTCTTAAGATGGACTCCACCTTTCTTTTTTTGGAGGTGGACTCCGTCATCTAATCCCTCTTTCTTATCTTAGAGGTGGAGTCCATCTACTCTTACCCACTCCACACTCCTATTCCACATTCTTGAGACGCAAGCCTTGCTGCTCTCCACATTCGTAATTGGCTACGCCGGTTTCGCTGCGCTCGGCTCGTAATTCGTAATTATCAACACTCCTAACTTCACACTCGTCATTCGTAATTCGTCATTCGTAACTATCAACACTCCTAACTTCACACTCGTCATTCGTAATTGGCTACGCCGGTCTCGCTGCGCTCGGCTCGTCATTCGTAATTATGAACTCGGCACTCCTTATGCCTGAAGCATGAAACGATGTGGTCATTGACAATGCCTGTTGCCTGCATGAAAGCATACACGATCGTCGTGCCGAGGAATTTAAACCCGTCTTTCTTCATTTCCTTGCTGATTGTGTCGGACAAGGGAGTAGATGCAGGGATTGCACCCATGGTTTTCCACTTATTTACTATCATCTTCCCGCCGGTGAACCTGCCGAGATAATTGTTAAAGCTGCCGTATTCCTTAATGATACCCAGGAAAACCGAAGCATTATGAATTGTAGCTTCAATCTTCTTCCTGTTCCTGATGATGGCTGCATCTTCAAGCAGTTCAGCCAATTTTTCTTCATCATAGCGTGAAATCTTTTCAGGATCGAAATTATCGAACGCTTTACGGAAACTTTCCCTTCGAAGTAATATCGTCTTCCAACTGAGGCCAGCCTGGAATATGTCGAGTGTCAGGTGTTCGAAGTAGAGCCTGTCGTCGTTGACGGGCACCCCCCACTCAGTGTCGTGATACACAGTCATCTCTTCACCGGGATTGCACCAGTCACATCTCTCTTTTTCCACAATATTACCTTTTGGATTATTTCTTTTTTAGTAAAAGTTCGATTATGTCGGAAGCATTCCTTACCGACTCATCAATTCCTGTAAAACCAACTTCCTTGAACTGGACGACGCCTTCTTTGTCGATATAGTAACGGGTAGGCAGGCCGGAGACACTGAGCTTCTTCGGAAGTTCATCCTTAAGGTCGAGATAGACCGGCAGGTCAAACTCACCTTTGTTAAGGTACTCCTGTACGTCAGTTTTCCTGTCTGTTCCTTTTTCCCATATGTTTACAGCTGCAATCAACAAGTCGGAGTTATCGCTGTACATATTGTAAATTGACTCGAGCGAGGTTAAGACATCGGAACAGGGGCCACACCAGGTTGACCAGAACTCGATGATGATTACCTTACCTTTGATGAAGTTCAGGTCGATCTTAATACCGTTCAGTGTCTCAATCATGCTGAGGTCAACCTTCATATTGAGCATATTCTTCCTGAGTTTCTCAATCCTTTTATCTTTTGCGATGACGAGCAGGCTGTCGAACATTGCCGAATAGTCAGCTTCCTCGCCGTTAAGCTTTTTGTACAGGAATGGGAACAGTTTGTCGATGGCATCGGTGGATTTCGATTTCAGAATCGAATTGACTGAGACATCATAGGCATTACGGTAGTCAGCAGTTTCATAGTATGCCTGAACCAGGCTTTCATATACAGAAGAAGGCGAGTCGTCGGCGTAGATTGTCAGGGCTTCGTTCAGATGTTTGATTGCAGGCGGATAGTCTTTTTTTGCCATGTAAACCCTGGCGAAAGACTCACTGACGACAGCCAGGCCTTGCTGGTGCTGGCGTTTCCATTCCGAATCGGTAATATATATGGGTTTGTCGGGGTAATTTTCTTTCAGGGCTTCGTCTTTTGCCAATCCGAGCAGCCTGATTACTTCGGCCATTTTGTAGTCATAGCCGGAGTCTGCCAGGGCTTTCTTATTGTCTGAGAGAGTGAACGCCAGTTTAATATAGGCTCCGGAACTAATTCTTTTAATACCAGATAGTGTTTCCATCAGGGAATTATAATCTCCGGACTGCATGTAGGAATCGATGAGGCCGGAGAAGACCCTGTCCTTGCTGGAAGAATTGGGAAAATTGTTGAAGAACCCGACAACCAGGTCATTGAACTGCTGACGGGAGGTTGCTTTTGCCAGGGCTGCCATTGCGAGTTCTTCCGCAAGGCTGCTTTGAGGGAATTTCGCTGCATAGTCGGCTTCCATCTTGTCGGCCTTATCCTTGCTGTTCATTATCTTCAGGGCGCGGCTCATCGCTTTGACGTCATTCTCGTCGTCGGTGTTGATCCTGGCTTTGATCAGGCTGTTCATTTTTGCCTCGAAGTCATTTTTGTTTATCATCTTCAGGTCGTACTTAAATGAAGTAAGCCCGATGTCAGCCTGTATGTTGTCAGGATAGATTTCGATTTCCTTCTTCAGCAATTCGACGGCATTCATGAAATTGGCCTCCCTGTTCGCGCTGATTGGCAGGTTTCCCAGGAATGTGACGCTGTTTTTGAGGTAAGCGCCTTTAACGGGTTTGCCGTCGGGGCCATAAACCAGGACATCCCAGAAGTTACCGTTGTTGTTGTCATATAATTTGCCGTTGGAGAGCTGCACGATGGCATAGACGGTGCCGGCAGGAAGAGTGAATTCGGAGGTATATTTACGGCCTGTCGGGTCGTATCTCATAGCCAGTTCGTGTGCTGTCGGGTTCGTAGAATTATAAGCAAAAGTAAAGACGGACAGGTACAGGTTTTCACCGGTAGTGAACCTTTCGACGGGAGAATAGGTAAATTGAATCTTATCTTTATCCTTTGGCTGGTCCGGTTTAATTTTTAACTCTGCATTCATGGCAGTGGAACCGGCAAAAAACAAGACTAAAAGCAGTGCAATAATTTTCTTCATAACCCTATTCCTTTTAATAGTGTATTATCAATAAGCTCTGAATTTCCGCAATATTTATTATTTACATATTTCATAATTACAGGCGTTTTTCCAATTCTTTCTTCATAAGCTCAAAAGCTTCTTCAGGGCTGTCGACAAATCTGAACAGATCCATGTCTTCTTTTGCAATCATCTTTGTCTCGACAAGATAATCGAAATTGATGAGTTTTTTCCAGTATTCACTCGAATAGAGGAATATCGGGAATGGCTTACTGATCTTCTGTGTCTGCTTCAGTGTAAGTATTTCCATCAATTCGTCGAGGGTACCGAAACCACCCGGAAAAACGACGAGGGCATATGCCAGGTTGACGAACCAGAACTTACGCATGAAGAAGTAATGGAACTCAAAATTCAGTTCATGAGAGATATACTGGTTCGGCTCCTGTTCGAACGGAAGGCTGATATTCAGGCCGATGTTGTGTGCACCTGCTTCAAAAGCTCCCCTGTTTGCGGCTTCCATAATGCCGGGGCCGCCGCCGGTACATACATGGAACCTTTTCTTGGCTGGAAGTTGGTTGGACCATGAAGCGAGCATGAATGCAAGTTTACGGGCGCCTTCATAGTACTGGACCATTGAGAGGCGACTTTTCAGTTCACCGATTTCCAGTTCTACGGCATGTCTTTCAGATGTGTCTGCTGTGCGAAGCGAAGAAACGAGTTCAGACATTTTCGTTTCATATTCATCAGCAGAGAGTATTCGTGCAGAACCAAAGAAGATTATCGAACGGCTGATTCCGTTTCGGGTAAAGTAATCTCTTGGATAGCCGTATTCGGCAAGTATCCTTATTTCCCTTCCGGCTCTGCTGTGTAAGAATTTCTTGTTGTCATATGCCTTCTGCGCTTTCACAATTCTTTTTCCCTTTGAGTGTTCTTCTTCTTTCTTCATCAATAAACTTTCGATTAATTTTTAATTATATACGATTGAACCTGTTCTTTTTATTATTACATTCATTCTTATTTAATGTATTATCTTAGATATTATCCTGCATCATGGTAGCCTCCGTCAACTGCTAGAACCTGGCCCGTAATCCAGGGTGAAGCAGTGGCGAAGAACCAGGCGGCGTCGAACACATCGCCGGGAGTACCGTGCCTTTTCATTGGTATTCTTTCTGCGGCAATATGTGAGGGGAATTCTGCGGGCTCGCCGGGAATGACAATCTCGCCGGGACAGATGCAGTTAACTGAGATGTCCGGCGCCAGTTCCCTTGCAAGGGCCTTTGTCATGTGAATGACGGCAGATTTCGAAACATTGTAAGTCAGCCTGTTTTTCCATACTTCCAGGCCTCCGAGCGAAGATATGTTGATGATCCTGCTGCCGGCAACGGCAAATCGTGCGAACTCCCGTGCACAGTAAAACTGACCACGGAGATTGGTATTGAATACATTGTCCCACATCAGGTCGTCGGTTTCTGTAAGTGGCGTCAGAGGAGGCAGTATGCCTGCATTGTTTATCAGTACATCGGGGAACCCGGACCCATCTGCCAGGCTGTCGAACATTGCCTTCACCTCGTTGCTGTTCCTGACGTCAGCCTTTACCAAGAGCGCCTGTACACCGGTTGACCGGACTTCGGCACAGGTATTTTCAGCTTCTGCAGCAGATTCGTTATAATGGACAACAATGTCCCAGTCCTTCGAGGCGAACCCGAGAGCAAGGCTTCTCCCCAATCTTCTTCCGCTGCCTGTAATAATTACTTTTGGCATTTTTAAAATAATTTGTTAATATTCAACTCTTAATTACGAAAATTTATAAATATATTAATTATGAAACTTAAAATCAAAAATATTCAATTACTATTTATTGTCTTTATTATTGTATTCTCCGGTAATTTTGCCGGTGCTTCAACATACAGGGTATTCTTCAAAGACAAAGGCCCCGGCGCTTTCCAGCCTGGTTCGGATTTATATGAACAGACAAAAGCGCTCCATTCGGAAAGATCGAAGGCGCGACGAGGAGCCCTTGACGCCGACAATCCGTTCTCGCTCGAAGACGCTCCTGTTTACCAGCCCTATATCGATTCGGTTGTACACTCAGGCGCCACCCTGATCCACAAATTGCGGTGGAACAACTATATCGTAATTGAATGTGACACCCTGACAGCCCTGACTGTCTCAAACTTCAGTTTCGTGGATAAAGTTCAGAAAACATCATCAAAATTCGAAAGCAATCAGGTTTCCGGAGAGGAAGACTGTTCCGGCTTCTACGACGACATGACCGGTTTCGGGTGCGGTGAATTCGAATACGGCACGTCTCTCAACCAGCTTGATATGCTTAACATACCATTACTTCACCGTATGGGCATCACCGGGAAGGGAGTCATCATCGGATTGATGGACACCGGTTTCTATCCCGAACAACTAAGTATTTTCAACCATCTTAATGTTCTCCGGGCTTATGATTTCGTTTACAATGATACGGTTGTCTGCGACGATTCAAACGACCGCAGGTCCGGTACCGGACATGGCACGATGGTTCTTTCCGTACTGGCGTCATATATGAACAACAGCTTAGTGGGGGCTGCTCCCTTTTGTACGTTAATGCTTGCAAAGACTGAGGATATCTCATCCGAAACACGTATCGAAGAAGACAATTTTGCCGCCGGAGTGGAGTGGCTCGAATCCAATGGCGCCGACATCATATCGACATCCCTTGGATACTCAAAATTCGACAGTACCGACGTCAACCACGACAGCACAGATTTCGACGGCCATTCGACCATTGCTGCAAAAGCTTTCAATTATGCCGTCAAAAGAGGAGTCGTGTGTATTACTTCCGCCGGCAACAAAGGACCAGCCCCGGGTACAATTGCAACTCCTGCCGACGCTGACAGCGCCATTACCGTCGGCGGGGTTATGCCCGACGGTATTACTCCTGCTCCTTTCACATCGAGGGGGCCAATAGTCAGCGGCCGTCAGAAACCGGAAATCGCCGCGCAGGGTAAAGACGTAATTACCATTAACCCCAACATCCGCGGCGACTATTTCAAAGCGGAAGGTACTTCCTTTGCTTCTCCGTTAATTTCCGGCTCGGTTGCCCTGATGCTTTCTGTCCATCCCGGTACCCGGCCCTGGGAGATCAGGAACGCACTTACCGGCAGCGGTACAAAAAGGAACTCACCGGACGACACACTGGGTTACGGTGTACCCGATATTTTTGAAGCCATTAAGAGCCTGGGTATTACCATCACCCCTCCGGCAATTTACTGCTCCAAAACAAAACTCAATGTCCTTGCTAACATCTTTGCAGGCACTTTTTTCGAACCGGTGCTACATTTCAGAAAGACAGGGACTCTTTCCTTCACCGATATACCCATGACCGGCATCGGCAGCGACAGGTACGCCGGCAGCATCCCTCTGACCCTTCTCGGTTCCGAAGGTGAAATGTACATCACTGCCACGTCGGGTGCAAAGACAAAGAGATACCCCAATGATGAAAACGAATACATCTCTGTTTCTTCCAATTCAATCATCATACCCTGCGGCATCGGTTCAGAGCTTCTCTATGATTACCTCCCCGATTTCACGGCAGGTATATATCCAAATGTCGTTAATGACGGGGACGGAGTCCTGAATCTGTATTTCAGCCTCATACTGGATAATGAAATACAAGTTAAGATATACTCTGCCAACGGAAGCCTGGTCCTCAACGAACATTACGGGCGCTATCCCGAAGGCTTGTCCCACATCCCTGTTAACCTGAACGGGCTGGCTTCAGGTATGTATTACCTGAAGATTGTCAATACCGGCTTTCCCACGATGAAATTCATGGTTTTGAATTAACCCGGATTGTACATTAGATACCCCAATACACGGAAAATCCAACCACCCCGAACCCCTCCTTATCTAAGGAGGGGAAAACTGTAAATTGTTATATATCAATTAATAATGTAATGTTTTCATCTTCTAACGCATCATCCAGAATAAATTACACTTAAACAAAGACTCATTTGTCTTATTATTTATTATTTTGCTGTTTGAAAGCAATTTGTTACTTTGAATTTTTATTGTTAATTGATTCTGAATGGACAAATGTTGAAAAGAAGATATATAATCGGGGCGGCAGCGGCAGTAGTGTTCCTGGCGCTGGCAATTTTTTCGTTCGACAAAACTTCCCTGGAATACACCGACTTCACAACGGCGGCTGCCAGGAACAAAAAAGTGCAGGTCAGGTGTTCATGGCTGAAAGACAACCCAACAAGCTACGACAGTGACAACAACCGTTTTACATTCTATGCGAAGGACGACAAGGGCAAAACTGCACGAGTCATCTATTCGGGCCCCAAACCTGAGAATTTCGAGATTGCCCTGGCTTTCGTCCTGACAGGCAAATATGAAGGCGAAGATTTCGTTGCATCCGACATACTGATGAAGTGCCCTTCAAAATACGAAGGCAGGACGGACGAAGTAGAAAAACATTACGAAGCACACAAACCAGAAAAGAAATTGTAAATGAGAAACGGACAGATTTATGAATGAAATTGTTTTTCCCGTTACCCTGTTAATCCTTTCCCTTGTCTCAACCGTAATGTATTTCCTGCCGGAAAAAGCCGGTACGCGCCCAAAAGAACTGGCACGGATGATATACTTTACCATTGCCGCCGGTACGGTACTAATGTCGGGCTATTTCCTCTACCTCATCGTCAGCCACGATTACACCTACTCCTATGTTTACCTGTACTCCAATTCATCATTGTCGGGCCTTCTTCTTTTCAGTTCATTCTATGCCGGGCAGGAAGGCTCTTTCATGCTCTGGACACTGTTCATCGTGCTTACCGGCCTGACAGTTCTTCCTTCCGCACGAAAAAACAATTATGAACCTGTAGTGATGGGCCTCTACTCGCTAATGCTCAGTTTCCTGTTCATACTATTGATTGCAAAAAACCCATTCGAAAGGATATTTGATACATTTGCCGGTGAAAACCTGCCCCAGGGGTTTATTCCACCAGACGGGAGGGGCCTCAACCCTATTCTCGAGAACTTCTGGATGGCAATTCATCCTCCGATACTGTTTGCAGGCTATGCACTGCTGACGGTACCTTTTACATTTGCAACAGCAGGATTCATCAGGAAAGATTTCCATAGCTGGATAAAAATTGCCAATCCCTGGACACTGTTCTCGACAGCCATCTTCGGCCTGGGAATTGCCCTCGGAAGCTTCTGGGCATACGAAGCCCTGAGTTTCGGAGGCTTCTGGGCATGGGACCCTGTCGAGAATTCCTCTTTCCTGCCCTGGCTTACGGCAGTGGCTTTGATACACACAATGAAAGTACAAAAAGCCCGTTCGGGATTGATAAAAACAAATTATATACTGGCGACACTGACCTTCGTCCTGGTGTTACTGGCAACGTTCCTTACCAGAAGCGGCGTCCTCAGCGATACGTCGGTACACTCTTTTAACTATGCCGGCGATACGGTCTATTACCTGTTGTTGCTGTTCATGCTTTCATTCACATTGATTCCTCTAATTATACTGTTTTTAAGAATAAAATCCATTCCTTCGGTAAAATCGGAATTTAACACCGGTTCGAGGGAATTTGCGATGTCTCTTGGGACAATGCTGATTCTTGCCCTGGCCGCCGTAATACTGATCGGTACAACTGCTCCACTCCTGCCGGGCTTCCTTTTCGGTTCATTCCAGGCAGCTACACCCGAATTCTACAATAGCTGGACCCTGCCCTTAGTAATGGCAATGATGGCGCTGGACGGCGTTGCTGTCCACCAGAGCTGGAAAACGACAGAATGGAAACAGTTCCTGAAAAAGACTTCAGTATTGATCATTCTTTCCCTGCTGATTACTATCTCTGTTGTAATTGCAGCAGGGATAAACGAACTGCGCCTGGGTATCCTCGCTTTTACGGCAGTCTTCTCGCTTATCTTCAATGGCCGCCTGTTCATTAAAAAAATTGCCGTTAAACCCAAAGCTCTCGGCGCATACACTTCACACGCCGGCATTGCTTTCCTGCTTACGGGTATTCTCTCATTGACCGTTTTCAGCGAAAAGACAGTAGCAACCCTTGCCATTAACGAGCCTGCCGCTTTGTCAGGCTACACTCTTACATGGACAAGTAAGCTGCAGACAGACAGCGGCAAAAAGGACAGGAAAAGATATGAATATCATATCGCAGCCGTAAAGAACGGCTCGTCGCAGACATTGAAGCCTGTATTCATGTACAGCAGCTTCAACGATTACCAGGCGGCCTACACCGAACCGGGTATTTCCAATTCATTGATAGAGGATCTGTTCATTACCCCGCTGGCTCTCGATTACAAGATCAATATGCCTTCCATCACTGCGACGAAGGGCGTCGATTATGATATGCCGACAGATTCTTCAGTAAGATTCAAATTGTTGAAACTCAAAATGCCGCACAACGAGGAGACAGGAGCGAACAGCTTCCTGTTGGGGGCTGTCGTTCAAATCACCAGCAGGGACACAACAGTTATCGACACATTCTATACAATATTCGAACCGGACACTAAGAGTTTTACCCCGCAGTGGAAAATGTTACCAATCGACGGCGGATGGAAAACCGGCCTTTACAACCTGGTCTGGGACACAGAAAACATGGCAAACACCAAGGCAGAGTTTGCATTTTCGAGAGAAGAGAAGCCCAAAGTCAATACAATTGAAAAGTTAACGGTAGAATTTGAGACGAAACCCCTGATGAGTTTCGTATGGATAGGCTTTGCGCTGATAATAGCAGGTTTCCTTCTGCCAATCGGGAAACCTTCCGGATATTAAATGTCGAAATCATGTAAATTTTCAATTGATATATGCCGGATACAGGAACTGCCGGCATAACTCATTATTATAAAAATAGTTAAATAATAATTAAAAATAATTTATTATATTGGTAAAAATGTAATGAAACAAAATGAAAAAGATATTTCGATCCGCATCAGGGTGTATATAGAAAAATTAAATAAAGGTTTCAAAATGAAGAAATTTCAATTATTTACTAGGCTTGACGGACAAGCGCCGGTAAGAATCAATTCAGTAATTTTCAATACATTCCGCGAAGCTCAGAATGAATTGAGGCTGTATTTACAGTCAGACGCCAGGGACAGATACGACATCCAGTTTCCTAACGGAAAAGATGAAAATTATACGAAATTTAACTGTTACAGGTTTGACAACGTTTGTTACTTCATCGACGAAGTCCGGCTAATGGAAACAGAGGCCCTGCAGGTTGCGATTCAATAACTTTAACTTTCCCCGAAATTTCCTTTAAAATGAATTATCAATAACATTTCTAATCAATTTTCAGTTCTCAATCATTATTTTCTTTGTCAAGGAACCTTGTTCTGATACAAGGCTAATGAAGTGTATTCCTGACTGAAGATTGATATTATCAATAATAATCGTGTTTTCACCGACATCTGCATTAACCTTGTCGATAGACAATACTCTTTCCGACAAGAGGTTGTACACGCTGACTTTAACATTCGCAGGTACGGAGAGGTTGTACTTCACCTCGATGGACCTGTTGGAGGCATTATATTTCACAATAAGTGAATTGCCTGAGGCATTTGAATTACTTACACTATTACTGCCATCAGGTGAGTACCTGTAAATACCTTTATTGCCGACAAGCCAGCCGGTTGTATCGTTAATAAAGAAAATGTCGTCCATATCCATGGCGCTGTCAACACCATTATTGTCCAATACCCAGCCCTGGCCTCCATCGCTCGTATAATACACTGAGCCGTTGTATCCTGCAGCCCACCCATGCTTTTCATCGAGCAGGAAGCAGCCGAACATCGAATAAGGAACAGAGGTTTCTTTCCATGTCTTGCCGAAGTCTGTTGTCATTCGTAAGCCGCTTTTTTCAATATTGTAGCCGCCGCATTCACCGGCAAAGGGCACAAGTATGGAATTGCCCGAGATGGCAAGGTCTTCCTGCCAGTCATTATCACCGGATTGGGACATTACCGACCAGTTATACCCCCCGTCAGATGTGTTCCATATATACCCGCTGCTAACAGCATAGCCAATGCCTTTCGAGTCATAGAGGATGACATCCGACATTCCTGAAGCTTCAATATTTGACTGCGAATAGTACCAGTTGTTGCCGCCATTAGTAGTCCTGAAAAATCTCTGTAATCCCGAACATCCTTCACCTACGGCAACCCCATTATTTTCATCTGTAAAGCTTATTCCCCAAATGCTGGTAAATTTAATATTGGAAACGGATTTCCAGGTGGCACCTCCGTCAGTTGACTTGTAAATACCATAAGGTCCTGAAGTATATCCTACATCTTTTGAAATGAATTGAATGCTTTCGAGCTGCTTTCCCTGGTCATTTGAAGAACTGTTTAGTATTGTCGTTCCACGCCAGCTATTCCCTCCGTCCGTTGTCCTTAGTACTGCACCCTCGAAACCACAAACCCAGCCGTAGTTAGGATCTGAAGGCAGGAAGTACATTTCGAGCCAGTAGCATGAACTGTAAGTGGAGGGAATATTAGTAACCTTTATCCAGCCGGAAACCATCGACGAATTTGAGAGTAATAATGAAATTACTACTATAATACATTTATTTGCCTTAAACATAAAAAGCTCCTGTTGTCGTCAACATGATTTCAAATTAATCCATGAAATTCCATTGAAGGTATAAACAACAATCGGAAATAATTATTGTTAAAAAGCTTTTTACAATTATTACCGGCAAAGGCCCGCAGCATTAATTACCGATTTATCAATCACTTGCGAGCATTGCTTAATAATCATCATTAAGTACATTTTTCCCGAATATTATTCTATTCGAGCTTTAAATAAGGCTTTTCTCCCTTTGTCTGAACTGTGATTTGTATGATTTCTAAGATAAAGATGATTAAAATGCCTTTCTTCCATCTTCTTTCTTTGCAAGTGATATTCTTCCCCCTTATTACTTTGCGAGCTTAGCGCCTTTGCGCGAGATATTCTTCTTCCCTCTTTCTTTGCGTGCTTAGCGCCTTTGCATGAGATACTCTTTTAATACTTTTGTACTAATAAAAAATGCCCTCGCAACATATTATATTACAAGGGCTTGCTCTTTACTTTCGCGGAAAAGGAGGGATTCGAACCCTCGGTACCCTTTCGAGTACACACGCTTTCCAGGCGTGCCAGTTAAACCACTCCTGCACCTTTCCGGGAATTCAAATATACGGATTTTTTTTCGAAAAATTTGCCGAAAATTAATTTTTTCCATTTTATCAGGAAAATACTTTAATTTGTATATTTTGTATGATTAGCGATTAAGTTATGACGGACAGGTTATCAAGAAGGCGATTCTTCGGCGTTGCTGCGGGTGGAGCGCTGTTGGGCACAGGAGCGATTAAACTCAGTTCATCCGACTATATAGACTTACAGGATGAAGTTTTCGGGAACACTAATACTGAGAATACCATTCCTCAGCCACAAGCAGTGCTGCCGAAAGCTCTGGGCAAAGGTTCCAAAGTTGCAATCACTGCTCCGGCAAGCGGTACCAGCATGGGTGAAGTGAACCGCGGGGCGAAGTTCTTCCGCGACATGGGCTGCGAAGTAGTAGTAGGTAAGACCATTGCAGAACGTACTTTCGAGTTCCAGTACCTTTCCGCGCCCGACAGGACAAGAGCTGCCGAACTGATGGACTACATCAAAGACCCCGACGTGGACTGCATTCTGTGTGCCAGGGGCGGCTACGGCATCCTGAGGATTCTGCCCTACCTCGATTTCAGGGTGATCGGGCAGTACCCGAAGATATACCTCGGCTTTTCCGATGTCACCGCCCTCATCAACCCGATTTTTTCGAAAACCGGCATCGTTTCTTTCCATGGCCCGGTGGCGTCTTCCTCTTTCAATGATTTCTCGATGAAGTCCCTGAAACAGACAGTCTTCGAAAACGGAGGTTTTAAACCCATTGTAATAAAGTATCCGAAAGTAAAGACCATTGTACCCGGTAAAGCCAGGGGCCGGCTCGTCGGAGGCAACCTCTCGGTGCTGACCAGCCTGCTGGGCACACCTTATGAATTTGATACGCGTGGAGCCATCCTCTTTCTCGAAGAAACCTTCACCGAACCGTACATCATCGACCGTATGATTACCCAGTTGTGGGTATCAGGCAAGCTGCAGGCCTGCAACGCCATTGCCATCGGGAATTTCGACGGGCTGGACGCCAGGCGCAGTTTCTATCCCGGCAGGTCATACACCATCAGGGAAGTAATTGAGATGAGGCTGAAGCAGCTGAAACTCCCGGCAGTGATGAACCTGCCCTTCGGGCACATCAAAGACAACGTTACGCTCCCCATCGGGGCAGAAGCGGAATTAGACGCCGACAACGCCACACTTACGATATTGCAGAAACCTACGCTATAGTCACGGGTTAATAATTGATATATAGTAATTTAGCGATTTTCCCCCATCCTTGGATAAGAAGAGTCCAGTAGTGGTTGGATAGTCCGGGTTTTGGGGATATTTAATGCACAATCCGGGTTTATACCAGCGTGAAAAAATCGGCGGCGTTGTCCACATGAATCTGCAGGACACCTGCGCGGACCAATCTTACCATCAGCCTCTCGGCCCTCCTGTCGGAGATGTTCACAAGACGTGCAAAATCCTTGACGGTGGCTTTTTCATGCTTCTCGAGATAGAGGAACAGCCTCTTCTCCTTGTCGCCGATGCTCAGTTTCAACGGGGTAGCATCGCTGCCCTGCGCCTTAAGCAGTCGTGCCATTTCCCTGCTGGCAATGAGGGATTTCTCCCCTACCCTGATGTAAACCCTTCTCTGCGACATCTTTTGCTCGGCGCTGTCTTCGTCATGGGTGAGATAGTGCGGTTTTAAACTGCTTTCAGCTATCAGAACCGAAAGGACGTCGTGATGATTGACATTAACTATTTCAATCTGTGGTTCCAGCGGCGGGTCAACATAGAAATTGCAGACATGGTTGACAAATTCAATGTCCGACTTCTCACTCTCGATTCCCACAATGGTACCGTCGTCGTCCACGCCGATCAGCAGCCTGCCTCCTTTTGTATTGGCAAAAGCTGCAAGCTCCTTCGCAAGTTTGAGGGGAGAGATTGTTTTCCTCTTGAACTCAAGCGTCGTGGATTCACCCAGCGCAATTAACTCTTTAATTTCCTTATAATTCATTGTTCCGGATTCTTAAGTTATTACTCAAAACAATTACCTGATGAACAATCTTCCTTTATATTACTGATACCTCAATTTTTAATATAATTAAATTTTAATTCATTTTTTATTTTTTATATATAAACATTTCTGATAAATTGATATTTTATATAAAAAGACAATTGAAAAAGTTGGTTGGATTTTGGTAAACAATTATGAACCTCAGGACGGGAAGCCGGGTTAAGAAAGACGGCGGAATCCGACAGCTTAAAGAGATACGAATTAAAAAAGATTTTATAAATGTATAAAAAGGAGAATTCATGGTAAAGACAGGACTCAATCGGTTGCTGCTGGCGATCTTACTTACATTCGCAGTAAGTCCGGCCCTGCATGCAGATAATTGGCGGCTGATAGGCGGAACAAATATTTACATCAATAAAATATTCTTTCCGTCCAACGACGCCAACAAAGTAATTGTATGTTCGGACGCAGAAGAAACGGACTTCAGTGCGATGACCGTTAATTACGGCTCTATGGGACACGGCTTCAAGTTCTCGACAAACAGCGGCGAGACCTTTGCAGACTACGACACTGCACTGCTCTATTACAACGTTTACGACATCATTCAACTGCCCAACAAGCCTGAGACCTGGTTTGCCGCTGTAAAGTACTACAACACCAGAGGCATTCTCATGAGCAGCGACAACGGCGCCACCTGGTCAAAAGAACAGATGCTCCACCAGGAACCGAGCCAGGTTGTCAAGCTGGCAGCCAGGCAGAACGGCGACAAATCAAAGATCTACGGAGCAATCCTCAACACTGTCAGCGGTGAAGGTTTCGTTTACTCCGAAGATAATTTCGATACATATACCAACAGCGACAGCCTCAAAGCCGAACTTCGCGACATAGAGATTTCGAAAGCCAACAACTCACTGATCTTTGCTGCCGTTGATAATTCCATCTCAGGCAAACAGGGTGTTTACCGCTCTTACAACGACGGGAAGACCTGGCTGAAAGACGAAACCGGCATCGAATACCTCCGTATCCTCTGTGTCCATCCCATGAGCAACAACCCTGCCGTTGTTTTCTGCGGCGCCGACTCCATTACACCGAATACAAAGAGCATCGGCAAAGGTATCTATATGAGCGAGGACACTGGTAAAACATGGATTAAGATCGGCGCTCCCGGCTTCACAGTCTATGACATAGTCGAGCACCCGTCCAATCCTCAGTTCCTTATCGCGGCCTGCGACAAGGGAGGCGTACTTGTCAGCTCGGACGGAGGCAAGAAATGGGGAGCAATGAACGCTGGCCTGCCTGAGGGCGAATCTGTCCGTTGCGTCGGCATTCCTAACATTGCTGCCAACAATGATGGCATTACCGCCTTTGCAGGAGTTCACGGTAAGGGATTGTACAAAACAAACAGGATCATCAGCTCTGTCGAAGACAGCAGGAACAACACCGGCGGCTTGCGGATCGAATCGGTCTATCCCCAGCCGGTAAGTGAAGAAGCAACGGTCCGGTTCTACAATCCCTCAGATCAGAATATCAGGGCTTACATTACAGATTACCTCGGCAAGCAGGTTTCGACCGTTGTTGACGGCTTTTTTGCCGAAGGTAAACAGGTAATTAACCTGTATATCAATGAATCATCCGCTTCATCGATGTACTACCTCGTCATCACCGACGGTTACAACACTGTAACACAAAAGCTGCTGAACGTGAAATAATCCGAATGTTTTAACATATCGAAACGAAAACAGGCAGCTTTGGGCTGCCTGTTTTGTTATAAAACCTGGATTGTGCATTAGATGGCCCAAAACTCGTAATATCCAACCACCCCTGACCCCTCCTTATCTAAGGGGAGGGGAAAACTGTAATTTGTTATATATCAATTATTAATGTAATATTTTCAACTTCTAACGAATTATCCGGGATAAATACATGATATAGAATTTTACTCCGCCAGGGAGCCGTCTGCATTGACCATCAGGTAAGAAGCCTCCACAAGCCCCTTCTGGATTTTCCTGAGGCGGTTCTTAATAAGAGTACGTTTCAGGGCAGACAGCCTTTCGAAGAAAAGGATGCCGTTCAGGTGGTCATACTCGTGTTGTATTACCCTGGACAACAGCTTGTCTGCTTCGATGTTCTGCTCCTTCATATTTATATCCCAGTACTTCAGCCTGATCATCCTGGGCCTCTGGAGGTCTTCATAGACAGTAGGAACGCTGAGGCAGCCTTCCTGGTATTCCCAGGGCTCCTCGGAAAAAGCCTCGATTACCGGATTGATAAGGGTAATGGGTATGTTCTTAACGGCGCTCTTTGAGTCCTTCAGGTCGAGGACGATTACCTGCTTCGAAACACCCACCTGTGGCGCCGCCAGGCCGATACCGTTTTCTGCACCGTAAAGAGTGTCGTACATATTCTTCACCAGGTCTTTAAGCTCCTGGTCAAACTCCGTTACCGGCTCCGATTGTGCTTTCATCACAGGATGGAAGCAGTTATATATGGGTAATACCGCCATAATTTTACTCTTCGTTTTCAAAAATACACTTTTAACGTTGCATTTACCATATTATTGGAATTCAATTCGGAAATTATTGTATATAATAAGTAAGAATTTTTTGTAATTTTACTTTTGAATGAGGATTGTTTGATAAATAATAGTGTTAAACGTCTCTGGTAAGTATTTACCATGCCTGTTTAACATACTTAAATCTGAAATAATGAATATAACTTATATAATGGGTACAATATGAATTACACAGTCATCGGCGCAGGCAGAAGCGGCCTGTCGGCAGCATTGCTTGCAAAAGAGATGGGGCACAACGTATTCCTGACCGAATCCAAAGACAAAGAAGAGTATATGGACGCATTCACAAAGCTCTCGGAAGCCGGCATCGAATGCGAGTTCTACGGTAACACCGAAAGAGCGCTGGAAGGCTGTGAATGCATCATCACCTCGCCTGGTGTGCCTCCGGCAGCATGGATAATCAAAGAAGCAGAGAACAGGGGCATCCGTATCATCGGTGAACTGGAATTTGCCCGCAGCCTCTGCCCCGACAATCCGATGATTGCCATTACCGGCACCAACGGCAAGACTACTACTACAACACTGATAGCATATATACTCAACAATGCTGGAAAAAAAGCAATTGCACTGGGCAACATCGGTACTCCTCTGTCGGCTTATGTCAGGGATCTCACTCCGGACACGATACTCGTTGCGGAAGTAAGCAGCTTCCAGTTAGACAGGATCGAGACTTTCAGGCCCGACGTGGCAATAATACTAAATATTACTCCCGACCATATCAGCTACCACGGGAGCTATGAAAATTACAAACTTGCGAAATATAAAATTTCTGCATACCAAAATGAAAAAAATTTATTAATTTTGAATTGCGACGATGAAGAGACTCTGGGCGCAAAGGCCGACACAAAAGCAAAAGTGGCCGGATTCTCGATGTCGCCTGTGGATTGGGGGATCTGCAGCATAGATAACAGGCTTGTTTTCCGGAACAAGACCGGAGACAGCGAAAGAGAAAAGCATAAAGAGGAGGAAGTACTGATGCTAATCGATGAGATTAGAATACCAGGCCTGCACAATGTTTATAACTCGATGGCAGCAGCTTTGGCCGCACGCGCCTTCGAGATTACCAACGAGAACATCCGCGACAGCCTAATGTCGTTTCAGGGCGTCGAACACCGTCTTGAGAAAGTACGTACCGTGGACGGTATCGAGTATATTAACGACTCGAAAGCCACTAATATCAATGCCACTTGGTATGCCCTGTCGAGCTACAAAAATCCTATCGTCTGGATTGCAGGCGGCAGGGGCGACAACAATGATTACTCGGCACTGGACAGCCTTGTACAGAAGAACGTCAAAGCCATCGTCGCCATCGGTGAAGAAGCCGACAGCATCTTCAATCATTTCTGCCTGACGACACGATGCTCAAAAGAACCGTCGCTTGAGAATGCAGTCCTGAAAGCCCGCGAGTATGCCGAAGAAGGCGACATCGTCCTCTTCACTCCGGCCTGCAAGTCCTTCGATATGTTCATGAACTACGAGCACCGGGGCGAAGTATTCAAAGACATTGTACAATCTTTGAAATAGGCTGATGATAACCGATCCGAAACAGGGACATATCGACTGGTACATAATGATACCGGTAGCAGGGCTGATGCTTTTCAGCATTGCCTTCGTTTACAGCGCCAGCGCTTACGTCTCGTCTCTTAAGTTCGGGAATGCGGAGTCCCTGTTTATCAGCCACAGTACCAAAGTCATCATCGGCCTTGTTTTGATGATACTATTTGCAAAAATCGACTATCATATCTGGTTCAAACATTCGAAGAAATTACTGCTGCTTACCCTGATTCCTCTGGTTCTTGTATTTTTCATCGGCGAAGACTACGGCAAGGGCGCCATGCGCTGGATAGACCTGAAGATATTCAATATCCAACCGTCCGAGCTTGCCAAGTGGGCGTTGATAATACACATAGCCACACTTCTGACTCAGAAGCAGAAAGAAATCAAGAGTTTCCAGGAAGGCATGATGCCGGTACTGATCTGGACTTTCCTCATCATCGGCCTGATTGCCCTGCAGCCCAACTTCTCGAACGCTTTCATTATTTTCATTATCGCAATGATGATGCTGTTTGTCGGCAACACCAACCTGCTCCACCTCGGCAGCATAGGCTTCATCTCCTCGGTCATTGCCGGCGTCTATGCCGTCTCGGCACAGTACCGCCTCCAGCGTATCTATTCATATATCGGGCGCATGGTGGACGATTCGGTCAGGACAAACGAAGCCAGCAGCTTCCAGGCCATCCAGGCAGTAATCGCTTTCGGCAACGGAGGCTTTTTCGGTGTCGGCCCCGGCAAAAGCCAGCAGAGCCATCTCTTCCTCCCCGAATCATACGGCGACTATATCTTTTCCATCATTGGCGAGGAATACGGTTTCATCGGCGTGTCGCTGATACTCCTTACATTCATTTTCATCTTCTGGCGTGGCATGCTGGTAGCAAAGAACGCACCCGACTCCTTCGGCTACTTCCTTGCCATCGGCATCATCATCACACTTGCAATCTACACATTCGTCAACACCGGCGTTAACATCGGCCTGCTGCCTGCCACAGGCGTACCACTTCCCCTCATCAGTTACGGTGGCACGGCAGTCTTCTTCTACTCGATGGCAATAGGCATACTGCTGAACATCTCAGCCCAGGCTGGGGTCTATACCGTAGAGAAGGAAGATTAATCCTTAATAGTTAAAAATATCTCATATTTAATTGATATATAGCAACTTAACGATTTTCCCATCCTGGGATAAGGAGGTGTCAGGGGTGGTTGTACTTCTGTTCGTCAAGTTAAAATGCAGATCCAAAGCGACTTTCCCATCCTGGGATAAGGAGGGGTCAGGGGTGGTTGGACATTCCGTGTTTTGGGATTTCTTATGCACTATACGGGTTTAAATGACTAATAATTTGAAAAGTAAGTATTTATTTGTATTGATTTCTAATTAAAAATTTGCTATATTAAAAAATTAATATCATTGAAAAAATCAATGAAGTGCAAATAACATTTTGAAAACAAATTGATTGCGTTACCATGAAGACACTATATTCATATTGCTTTTTTGCGATTATAGCATTTGTATTACTTTCAACGAGTGTCAATGCTCAATATCCGGGTTGGGATCAGTATACTAACGGACAAAATGTATTTGCCATAAAGGATGATGGTAATTTTATCTGGTTCGGGACTAGCGGCGGATTAGTAAAAATGAATAAGAACACAGGTGAAAGAATATTCTATAATCATGCCAACTCCGGTTTACCTGATAATCAGGTTACCTCAATAGCTATTGACGCAACCGGGAATAAATGGGTCGGGACGTACAAAGGAGGAGTAGCTAAATTTGACGATATTAAATGGACTGTTTATAATAGCTCCAATTCCGGATTGCCGGGTGATTATGTGCGGTCAATAGCTATAGACGCAACCGGGAATAAATGGTTCGGGACCTTCGAAAGCGGAGTAGCAAAATTTGACGGAGCGAAATGGACTGTTTATAATGAATCCAATTCCGACTTGCCTAATAATCGTGTGATGTCAATGGCTATTGACGCAAGCGGAAATAAATGGGTCGGGACCTTAGGAAGCGGAGTAGCAAAATTGGACGGCACAAATTGGACTGTGTATAACGAATCCAATTCCGGATTGCCTGATAATAATGTAACCTCAATAGCTATTGACGCAAGCGGGAATAAATGGGTCGGGACGGAGAATGGTGTAGCTAAATTTGACGGCGCTAATTGGACTGTTTATAATGAATCCAATTCTGGATTACCTTATTTTGCTGTGTACTCGATAGCGATTGACGCAAACGGGAATAAATGGTTCGAGACTTATAACGGAGTAGCTAAATTTGACGGCACTAAATGGACTGTTTATAACAGATCCAATTCCGGATTACCTCATAATGATGTGCGGTCAATAGCTTTTGACGCAAGCGGGAATAAATGGTTCGGGACGTCGGCAGGTATAGCTAAATTTAACGACGTCGATTGGACTGTTTATAATACCTCCAATTCCGGATTACCTGATTATTATATATGGTCAATAGCTATTGACGCAAGCGGGAATAGATGGTTCGGGACGTACGGTTATGGAGTAGCTAAATTTGACGGCGCGAATTGGACTGTTTATAACAGTTCCAATTCCGGATTGCCTGATAATAATTATATTACCTCGATAGCTATTGACACAAGCGGGAATAAATGGTTCGGGACATTCGATGGAATAGTTAAATTTGACGGTACTGATTGGACAGTATATAATATATATAATTCTGGATTGCCTGATAATTGGGTAATCTCAATAGCTATTGATGAAAGCGGGAATAAATGGTTCGGGACGAACGGTGGTGGTGTAGCTAAATTTGACGGCACTGATTGGACTGTTTATAATCGCTCCAATTCCGGATTGCCTCATTATTGTGTGCACTCAATAGCTATTGACGCAAGCGGGAATAAATGGTTCGGGACGTCGGCAGGTATAGCTAAATTTAACGACGTCGATTGGACTGTTTATAATACCTCCAATTCCGGATTACCTAATAATACTGTGTCCTCAATAGCTATTGACAAAACCGGTAATATTTGGGTCGGGACATATGGCGGCGGTGCAGCAAAATTTGACGGCGCAAATTGTATTGTTTATAAAAGCTCCAACTCCGAATTGCCTGATAATTTTGTGTACTCAATAGCTATTGATGAAAGCGGGAATAAATGGTTCGGGACGTACTATGGTGGAGTAGCTAAATTTGACGGCGCTGATTGGACTGTTTATAACAGCTCCAATTCCGGCTTGCCTGATAACCATGTGTACTCAATAGCTATTGACTCAAGCGGGAATAAATGGTTCGGGACGTATAAAGGAGTCGGAAAGCTGAGTTTACAGGAGAACAGCGTGCCCGGAGAACAAGAGGCTCCATCCTCGGATTTCTCAGCCTTTCCAAACCCCTGCGGCAGTTCCCTGCATATTAATTTCAACCTGGAAAAAGACTCGAGGGTTAAGTTGTCGCTGTCAAACTCCATTGGGCAGGTATTATCTGTGATTTCAGATAATACATATTACCAGGGCGCTCATTCAATAGATTTCAATACTGCCGGTTTGACGCCTGGTGTTTACAACCTGACGCTGTATGTCGACAACAGGATTATTTGCAAAAGAATTGTGAAAATTGATTAGGATATTAATTACTTGAAGTTTATTTGTATTGATTATTAAATAAAAATTATTAATTTAAGTCAATAACAATATCATTGAATAAATCAATGAAGTGCAAATAATTATTTAATAAGTAATGATTGCGTTGCCATGAAGAAATTATATTCATTTTGCCTTTTTGCGATTTTTGCATTTGTATTGCTTTCAACAGAAATGATTGCTCAACATCCAGGTTGGACTCAATATACTAACGGAGAATATGTAAATGCCATAAAGGATGATGGTGATTTTATCTGGTTCGGTACCAATGCCGGATTAGTTAAAATGAATAAAAGCACAGGCGAAAAAATATTCTATAATAATGCCAATTCCAGACTGCCAAATAATAATGTGACCTCAATAGCTATTGACGCATACGGGAACAAATGGATAGGGACTTTATGGGGCGGAGCAGCCAAATTTGACGGCGCTGATTGGACTGTTTATAACAGCTCCAATTCCGGCTTGCCTATGAATGGCGTGACCTCAATAGCTATTGACTCAAGCGGGAATATTTGGTTCGGGACTGGCGGTGGAGTTGCTGAATTTGACGGCACCGATTGGACTGTTTATAATAAATCAAATTCCGGCTTACCTGATAATTATGTGAACTCGATAGCTATTGACGCAAACGGGAACAAATGGTTTGGTACCCACTACAGCGGAGTAGCAAAATTTGACGGTGCGAATTGGACTGTTTATGATAGCTCAAATTCCGACTTACCTGATAATCAAGTGTCCTCAATAGCTATTGACGCAAACGGGAACAAATGGATAGGGACTTTATGGGGCGGAGCAGCCAAATTTGACGGCGCTGATTGGACTGTTTATAATAGCTCCAATTCCGGCTTACCCTATGATCAGGTGATCACAATAGCTACCGACGATAGCGGGAACATTTGGTTCGGGACAGGCGGAGTAGCAAAATTTGACGGCGCTGATTGGACTGTCTATAAAAGGAATAATTCCGGCTTGCCTATTAATTACGTAATGTCGATAGCTATTGACGCAAGCGGGAATAAATGGTTCGGGACTTATCGCGGCGGAGTAGCAAAATTTGACGATACCGATTGGACTATTTATGATAGCTCAAATTCCGGCTTACCTGATAATGATGTTACCTCAATAGCTATTGACGTAAGCGGGAATAAATGGTTCGGAACTTACGACTACGGAGCCGCAAAATTTGACGACGCTGATTGGACTGTTTTTAATAGAGATAATTCCGGGTTGCAATTTAATTGGGTGACTTCAATAGCTATTGACTCAAACGGTGATATATTTTTTGGGACTAAAGGCGGAGTTGTAAAGTTTGACGGTACTGATTGGACTGTTTATTACAGCTCCAATTCCAGATTGCCTTCTTCTAGTGATATGATCTCAATAGCTGTTGACGCAAGCGGGAATAAATGGTTCGGGACAAGTGTGGGAGTAGTTAAATTTGACGGCGCTGATTGGACTGTTTTTAATAGTTCCAATTCCGGCTTGCCTGATAATCCTGTGGAATCAATTGCTATTGACTCAAACGGGAATAAATGGTTCGGAACATGGGGCGGCGGAGTAGCAAAATTTGACAGCGCCGATTGGACTGTTTATGATCGCTACAATTCCGGCTTGCCTGATGATATTGTACGCTCAATTGCCATTGACAAAAGCGGGGATATATGGTTCGGGATTGAGGGCGGCGGAGCCGCAAAATTTGACGGTGCCGATTGGACTGTCTATAATAGCAATAATTCCGGCTTGCCTGATAATTATGTGCTCTCAATAGCTATTGACTCAAGCGGGAATAAATGGTTCGGGACGCTCGTCGGAGCCGCAAAATTTGACGGCACAAATTGGACTGTTTTTAATATTTCCAATTCCGGCTTGCCTGCAGATCGGGTAAATTCATTATCTATTGACATAAGCGGGGATATATGGTTCGGGACAAATGGCGGGGTTGCAAAGCTGAATTTTCTGGAAAGTAGTGTGAACGAAGAACCGCAGGCTCCTTCCTCGGATTTTTCTGCCTTTCCAAACCCCTGCGGCAGTTCCCTGCATATTAATTTCAACCTGGAAAAAGACTCGAGGGTTCGGCTGTCGCTGTCAAACTCCATTGGGCAGGTATTATCTGTAATTTCAGATAATACATATTCCCAGGGCGCTCATTCAGTGGATTTCAATACTGCCGGCTTGGTCCCGGGAGTTTACAACCTGACAATGTATGTCGATAACAGCGTTGTTTGCAAAAGAATAGTGAAAATAGATTAGAAACCTCATCGCTATACAGTATGGGATTAATTATTGTATTAGTCATGATGGTGGTCAAGAAGCCCTATTATTCAATTATTTTGTAGAGACGCAAGGCCTTGCGTCTCTGTTGGTGCGGCTTTCCACTGTTTCATTTGAGGAAATCGGACGCTCGTTTTCCACTACCCCATTTAAATCCTCACCATAGGGTGGGCTTTAATAGTTCCTATTCTTGCCCTTTCTCAGAGGGGAATAAATCCCCTGGGGAAGGCCGGGATGGAGTGGCTGTTTTATCATTCAATTACTTACTACCAACTTCAAATAGATAATATCAATAATAAAATGGCTTACAAAACCGATGAAAACATCCGTTAGGATTATAGTTAAAACCGGTATCCTGACTAACTGGTCCACGAGCTAAAGCTCGTGGCTAATAAATTCACTTTTCATTTTTAATTGATCCCCAAATAATTCACCTGTCCTAAATTAATTCCTTTGTTTTATTAATATTTTTTAATAATTTAGTCATAATTTTGTTGTCATGGATTTGGGGGTGAAGTTGGCACTGTTATTGACGATACTCAATCATAATTAATAATATTAATTGATTTGATAAAGATATAAATAATATAAAAGGAGTTATTTTGATGCTTAATACCAAACAACTTAAAGCATTACTGATAATCATAGCGGCACTGATGCCCCTTATATCTGTCGCCGGCAGTGGCAGCGATTATGCTGCCGGAACAGGCAATGCCGGTTTCGTCCTGAACCTGGGCCAATGGGACAAACAGGTTCGCTACCTGTCACAGTCGGGCGGCTGCAATGTATGGATTGCCGATGACGGCATCACATTCGATTACTACAGGATTGAGAACTTCGAACAGTTCCAAAAACCACGCATTAAACCCGATGAATTGAACAGCCTGAACCTCGTCAGGACAGGCCAGGTAATAAAAATGAAGTTCAAGGGCGGTTCCGTCGGCAACAAAGCTGTCGGCAGCGGTAAACAAAACTGCTATTACAACTATTTCATAGGCGACGACCCGGCTGCCTGGAAAAGCAGGGTACCGCTTTACAATGATGTTCTCATCGAAAATGTCTATGATAAGATAGATGCACACGTTTACTACGACAACGCCTCCCTGAGGTATGACTTCATCGTGAAACCACAGGCAGACCCCTCGAAGATAAAAATCGAATTCACAGGGCAAAACGGCCTGTCTGTCGGCCCCGATGGAGGTCTGGCATTTGCTACGGTTCTTGGCACACTCGAACACAACAGGATTTACGCCTACCAGGTCATCGACGGCAAGCGTTCCAGGGTGGAATGCAGCTTCCGGAAAACCGCTACCCACGTGGAATTTGAACTGGGCAGTTACGACAAGTCAAAAGAGCTTGTAATCGACCCGCTGGTCTATTCTACCTTTGTCGGGCCTAGTTCCAATTCGGTGGACCAGATTGGCCAGGGCCTGACAGTGTCGGGCAACGCCGCTTACATAACCGGTACTGCCGTCTCTGCCTCATTTCCGACGACAACCGGCGCATATACAAATAGTATTTCAATATCCAACAATTTTCATGTATTTGTCTCTAAGATCATTCCCGACAGGACCCTTGCTCCGGCGCAACAGCTTGTCTTCTCGACTTTCTTCGGCGGCAAGGAAAATGAATTCGGCTACGACATCGTTCTCGATAAAGACAAAGATATATATATCACCGGAACAACGACCTCTGCCGACTTCCCAATAAGTGCACTGACATTTGACAAAAACGGAGGCTGGAACGATGTTTATAACCGGAAAATCGGCGACGGTTTCATCGCTAAACTCAGTGGCGACGGTACAAGCCTGCTCTATTCCACTTTCATGGGTGAGGACAGGTATTTTTACACTACATCTATCGATGTTGACGATAATAAAATGATATATACCACCGGCTACTCCAATTGCACCTTCTTCAAGCCGTCGGTTAACAACGGCTTTTACACAAATCGCGGTGAAGGCTATGACTGGGATGCCGTCATCATCAAGCTCGACCAGACTGTTTCCGGGCCAAACGCTTTGCTCTATTTCTCTTTCTACGGCGGCGCTAATAATGATGAAGGTTACAGCATCAAAGCTTTCGACAACGGCAATGTTTACGTTGCCGGCCAGACCATGTCCCCCGATTTCCAGGCAACCGGTACCGCTACAGGGCCTGCCAACGGCATTTCCGATGTTTACGCCCTGAAAATGGACCTAACTCAGTCAGGAGCCGCCAGCAGGAAAGAAGCATACGTCTTCGGCGGCAGCAGCGTAGATTTTGCCTATGACATGACTGCGGACAAGAACGAAGTGCTTTACATTACAGGCTATACCAATTCAACGAATTTCCCGGTTACTGCCAATGCCATTAGTGAGACAACCGCAGGAGACAAAGATATTTTCATTTCGAAGATCGATTTCACAAACACCAGCTCCCCCAACGTATTTTCTACATACACCGGAGGGAAGAACTCTGACATTGCTTACGCAATTACAACAGACAATTACAGCAATATTTACCTTACCGGTTTGTCTTCGTCAACAGACTTTCCTGTAACGACGAGAGCCTTCCAAAAGACTCTTGCCGGCAACAGCGACGTATTTTTAGCAAAAATCAACCTTCTCGATCCTCCTCCCTATTCTATCTCGTACTCTTCATATATCGGGGGTATTAACGACGAGACAGGCTTAGGCGTCGGCTATATGGCCGATACCACTGTAGTAATTTCAGGAATTACCAAAAGTGAAGATTTTCCTGTTTCCATTAAAGGGTTGAACTACACAGGCTTCAAAGACACGAACACAGTCTTTCTGTCGAGGCTCGATGTACTTCACAATCCACTGTCGTTCTATACGTCAAAAGATACTGTAGTCTGCTCCAACACTCCTTCGAAGATCGGTATTAAAGGTAGTATTACAGGAGGCACCGGCGGTTATACTTACCAATGGTATCCATCCGATTATCTCGACGACCCGGCCTCCGCCAATCCTGAAATAATCGTGTTGACGGATACGGTCCGTACCCTGACATATTTCCTTGAAGTAATAGACAAAGGGACAAAAGTCGTTGCAGAAAGAAAAATCAAAGTAACAGTTAAACCATCGCCTAAACCTGTAGTAAATGAAAGCTCTAACACTGTTTTCTGTCAAAACGAAGAATTTACATATACCACAACACCGCCACCAGGTGTTTCCTGCCAATGGGAAATAACTAACGGTACATATAAGAATCTTCCGCCATACACAGGCACTTCCCTAACCGTAATTTGGAACAATAAAGGGAAAGCTTCTTTGACGCTTACTCAAACTGACAATGCAACGCAATGCAGCGACAACACAGTCCTGGATATATTCGTTAATCCCATACCCGACCAGGGAATTTTCGGAGATATCGAAGTTTGTTCGGGATGCGACGTCGTTTACAAGACCCCCGGATATGACAGCATACAATTCAAATGGATAGTAAATAACGGAGTAATTAAAAACGGGGAAGATGACCTTGACAGCGTCAATGTTACCTGGAACGACGTAGGAGAAGGCACAGGATCCGTTACGCTGATTGTAACCAATAAAAATACAGGTTGCGCCGACACGGTGACAATCTCCGTCAAAATTACCGCAATGCCGAAACCCACCATTCTGGGCGATGCTTCTGTTTGTGCCGGCGATACTGTTACATACTCCACTCCACAGAAGGACGAAGCCGTAAACAAATGGTCCGTTACAGGTGGGAAACTACTGACTGCCGACGACGGATTAACTGTCGATGTCCTGTGGCAGGCAGCAGGCACAGCCAACGTCAGCCTGAACCAGAAAATTAAAAGTAAGAATTATGATGAAACAACAGACCTGCCGGTTACAATTAACGACAGGCCTGTACCGGCTATTACCGGCAATGGCAGCACCGGCATCAACGACGTAGTAACATACAGTGTGCCCCTCATTGCAGGCAATACCTATGATTGGGAAGTAATACCCGCGGCAATGGGCACGGTTCAGCCTTCCTCAAACGGTAACCAGGCAGATGTAACATGGAAAATTCCCGGAAAGGCAACAGTTCTGGTAAGGGAAACAAACGCAGCAGGCTGCACCGGAATTGACACACTCAATGTTTCTATCAATTCAAACCTGCTGAAGATCAACGGTAAAGACACTGTCTGCGAAGAGGCTACAGAAACCTACAGCACCATTTCACTCCAGAACACAACAATTAACTGGACAGTTACTGGGGGTACAATTACCGGAGGCCAGGGTACGGCTGCAGTTACAGTGCTTTGGGGTACTGCCGGTAATGGCTCATTAAAAGCAACTCATACATTTACACAAACAGGTACAAGCAGTGATGCCCTTATCAATGTAAAAATCAACCCCAAACCGGCTAAACCTGCCATTACCCGTACAGGCGCTTCACTTGACAACCTCGAATCATCCGTTGCCGACGCCTATCAATGGTACATGAACGGAGCTGCCGTCAACGGAGCCACCGACAGGGTCTATACTCCTGATACTTCCAAAACAGCCCAATATACTGTAATGGTATCAAACCAGTACGGCTGTGAAACGGAATCTGACCCATATACTTTCGGCCCGATTTCTACATCGGCAGAACTCCTCATCAGGGCCAATCCTGCCACTGCTTCCGACGGGGACAAAGTTGCAGTGGAAATTGTCTTAAACAATCCGAAAGCCCTGTCTGACGCCAATGCAGCGAAAAGCCTTAATATTACACTTAAAATGAAATCCTCCATCCTCATACCTTCCGATTCTAAATACCTCGGAACGAAATCGGGCGACGACAGGTTGGTATCACTGAGCGTTCCCATTCCTTCTACTGCCCAGACAGGCCAGGTACTGGCTTCTTTTGCCTGCAGAGCAGCCTTAGACATGTGGGAAACGACGACGATAGAACCCGTGACAATTACTCCGGTTGACGGCATGATTACCTTTACAAACGTAACCGACGGAGAATTCACACTCGACAACGTATGCCACGAAGGCGGCAATCCCAGGCTTGTCAATTCGAGCGGGGCAATAAAGTTGATGAATATTGTACCTAATCCCGCCGAGACAGGATTCGAAGTCGAATTCCAGACCATTGAAACCGGCATTCATAAGCTCTATCTTGTCAACACACTTGGCAACAATACCATCACCTTACTCGCATCAGAGCTGCCCAGGGGATGGCATAAGCAGGCTTTCAGCACAGAGAATATACCTTCCGGAGCCTATTTGCTTGTTCTCGAAACACCCTATACCAGTAAATATGTTAAAATTACAGTATCTAAATAATCTAACACAAGATTGTATGGAGTAATCATGCTTAAATGGACATCAAGTTTAATAATACTGATATTAATCTCAACAACGGCATACAGCCAGAAAATCCTCACTAATTTCGGCGAAGAACGCCAGAAGGCAATACGCGATTCTCTGCTCGAAGTTGACGCCCGGCCCTATAATCCATCCAAATGGGGCATATTCGCCGCATTTAACGTCAACATGCACAATCCCGATTTCCACAAGCTTCCGGAAGTGCCAAACTGCTGTCCTACCTATGAAAAAGGCTCAGGCAGCGGTTTTTCCATTGGCGGCCTTTTTCAGATGCCCTTGTCTGACCGCTTGCTGTTGCAGTTCAGGCTCGGCTGGTCGGATTTCGGAGGCACTCTTGAAGGTGATGAAGGCAAGTATTTCCCAAACAATGATAATACAGGCTTAATACCCGGTATCATTCGCCATACCATCGACGCTTCACTGTCCGAAATTGCGCTGGAACCAAACATCGGATACCGGCTGTTTAAAGATTTGTATATCAGCGCAGGATTGAACATTGGCTTCCTTGTCGGTAAATCATTCGAACAACGCGAAGAGATCATCTCTCCTTCCGACGGGGTTACTTACGCCGACGGTACAAAATCATACCTCGACAACGACGGGGACATCCCCAATGCCCCTTCCCTGCTGCTCGGGATTACCGGCAGAATTGCCTATGAACTGCCCCTGAACAGAAACCGGACAATGTTCCTCGTACCTGAGCTTTCCTATCATCTTGGATTAACATCGCTTGTTGACACCGCCTCTGAGAAATGGACAGTCAACACCTTCAAAGCAGGCCTCTCCTTTAAATTTGCCCCGGTCAAACCTGAAGAACCGGCCATCAGGGATTACAAATTCGTCCCCCGGACCGACACCGTCGTCCAGCCCAGCCTGTTGGTTAAGGCCCCGGAGATTGTTAAAGGAAAAGAGAAATCTGTTTTCGATTCGACCTCCATTTTCAGCGATTATTTCAACAGGGAGTTGCTGACTGTTGTCGAGACAAAGTACCGGACAGATACTATCCTGGTACCGAAGAAACCCGAAATCACAGCAGACATCAATATTACAGGAATAGATGAAAAGGGCAATCCTGTAAAAGCAGATAAATTTAAAGTTGAGGAATTTGTTACCGACACTAAGAACTTTCCGCTGCTAAATTATGTTTTCTTCGATGAAAACGACAGCAAACTGCCCGGCAGGTACAAGAAACGCGACAAAGCCTCTGCTTCCCGGTTCAATCCCAAAGACCTGGATATTTATGAGACACTGCCGATTTACTACGAACTGCTGAACATTATAGGGTCCAGGATGAATTCCAATCCCGGCGCGAAACTGACTCTTACTGCCCTCAATTCCAGTGTCGGTACAACGAAGGAAAACGAAGGCGTACCGATGAAAAGAGCTGTAACAATCAGGGATTACCTGCAGGAAGTCTGGTCTGTTGACCCGTCGAGAATGGAAATTAAAATCAGGGACGAGAAGCTGAAACCCAACTCGGGTGTTGAGAAGATAGAAGAAAACAGAAGAGTGGAGATTACCTCCGACGAACCGGCAATACTTCAGCCGCTGTTTAAGCTTAGCGACACCTCCCGCACTGTTAGCCCGTCAATCTGCCGCTTCCTGCCTGAAGTTAAAACGGAAACACCCGTAAGCAAATGGACGATTGTAGCAAAACAAGGAAAAACAGTACTTAAGGAGTTTTCAGGTAACAACGAGGTGCCCTCAAACGTTGACTGGAATATTAACCAGGAAAAGAAAACCACCCCAAGAGACAATACACCCGTCGCTTATGCCCTTGAGGTCACAGACAGTAAAGGCACTACTGCCCACTCCAAACCTAAGTCCATTAATGTCGATTACCTGACCATCAGGGATAAGACAAGCGAACAGACCGAGTTCAAAACCGTCGAACGTTACAACCTCATCTTGTTTGACCTCGACAAATCCGATATTCGTGGTACCAACAAAAGTATTGTCGATTTCCTGAAGCAACGCATCAAACCCGATTCCTATGTGAAGATTACCGGATACACCGACCTTCTGGGCAACGCCGAGTATAACCGCAAGCTTTCCGACGCTCGTGCCAAATCGACGGCGACAGCCATGGCTGTTACCCCCAATGAACTGAAGGGCGTTGGTGGCAGCCAGTTGCTCTACGACAACAGCATTCCCGAAGGCAGGTTCTATTGCAGGACTGTCGAAGTGGTAATTACGACACCGGTAAAATAATATTTCTTGAAAATGCTAAGGATAATTTCTATCTTTGCGTTTGATATGTTTATTGAAAAATTGAGGTAATTGATGGCTTGGTTTTTAAGGTCAGCCAAAAACATACAGGAGACAAAGCAGAAAGAGATGCCGGACGGCTTATGGACAAAATGCCCGTCTTGCAGTGAAGTGTTGTTTAAAAAGCAATTAGAAGAAGATTACTACACTTGTTTCAAATGCAATTATCATTTTCGCATTGGAAGCGGTAACTACATTGACATACTTTTCGACGAAGGCAGCTTTACCGAAACAGAAACAAAGATGAGGCCTGCCGACCCTCTTGCTTTCACCGACAACAAACCCTACACCGACAGGATCAGGGAAAGCTATTCCAAAACGGGGGTAAACGAAGCCATTACCACCGGCTACGGTACAATCGACGGCAGGCACGTATCCTTCGGCTGCATGAACTTCAATTTCATCGGCGGAAGCATGGGATCCGTCGTCGGAGAAAAGATTGTCAGGGCAGCACGCCATTCACTTCAGCACAGGATTCCCCTGTTGCTGGTCAGCGCTTCCGGGGGCGCACGGATGCAGGAGGCAGCCCTTTCGTTGATGCAGATGGCCAAGACAAGCGCGGCAATAGCCGAACTGGCAGAGAACAGGATACCTTACATTTCCATCCTTACGGACCCGACAACCGGAGGGGTGACAGCCTCCTTTTCCATGCTCGGGGACTTGAACATCGCCGAACCGGGAGCCCTTGTCGGGTTTGCAGGCCCGCGTGTCATCGAGCAGACAATACGCAAGAAGCTGCCCCAGGGATTCCAGCGCTCCGAATTCGTAATGGACCATGGATTTGCAGACATGATCGTGCATCGTAAAGACCTGAAGAAAACACTCGTTACAATACTTGACTGGTTTTAATAAAATATTTTCGGGACTAAAACTATCTATAGCATAAGGAAAAAAATATTTTGGGAAACGTACTAAAGATATTATGAACGTTTCCGAAATTAAAAGTAAGAAAGATGTAGAGAAAAAATGAGGGGGGAGAAAGATTGAAGCAAAGAACTGAAAAAATAGATAGCAATAACACAATTATCAACCTTTAAACCGGATAATTTGTTTTCAAAACATACATATATAAATTTTCCATCACAAACCAAGCACGGTTCCGACTCCAAACCGGAACTGATTCTTAATGTTTTTGTAAAGTGAGGTTTTTATGCAAACATCAGTAACATTCAGGCATCTCAAAGCAAGGCAGGATTTACAGGAAGCCGCTTTAGAGCAGGCTAACAAGTTCAATAAGTTTTACGACGGCATAATCAGCACAAACATTGAGTTCATCCATGACGTTGACAACGTTGTGGAGTTTAAAGTAAACGTCCAGGGCAATACATTCATCTCCCGGGAGAATACCGAGGATTTCGGCAAGAGTTTGAACATGGCTTCAGATAAGATGATCAGGCAACTTAAGAAATGGAAAACAAAAGTAACCAAACCGGTTTCTTAACCGTAATTTGTTTACGAATTTGAAATATATTATTCATTTTAAATAAAAGGGGCTTGGAAATTGCCCCTTTTTTATTAATTTTAATCTTAAACTTTTATTTATTTGATAAATTGATATGAGCGTATTTAAAGACTTACAGATTCTGAAGCAGGAATACATTACCGTAGAGACTCTGTTACAGGCTCCTGCAAAGTTCGAAACAGCAACCGGGACTGCCGGCCTTCAGAACAAGGTTCTGAACAAGCACATCTACAGGCCTCAATTAGCCCTCGCCGGTTATGTAGGACTCTTTAACTTCAAACAGGTGCAGATTTTCGGCAACACTGAGTACTTTTACCTTACAAGCCTGAGTAAAGAAGAGAGGGTTAAGGCTTTCAGGAACCTTACACAGTTTCCCGTTCCCTGCATTGTCGTAACAAACGGTAACAATCTCGACGAAGAACTCCTGTCGATTGCGGTTGAGTCTAACATCGCCGTCATCAATTCGCCTTACGACACAACAAAGGTGTTTTCAATCGTCTCTGAGTTCCTCGACGACCAGTTCTCAATCCAGTCTGTCGTTCACGGCTCCTTTGTTGACGTTTACGGCGTCGGCATCCTGTTTGTCGGCAAAAGCGGCATCGGTAAAAGCGCAATTGCTCTCGACCTTGTCGAAAGAGGACACCGCCGTGTTTCAGACTGCGTTGGCTTTCCTCCTGTAAAAAA